>JBCDJN010000239.1:0-1513 GCA_039414355.1 Planctomycetota bacterium | reverse complement strand
TGGGCGTCCGGTCAGGCTGCGACGTGCGGCCGGGTTCTACGCGGCGACGTTAACTGTCCTCCTCAGCGTGGTAGGTGGCCAGGGCTAACGGTTCAGCGCCGGCGTTTCGGTTGGAATCTAGATCGGGGATTTGTTAAATCGCCGATTTAACAAATCGACGGTGCGGCCGGCTATGGCGGGCCAGGTGAACGTGTCGAGGACGTGCTGGCGGGCGCGGGTGCGGAAGCGGCCGAGGGCGGCGCGGTCGTCGAGGTAGGGCGTGATGCGGCGGACGAAGTCGTTTGTGTTGCCGGACTCTACGAAGTAACCGTTTTCGCCGTCGGTGATCACGTCGCGGATGCCCTCTAGGCGGGCAGCGACGCTGGGTAAGCCGTTCAGGCCGGCTTCGAGCAAGACCACGCCGAAGCCCTCCATGTCGCCCGGCACGGGAATGTTGGGCATCACGAAGAGATCCGCGCCGGTGTAGAGCGCTTGCAGCTGCTCGTTGGTGACGCGGCCAAGCCGGCGGACCCGGTGGCTCAGACCTGTCGCCTGGATGGCGTCGTCGATGGGTTCGGCCATGGGGCCGTCGCCGGCCATCCAGTAGTGGACACGCTCGGGCAACTGGGGCATCACGTGCTCGGCGAACCAGTGGAACCCCTTGCGCTCCACCTGCCGGCCGACGCTGACGAGCAGCAGGTCCTCGGGCGATAGTTTGCTCGCGAGGTCCGGGAAGCCGGCGGCCAGTGCGGCGCGGCGGTCGCTAGGCGGGGCGTCGAAGCGGCCGGGGCGGATGCCATTCGGGACGACCTCAACCTTCTCAGGTACACAACCCCGCTCGATGCACGCCTCGCCCGTGGCTTGGCTGACGGGCATCACCAAGTCGAGCGCGTCGAAGACTTTCGGGACGAAGCGCTGGTACACGCCAACCGGCAGCGTTACGTCTTGGCCGTGGCAGATCGTCGCCAGGTGGGCCGGCACGCGCTCGTTGAGGCGTACCGACAAACTCGCCGTCACCATCGACGAAAACAGCACCACGTCGATCTCGTGCCGGCGCACCAGTTTGGGGATCTGCCGCAGCGCCCGGAGCAGAAAGACGGGCATCCGCACGTGTGTCATCTTCCAGGAGGTGCGTAGCGCGAACGTGTGTAGGCGGACTTCCTCCCGCTGCTTCAAGGCCCGATGCAGCTCCTGGGCCACCCGCTGCATGCCGCCCTCGTTCAGCTCTGGCCGGCCAGCCGGTGGGAAGCTGTGGGTGACGAAGAGAATGGCAAGGGGCCGAGGATCGGCGGCAGGCAGTGGCATCGGGTACAGGCTGTCACAAGGCGATGGCTTCCTGATAGTAGGCGTCCATCTGGGCAAGGATTTTTTCCCAGGCGAACGATTCGGCATGCCGGCGGGCCGCCGCGCTCTGGTCGGTGCGGAGCCGCGGCTCGTCCACGAGCCGGCGCACCGCCTCGTAGAAGGCCGGCGTGTCCCGGGGCGGCGCGAGAAACCCCGTGTTGCCGTCCAAGACGAGCGATGAACTCCCGAC
>JBCDJN010000238.1:0-1516 GCA_039414355.1 Planctomycetota bacterium | reverse complement strand
CCGCGACTCCCGGGGGCGGCGGGAAGTGCGCCTTCATCGCCGCCGTCCCCAAGCCCATGATCGACGCCGGCCTCAAAGCCGGCGACTGGGTCAAGCAGGCCGCCCAGGTCACCGGCGGCGGTGGCGGCGGCCGACCCGATTCTGCGCAGGCCGGCGGCAAAGACCCCGCCAAGCTCGACGCCGCCCTGAAAATCGCCGAAGACTACGCCGCCTCAGCGGTCCAGTGACGGCGCATCTTCTTGCGGCGCTTCAGCAACGGCTTGCGTCGACTTCAGGTGAGCCAGTCGCGATTCCTGCTTGAGCCGCTCGCGGGCGATCATCTCGGCGACGAAGTCATCCGGCGTGATCAGGTGGTGCACCAAGATCGTCTTCTTTTCCTGCAGGCCGTTCTCTCCCTGGACAAGAACGAACTTCTTGGCGTCGATAACGTAAGGCCCGCCGCATTCGGTGCAGTGACGAGCAGTGAGGATCACCATGGTTTCCGTTTCGTCATTGGTCGTAGGTCGCAGCGTTTCGAGAGCCGCAAAGTCTCCTTGCATCAACCTGTCGCGGAATGCCTCGGCGTTATCGACAGCCCAGATGCCTAGTTCATCGTCGGGCTTGGTCATCCATCGGCCGCACTGATCACACAGCGGCGGCATGTGTCGTGAGACGAGATAAGCGACAAACGGGCCGCCCACGAGTGAGCCGAGAATCGCCACCAGCCACTCGCCGAATAGCCAGTAGAAATCGAGCGATGTCGCGGCCGAGGCCTGCCCGGTGGTTGCATCCACGACTTCAAGTTCGTCAGGGGATGCGGGCAGCACGAGCCAGATTTCCCAGGGCTTCCAGAAGAGATAGGCGTAGTCGTAAAAGCTGGTCATCTGCATGGCCATAAACGCGTAGGCCGCAGCCGCCCCCGCGGCAACGCCCCCGGCGACGAGGAAGGCGGGGTGCGGGACCCGGCACCAGCGACCGATCAGCCCGGTCATGAGGCCCGGCAGTGCGGCCATACCGAACAGCACGACGACGACCACAAGGTCGAACGGGATGTGCGTCTTAAGCAGCGAAAGCACCGCTCCGCAGGCAGCGCCGGCAACGAGCGAGACGACGATCCACTGATACACCAGCAGCAGGTTGGGGGGGAAAGGCGTGCGGTATTGCTGCGAGCTCATCCCCGGCTCCTGAGTATCGTTGGCGGACTTGAGCTTAACAGGTCGATCGAGACCTCAACCTGTTAACTTCACTTGATGCGGCTCCACGACCACTACCTCAAGCTTGCCCCCGGCGTTCTCTTGCCCCAGATCGCCCGCCGCGTCAACGCCTCCGCCACCGCCCACGCGAGCTGACGCACCGTGCCCGACCCCTCCCCCAGCTGGTCCGCCGATCAGGCCAACGCCTGGCGTGAACAACACGGCTGGCTCGTCGGTGCGAACTTCCTGCCCTCCACCGCCGGCAACCAGCTGGAGATGTGGCAGGCCGAGACGTTCGACCCCGACACCATCGATCGCGAGCTCGGCTACGCCGCGGCGATCGG
>JBCDJN010000237.1:0-1527 GCA_039414355.1 Planctomycetota bacterium | reverse complement strand
AGGCGGAGGGCGGAGGGGGGAAGGGGGAATGAACCTCTTCTGTCCGGTTGGGTCCGTTTCGCGTCTCGCCTTGCCCAAGTAGAATCGCCGGTTTGCCACGCCAACGCGGCTCGTCACTGGGCACGGCGTTTTCCCGACTCCGCCTTCCCCCCTCCGCCTTCCGCCTTCGAAAATGCTCCGCTCCCACACTTGCGGCCAACTCCGTGCCGCCGACGCCGGCGCCACCGTCACGCTTGCCGGCTGGGTTGACAGCTACCGCGACCACGGCGGCGGGCTGTTTGTTGACCTCCGCGACCGGTACGGCATCACCCAAGTAGCGTTCGCCCCGCCCGACTCGTCGGAGGAGCTGGTCGAGGCGTCCAAGGACCTGCGGGCCGAGTACGTCATCCAGGTCTCCGGCAAGGTGGCCGAGCGGCCCACCGGGCAGGCGAACCCGAAGCTCGCCACCGGAGAGGTGGAGCTGCGGGCCACGGAGATGACGCTGCTCAACCGGGCGAAGACGCCGCCGGTCTCGCCCTCGGAAAGTGTCAGCGAGCTGCCGGGCGAAGAGCTGCGGCTGAAGCACCGCTACCTGGACCTCCGCCGGCCGGCGATGCAGCGGGCGATGATGCTCCGCGACCAGGTCACCAAGAAGATGCGGGACTACTTCGAGCAGGAAGGCTTTGTTGACATCGAGACGCCCATCCTCGGCCGCAGCACGCCCGAGGGCGCCCGCGACTACCTGGTCCCCTCGCGCGTCCACCACGGCACGTTCTACGCGCTGCCGCAGTCGCCGCAGCTCTACAAGCAGATCCTGATGATGGCGGGCTACGACCGCTACGTGCAGGTGGCCCGCTGCTTCCGCGACGAAGACCTCCGCGCCGACCGCCAGCCGGAGTTCACGCAGCTCGACCTGGAGATGGCGTTCGTCGATCAGGACGACGTGATGGGCACGATCGACGGGCTGGTGAAGAAGCTCGCGAAGGATGTGCTCGACATCGACGTCCCGCTACCGCTGCCCCGCATGACGTACGACGAGGCGATGCGTCGCTTCGGGCACGATGCGCCGGACCTGCGGTTCGGTCTTGAGATCGTCGACATGACCGACCTCGCGCCGAAGAGCGACTTCGGCGTGTTCAAGTCGGTCGTCGAGTCGGGCGGCCACGTGCGGGCGCTCTGCGTCAAGAAGGGGAGCGAGCACTACAGCCGCCGCGGCATCGACGGGCTCACGGAGTTCGTCAAAGGGCACGGCGCCAAGGGGCTCGCGTGGTTCCGCGCCGAAGCAGGAGGCAAGCTCAACTCCAACATCGCCAAGTTCTTCCCGGACGAACTGCTGGCCGAGATGGCCACGAGACTCGGCGCCGAGGAGGGCGACCTGGTGCTCTTCTCCGCTGACCAGTGGATCGCCACGTGCAAGGTGCTGCACGCGCTGCGGACCAAGATCGGCGCCGAGATGAAGCTGTACGACCCGGACGCCATGCACTTCTCGTGGGTCGTTGAGTTCCCCATGTTCGAGCGGACCGAGGACGCCGACAACCCGCAGGCGGT
>JBCDJN010000236.1:0-1604 GCA_039414355.1 Planctomycetota bacterium | reverse complement strand
GCATAGGGTTCCGTCATGGCAACGAGCACTAGCACAGCCATAGGCAGAAGCGAGTAGAGAACGCTGTAGCCGGTCCAACGCCACGACACGCCTACCTGCTTGCCGCACGCTTGGCATGGCCGACCCATGAACGGGCCGATTCGACTCTTACCAAAGAAGCCGCAGGCCGCCTCGCCGCAGTGCGGGCAGCGGTTCCAGTGGCGGACGCGGGGCGGGGGCTCAGACTCGGTAGCGGGCGACTGGTAGGGGTTGGTCATTGGCGCCCCTGCTGAAAAAGGGGACAGGCACCCGGCGGCGGCGTTGTTGCTAGGGTGTCGGTCGTGAGGGCCGCGAGCCAGTTCCCTTTTTCAACGCCTGGCTTCGCTAAGAGCCCAGCAGCCGCTGCCCCAATGCGACGGTCTTCGCCCGGTCGGTCAAGTATCGCAGCACGTCGCGGAGGGTGACGATGCTCACGGCGCGGTCGCCCCGCATCAGCGGCAAGTGGCGGTAGCCGCCGTGGCTGATCTTGTGCAGCGCGAAGGCGATCTTGGCGTCGGCCGGGGCCGTGGCGGGGTTGGCCGTCATGTGCTTTTCGATCGGCTCGGTCCGCCAGCGGTTGTTGTCGGTGTTGAGCCGCAGCACGGCGTCGCGCTCGGCGAAGATGCCGGCCAGCTTGCCGGGCTCGCCGGGCCGCTCGACCAGCACGCAGCCGACCGGGTCGTCGGCCATATGCTTCAGCACCTCGCCCACCGGTGTGGTCGAGAGCACGACCGTGGGCTTGTGGACCGGCAGGACCGAGACAACGTCGCGGAGCAACGCGGACTCGACGCCGCTCGACTCGACACGGATCGCCGTGCCCGCCAGGGCGTGGCCGCACAGCTCGCACGTGTCTGCGCCTTCGAGGTTTTCAGCGCCGCAGCTGGGGCAGATCAACATGGCATGGCGGGGGATTCAGGAACGCGGACTCCGCAAGCCAGTCACTCCTCTCCCACTTCCCACGTGTCGCCGTGGGTGAACAACTCGTCGAGGTCGCCGATGCCCCGCTGCTGGGTGGCGAGCTTGATCTGGTCGTTGATCAAGAAGTCGTACATCGGCTTCTTGACGCTGCGGAACACGCCGATCGGCTCGGGGAAGCCGTCCTCGTACCGCATGCGGCTGAGCAGGTAGGCGAGGCTCGGCTCGGTGGCCTTCTCGTCGTGGAACAGCAGGTCGTCCTCGTTGATGCCGCGGCCCAGCTCGACGACCTCGGGGTCGAGGCCAGTGAGCCGGATGCCCTTGGCGCGGTTCTTGCCGAAGATGAGCGGCTTGCCGTGCTCGAGCTCGATCGTCGTGTCGGCCTTGGTGGTCCGGTCCTTGGCGGAGTCCCACGCGCCGTCGTTGAAGACGTTGCAGTTCTGGTAGACCTCGACGAACGCCGTGCCGCGGTGCTCGGCGGCCCGCTTCAGGGTGGCGGCGAGGTGCTTGATGTTGGTGTCGATGCTCCGGGCGACGAAGGTCGCCTCGGCGCCGATGGCGATCGACAGCGGGTGCAGCGGGTTGTCGATGGCGCCCATCGGCGTGCTCTTGGTCCGCTGCCCCAGCGGCGACGTGGGCGAGTACTGCCCCTTCGTCAGGCCGTAGATGCG
>JBCDJN010000235.1:0-1678 GCA_039414355.1 Planctomycetota bacterium | reverse complement strand
TATCTCGCCGCCGGCTTCCGTGGCTACGGCGACGAGCTCGACCGCCGGCTCAGCCGGGCGCTTGACTTTGCCAGTCGGTCCATCGCAGGGGAGATCCGGGTCAACGGCTCCTACTTCGGTGCCGGTCCTATCCGGTTCAAACTGTACCCGCTCGGCGGCCTCCAAGCGCTTCTGCTCGACGAGGTGATGCCCGGCTGGAAGTCTCGCATCTTCGCTCCGGGTGTCTACCAGACGACGCTTCTGACGGAGGCTGCGGGTCTCGACTCTTTCGACGGAGCTAACGCTCTCGCGCAGGCAAAGGCTCGATTCGATTATGAGAGGATCTTGGCGGATAAACGCGCCTTCGAACGTGACGGACGCGCCTCGGCGCAAGAAAAACTCGACGCTATTCTGAACACAGACGCGACGCTGGTACGCGTCCAATACGGCGATCTGGTCTCGGAGCTGGCGGGGCTCGGCTTCACACCCTTTGGCGTCACCCGGCTCGACTCGGCGCGTGTCATTTACGACCTCGTGCCCGTCACCGTGGACTTCGACGAAACGCACCGCCTCAGCTTCTACCGCGCCCGTGCGCTGCTCGTCGACACAGAGGCTCAGGAGCTCGTGTTCAGCGTCCCGGAGCCGGCGGCCACCTTCACCTCAGGGCTACAGACCGACGTCTCGACTGACACGTTCGACCTCAACGCACCGGCTGAGGTCGATGTAGCAGGAAAAACCGTACAGATTGCGCTTCGCTCGCGTGCCGGGTGATGCAATGCTCAAAGGCTGTTTTGATGTTCAGTTTGGAGCGAGCGAGAGCTCGTTGGGAGTGGATGTGCTCATGACGTTGGAGGTGCGTACCGGGGTACGGACCGAGAACGCAGGGGCACAGACGACCCAACGAGCCGAGCGCAGCCCAAAATCAACCATCTAAAACAGCCTCTCAGAACATCCAGCGGGCACCAATCCGAATGTCGCGCTGCCGGTGCCCGTCCGTCTCGTCGAGACCCGAGCCGATGGTGTCAGCATCTTGCACCCAGGTAGCAGCGAGCTTGGCTTCGAGGGTTAACCGGCTGCGTACCCAGCGGGCAAGTAGGTAGGCACGCCGGCCTCGGCCCGTGAACACCCGGCTCGTCATGAGGTAGCGCAGGTCGTTCTCGAAGGCGTAGACGCGGGCCCCGTAGGCGCCGACATCGAACGTCGCGAGCCGGCCCGTCAGGCGAAACATAGGCGCGGGCTCCCACTGGAGATCGTGGTAGAGCAGGAAGCCATCGGAAGGCGCGGCGCGGCCTTCTGAGAATCGCGTTCGCTCGGCCCGGACGCGGAGCCTGAACGGGCCCATCATCTGCGATCCTTCGAGCCGGATGGAGCGCCGGGACTCCTCGATGAGTCCATGCGTTTCCCGGCCGTGGTGATCCGTCCAGACCGTGCCGGCTTCTTTGGTCTCGTGGCGAAGCTGAAGAGCAACCCGTTGATCTCCATGCTTCCAGTCGAGCCGCAGCAGTGCGTCTTGCCCTTCGCTCGGATGGCGCACCTGATGCCGCGGGCCGGGAAAGCGGTAGCCATCGACGTAGGCGGCGACGGTCCAGCCGGCAACCGGCCGCATCTGCACCCCGGCGTACACGCCGGCCTCGTTGCCAGCGCCACTGCCCTCTCCGAAGACGCTGCCGAACGGACTCCAGAACGCCGCTGGCACGTG
>JBCDJN010000234.1:0-1705 GCA_039414355.1 Planctomycetota bacterium | reverse complement strand
CCCGCCGCCGTGGGGGGCCCGGCGCCACCCCCGGGCCCCGGCCGGTCAACAACCTCCGAGGCAGCCGGGGGCGGGCTCCCCCCACCCCTCGGCATCAAGTGATTCGGATGATGCCCGTCACTTCGACTCGTGAATTGTGCTCAGCGCCTACGCGTTTGCACGTCGTGGTTCAGCACGACGGGACGTCTGCAACGGCTTATGGAGTGTAAACCCGACCCCGGATCGCTCGAATGCCATACCAGCCGCACGTGATTGCGCTGGCAAGCATCAGGCAACCGAAGACCAGCAGGTGCAACATCCCCCGCCTGTTCTCGGGCGGCGCGAAGAAGGCGAAAACTACGACGATGTAGCCACCGAGTAGAAGCAAACCCGCGCTGACGAGCATGAAAGTCACGCCGGTGACGATGCTGGGCCTCCGGCGCGACTTCCGCCCGTAGCCCAACTTTGGCACGCTCGGGGCGTTCGGCTTGGTCGGCTCCCCCGTCACTTCAACTCATCAAAAGTACCCACGACCGGGAGCTTGCCGACGAGAGGCCGAACGTAGTCGAGCCATGCCGGCGTGACGTCATGATCGTCCGTCAGGTACTCGTCGGCCATGTGTTTCGTCAGCCGCGCGACGTTCTCCAGCGGCTCCAGATGCGTGTCGATCGCGTAGTCGCCGCCGCTCTTCCGAGTCATGACGACGCTGCCCTGCTCGTTGCTCGCATCGGCAGAGAACTCGACCGCCCGCTTGCCGACCAGCCGGGCCTCGGCCGCGTCGACCTCGCTGACGAAGCCGGCAAACGACCGCTGCAGATAGCCGAACGTATCGGCCCGGACGCGCAGCTTCTTGCCGCCGGGCGTCTGGAGCTTCTTGGTGACCAGGCCGGACAGGTAGTCGCCCAGTGCACCGCTGCCCGACAGCTGGATGTTGCCGTGCGCGTCCGTCTCCAAGTCGTCGGCCATGTGCTCGGCATAGGTCTTGCCGTCCGTGCTGGTGATGCCCTCGCTCACCGCGACAAGGCACCGACCGTGCTTGCTGTAGACCTTCTCGACGGCCGCGACGAAGTCGTCCTCGCTCACCGGCCGCTCCGGCACGAATATCAGGTGCGGCCCGCCGTTGTCGCCCACGCGGGCCAGCGCACTCGCCGCCGTCAGGAAGCCCGCGTGCCGGCCCATGATGACGTCGATCTTGATGCCCGGCAGGCTCCGATTGTCGAAGTCGTCGCCCATCATCGCACACGCCACGAACTTGGCCGCGCTGCCGAAGCCCGGCGTGTGGTCGTGGACGCGAAGGTCGTTGTCGATCGTCTTGGGGACGTGGAAGACGTGCAGCTCGTAGCCGTCGTCTTTGGCGACCTGATTGACGATGCGTGCCGTGTCCGCCGAGTCATTCCCGCCGATGTAGAAGAAGTACTTGATGTCCTTCTCCTTAAGCTTGCCAAAGAGATTCCGGCATTACTCCTCGTCGGGCTTGTCCCGCGTCGAGCCCAGCGCACTGCTCGGCGTGGCGGCGATCCGCTCAGCCAGCTCGTCCGGCACGTCGCTCAGGTCGACGAGATTGCCTTCGAGGATGCCGCGGACGCCGTGCCGTGCGCCGTAGAGCGTGTCGATGTGGCCGTGCTGTTTGGCGGCCTGGATGAGGCCTACGAGCGACTGGTTGATGACGCTGGTGGGTCCGCCGGACTGGCCGATGATCGCGTTGTTGGGCATGGGGGGCTGGGTG
>JBCDJN010000233.1:0-1725 GCA_039414355.1 Planctomycetota bacterium | reverse complement strand
CTCAAACGGGCGGTGCGGGAAAGCCTGAGCGGCGAGGTGGTGGAAGCGGTTTCGGTGGAGGAAGGCGCCGCGCGTCTGGAAATCGGCCCGTACGGGTGGCTACGTGTCGCGGCCTCGTGGTAGCATCGCGGCCACCGTTCGCCGCTGGCTGTCGTCCCCGCTCCGCGTCCGCCCCCCGCTTCGAATGATCGTCACCATCGACGGCCCCGCTGGCGCCGGCAAGAGCAGCGCCGCCCGCGTGCTGGCCGCCCGCCTCGGCTTCCGATTCCTCGATACCGGGTCAATGTACCGGGCGGTAACGCTGGCGGCCGTGAGGAGCGGCATCGACTTGACCGACGCCGACGCGCTGCTGCAAGTGGCGATCGACTCTGAGATCTACCTCACCGAGGGCCGCGTGCGGCTCAACGGCCACGACGTTACACGGGAGGTCCGCTCGCTGGAGATCACCTCCGCCACACGATACGCCGCCGACCACCCTGGAGTGCGGGATCGGCTGGTTGAGTTGCAGCGTCGCGCCGCCGAGGGGGACGACGTGGTGACCGAGGGCCGCGACCAGGCGACCGTGGTCTTCCCGGACGCCGAGTGCAAGATCTTCTTGACCGCCGGCGAAGAGACCCGCGCCCGCCGGCGCCACGCCGATCTGCTCTCGCGCGGCGAGCAGGTGACCTACGACGAGGTGCTTGAGAAGCAGCAGGCGCGCGACCACCGCGACCAAACCCGCCCGGTGGGCGCGCTGATCAAGGCGCCCGACGCCGTGGTGCTGGACACCGATGGCCTGACGCCCGACGAGGTCGTCGAGCGGCTGATGGCCATCGTCGAGTCGCGTCGCCCCGCCAACCACTCCTAGTCACCCTACGCCGTCTCTTTACGCACGCCCTTGCAACGCTCGCTCGCCAAACGCCTGTGGTACCACCTCACGCAGTACACCGCCGGCGCGTTCTTCCGCGTGTGGTTCCGCCTGCGGCGTGAGGGGCATAACCGCGTGCCCACCGAGGGCGCCGCCGTGTGGGTGGCGAACCACCAGAGCCATCTGGACCCGGTGATCGTCGGCGTGATGTGCCGGCGGCAGGTTTGTTACCTGGCCCGGGACACGCTCTTCAAGGGCGTCCTGGGCCCGCTGATCCGCACCTACGACGCGATCCCGATTGACCGCGAGGGCTCGGGCCTCGCCGGGCTTCGGGCCACGCTTAAGCGGCTCAAGCAGGGTGACGCCGTTCTGGTCTTCCCGGAGGGCACACGGAGCACCGACGGCGAGTTGGGCCCGCTTCAGCCGGGTTTTCTCTCGCTGGTTCGGCGGGGCAAGGCGGACATCGTGCCGGTGGGGCTCGACGGCCCCTTCCTCGCCATGCCGCGTGGCGTGCTGTTGCCGCGGCCGGCGCGGGTGGGCCTCTGCTACGGCGAGGCGATCTCCGCGTCGCAGGCGGCCGAGACCGACGACGACGCATTGCTTGCGCTAGTGGCCGAGCGGATCGAAGGGTGCCGCCAACGCGCCGCCGAGCTAGCCGGCCGTTGACGGCGCCGGGGCGGCCAAGGCCTTCTCAATGGCGGCAGCCAAGCCACGCGTGCCGTGGCTGCGGAATACGGACTTGCCCGACTTGTCGAAGACAAACACAGTGGGGAAGCCGACGACGTTGAGATCGCTGAGCATCGTCTCCGGGCCGTAAGCGACCGGCCATTCGAAGCCGTCGACCTTTGAGACAAACTCCTCAAGCGCGGCGATCTCGT
>JBCDJN010000232.1:0-1813 GCA_039414355.1 Planctomycetota bacterium | reverse complement strand
GATCTCGGCGCGTACCGCCGTGTGGTCGTAGACATTGACCTGCTTGAAGCTGGCGGCTTTGCGGAGGTGCCTGAGGGCCGTGTCTCGGTTGCCGGCGACGCGGGCCTTGGCGGCCATAGCCCGGTAGGCCTGGAGTTTCTGGTAGGGGCGGCGGGCGAAGCGGAGCAGTGTCTGCTCGTTGTAGCGTCCCGCGAGGTAGCCGGAGACCGTGCGGAACCAGCCGTCGCCTTCGATGTTGGGTTTACCCCGCAGGTAGTCGCGGAGCATGCGGCTCGCGCGGTCGGCGTGCCCCGCGGCGGCCATGGCGTACCAGCGTTGGGTGGCGTCGTAGTGCGCGGGCTGGAGGTGGAGGCGGAGGGACCGGTCGAAGTCCTGTGCGGCGCCGCGGAAGTCGCTGGCGTCGTATCTGGCGAAGGCGCGGACGCGGTAGAGCCGGAGATCGTCGGGCATGCGTTTTAGGGCCCGTTTGAGGTCCGCAACAGCCGCTCTGCCGTTGCGGGCACGGGTCTGGGCTTTCGCCCTGACGATCAGCAGGGGGATCGACCTGGGCGATTCGGCCAGGCCGCGCGTGGCGGCGTTGATGGCTTGATCGAGCTGATCCGCCTTGAGCGACGCTTCGGCTTCCAGCAGGGCGTCGAAGGCTACGGGGTGCTGCAGTTGTAGGGCCTGGCGGGCTTTGGCCTGTTGCAGCTCAACGAGGTAATCGTCGGCCGCCACAAACCCGCCGATGCGTGCGATGAGCGTGAGGCTCTGGGGGTCGACGATGAGGGTGTGTGGGGTCCCCGAAACGGCGTGCGTCTTCTTGAGGCCATCGCCATCGTTTTTGAGGCGGATAGGGATGAAGTCGCGTTTGAGGGTGCTGATCACGCGGGGCTGCTGGTGTGTCGTTTCCTCCATGATGCGGCACCAGCCACAGCTCTCGCGGGAGTACTCGATGAGCAGGAGCTTGCCGGTGTCGATCGCCTGTTGCTTCGCTATCGCATAGTCGTGCCGCCAGAGGTCGCCGGGCTTCGCGGCGGCATCGGGGGTGGTAAACGCGAGCAGGGTGAGGAACGCCAGTAAGCGTCCCGCGAGACCGATCGTCATGCGCCTGGCGTTTCGTTTAGCAGTCATCTGCATCGACCTCGGGTGTCTTGGGTTGCTCAAACAGGGGCAGGCGGATCGTCTCGACCTTCTCGAAGTCTTGGCTCCACCGCATCAGGCTGCCGTCCTGAAGAATCAGGACGGGGCCGCTGCCCGCCGGCCAAGCGATGTTGTAGACCCATGGCTCGACCTTGGGGTGTGTGGCGAGGCGTTGACCGGTGTGGCTATCCCAGACCCCGAGCCGACCGTGGGCGTCCTGGGTGACGATGCGGTCTCCATCGGGGGAGGGTGCGGCGGCGAACGGGTTGCGGAAGAGGCCGTCGAGCCTGACCGACGCCCAGGTTGCTCCGGGGGTCCAGACCCGGACCGTCTGGTCGTAGCTGCAGGTGAGCAGGCGTCCATCATCGAGGCGCCGGATCAATCGGAAGACCTCTGCGGTGCCGAAGCCGCGGCTGTGCCATCGACCGCTGGCGAGGTCGATCGTGGTGAGTGCAGCGTCCGGCCCGGTCGCGGTGACGATCCGGCCGGGCTCCTGCAGCAGTTCGACGTCTGAGACCCCATCGCGGTGGGTCTCGATCGAGTGGATCGTGCGGCCACTAGCGACATCGACCACCACGACCCGGCCGCCGCCGATGGTAAAGACCAGGCGGTCGCCGGTGTCGTCGAGGGTGACCTGGTTGACCCAGGTCTCGACAGGCAGCGTGAGGACCGGCTGGCTGGGCGTGGCGGT
>JBCDJN010000231.1:0-1908 GCA_039414355.1 Planctomycetota bacterium | reverse complement strand
CGATGAGGTTGATCTCGTAGGCGCCGTCGGCCATCAGCTCGCGCAGCTCGGCGGTGATGGCGTCGATGGGCTTGGAGCGCATCTTGCCGCGGATCGAGGGGATGGTGCAAAAGGCGCAGTTCTGGTTGCAGCCCTCGCTCATGCGCAGGTAGGCGTAGTGGCGTGGGGTCAGTCGGAGCCGCGCGGCGTCGGACTCGAAATACCCGGCGTGCTCGGCGTCGTCGATGTCGCGGGCGCGCTTGGCGAGTAGCGAGGAGGACGCGATCGAGGAGTAGACGGGCAGCTCGACGGCCACGTCGCTGCCGATCGGCTTGCCTTGCTGCGGCGGGCGCACCGCCGGGACGATGCGGTCGCGGTCGTAGACGCCGATCATCGCGTCGATCTCGGGGACCCACTCCAGCAGCCGGGCCCGGTGCCGCTGCACGAGGCACCCGGCGACGACGACGCGCTTCGTCAGCCCGGCCTGCTTGGCCTCGACCGCCCGGCGGACCTCTTCGACCGACTCGGCCTTGCTGGCCTCGAGGAACCCGCAGGTGTTGATCACCACCGCGTCGGCCCCGCCGGCCTCGATGGCGTCCGCGTCCACCGGCGTGATCCCGTCCTCGGCCAGCAGCCCGAGCATTTTCTCGCTGTCAACGAGGTTCTTCGGGCACCCCAACGAGACAAACGCGACGGTTTGCACGTCGGCGTCGGTGGCGGATTCGGTGGGGGTGGCGGGGGGCATCGAGCCCCGCAGTGTAGGGATGCTGGCGTTCTTTGTGAATCGCAATTGGTGTGGTTTATTCTGGGTACTTCTACGGCACACCGGGCTACTTTCTGGGAGAATTTGCGCATGCTCCAGTCAATCTTCTGGGTCTTGTTCGTCATCGGCGTGGGGTTTATGGCTTTTTTTTTGATTCGGGATAAGAGACGGCAGAAGAGCGCTCAGAGCGCTCTGGCCACGCGACCCCAGTTGAGCGACAAGGCCTTTGTAGACAGGTACTACGCGGATTCTCCTGCGATGGCCGAAGTCGCGGTGCGGCTTCGAGAGATCTTGGCCGCCCACCTTGAACTGGATTTGGGTGGGTTGCAGCCGACTGATCGATTAGAAGCGGACTTTCACGCTGAACTCGAAGCGAGGCCGGATTTGTTTATTGAGATCGAGGAAGCATTCGACGTATCTACAACGGTGTTCGATGACGAGCCTGATCACTTTCCTGCATTGAAGGCAATGCAGACTTTTGATGATCTTGTTTCCTACGTTCTTGACCGCCCCAAGGGCAAGCACGATCTCGACGAGTTTCGTTGACACCTAGTGCGCGTGGCCGTGGTGATCGTCGGCATGGCCGTGCCCGCTGTGGTCGGTATGCCCGGCGTGATCGTGCCCCGCGTGGGTCGCGTGTTCGGCCAGGGCGACGGCGGTGGCCAGGGCGACGCCGAGCAGCAGGGCGGCGGAGAGCTTGAATCGGTCGTGGGCGTGGAAGTGCAGTTCGGGCAGCAGGTCGGAGAGGGCGATGCACAGGAAGACGCCGGCGGCGAAAGCCAGGGCCGGGGCGGCGTCGGCCTGGATGCCGCCGGTGGTAAGCGTGGCGATGGCGTAGAAGCCGGCGGCGCCGATCGGGACGACCCCGGCGAAGGCGGCGTTGGCCAGGTGCATGGCACGGCGGGAGGCCTTGCCGTGGCGCATGAGGCCGATGAGGGTGAGGGCGTCGAGGGGCTTGTGCAGGACGATGATGAGGAACACGGCCAGGCCGGGGATGGCCCCGGGCTCGGCGGCGATGGCGGCGGCGAGCGCGACGCCGGCGAGCAGGGAGTGCAGGGTCAGGCCGATGGCGACGCCGGCCCAGGCGATGCGGCGTTGGGGCAGCCCGGTTGCAGGGCCCGGGTCGGGACCCGTGGCTTCGCTTTGCTCAGCCTCGGCGTGAGGGG
>JBCDJN010000230.1:0-2085 GCA_039414355.1 Planctomycetota bacterium | reverse complement strand
TCATCGCCTCCGGCGGCGCGTCGATGAAGTCGTGGGCAGTGGCAGTGCGGCGCGGACCTACCTGACGGTCGAGAACGGCCGGCGCTTCGAATTGCCGCTGACGTGGTACACGCAGGCCGAGAAATGGGACTTCAGCCCGGGTTACCGCGAGGCCAACATCCGGTTTAGCCGGCTGGTGCCGGACCGGTGCATGGCGTGCCACAACGGTATCCCAGAAGCGGTCGAACACGTGGATGGACTGTACGCATCTGTCCCCGATGGCATCACGTGCGAGCGCTGCCACGGCCCGGGGGAACTCCATGTCGAGGAACGGCTCGTCTCTCCCGAGGCCGACGGGGAGATCGACGTGACCATCGTCAACCCCGCCGACCTCCCGTACGAGCGCCGGCTCGATGTATGCCAGCAGTGCCACCTGTCTGCGCCAGGCATGGTGCTGCGAGAAGGCCGAGGCGCGTTCGATTTCATGCCGTCCGAACCCCTCAGCTCTCACCTAGCCGTATTCGTCCGCCCAGGAGGCTCCGGTGCGAACGTCGACGTGGTTTCGCACGCCAACCGGATGCGCGAAAGCGAATGCTTTCTGGGAACGCTCGACGCCAACGAACCGCTCGAATGCACGACCTGCCACAACCCACACGAGGGCTTTCGAAACGCCGGGCCGGCCTACTTCAACGAGACGTGCCAGTCGTGCCATCTCCCGGCCGAACTTGCCGAGCAGGTACCCGCTGAAGCCCGCAGCGATCATCAGGCTGGCGCGCCGTGCTTCTCCTGCCACATGCCGAAGGTCGAGGCTGCGGATGCTCCGCATTCGTCGTTTACCGATCACAAGATCCGCGTCGTGCAGGCCGGCGAGGCCAAAACGCCCCCGCCGTTCGACCGAGAACATCCGCTGGTCCCCTACTTCGAGCGCGATTACCGCAACCGGACCGGACAAGCATACCTGGGCATGGCGCTCGTCGTGATGGGCCGGCAGTCGAATGATCAGTTCACGCTTGCTCAGGGAGCCGCCACGCTCGACGTCGCCCTCGCCGAAGACTCGACCTTGAGCGCCGGCTTCTTCCTTCTCGGTGTCGCCCGGCAGGCCCTCGGCGAGCTCACGCAAGCCATCCCCGCCTTCGAGCGCGCCCTTCGGGCCGAACCCGGCAATCCAGAGCGCTTGCACGCGCTGGCCACCGTGTACGAGCAAGCTGGGCGCGATGCTCGCCGTGTAGAGGCGCTCTACCGCCGGGCCTTGCAGCTCCAGCCCCGCGCCGCCCTGTTCCGCATCGACTACGCCCGTTTTCTGCACCGCCAAGGCCGGCTCGACGCCGCACGGGGTGAACTCGTTGAAGCCCTCGCTGAACGCCCCAGCCTGGACGCCGGGGTCCTGCGTCTCGGCCTGCTCGAACTCGACGCCGGACGAGATGCCGATGCCCGGCTAGCCTTCCAGGAAGCCCTCCGGCTCGAACCGGGCCATGCGCGCACCCTCCGCAACCTCATCGACGCCAGGGACGAGTTGACGGTCGGGTCGCCGGTGCAGACACCTCTGTTGAGCACCTTGCCTAGCTCGGCAGCCGGATGGACTGTGCAACAGGGTGCACTGCGCGTTGTTGGCACACCGGCAGCGGCTCAGTTGAGCGTGTACTCAGACGCCGGCCTACTCCTGCGCCGGCTCGACGGCCTGGCATGGGACCTGCGTGCCGCCAACGGGCAGCGCGTCCCGACCGGCGAATACTTGCTTCACGTCCGTTCTTCCGCCGGCGTCGACGTGATCCGCTTCGCCGTTGCTGGAGGCTGAGACAGACCAGACAGTGTAAAACCATACAGCGCGCACCGTCAGAGGCCACGCGCGGCCAACAGGGCCGAAACGCTCGGGGCAGCACCGCGGAACCGGCGGTACAGCTCGGCACCGGGCGCGACGTAGCCTGCTTCGTACACGTTTTCCTTCAAGCGAGACGCCAACGCTGCATCGAACGGATCGCCGGCGTCGACGAATGCTTGAAAGCCATCCGCATCGAGGACTTCGCTCCACAGGTAGGCGTAGTAGCCGGCCGAGTAGCCGCTCGGCGAGGAGAATAGGTGCGAGAAATAGGGACTCCGGTAGCGAGG
>JBCDJN010000229.1:0-2162 GCA_039414355.1 Planctomycetota bacterium | reverse complement strand
CGGTTCGCCAGCGCGTTTGAAGAACGCGCTGACGAGGTGTACGGGGCAACCGCTTAGGCCGCGCGGCCGAAGGGGATGCCGAAGCGGCGGATGGGCTCGCGCTTGGGCAGGACCCGGGCGGCCTCTTTGATGATCCAGGTGTGGTAGTCGGTGTGCTGGTCCTCGGACAAGTTGAGGGTTTTTAGGTTAGCGCGCATGGCGCTGAGGCTGGTGGTGTGAAGACCCACACTGACGCCGAGGGAGTTCCACCCGGGAATCGCGAAATCGACGATTTCGACGGACGCTGACCCGGATACGCGCCTTTTGATGACCTTCACGAGGCTGGCTTGGAGAAGGTCGGGCCGGTCGAGGGACGAGATGAAGGCTTCGGAGGTGCGGCCGTCGATCTCCAGCAGGGGGTCTGTGATGGGGAGCACCTTGCGGATCAGGGCAAGGGCCATCCAGTCGAGCGGGAAGGACGCGGCGCAGATGAGGTGCTCTGTGCGGAACGGCCCGAGCTGGCTGAGCTGACGGATCTGGATCCGGCTCTCATCGGTGAGGACGAGGCTGTAGCCCTCGCGCACCACATAATGCCGGTCCCATTGGACGACGTCGCCCACTGGCCGCCAGCGATCGAACGCGCGGGGGACGTCGTCCATAAACGTTCTGAAGTGAAAACCACCCACCTCAACCATGCCGAACTCCACTCAATTTCGGCGAGATCATGAGTGGTTAAGGTTAAGGGTAGGTTTCGCTTTAGTCGGCTTTGTTGTCGGTGCTGGCGGGGCCGCGGCGTGGGCCTGGCTTTGCCGCAGGACCCGACTTTGACGTTGCGATAGGCTTCGACGCGGCCTTCGGCTTGGGGCCAGGCTTTGTGGCTGTTTTTGGCTTTGCCGGCGGCTTCGACGCTGCTTTGGGCTTTGGCGCGGCCCTCGATTTTGACGCTGTCCTCGACTTTGCAGTCGTCGTCCGGCTCGGGGCTTTCGCCGAGGGGGCGCTTGCCTCGACTGCGGCGGGTTCTGCTGTCTCGGCGGGGACTTCCGCTTCGGCGCTGGTTTCTGGGGCGGCGATTTCCTCGGCTGCGGGGGTGTCCTCCGGCTCGCCAGTTGCCGGTGATTCTACGCTGGCTTCGGGTTCGGGGCTTTGTGCGGGCCCAGCGGTGGGTTCGGGCTCGGGGATGGGCTCCGGCTCGGCGGGGGCTTGCGCTTCTGCGGTCACCTCGGCCGGTGCGCTGTCGTCGGTGGCGGTCACGATGGGGCGGTTTTCGTCGCCGCCCCACTCGGTCCAGGATCCGTCGTAGACCGCGGCGGGCGTGCCAAGTTTGGTGAGCGCCATGACGGCGACGGCGGCAGTGACGCCGGACCCGCAGCTCGCGATGACGGGCTTTGAAAGATCGACGCCGGCGTCCTTGAAGATCGCTGCCAGCTCGTCGTCCGATTTCAGCGTGCCGTCTTCTGTGGAGAGGTTTGTGTACGGCAAGTTGAGGGCGCCCGGCATGTGGCCTGCGCGAACGCCGGGGCGGGGCTCTGGCGCTGTGCCGGCGAAGCGTTCTGCGGAGCGGACGTCGATGACCTGGCCGCCCGAGGCAAGGGCGTCGGCGACGGCGTCAGCATTGACGAAGGTGCCGGGGCGCGGCGAGGGGACGAAGCCCCAGGAGGTGGTGCGGGGTTCTGCGGGACCGCGGGCGACGGGCAAACGCTGCGCGAGCCAGGCGGCGAAACCGCCTGACAGCATCATGACGTCGGGGTGGCCCATGGCCTTGAACATCCACACAACGCGGGGGGCGGAGAAGGGGGCGCCGGCCTCGTAGACCACCACCGGCTTGTCGTTGGTGACGCCCATGGCGCTGACATGGCGGGCGAAGCTTGCCGGGGAGGGCATGGTGTGGGGCAGCGGGTTGGTGGTGTCGGCGACCATTTCGATGTTGAAGCGCTGGGCACCCGGGATGTGGGCTGCCAGAAACTCCGCATCGGCATCGCGGCCAGTGTCGGGCATGTGCGAGGAGCCATCGATCACGGTGACCGCGCCGAGCCGGGCCGCGAGGGTTTTCACGTCGATAAGCATCAGCCGTCCTCCGTAAAGCGCAGGCGTACCCGCCGGTTTTGTTTACCCTTCTTTTCAATCTTGGACACTAGCACGCCGCCGATCTCGGCGGTGCTGGCGACGTGGGTGCCGCCGCAGGG
>JBCDJN010000228.1:0-2195 GCA_039414355.1 Planctomycetota bacterium | reverse complement strand
CTGACGACGCCAGCAAACTGCATCGTTCCGGCGTACGTCGTGTGACCTCTCATGACGGTCAAGGCGTCCCCGGTTGGGTTGTTGATGGTGATCCCGTTGAAGGTGGTGGGACCTTGGAAATCGACTCTCGCGTTCTGACCCAGCATTAACTGCCCGCCGTCGACGACCGACGGCTCGTTGTCGCCGAGGCGGAGGTAGTCGTTGCGAGCAACGGAGACCTCGGCTCCCGGCGCCATGGCGATCGGCGCAGTGATGTACGCGCCGGTTGAGTCCTCGCTTACCGTGCCGACATGGACCGCCCCCTCGAGCCGCAGGCTGGCGCCTTCGAGCCGTCCGAAAGTGCTGTTCCCTTGGCCGAAGGCGATCGTTCCGTTTGCCCCGAGCGTCCACCCTTCGTCGAGGGTCATCTCGATTGTGTTGCCTTCCGAGATCAACATGTCGCCATCGAACTTGTCGGTCAGTCCAGCGCCCTCAAAGCGGAGCCGCGCCCACTCGCCGATCGGGTTGTTCTGCTCGATCGCCCAGACTTTGCCCCCCTCGGAACTACCGTCGAGGTCCAGCGAACCGCCGTTAGGCGCGATCACACTGAGCGAATCGTACTGACCGCCCGGACTCACCCGTATCAATCCGTCGTTTGCCAGGACCACCCCTTCATCGCCCGGTAGGTAGACGCGGCCGTTCCCGATCACGGCTGTATCCCACGCGGTGCGGAGCTGATCCGTCGCTTCGATGACGGCGTTGTTGCTGAGCACGGCCTGAGCCTCGTGCGACAGTGACAGGTACCCGGTCGCCAAGTTGGCGCCGACGCCACTGCCGTCGCCGTTAAGGCGTAAGGCAGTGTGGCGAGTCACTGGACCGATCGTGTTAGCGCCGAAGACTATGGCGTGAATGTCTGCCTGTAGGCGACTCTGATTCACTTCGACTTGCATCCCGTCCATCAGGCGGAGGGCCTCGACGTGTACGTCCGAGTTCAGCGATACCGTACCGTTCTCAACGGCCTCCCAATCACCGATCAGTACGTTGCTGCTCTCGTTTGGTGTCCCCGCCGACGACCAGTTGTCCGCTTCGGCCCAGGAGCCATTGGTCGTCGTCCAGCTGATGTTGGCGGCCGGGGCCGAGAACGTCGTGCAAGCCGTCACAGAGAAGGCCATAAGTGACGTCAACATGCCGGCGTTCGCCATTGCTGTAAAAGAGAAGCCGCGTGAGTTTGCCGCAGAAGGATAGAGTGCGATCATGGGTAGCCTGCTAGGTGAAGCGGAGCGTGTATGGTGGTTCGATTGTGTGTAACGATCGTGCAGCTAGTCTGACGACGGCAGCGCATCGGACACCGGTGCCGCCCCTGGGGGTTGCGCCGCGAGCTAGTGGCCGAGCGACATGAGAAGACCGTCGCTTAATGTTGGCGGCTGACGGCAACGATTAGCGGAAGCAAAGCCAAGGCGGCGGCGCCTGGCTCAGGAACGACGCTGGCCAGGAAGATGCCTTCGCTGGTGTCGGTGAATGTCACCCGGAAGGCGATCTCGCTTCGGTCGTTAAAAGCCGAGAGTGTGCCTATGTAGGACAGATCGTAGGACTCGACGGTACGCAGGTCTTCAACTAGAGGCGAATTGTTAACATCGATCGTGTCGCCCTCCCGGACAATCATCTGCAGTTCGCCGTCACCTTTCCCGTCTACGTAGAACAACGCGAAGTCATTTGCTCCGCTGATCCCAGGCCCAATTAGCTTGGCATTGATAAGGAGGTCGCCGCTCTCGTTCATGCCCAAACCGTCGACCGTGTCGACGTTGGTGAACACGACGCCATCCTCCAAGCCCGGAACCTGATCGCCCTCGCGAAGGATGAGTTCGAGGTCTCCGTTCTCGTCGGAAGCAAAGACCGCTCCGTCGTTGCTGTTATCGACGCCGAGTCCTTGCAGCCCCGTGCGAATCAAGACCTCCCCGCTACCATTGATCTCGATCGACGGTCCTTCAAAAGTTCCCAAACCGAGCTGACCGAAAGCAACGCCGGGGCCGACTCCCGGGGCCGCATCGCCCTGACGAGCAACGACTTCGGTGACACCGTCCCGGTAGCGGAAGACCCCCGACCCGTTGTTGTCATTGATGCCGAACCCGGTCAACTCGGCGGCAAAGAAGCTCTCGCCGGAGTCGCTCAAGTCGTGCAGTGTGATTCGATCATAGAGCACACCGATTCCCGCCGCG
>JBCDJN010000227.1:0-2233 GCA_039414355.1 Planctomycetota bacterium | reverse complement strand
CCCCAGCGGCAGCTGGCCGCCCAGCTGCTGGGCCACCTCGTCGCGGTAGGCGACGGCGGTTTCGTAGCGGTGGTGGCCGTCGGCGATGTAGACCGGCTTGCCCGCCATCGCTTGCTGCACGGCGGCGACGACGCCCTCGTCGGTCACCGGCCACAACCGGTTGATCACGCCAAGGTGGTCGGTCGCCTCGAGCGGTGGCGTGCCGGCGATGGCCGATTCGATGAGCGACTGCGCGGCGTGCTCCGCGTCGGGGTACAGCCCGAACACCTGGCTCATGTTGGCCCGGCAAGCCCGCCACAGCCGCAGGCGATCGGCCTTGGCGCCGCCGTGGGTCTCCTCGTGCGGGTGCACCTCGCCCTCGCCCAGCGGCGACACCTTCACCCGGCTCATGAACCCCCGCCGGGTCAGCTCCCGCCCGGCGACGGTGAACACCTGGTGGTAGGCGTACAGCGCGGGTCGCGGCTCGTCGATCAGCACCCCGTCTCGCCGCCACGCCTTGACGAGCTTGGCCGACCGCTCGTACCGGCCGTCGTCGTCGCCCTCGGGCAGGATCAGCCGGACGCAGTTGTGGCCGTGCCGCTCGGCGAGCTCGTCCCACAACTCGGGCCCGATCACGTCGTACGGCGGGGCGACCACCTCGGAGAGGGAACCGACCCGGGCGGGGTCGAAGCGGATGCCGCGGAGGGGCTCGATCTGGGGCACAGCGTCGGGAAGGCAGAAGTTAGAAGGCGGAAAGCAGAAGTGGGCTATTCGCGTCCTTCACCGGCACTTCTGACTTCTGCCTTCTTACTTCCAACTTCCCCCTGGGGCCAGCCGGGTAGGGCGAACTTCTTCTTCACGTTGGCCGTGTGCTGGTTGAAGTGCCGCTCCATCTGCAGCAGCAGCCGCCGTGGCGTCCACCGGCTGCCGGGCGCCCGGCGGTCGAGGTCCCCGCCGTCCAGCAGATACGCGAACCGCCTCACAAAGGCCGCCGAACGCTCCATCTGACGGGCCTGCTCGGCGCCGTCCCAGTCGGGGTGGGCCGGCTTGTAGTCCGGCGGCATCTGGGCGGGATTCAGGTCGATGGCCGTGATCTCCGGGTCGATCGCCGCGTAGATCTGCGAAAAGAAACCCAGCTGCCGGCCCATCATGTGCTCCGCGTTCCACCGCGCGGTGTGCGAGCCGTTGGGCGGCCGCCAGTTGAGCTGCTCGGCGGTGAGCGGGGCGAAGATCTGTTGCGACGCCGTGCACGCGGTTTCCATTCGCTCGAACAGATCCGCGAGTTCGTCGGTTGGCCGCCACGGCTTGTGCCCCAGCAGCACGACGCGGGTCGATCGCTCGTCGTCGCCGTCCGCCGCGCTGACGGCGAGGGTGTTGCCTTTGGGGCGATCGACGTCGTGGCGTTTGTCGATCGCGTCCAGGAACGGGTCGACGGTTGCCAGCTCGGCCTTCAGCCCCTCGGCCTTGTAATGAATCGGGACGACATAGCGAGGCGTCACCTGCTCGACGATCGCCGCTGCCCGTGCCCCGTCGATCGTGTCGCTACCGCCAACCGGCAGCAGTAGGACGTCGATCGTGCCGGGCGAAGTCGCCTGGACGACACGGTAGGAATCCAGCTGTGCGTCCGTCAGCCGTTGCTGCCCCAGCCCGCCGGCGTAAAGGACCCGAACACCGTCGGCCTCGATCAAGAACATCGCGGCCGCGCCGCGATGTTGGCCCTCGTTGCTGTCGCGCCAAGCGGCGATTGTCTTAACCCGCAGCTCGTTCGCTTGCGGCACCCGCCTGCGAACGCGGCGCCATTGCGGATTCTCCTCGCCCACCGCTCGGGTGAGGCTTTGGTAAGGCGGCCGGACCACGCCGTCGTCGTCAAGCCCGTGGAAGACAAAGGGCTTGCGGTTGCCTGCCGACATGCTGCTGCCGTCGCCGTGATCGTGGGTGAAGAGCACCAGGTCGCAGTCGGGGCGAGCCGCGTTGGGCTCGCTCGCTCCGCCGTGCGGATCGACGACCACGGTCAAGCCCCAAGCGGTCTCAATTGAGACCATCCCTTGCCCCCACCAGCGGATGGCGACCGGTTTGCCCGTTTCGGCGTCGCACGCGAGTGGAGAGCTGGCAACCAAGCCCACGTTCAACAGAACGGTCAACAGTGCGCGAATCATCTAACTGCCCGGGAGAAACGAAAAAAGGCCGCCGGCTTGTTGCCGGCGGCCTTCAATTGTAGCGACTCAGCGTGGGCGTCTGGCCCGACCAGCTCAAT
>JBCDJN010000226.1:0-2235 GCA_039414355.1 Planctomycetota bacterium | reverse complement strand
TCAGGCAGTCGCCGCCCATCAGGTTTTTCTCGATCAGAGCGACCTTCGCCCCCAGCCCCGCGGCGACGGCCGCCGTCACCAGCCCGGCGGTGCCCGCCCCCACGACAATCAGCTGGTAAGGGCCGTCCGGCGTTGGGTTGACCCACTCGGGCGGGTGGACGTTGGCCTCGAGCCGCTGGTTGTGCTCGTCGTAGGGCAGCAGTTCGATCGGCTTTTCGGTCGTTGGCTCTGCGGTTGCGGACATGGTTTCTCCCCCGGAGTTGGTGTCGCGTTGGTGGTGTGGGCGGTGGGAACGGTGAACTCGGTCAGACCGCGGCGCCGTTCTCGTGCGGCGCCGCTCCGGCGGTCTTCGGCTTTAAAACGCTGACCAGCTTCTTCGCCGCAAGCGGGAAGACGCCGAGCAGCACAAACGCGATGGTGATCTGCGTTAGGAACGCCGGCGTGAAGACGGCGTTGACCCCCTCGTTGGCCAGCGTCGTCAAATCGGGCACCGCCGAGCCGGCGTAGACGTAGACCGCCGTGCCCGCCAGCATGCCGACCTGGCTCACCCACCAGAAGGTGCTCACCTTGATCCGCGTGAGTCCCATCACCGCGTTGATGACGAAGAAGGGAACCAGCGGCACCAGCCGCATCGTGAAGAGGAAGAACGGCCCGTCGCGGTCGAGCTGCTCGTTGAACCACTTCAGCTTGTCGCCGAACTTGCTCTGGATCGTGTCCCGCAGCAGGAACCGGCTGACGAGAAAGGCGACCGTGGCGCCGGCAGTCGAGGCGAAGCTGACGAGGATCGTCCCGGCCACGGCCCCGAAGAACCAGCCCATGACGAGGGTCAGCACCGCCGCGCCGGGCAGCGACAGGCCGGTGACCGCCACGTAGATGGCGAAGGCGATCCCGTAAACCGCGACCGGGTACGCGTCCTGAAACGCCTTCAAGTCGGCCTCACGCTCGGCCAGGGCGGCTAGCGAGAGCTGGTCGCGGAAGGCGATCCCCAGACCGATGCCCACGACCAACAGGGCGAGGACCACGACCTTGGCGACGGGGAAGCCGCCGCGGGATTTGGGCGTGTCGTCAGCCGATGCGGCTGTCGAGTTCGAAACGGTTGCGGGCGGTTGAGGGGACATGGTTTTGGCTTTCGGCGAGAAGGATGGTTCGGTGGGTCCTGGCGAGCGACGCTCGTGCTGCCGGTCTGTAGCGATGACGATGAGCTTAGGCGGGGTCTTACCCCGTAAAGTGGGGGCTCATTCACTTCTGCTCGTTGATGCCCCAGTCGTAGTCGAGGTAGTCAACGCGGACCCTCGCCTGCGAGACAAACGCGCGGGCCTCGTCGCTGGGCAGCCACGGACGGATCGCCTGCAGCTGGGCCTGCTTGCCGGCGCCGAAGTCGCTGCCAAACCAGCTGAGGATCGAGCTGAGGCGGACGGTGTTCGAGCCGCGATCGACCTGGAAGTTCTGCCGTTGGGCGAAGAAGTCTTGCGCGTTGCGCGTCAGCTGCTCGTCGAGCCGCTGCGGCACGTACGCCTCGTTCAGCAGCCGCGGGCAGCCGATCGAAGCACAGACGATCGCAAAATGGATCCGCGGCTCGCCCCGCTTGCGGAGCACCTCGTGCTCGATGTCGTTGAGGTTGATCTGGCTGTCGGCGTACCGAAGCTTCAGATTCTTCCAGATGTTGTAGCCCCAGACCTTGGCCGTGTGGTTGCGGATGCTCGTGGTGGGGTAGACGTCGAGGATGCCTCTGACCGTGACCGCGTTGTAGGCGTTGATCCAGTAGGCGAGTTCCGACTCGCGGGCGGCCGGCTGCCGAGGGTCGACGGCCGAGAGCGTAGCGAGGTAGCCATCCAGCTGGGCGACGGCTGCCGGTGAGGACTTCCACGCCTTGTAGGCGACCAAGCCCCGGTCGTTGACATACTGCTTGAGCAGGGCGTCCCACGCGGAGTGGTCGATCTCGTCGTAGCCAACACGCGACGAAGCCTCCGTTTGGGCGCCAACAACAGTGTCTGCGGCGAGGGCGCGCGAGCTGATCGTAAGAGCGGGAAGGGCGGCAACGGTGAGGGCGACGCGAACGAGCGAGGCGGGAAGGTGGCTCGGCATGGCGGGGTTCCTTGCGTAATTGGCGGGATGCGGCGGTGGGCGTTGGTGACTCCTGGAGCCACTCTGACCAAGGGACGCCCCCGCGAGCGGCCTTCTTACGAACCGCCCGCCAAGAATTCAGCAGATTTCTGGTCCCGGATGGCCAAACCG
>JBCDJN010000225.1:0-2345 GCA_039414355.1 Planctomycetota bacterium | reverse complement strand
TGCATGGTGGTGATCGACCCCAAGAAGGAAAAGAACGCGGTCAAGGAAGCCCAGAAGCTCGGCATCGCCGTCGTTTCGCTGATCGATACCGACTGCGACCCGGACACGGTCGACCTGCCGATCCCCGGCAACGACGACAGCATGCGGTCGATCGAGATGATCTCTCGCATCCTTGCCGACGCGGTGCTGGCCGGCAAAGCCCAGGCGGCGATGCAGCAGCAGACGAAGAACGAGGGCGCCGACAAACCGGTCAAGGGCGCCGGGCCGAAGCCCGCGCCGCTGCCAGCCGCGGCGCCCGCACCTGCCCCAGCGCCAGCCGCGGAGGCGGCGCCCGCAGCCGAGGCCCAAGCTCCGGCGGACGAGTCGCAGCCCGCCAGCACGTAAACCTCTCTCAGCGCCCGATACCACCGGCGCCCACCCAAGGAAGCTCCCGCAGCTGGGGGCAACGACACCAAGCGGAGAACGAGGATGGCCGAGATTACAGCGGCGATGGTCAAGGAGCTGCGCGAGCAGACGCAACTCCCGATGATGAAGTGCAAGAAGGCCCTCCAAGCCGCCGACGGTGACATGGAGAAGGCCAAGGACGACCTGCGGAAGCAGGGCGAAGCGTTCATGGACGGCCGCGGCGACCGCAGCACCGAAGAGGGCCGCATCGCCATCTACACCAGCCCCACAGGCGGCGCGATTGTTGAGCTGCAGGTGGAGTCGGCCCCCGTCGCCGGCAACGAGGAAGTCATCGCGTACGCCAACGACCTCGCCAAGCAGCTCGCCACCGGCCCGGGCGCCGCGACCGAGGACGAGCTGCTGGCTCAACCTTCGCCGAGCAATGACGGCATGACGCTCAAGCAGGTGAGGGACGACATCGTCAACCGCATCCGCGAGGTCTTCCGCATCCCGCGGCTCAAGCGCATCGAGGGACCGTGCGGCGGCTACGTCCACCACGACGGCAAGACCGCCGCGCTCATCGAGGCCGAGGGCGGCGACGCCGACCTGGCCAAGAGCATCGGCATGCAGATCGTCGCCATGAAGCCGCTCGCCGCCACCAAGGACGAGCTCGACCCGGCGGTGGTCAAGGCCGAGGAAGACATCCAGAAGGACCGCGCCCGCCAGGAGGGCAAGCCCGAGAACATCATCGAGAAGATGATCCAGGGCCGCATGCGGAACTTCTACGCGGAGAAGGTGCTGCTCGAGCAGCCCTACATCCACGACGACAAGCAGACCGTCGGCAAGGTCGCCAAGGCAGGCGGCATGGACGTCAAGGCGTTCACGCACTGGAAACTCGGCGGCGAGTCCGCCGAGCCGGCGAGCTGATCGCCGCAGCCAAAACCCTCAGCCCCGGGCGTCAGCCCGGGGCTTTTTTTTGGGGAGATGTGGGGGATGATGCTGGGGATAGGGGGATCGTCGAACATGGGGCGACGGATTCGAACTAGGTGAACGGCTTGATACCTAAGCAACGATCGCCGCATCCCTGAACTCGCGTCGTCCGTGCCGTCCGGCTCCGACCCAACCAGCGGCCATCGCCCCATCCCCAATCCATCCCCCCGATCTCCCTACCCGCTTCAAGAACCATGCCCGACCCCGTCTACAAACGCGTGCTGCTGAAGCTCTCCGGCGAGAGCTTCGCCGCGACCGGCGAGCGGGGTATCAGCATGACCGAGGTCGTGCACATCGCGGCCCAGACCTACCGGGCTCAGCAGCAGGGCGTGGAGATCGGCATCGTCATCGGCGGCGGCAACATCCTCCGCGGCGCCCAGTTCACGGCCAACAACGCCGACGCCGGCGGCGTGAGCATGATCCAGGAGGCCACCGCCCACTACATGGGCATGCTCGCCACGGTCATCAACGGCTTGGCGCTGCAGGACGCGCTCGAATCGCTCGGCTGCCAAACCCGGTTGATGACCGCCATCAAGATGGACGGCGTCGCCGAGCCCTACATCCGCCGCCGCGGCCAGCGCCACCTGGAGAAGGGCCGCATCGTCATCCTCGCCGCCGGCACCGGGGCGCCGTTTGTCACCACGGACACCGCCGCCGCGCAGAAAGCGATGGAGCTGGGCTGCCAGATCGTGATGAAGGCGACCCGCGTCGACGGCGTCTACAGCGACGATCCCGAGACCAACCCGCACGCCGTGCTGTACAACCAGCTCAGCTACGAGGAGGTGCTGGAGAAGAACCTCCGCGTGATGGACCCCACCGCCATCGCCCACTGCATGGAGCACAAGCTCCCGCTGCTGGTCTTCAACTACCGCCAAGAAGGCAACATCGAGCGTGCCGTGCGTGGCGAGAAGATCGGCACGCGGGTGGGCTAGCAATAGTGGCGAGTGCTAGTGGCTAGGGGCCGCAAGCGG
>JBCDJN010000224.1:0-2502 GCA_039414355.1 Planctomycetota bacterium | reverse complement strand
TGCCGGAGTCCAGGCCGCCCTCGGCGTTCTTGACGTAGCCGGCCCACAAGCCGCCCATGCTGTAGTGCACGGCCGGGACGATCTTCATGGGCGCGTCACGCGGATCGACGCCCTGGAACTTCTCGTAGATGTGCAGGATGCCGCCCAGCTTGCGGTCGAGCTCGGCACGCGAGATGTGCGTCAGGTCGAGGTAAACGCACTGCTTGTCGCTCTCAACGCTCAGGCCGTCGTTGACGCAGACGTCGAAGATCTCGCGCGTGGCGATGTCCCGTGGCACCAGGTTGCCGTACTCCGGGTAGCGTTCTTCGAGGAAGTAGTACCGCTCATCGGTGGGTATCTGCTTGGGCTCGCGTGCATCCTGCGGCTTGCGGGGCACCCACACACGGCCGCCTTCGCCGCGGGCGCTCTCGCTCATCAATCGGCACTTGTCGGCGCCGGGGATGGCGGTGGGGTGCACCTGGATGAATTCGGCGTTGGCGTACTTCACGCCGGCCTGGATCGCCCGGCTGGCGGCGCTGCCGGTGCAGGCCATGCTCATGGTGCTGCGGCCGTAGATCAGCCCGGGGCCGCCGGTGGCCAGCACCACGGCGTCTGCCGGGAAGCTGCGGATCTCCATCGTCACCAGGTTTTGGGCGATGGCGCCGCGGCAGCGGCCGGTGTCATCGAGCGTGGGGCCGAGGAAGTCCCAGCCCTCGAACATGCGGACGCGCCCCTCGGCGTGCCAGCGGCGGGCCTGTTCGTCCAGGGCGTACAGCAACTGCTGCCCGGTGGTGGCGCCGGCGAAGGCGGTCCGCTTGAACAGCGTGCCGCCGAATCGCCGCTGGTCACGCCAGCCCTCGGCGGTGCGGTTGAAGGGGACGCCCAGGCGGTCCATCAGGTCGATGATCTTCGGCGCCCAGTACGCCATCTCCTTCACCGGCGGCTGATGCTGCAGGAAGTCGCCGCCGTACACGGTGTCGTCGAAGTGCAGCCACTCGTCGTCGCCTTGCTGGCGGGTCAGCGAGTTGACGCTGTTGATGCCGCCCTGAGCGCAAGCGCTGTGGGAGCGTTTGACCGGCGTGAGGCTGATGCAGTCCACCGACACGCCGGACTCGGCCAGCTTCATCGTGGCGGCCAAACCGGCGAGTCCACCACCAATAACCAGGACGCGTTGCTCTGCCATGCTTACTACTCGATTGTGGGTCGCGGTCGAATTCGGGACGCTGCCGACACGTGGGATTGTAGCGCCCAAGACGCCATCGGGGCGTTACGGGCTCTCGCCGAGCAACGCCGTTTCGGTCTCTTCTTCGTCGTGGTCGTGGTGGCCGGCCCGCTTGTGGTCGTTGGGCACCACCGATCCCGCGGCGACGCGGGCCTCGTACATGCGTTCTTCTTCGGCCTGAATCTCGGCGATCTTCTCTTCGTTGGCGTAGACCCGCAGGGCCACGATTGACGTCAGGCCAATCACCGAGACCGCCACGCCCAGCGCCGTGCAGGCCCGCAACGCGTTGGCCTGAGCCCTGGGCGTTACCCAGGCGCCCCAGGTGATGCCGGCGGTCCACAGGCCGTTGGCGAAGTGGAACACGCCGCTCAGCACGCCGATGGCATAGATGAGCGTGACGAACCAACCGTCCATGGCGATGGCCGCCGTGCTGGTTGCGTTGTACGGAGCAAACTGTGCTCCGCCCATGCGATCAACAATCGATAGCCACCAACCGAAGTGGAACCAGCCGTGCATGTGGAAGACGTGGTACAGCACGTAGGCGAACAGGATGTAGCCCGTGATCCGCTGTGCGGCGTAGCGGTAGTTCGACCCGTATCGGTAGTTGGCGGTGTTGGGCGAGCTGCTCTTAGCGATCCACACGCCAACGATGGAGTGGAACAGCAGCGGCGCGAAGATGAACGCCCACTCCACCAGCGGCAGTATCTTGCCCAGCGAGTGGATCAGGTAAACGTTGTTTTGGAACGTCGCCGGGCTGTTGGCGACGCTGGCGTTCACCGTCAGGTGAACCAGCATGAAGCCGCCGGCCAGCAACCCCGTGAAGGAGTGCAGCCGGCGGATGAGGAATTCGTGCTCGACGAAGAAGCTAGATTGCGGCGCCGTGGCAGACGCAGACGGCTCGGAAGCGGCCAACCGTGGTCCCTTTCGCGCGAAAGTCTCGCCGAGAGCAGCCGACCGTGTTCTTGGCACAGAGCCAAACGCGGCTGCCGGCGGAGAAATCCCGGCGAGAACACCCCGCCGGACGCGCGTAGTATAGCGCCGCTAAAGCGCTGGGGCAAAGCCGGAAGGCCGCCGGAACGCGGCTTCGCGCGGGCTCGAGCGGGACTGCTGCGAGCGGGCTGCTACGGCTGAGCGTTAACCTGCTCGGCGGCCCGCAGCTCCATCGCCTTCTGTCGATAGGGCGACGCAAGGGCGCCGCGGCCCGAGTCTTCCAGCAGCTTGGCGGCCGCCTCGTACGGGTCGGCCAGGTCGGGCGAGACCTCAATGGCGCGGAAGTAAGACTTGAGAGCCTTCACATCCTC
>JBCDJN010000223.1:0-2529 GCA_039414355.1 Planctomycetota bacterium | reverse complement strand
GTCGCCCACAACGGCAACCTTGGAGTCACCGGAGATCATCACCAGCGAGACGCCGGCTTGCTGAAGCTCTTCTCGCAAGGTCGACGCGGCGGCGACCGCGGCGTGCTGCTCCGGCGCGTCCGGTTTGGGCGGGATGGCCCACGCGGGTTTGGCGAAGGGGTCGTTGAGCACCGCCGTGGTGAGCGGAACCGTTGGCCAGTCTTTGGTGGGGCTGGCGATGACCGTGTTGGGCTTGGAAGCCGTCGCCGGGGCAACGGGAGTCGACTTCCGCGCCTGGCGGCTGGCACTCGGCTTGGGCGTCTTGCCCGAGGGCAGCAACGCCCGCCCCCACACCGCCGCCATGGCGACGGCAAGCACCGCCACCAAGGCGATCTTCGCCTTGGAGATCTTCGGCTTGGCTTTTCGGGTCTTGGGATTCATCGCGGTGGAGCGGCTCGTGGCGGGCGGCGGGGGTCGATCAAGTGGCGCCGGCGGGTTCGGCCGGCGTTCGCAGGCCGAAGTAAAGCGTGTAGGAGATGCTCATCGGGTAAGTCTCTCGTGCGCCCGTGGCGTCGATCTGCAGGTCGGTGATCCGCTTGGCTCGCTGCAGCGCGTCAACCTTGGCGAGCAGTCGGCAGATCTCGGCGTACTGGCCCTCCATGCTCAGCGTGATGTCCACCTCGGAGTGTGTTGGCAGATGCCGGGCGCGGCCCCGGCGGTAGTCCTTGATGTCAACGCCGTTCTCGGCCGCCACGGTGTTGACCACCCGCAAGAACTCCGCCTCGCGAGACGCTCCCGGGGTCAGCTCTTGGGTTTCGTTGACGCGGTTGGTTAGTTCGGTGAACTGCTTCTGAAGCTCGACGTGTGACCGCCGCGTTTCAATGGCGTTCTCCATCAGCCCGCGGAGCTGGGTCACGCGGTGTTCGTCTCCGGCTTGTTTGCCCCGCAGCGGCTGATGCACCAGTTGGTTGTAGGCCAGCAGCGACAGCGCAACGGCGGCGACGCCCGCCGCGTGCGATACGAATAGGAGTAGTTTCGGATGGATGGTTGGTAGCAGTTGCATCTATTCTTCTTCTTGTCGGCCTCAGAAGTCGCAGGTCAGATCGAATGCTGTCACTGGCTGCGACGCCAGCGTCCGCGACCCGGTGGACCGCAACTGCACCTCGCTGAACAAGCCCGCTTCGCGCAGGCGATCGGCGAACCGCGAGATTGCCTCGCTGTCGCGGGCGGCTCCTTGCAGCCGCAAGGACTGGCTCCCCGGCGAGCCCGGCGTGGAAGGGCGGCTGTTGAAGCCGAGCCGTTCGATGAACAGCTCGCCCCCGGCGTACGCCGCGGATTGGCCCACGCGGCCCAGCAGCGTGGTCATGGGCTGCTTGATGGCGAGCTCGATGGCCAGCTTCTCCGTGTCGTGCAGCCCCGCGATCTGCGAACGGAGGGTGCGGATATCGGCCCGCAGTTGTGTGATGGGGGCGTACTCCGCCTCGAGCGCGGCACGCACCTGCGAGGCCTCTTGGGCGCGCCACACCTCGGTGGCGGCCACCGCGCCGCAGATGGCGCCCGCCGCCAGCAGCACACGCGACCACAGCCACGTGGCGTCGCCAATGGCCTGGCGCCGCAGCACGCCGGCCGGCATCAAGTCGAGGTGACGGCTCATGATCCCCCCCAGGCCAGGGCAGACAGCGCGATCGCCGGTCCGAACATCGCCAGGGCGGCGGGCGGCGGGGCGTCGCCGTCGGTCGGTAGCGTCCACGGCGCGACCGGCAACTTCGCCCGCTCCGCCAGCCGACGGTGCACGCCGAGCGCGGCGCCCCCGCCGAACAGCGCGACCGACTCGGGTGCGAGCGCCTTCTTGTGGGATCGCAGATGGTCCAGCGTCCGCGCGAGCTCGGACGCCAGGTCTTCGGTCACCGGTCGGGCGATTTCACGGACAAGCTCGGCCGCGGGGTCGTCTGCCGGCTTCGTGGCGAGCGAGCTGATCAACTCGCAGACCCTCAGCCGTTCCAGTTGCAGCTCTTCGGCGACCGCCTCTTCAACCTTCGCCAGCCCGCAGCCGCGGAGCTGACGGACGTAAACCGGCCGCCCGTCGGAAACGGAGCAGAGCATGGCGCCGCCGTGGCTCCAGTCGAGCGCGGCGACCGTTCGCCCGCCCTGGTTCAGGCCTGCCAGCCACACGGCGCGGGCCAGGGCGTGCGTCATGCCGTCGAGCGATTTGCATGTGAGCCCCGCCTTGCCCAGGTCGCGGCACACTCGGTCGGCCACCGAGAGCGGCGCCGCAAACGTGTACCAGCCTTCCGCACTGCTGAGGTCGGCGTGCCATTGGCTCGAGACGAACGACTCCTCGTCCGGCGTGGCGCGGCCGGCGGCCAGGTCGCACAGGCTCATCGAAACGGACGCCGCTGAGCGGCTCGCCTTCGGTCGACCGGCGACGGCCAGGGCGGTTTCAATCTCCTGCCGAGCGCTCCAGTCGGCGGGCGCCGTGGGATCGACCGGCGTGGACCGGCACGCAACGGCCGTACGCTCCACCCGAACGCGTCCGCCGCGGCGTGACGC
>JBCDJN010000222.1:0-2731 GCA_039414355.1 Planctomycetota bacterium | reverse complement strand
TGTGGCCAAAAATGTGCGCACCTTGCCAAGCGGCTTTCCCGCTCAACACCCCCAGGATTTCATCCCCCCCGGTCCCGCTTCCGCTTCGCCATCGTCTTCGCCGTCTTCCGGTTGTGACACGACACGCACAGGCTCATCAGGTTGTCCATGTCGTACGCCAGGTCCGGCCGGTCGCATCGGTCTAGGACGTGGTCAACAACGCTTGCCGCCACGACTCTTGGCTTGCACTTCTCGCACAGCGGGTCCGCCCTCAGCTTCGCCGCCCGCGTCTCTCGCCATCGCTTCGACGAATAGAACGGGTCGCCGGGTCGGTTCTTGCTGCTGTGCTTCGCTCGCTCTTTGGTGTGCTTCTCGCATCGTGCTGTCCTCACCAGCTTCCGGCAGGTTGGTTCCGCACACTTACGCAGGGGTGCTAGTGCCATCAGGTGACAATCAAAGTGGCTTCGGTCGGGATGGCCTGGCTGTCAACAGTCTGGACGACCACTCGCACGGTGTAGGTTCCAGGGGTAGTCAGGGCGGGTACATCAAACAGAACCGCTTGGTTCGTAGCATGGCGACGGGCGTTCGTTGGCGCGACTGATGCTGGGCCACTGACGGTCACCGTGGGCGTGCCCGTCAGTGACGCTGCCAGCACACGGCTATAGTCCACCTGCAGCGTGCCCGCGTAGCCGTCCTGGACGGTGACGAACTCATTCGCCTTGCTGCTCCCCGACTCACCGGTAAGCCGCCAGGTGCGGTCATACGGGACGACCTCGGCATCAACCGTGCCACCAACAGCAACGTTCTCAATCGCTTCCCGCACCTCACCCCCATCCGCCAACGTCGTGTTCACCGCCGAAGACTCCGCATCCGCACGCGACTCCCACACCCGAGACCCATCCGCATAGAACGGCATCGTTGCCAAGACGGTGTCGCTGGCCGATTGGCCGTCTCGCCAGATCACCGTGTAGTCGCCGGCAGACAGCGCGAATGCCGCGTACGACTCGATCCCAAGGGATGGGGGCTGCGCCTCGCCAGTGCTCACAACAGCCAGTGCCAGGTCACCCAGGGCGCCGCTGCCAGGCGTGGTAAAGGTCTCGGCCGAGAAGTCGTAGTAGTCGCCATCGCTGTCGGCGATGCTGGCGTAGACCGTGGTCGGATGCGTGACACCTAGCAGTTCGGCGGTGCGTGCGTTGCTGCTGGTCCCGAAGCGGGTGAAGTAGGTCGTAGCGCTGCCGCCCCCTGCAGGCGCTTCCGCCAGAGCAGCCGCCGTAAGCCGCTGAGTGCCGCCATTGTCTTCCGTCAGATCCCCAAGCGTGGTCTGCACGCTGGTCGTCTTGGTGTCGAGAGCGGTGAACTGGGCTGCCGTGGGCAGGTCTTCGGTGAGGTTGGCTTCGCCTGACACTAGCGTGGCGGTTGCGAACGACTGGTAAGCTTCGGGCGTCAGGTGGGCCGCCAGAGCGTCAAAGCCGCCATTGGCCTCAATCTCGGCCCGTTGCATCAGGTCTTCGCCGTAGGCCACCACCACGCGGTCATCGTCGGCAAACGTGCTCTCTAGCTGTGCCGCCCATTCGTTGCGGGTTGCGGTGCTCTGGTTGGGGTTCTTGGCGTAGGGGCCGCACACGAACAGCACGTTGGATGATGTGACGCCAATGGTCACAAGGTCTGCCCGGATGCGGTCGACGATGGCCTTGTGGTTGTCGGCGTAGCCCTCCTTGGTGTTGGATGCTGCTGGGCTCGGGCCGAGTGAGTTCTCGGTGCTCACCCCATTGATGTCGTTCTCGGCGAAGTACAGGTGCACGATGAGCTTGGCGTCCGCCAACGTCGCCCGCTGAGTCGCCAGCGTGAACCGCCAATACTCCTGTTGCGCCTGCCGGACGTTGAATCCAGCCGCCGAACTGCCATCGGTGCCCAAGAAGTAATCGGCGGCGTGGCGTGCCGTCTGGCTGCCGAAGTGGCCGGCAACGTTCACGCCGACGCCCGTGGCCTGGTCGGTGTTCTCCAAGCACTGCCACAGGCCGAAGAACGGGCCTTCCAGGTCCTTGCGTGTGCCGCCGCCTGTTGTGGCCGCCAGTCGAACTGGGCGGATCGTAATGCCGTTGTCACCGCGAGCGCCAGCCGGGATGTCGAGCGCTAGGTCGGCAAGCCCGAATGAGCCCGTGACCGGGTTAATGTCGCCGGTGAAGGCGTGGTTCACGCCCGCACTGTTGGGCATATCCGACGCCCAGTCCATGCAGCTCACGGCGAATGAGCCCGAGCCAGTCTCGAAGGTGCCGTATCGCAGGTGGTAGCGCAGATTGGCGTCGATATCCAGCAGGCCGGGTCGTGTTGCATCGCCGGGTTTCCACCAGTGCGGCCCTCGATGAAGCCGGACCGCACTGAGCGACGCCGAGTCATCGCCGTACAAGTAACCCCAGGGCATGCCGCCACCAGCAAAGGCCGCCGCGTTCCCCTGCCTCGGGGCAACCGCGTACGCGTGCAAGGCCGCCGGGGCGTTCTCGTTAACCGACCGGCCGCTTCCGTCGGCGTAGCGAGTAAACGACCCGCCCGGAATCAGACCACGGTCTTCGTTCGTGTCGGTCCACGCCGAAAAGTTCCATGACCCTGCCAGGATGTTCATCGGCAGGGTGCCGGTCTTGTAGAGCCCGTACCGACGCGCCGCGGCGTACGCCAAACCCTTGTAGTGGCCGAACCCGCCATTGAACGAATCGCCCCAGAACGCGTTGGAGTCGCCAATCACGGCGATGTCGAT
>JBCDJN010000221.1:0-2740 GCA_039414355.1 Planctomycetota bacterium | reverse complement strand
GGTTTTTTCTGGTTGTCCGTCTCGCCCCAGACCGGTCCCCTTGTCTCGGTTGGGGTTTTTGGGAGGCCGCGCCCAGGGTCGACGGTCGCGTGGAGACGCTGTTCGCGTTGGGGCGTTACCGTCGAAGCGGGTTCAATCGGTTGATCGATTAGCTTTGATTTGCCCGCGTGATCTTGACGGGGCAACCAATAAAGCTGGCCAACTGCTCGCCGAGTTGCTTCGCCTTGCTCATCTTGAAGAAGCACTCAAGAGTGATTGCTTCCGAGCCCATCGGCAAGACAAGTACATGATATGTTGTGTACGACGACTCGTCGCACGGGGGGTATTCTTTGACCACCACTGCACGCACTTCGGATAATGAATGATGCTGATGGTTGCGAACTGAGCCGAGGTACGTCTCCCAACTGTCAAGCGAGTTTGCTTTCCTATCCAACACCAAGTTCTTCTTTCCGCTCAGCATTGCGATACCCATCAACACGACCACACCACCGCCAACGGCGGTCAGAAGAGCAACAAACGCCCGGGTGAGGAGGATCATGAGAAAGCTGATGGCAGTAATGCCCACACCGGCGAACAGAGGAAACGCACCTAGTGAAACGTTCGCTGAGTGCATCGAACATCTTTGGTAGCGTTCACGATCACGGACCACTACTGGCCCGACAACCAGCCGATCGCTCGCTCGACTTACTGGTGGGGGCTGCTGGTGGCTGTCGCCGATATCCGCCTTGGGGGGCAGCAGGACCGGCGCAATGAACGCCCCGAATGCTCCGATGAGAAGGGCCGCCCACGGCACAGACGGGGCATCTTGTGGCTGGTAGGTAGACTGCGACAACCAAATCGCCAATCCAAGCGCCACCCCAACCACCCCACCGACGATCGACGCCACAACAGCCTGCTTGTGCATAGCGATGTCCTCCCAATAATGCGGCCGCTTCCTCCGCCTCATTTGCGTCGATCGAGTCAGCTTCGGCGACTCATGAAACAGAACGGAAGAGTCTTGCTTACGCTCGGTCAAGACCGCCGTGCGTTCAGCTGGACTGCTTCAAAGGCCCGCCTCGACGCCGGCCGCTAGTCTATCGCGGCGTCGCGCATGCCGGCATACGGAACTTTGGAGCTAAACGCGACAACCGCTGCTGCCCCGGCATCGCCAAGCGGACGCTTTACACACCGCCCACGAGCCCGAGTAGAGAGACGCTAGGCGCACAAACGACGCCGCCCCGGCCGTGGCACGGGTGGCCTCGGCACGGGGCGTTTGGTGGCCGGGGTGCGGCGTCGGTTGGTGGGTGCGCTCGCTAGCGCGTCTGGCGGCGGCCGAGCACGCCGGCTGCCAGGAGACCGACCGCGAGGGTGAGGCTCGCAGGCTCGGGGACGCCGATCAGGGCGAGGGCGAAGTCGCGGGCGCTGCCGCCGGTTCCGAAGACCTCACCGTCGTTGTCGTACGCGGACCCGTTGGGGTAAACGTTGTTGTCCGTGCTGCCGGTGCGGACCCACTCGAACCCACGGCTGCCCCCGTTCGTGCCCCCGCTGAGTCGGACGCCGTAGCCATCGGTCCCGGTGTTGGCGACGAGTGGGATGATCGAGTTGAGATTGACGCGGGCTTCGACCTGGTCCTGTCCTTGATCGGGAAACGACAGTCCGGTGAGGGTCAGCAGCGTCGTGCCGACGACCAACTCGGTCGCGTTGACGTCCGCGACTTCGAAGAGTTCCAGCGTGACGAACACGGTGCTTGGGTCGGGAGCGCTGCTGTTGGTGTCGTATTCGTACTCAACGGCGATGGCCCGCAGGTCCAGGTCGGCGCCCAGGATTTGAAACGTTTGCGTCAGGGACTCCGCGTCGTCTCCGAAGATGCCTTCGGCTACCGTCGCCGCGATCACGCTGTCGACGCTTGGGGCCGTGCGGAAGAGGCCGTCGTCCGCCGCAGTGATCGTTGCGGCGTTGGCCCCGAGTGGCAGCGCGATGGCAGCCAGGCAAGTTGAGAGAAGAGACGTCGTTCGCGTGCGAATCATGGGGTCGTTTCCTTGGCTCGTCGCCGGCAATGAGGCTGACGATCCGCCTTGGCGGACGCAGCAACGGCAGACGAGACGCGACTGAGTGTTGGCAGTGGCAAACCGCGGAGGAGAAGACTGGTGGCGACAAGTTCAGCCCGCAGCGGTTGCCGCTTTAGGGCTTGGCCGGTAGGGAAAAGGCGCACGCGCCACGTTCCGGACAGACTTTTTTCGATTTTTCTTTCGTTCCGGTCGCCAAGTACCCGGCCGCGTAGCCCTATTCGGGTTTGCCGGCCACACCTTCGCCAAGGTGCGATCAGAACGCGCCTGCCGACCGCTGCTTCACGCCGCCGCTTCTTCCGCCTTTTCCGGCACCGCCTTGAGGATCTCCTTGAGCACCTGATCCGGGTCGATCGACTCCGCTTCCGCCTCAAAGTTCAGGATCACCCGGTGGCGTAGCGCGGGCAGGTAGACGCGGCGGACGTCTTCGAAGCTCACGTTGTACCGGCCGCCCAAGAGCGCCGCGACCTTGGCGGCGAGGGCCACGGTCTGGGCGCCGCGGGGGCTGGCGCCCCATCGCAGGTACTGGTTGGTGGCGGGCGCCGCATACTTGCCGTCAGGGTGGGTGGCCAGGATGAGCCTCGCCACGTAGTCCTGCACGTGCGGGGCGAGCACCACCTCCTGCACCAGCTTCTGGTGCTCCAGGATCTCGGCGCCGTCCATCACCTTGGTGGGGGTGACGATCACGCCCTTGG
>JBCDJN010000220.1:0-2818 GCA_039414355.1 Planctomycetota bacterium | reverse complement strand
TTAGAAACCCCGACCCGAGTCCAGAGGACTGGTTTGGCAGCTCGCTGGCGCTCGATGGAGCTAACGCCATCATCGCTTCAAGGTTCGATGCGAGCGAAGACGGGAGCATCGGCAAGGTCTATCACTTCATCCCCGAGCCGGCGTCGATCGGGCTGATCGCAATCGCCGTGGCGGGGTGGGCCGCATCGCGCCGCGTGGTTGTGTGAGGCGGTTCACGGTGCGTGGCTCGGGCCTGGCGAATCGGCTGGCTCCGGCGTAAGGCTTGCGGTACACGGCTCGTCAGCGGGGTAGTCTGCCTTTAGCCGCCCCTTTGCCACGGAGCTTGCCATGCGTCGCCGTCTTGCTTTGTTTGCCGTTCTGCTCGTTGCGACGGCCGCCGTGGCGGTGCCGGTGGTTCGTGGGGCCGATGTGCTCGTAGGCAAGCGGTCGCCGGCCGGCAAGCGCGTGGGGTTCGATCAGATCGATCACGCCGCCTGGGACGACTTGCTCCGGCGGTTTGTTAACGAGCGGGGCGAGGTCGATTACGCCGGCTGGCAGGCGTCGGCGGAAGCTTCGGCGAAGCTCGATGGCTACCTCGACACGCTCGCCACCCTCGACCCCAATCGCCAGGCGACCCGCGAGAGCGAGCTCGCCTACTGGATTAACGCCTACAACGCGGTGACCGTCAAAGGCATCCTCCGCGAGTACCCCACCACCAGCATCCGCAACCACACCGCCGCGGTCTGGGGCTACAACCTCTGGAAGAACCTGAAGCTCCGCTACGCCGACACGCAGATCAACCTGGACGACATCGAGCACCAGGTGCTCCGCAAGCGGGGCGAGCCGCGGATTCACTTTGCGATTGTCTGCGCCTCGATCGGCTGCCCCCGCCTGCTGAACGAGGCGTACGTTGTCGAGCGGCTGAACGAGCAGCTCGACACCAACGCCCGGCACTTCTTCGCCCAAGACCAGAACTTCCAGATCGACGCATCGGCGAACACTGTCCGGCTCAGCGCGATCCTGAACTGGTTCGGCGAGGACTTCGGCGACTCCAAGCCGGCCATCCTGGAGCGGATCAAGCCGTGGCTGCCGACGGACGACGCCCGCGAGTTCGTCTCCAGGACCGACGTGAAGGTGAAGCACCTTAAGTACGATTGGAATCTGAACGAGCAGTAGCAGCGAGCCGCGTTAGACTGTCCCCTGTGAGCCGGCGACTTCGGTCGCCGGCTTTTCTCGTAGAAGATTCCGAGGTTTTCTGCTGTAAGACTCTGCTCGGCGGCCGCGTCTGTCTGGTAGCTAACCAACGGTTAGCAAGCGATTCCCGCCCGAAACCGCCCGCCTCACGGAGCCCCCGCCATGTCCGCCCAAAAGCCTGAGACCGCCACCCCTGAGACCGCCACCACCGAGCAGGCCACGGCACGCGGCGGGCTGCCGGTCGCCAAGATCCTGGTCTTCGCCCTGCTGGTGGCCGGCATCGGCTTGGGGATCGCCTTCCGTGAGCAGCTCTCCTTCGCGGCACTCGCGGAGCAGGAGGCTCAGCTCCGAGCGTTCCAGCAGCAGAACCCCGTGGCCGTCTACGGCATCGCGTTTCTCGTCTACGTTCTCGTGACGGGCCTGTCCCTGCCGGGCGCCGCGGCGTTGACGCTGGTTTACGGATGGCTGTTCGGCTTGGTGCCGGGGTTGATCCTGGTCAGCTTCGCCTCGACCACAGGCGCCACGGTCGCGTTCCTAACAAGCCGCTACCTCCTGCGAGACTACGTTCAAGACCGCTTCGGTGGCTGGCTCACAAAGTTCAACGACGCGTTGGAGCGTGAAGGCGCCTTCTACCTGTTCACGCTGCGGCTGGTGGTGGCGGTTCCGTTCTTCGTGATCAACCTTGTGATGGGGCTCACGCCCCTCCGAACCAGCACGTTCTGGTGGGTCAGCCAGGTTGGCATGCTTCCCGGCACGGCGGTGTTTGTCTACGCGGGATCGACCGTGCCCACCCTCGCCGAGATCGACGGCCCCGGCAGCATCCTGTCGCTGCAGACCATCCTGGCTTTCGCCGTGCTCGGCGTCTTCCCCTTGGTGATCAAGAAGCTCGTCGCTCGGCTGCGGCCCAAGGCGATCGAAGAGGGTGTCTCATCCAAGGCGAACGGCGCCGCGGTGTGACGAACGTTGTTCCCGTCCCCGGGGCAACCCCCTCCCCAACCCCTCCCCCTGCCGGGGAGGGGAGATCTGGCTCGCTCGCGCTCGCGTCGACCCAACACCATTCACTGAAGCCTGACACCTAACACCTGAACCCTTCCCATGACCGTCGCCATCGACAAGCCGATCGAACTGCTGCCCTACGACGAGCACAACCAGCGGCTCGAAGCGAACGTCCACCCGCCGCAGTGGCAGAATCAGACGCCCGAGGGCACGTACCACCTGGTGGTCATCGGCGCCGGGACGGCTGGGCTGGTCACCGCGGCGGTGGCGGCCGGGCTGGGGGCGAAGGTCGCCCTGGTGGAACGCAACCTTATGGGCGGCGACTGCCTGAACGTGGGGTGCGTGCCTAGCAAGGGCGTGATCTCCGCCGCCCGCATCGCCGCCACCGTGCGGGACGCGGGCAAGTTTGGCGTGCACGTCGATGGCGGCTACCGCGTGGACTTCGCCGAGGCGATGGCCCGCATGCGGCGGCTGCGTGCCGACATCAGCCCGGCCGACTCCGCCCAGCGGTTTCAAGAAGAGAAGGGCGTTGATGTCTACGTCGGCAACGCGAAGTTCACCGGTAGCGACACCGTCGCCGTAACCGGCGGCGCCGGCGACGTGACGCTCAAGTTCAAGAAGGCGGTCATCGCCACCGGCGCCCGCGCCG
>JBCDJN010000219.1:0-2834 GCA_039414355.1 Planctomycetota bacterium | reverse complement strand
GCTGGCGATGGCGGCTGCGAACGACTAACTGCTGGCGATTCCTTTGGCAATGCAAACGAACTTCACCAGTTGGGCGAGGCTCTGGGCCTGCATCTTGCGCATGATCTTCGACCGCCGGAGTTCAACGGTGCGCAGGCCGATCTCCAGCTTCTGGGCGATCTGCTTGTTCGCCATGCCGTCGAGCATGGAGTCGAGCACCTCTTCTTCGGCCGGCGTGAGCTGCGCGAGGTGCTGCCGGAGGGCGGCCCGCTCAGCCGCCTTCGCCGAAGACGCCTTGCCCTTCGCGAGGGCGTCGGCCACGGCGTCGGCCAGTTCGGCGTCGGATTGGCCTGCCTGCAGGACGTTGCTGACGCCGAGCCGCATCGCCGTGACGGCGTCGCCAACCGTTGCGGAATCGGTGAGCGCCAACAGCTGGGCGCCGGGCGTGGCTTCGGCGATGCGGGCGATCTCCGCGCGGTCACCGAGCGCACCTGTGTAGATCACCAGGGCGGGCGTAAGGCTGTCCGCCGCCGGCCTCAGCCCGCTGGCCGAAAAACCGTTGGTCGCCTGCGGCGCGTGGGTCCCCTGCCATGCGCGGAGGTCCGCGCTCATCGTTACGGTGCAATCAAGCCGCTCGAGCAGCTCAGCCGCTTTGCTATTCTGCTGCTGATTCCCACCGAGAACGACGGCCAGAGTCGGCCGATTGACCGGCACATCGGCGGAGAACGCCGCCGCATTGTTTGTTAGCTGTGACATAACTCTCTGTTCGCAAACGGTTTAGCAGGTGAGTTAGCGGAAACGCACCTCCGTGTGATTCACCGCAAGGAGTTTAGGTTAGGCGGCCCGAATGACCACGAGCACGCCCTCCGCGGGCCAAGGGGGCCGCTATCAGCGCCTGTTGGGGGGGCGTAGAGGTTGACCAAGCGTCAACCGGCGCGACGGGCTCGGCGCGACGGGCTCGGCTGCGAGGGGTGCTGAAGCCGCTCAGCCGTGAATCGCGGCCAAGACATCGCTGGGTGGGGCCTCGCTAACAAGGTCCACCGCGCCAATGCGGCTGGGCAGGATGAATCGGATTTGCCCGTCCTTCACTTTCTTGTCCCGCCACATCAGCTGGTAGAGCTCTTCGGGGTCGAGTTCCGGCGGGACCGCCGTTGGCAGGCCGAGTTTTTCGATCAGCGCGAATTGCCGGCTCGTGGCGTCGGGGCCAATCCGGCCGAGCCGCTCCGCCAGCCGCGACGCGCAGAGCATGCCCATGGCGACCCCCTCGCCGTGCAGCACGGGGCCGTAGCCGGTTGCCGCTTCGATGGCGTGGCAGAACGTGTGGCCGTAGTTCAGCACGGCGCGCCGGCCCGACTCTTCGCGCTCGTCCGCCTCGACGACGTCCGCCTTCAACCGGCAGCTGCTGGCGATGATCTGCGTCAGCACCGCCGGGTCGCGGGCGTTGATGGCGTCGGCGTTCGTTTCCAGGTAGGCGAAGAAGTCGGCGTCGAGGATCACGCCGTACTTGATCACCTCCGCAAGGCCGGCCCGGTAGTCGCGGTCGGGCAGGGTGGTGAGGACATCGACATCGATCAGCACGCCGCGCGGCTGCCAGAACGCGCCGACCATGTTCTTGCCGCCCGGCAGGTTGACGCCCACCTTGCCGCCGACGGAGCTGTCGACTTGGGCGAGCAGCGTCGTTGGCGCTTGGAAGAAGTCGAGCCCGCGGGTGAACGTGGCCGCGACGAACCCGGCCAGATCGCCCACCACACCGCCGCCGACGGCCAACACCACCGAGCCGCGGTCGACGCCCTCTTCGAGCATCAGTTCCCACAGCTCGTGGGCCACCTCGGGGGATTTGCTCGCCTCGCCCGCCTCGATGGCGACGATGTTCACCTCGACGCTGGCGTCGGTTAGCAGGTCGGCCGCGCGGTCGCCGTGCAGGGGGTCGACATTGGTGTCGGTCACGACGACCACGTGTGAGATGTCACGTCGCGACTGCAAGAAGGAAGCAACGCCGGAGAGGTTTCCCTGGCCGATCTCGATGTCGTAGGCCCGCTGGCCCAGGTCGACGTGGATGGTCGTTCTTTCCGAATCGGACACGTTTGGTTGCCTGTTCTCGCGTTCGTTGCTGGATACGTCGCTGCTGCTAGCACGCCCGTGCGACTGGCCTGGGAGGCGGGCCGCCCATCGCCTAGACTCCGCCGCCCTGGTTTGGGCCGCCTAGCTCCGGGCAGCCGAAGGCGCCGACGGGCCTCGCCAGTTGTTTAGCCTACCGAGTCACAGCATGCGTTCGATAGCGGTCATCAATCAGAAGGGCGGCGTTGGCAAGACAACCACCGCGGTCAACCTGGCGGCGGCGCTCGCCCGGACCGGCCAGCGGGTGGGGGTGCTAGACTTCGACCCGCAGGCCCACGCCTCGCTGCACCTGGGCGTTGACCCCAAGCGGCCGATCGCCACGACCTACGACCTGCTGACCGGCGACACGCCGCTCGCCGAAGTCTGGCAGGACGCCGAAGCGAACCTGCGCGTCGCGCCGGCCCACATCGACCTAGCGGCCGTGGAGTTGGAACTAGCGAGCGTCGTTGGGCGCGAAGTGATCCTGCGAGACAAGATCGCCGCTGCCGATCCGGGGCTCGACTACCTGCTGATCGACTGCCCCCCGTCGCTCGGCGTGCTGACGCTCAACGCGCTGACCGCCGTGAACGATGTCTTCCTGCCGCTGCAGCCCCACTTCCTGGCGCTGCACGGGCTGAGCAAGCTGATGCAGACCGTCGGGTTGGTGGCCGATCGATTGAATGACCGGCTGCGGATGGCGGGCGTTGTGATGTGCATGTACGAGTCGGGCACCCGGCTGGCCGGCGAGGTGACCGCCG
>JBCDJN010000218.1:0-3020 GCA_039414355.1 Planctomycetota bacterium | reverse complement strand
GGCGAACAGTTCTCGAACGGCCCGGCGGAAACGCCGAGTGCCTTACGGCAGCTCTTTAGCAGCCGCGAATCCCCGATTGTCGCCGCAACGGCACACTTTGCAACCCCTGGGCGGCGGGTTGCCCGGCGATCCGCAGAAACCGGCGCCGGGGCCCGAACCGGGCGGCATCTCGTGCGAAAGCGTGCCGCCTACGCAAGAAATGGCCCCCGGGCCAATCCGCGTCCCCGCTACCGAAACAACCGGCTGACCGATTCGTTGCGGTGGATGGCGGCGATCGCCCGCGAGAGCAGGGGCGCCACGCTCAGCACCTTGGTCTGCGGCAGCATCAGGTCGGCGCCCAGCGGAATCGAGTTGGTGCAGACCAGGCTCGACAGGTTGGCCGCCTCGAGGTTTTCGATGGCGTTGCCGCACAGCACGGCGTGCGTGGCGCCGACATGGATTTCCTTGACGCCGTGGTCGTGCAGCACGGCGGCGGCGCCGCGGATCGAGCCGCCGGTGCTGATCATGTCGTCGAACATCAAGGCGACCTTGCCCTCGATCGGCCCGCCCAGGATATTTGCCTGGACGGTCTGCGTGGCGCTCATCCGCCGCTTGTCGATAATGGCGACCGACCCGCCCAGACGCTTGGCGTGGCCCAGCGCACGCTTGATGCTGCCCTCGTCGGGGCTGACGATCACCACGTCTTGCTCGGCCACGTTGGAATCGGCCAGGTACTTCTTGAAGTACTGGTTCAGCACCGGCGCGGCGTAAAGGTGGTCGACCGGCACGTCGAAGAAGCCCTGGATCTGCGCGGCGTGCAGGTCCATGGTCAGCACCCGGTTGGCGCCGGCCCGGGTGATGAGGTTCGCCACCAGCTTGGCGGTGATGGGCACCCGGCCCTCGTCCTTGCGGTCTTGTCGGGCGTAGCCAAAGTACGGGATCACCGCCGTGATGCGGTCCGCGCTGGCTCGCAGGCAGCTGTCGATCATCACGAGCAGCTCCATCAGCGTGTCGTTGACCGGTGGGCACGTGGGCTGGATCAGGAAAACGTCGCGGCCGCGGACGTCTTCGTCGATCTTGCACGAGATCTCGCCGTCCGGGAATGCGCCCAGCGAAACCTTGCCGAGCGCCACGTTCAAGTCGTCGGCGATCGCCCGGCTGAGGGCCGGGTTGGCGTTGCCGCCGAACAGCTTCAGGTCTTGCATCGGAGGGGGCTCTTGGCTGTTGGCTATTGGCCGTCCGCGGCGGCTTGCATCCGCTGCATCTCGGCTTCCACGGCGGCGAGGTCGTCCGGCGTGTTGACGCTCAGGGCCTCGCACGGCTGCAGTGCCGGAAGCGCGGCGACCGGTTTGCCTTCGGCCTGCAGCAAGCCGGGGCCATCGGTGATGTAGTACTCGCCCTGGGCGTTGTTGGTCGTCAGCTGGTCGAGCACCCGCAGCAGCTGATCGGCGGCGAAGACGTAGGTGCTCATGTTCACCTCGGTGATCGCCCGCTGTTCGTCGGTGGCGTCCTTCTCTTCGACGATGCCAACGAACGCCCCGCCCGTGTCGCGCACAACGCGGCCGAGGCCGGTCGGGTCGTCGCGGTGGGCGGTGCCCAGCAGGCAGGCGGGGTTGGTAGCGGCGAATTCTTCGAGCAATGCCTTAACGGAACTGACCTGCAGCATCGGTGAGTCGCCGGTGACGATCACCACGGGCCCGCCGCCGGCCGCATGAAACGCCTCCAGCTCGTCGCGGCACATCATCACCGCGTGGCCGGTGCCGCGTTGCTCGGTCTGCTTGGCAAAGGCAACGCCCGGCTCGCCCGCGAGTTCTTCTTTGACCAACTCCGCCCGGTAGCCGACCACCACCACCACCCGCTCGACTTCGGCGGTGCGCAGCGCGTCAACTACGTAGCGGACCATCGGCCGACCACAAACGGGGGCCAGGACCTTCGGCAGGTCGGTCTTCATTCGCGTGCCCTTGCCGGCGGCAAGGACGATCGCCAGGGGGCTTGGCATGTCCGTCTGGGGAAGCGGGCGGCGGCGAAAACCAAACAGCGGGGCTAGCCGTTGGCTTGTTCAATCAGAGGCTGCTGGACACTCGCCGGCCGCGACGCAGCCGCCGCTTGGCCAACAGCTTGTAGTGTGCCGTCTGGCGACGCGACCCGCCAGGGGTTTGGCTCACCGGCCCGCGCAATCCGCACAGCCGCTGCGGCCCGCCCGACGGGTTGCGAAAACGCCACACGGGCGTTGCTTCCAGGCATCACGGTCCGCTGCAGGCGGTAGAGTTTTCCAAACGCCCCGCTGCGCGCCCGGACCGTGGCGTGCCGACTCCCCGCTCATGGCATCTCTACCCCTTCACCGCCGCTACGCCGTCCTGTTCGCTTGGCTGCTGGCCTTGCTGATGGCGCCGGGCTGCGCGATGAACCGGTTGCCGCGAATCGATCCATCGGGCGAGCGGATCGTGATCTGGCCCGAGCCAGCCGCCCCGACCGTGGCGGCCCCTGGCACGGCGACGACGACCGTCCCGGGCAACGTCACCACGCCGCCAGTCTTCGCGCCAGACAGCGGCGGCGGGTGCTTCCTGTTCGGCGGCCGCGGGTGCGGTTTGTTCTCCACGCCAACGGTGGTCGGCCCGCCGGTGGGTCCGCCGCAGGTCGGGCAATCGATCGTCACCGGTCCCCCCGGCCCGCGCGATCGGGTGGTCATCACGCCAGAGAAAGTGCTCGCGCCGGTCGGCACCGAGGTGATCGTCCGCGCGGGGCTCTGCCAAAAGTCAGGCTACCTGCTCAACAACGAGCGGATCGAGTGGTCGCTCGATCGATCGGGCGTGGGGCACTTTGTCACGCTCGGCGACCGCGGCGAAGCCGACCCGCTGCGGCTGCCTTGGGAGCGGCCGAGCAAAGTCGACAGCCACTACGCCATCGGCTACACCACGCCGATCCGCGAGTGCCTGCGCCGCAACACCGCCGACCCGCTGGACGACGTGCAGGTCCGGAAGGGGGACGCGTGGATTTCGGTCTCTTCGCCGACTGAGGGGACCAGCTACGTCAGTGCGTTC
>JBCDJN010000217.1:0-3109 GCA_039414355.1 Planctomycetota bacterium | reverse complement strand
TTGGCGCCGCGATTGGCCCAGATTTTATCAGCGTGCAGTGGATCGAGAACCCCTCGGTTAAGCGCAATCTCGGGCATAGCGAGGCCAATCCGGCAGCAGAGGGCCAATTCTTTGGATTGGTCTCATAGCAGGTCTTCGATCTTGATGACCTGCAGCCCGCGGCCGGTGTAGATGATGCCCGCCTGGCAGATGCCGTAGAAGGCGATGGTCATCTGCGAAAGCGTCATGCCCGCGATCGACATCTGGCTGAGCGCGGCGCCGGCCACCGCGAACTGCGAGACGGCGAACGGCCCGAGACCGAACTGCGAGATGTTGATGAAGCCGTAGCTGAACTGCCCAATCGCCAGCCAGCCCCTTGCGACCACCGGCCGCCCTGTCTGGCGGTACTTGAACGCCACGTGCACCAGCGGCAGGCCGAGAAGCTCCTGCTTGCTCTTCCACTCGAAGCCGTAGCCGTCCCACTTCTCCTTATAAGGGTAGGGGCAGCCGCAGCCGGGGCACGCGGGGGCGGAGGTGCTAACTTCTTGCCCGCATTCGCGGCACGGGACCATGGTTGCCTCGCGTTTCAGTGGCGGCGGGTGGTGGCCATCGCCCGTTGGCGGAAATCGGTATAGCTGGTGTACTCACCCACGAGCCAAAGCAAAGCGCTGCGGCCGGTCGGGCCATGGGCGACCATCGGCCGCAGTTGGTTCTCGTTCGCACCGAGAGTGAGCGCGGTCCACTCGCAGGTGAGGTCTCCGCCAACCCGGCCGAGGAACAGCTCGTAGGCGCCGTTGGTGGTTGGTCTGCCGGTGACGGGGTCGACGTTCGACGACGCGTAAACTGTGCAGCCGCCCGACGCCCGTTGATGCGAGTCCAGTTGCTGCGGGTCGAGGCAGATGCCGCCCGCGTAGTCGTCCTCGCCGGCGTAGAGCCGCGACCCGGCGTGGCCGATCAGGGCCGATCGCCACGTGTCGCCATCCCAGCGGGCGAGTCCGTAACGCAGGTCGTCCCCGCCCTGCCCGCGGGGCAACCCCGCCGAGCCCCTCTGCACAGAGAACGCCACGACCGGTCGCCCCTGATCGTCCAGGTGCAGATCGTGTGTCCACGCCACGCGTTGGGGCCCGCCGCGGTAAACCATCGCCCCACGCGAGGGCATCAAGGGCGCGGCGTCGCGGTCGGCAAGCAACTCGCCGCCGAGCGATTCGAGCCGCCCTTCTCTCCACACAACGTGGTAGATGCTGTTGTCGATGTCCCGCGGGTGCCCTTCGGTGTAGGCGAGGTGGATCGCCCCGTCGGCCGCCCGGGCGTACTTGACGTACGGCCGGCTCCTGACGCCCACGTCGCCGCCCAGCAGCACGCGGCCGGCGGTCCAGGTCTTGCCGTCGTCGCCGGAGACCGCGTACGAGGGGCGGAACTCGTTGTTGAGCCCGCGGAAGAAGTTCACAAGCCGGGCGCCGCCGACCGGCGTGGGTACGCGGAAGACGTTGGCGTACGTCAGCCGCGACGCCTCGCCCATTTCCACGCGCTCGGGCTCGGTCCAAACCCGGTAGCGAGAACGACGGTCCGAACCGGCGACGTAGAAGCAGCCCTCGCGGTGGTGCTTGGCGTAGACGGCCATCACCCGGTCGTCGGGCAGGACCACCAGCGTCGCGACGTTGTGATCGTCGAGCTCAAAGCCTTTGTGAATCACCGACCGCCACGATTCGCCCGTCTCCGGGTCGTGGACCAACGCCTCAAGGTTACCAGAGCGCGACGGCTCTCGATGGCCCGACGCGATCACCGTGGTGACCAGCATCTCGCCCGCGAAGACCGCCCGCTCGTCCTGGAACCAGCACCAGCTTGCGTCGTCGGATAACTGGTTGACGTAAGCGAGATCGAACGTGTCGCCAGCCGCGTCGCACTCAAGGCCAGTGGCGGCTAGCAGCGCGATCCACAGCAGCATCGACTTGCGCATGGCGAAAGGCGCCTCGTGGGGGAGCTTGTTGAGTCGACCGTAGCGTAACCCAACCGCCCCACCGCCGGGGCGCCAATCCAGCCGGCGCGGGCGGAGGTCACACCCGCGGCTCGGCGACCGTTTCCGCCGAGGCGCCGTTGCTCTCGCTTTGCTTGCGCGATGCATCGGCCGGCTCCTCGGCGCCGGTGAGCTTGGCGAGCGCCTCGGGCATCTCGACGCCGCCGATGTCCTTCAGCACGCTCATCATCGGCGGCAGGGTGCCCGCCATGCCGTTGAGGAACTCGGCCGTGCTGTTGCGGCCGTCTTTGCCGCCGCCGTTCTCCCAGACCACGACCTTGTCGAACTTGATGTTGCTGATCGCCTTGGCGGACGACTCGGCCAGGTTGTCCAGGTGCTCAAGCATCATGAGCTGGAACGCCTCGCGGGCGCCGCCGCACGCGGCGACGATCTGCTTGAGGCCTTCGCCCTTCTTGGCCAGGATCTCGTACTGGCCGCGGGCCTCGGCCTCGAGCTTGGCGAAGATGGCGGACGCCTCGCCCTCGGCTTCTAGGCGCCGCTTCTCGGCTTCGGCTTCCGCCTCGACGATCTTCTTCGCCTTCTCGGCCTTGGCGGGGGCTTCCAGCTCGGCACGCTTCTCGGCCTCCACCTTCTCGGCTTCGGCGAGCGCGGCCGCCGCCATGGCGCGGTTCTGCACCTCGATCACCGCCGCCTCGGCTTCACGCTTGCGCGATTCGCCGCGTTCGTACGCGTCGGCTCGTTCGACCAGGAGCGTCGCCTGACTCTTGGCGACCTTCGCCTCGGCGACGTTCTCGCCATCAACGGCCGTGGCGTTGGCGTCGGCCACGGAGATACGCTTGTCTCGGTCGGCTTCCTTAACCTGCACCTCACGCTGGAACTCGGCGGTCCGTTCGCCAACGGTCTGCTCCTTGAGCATGTTGGCCACCTCGACCGCCCGGTCACGCTCGGCGGCCTTCTCGCCGATGGTCTGCTCCTTCTGCAGCTCGGCCAGCCGGACGGCCTGCTCGCGCTCCGCCTCGCGGGTGCCGATCTCGCGGAGCTTGGTGGCGTTGGCCACCTCGACCGCCTTCTCACGTTCCGCGTTGGCGACGCGGATCTCGCCCTTCTTCTGCTCGTCGGCCACGTCGCCGCGGGCCTGCTGGATCGCCTCGCTGG
>JBCDJN010000216.1:0-3195 GCA_039414355.1 Planctomycetota bacterium | reverse complement strand
GAGCCGGAGGCCGGGAACGCCCTCGCAGCAAACGCACACCGGAGGGGGAGATGCGAACACAGAATTGGATGCTCGTTGTTGGGCTGGCCGCGCTGATGTGGCCGGCAGGCGTGCAGGCCGAATCGGCCGAACCGCAGGCGATGGCCCAGCGCATTGCCGCCGAGATCCGCGAGAGCGGTCAGCTCTCCAACTACCGGGTCGGCGTGAAGTTCGAAGATGGCGTCGCCTGGCTGCTCGGCTCGGTGACCGACAGCGACCAAGCCGCCAAGGCGATGACAGTTGCTAGCAAGGTCGACGGCGTCGACCACGTGATTAATCGGCTAGAGATCGCCAGCGCCCCGGCGCCGGCGAAGCCGAGCCTGCGGACCGTCGCGAAGCCTGCCGCCCCGCCGGCGGAAGAGTCGTCGACCGGCCTGCTCCTGAAGCTCCTGGACACGTCTTCTGAGCCGGAAGCTTCTGAGCCGGAAGCCGAAACGGTCGCTTATGAACCCAAGCAGTTGAAGGTGCCGGCGACCAAGAAGCTGTCGCCGAAGCCATCGATCAAGAAGGCTTCGCCGATCAAGACCGTGTCGAAGCCCCAGCCCAAGCGTACGCAAATGGCGGCGCGGCGCCAGCAGGCGGGCCGCCGGCAGATGCCGACGCCGTTCGCCCGCACCACGCCGGCGCCGATCCAACAAGCGGCTCACCGGAACGTCAGCGCGGCTCAGTACGCCGGTGGCGCCCCGCGGGGCTACACGCCGGCTGGCCGGGCGCAGGGCGTCAGCTACGACAGCCCCAACATGCCGGGCTACGCTTGGCCGAGCTACGCGTCGCACCCGAACTACTCGGCCGTAACGTACCCCAAGCAGTACTCGCCGACCGCGTGGCCTTACATCGGTCCGTTCTACCCGTACCCGCAGGTTCCGCTGGGTTGGCGCAAGGTCGCCCTCGAGTGGGACGACGGCTGGTGGCACCTCGACTTCAGCCACCACCAGCGGCACTGAGTCACGCTGGCGCCAACGCAGACATGAAACGACCCCCGGCGAGACTCTTCGCCGGGGGTTTTCTTGTTCGGGGGCGAGATCGGGAAAAAACCGGCGCAACCCAAATTATCCGCAAGTTCTGCCCAGAGTTACACGATACCTAACAGCAGCGACCCGCGCCGCCCACGACCGGCCGCGCCGGGGAACGCCCCCCTACTGCAAGCAAGGCCTTCTGCAATGGCGTGCAAGAACCTAACGAATCGAACACACCTCCTGGCCGGCGCCACCCTGATGGCTTCGGTCTGCATGACCTCGACGGGCTGCTTCTGGGGCCTGACGAGCGGCGGCCCGAGCCTCGGCATCGCCGCCATCCCAACGCCGGTCAGCCCCTTCTATCAGAAGAAGGAAGAAGACGATTTCTGGCGCAAGGAGCGGTACGACCGTGTGCCGATCCTCGGCCCGGTCACTTCGGGTGGCCCGCCGGTGGCCCTCGACGAACCGAGCGACGACGAGGTGATGCGCGCCCTCGAGGCTGCGCAGCCCGTGCAGGGCGGCATCCCGATGCTCTGGGAGCGCAACCGCAACAACGTCCGCATCGTCAAGTGCAAGATCGCCGACTACGTCGACCCGGTCCGCGTCTACCCGCTGATCGGCCCGGCCCAGCAGCACCACGCCCACTACAAGTGCACCGTGTACTACGAAGACGTGAAGCGTATCGGCTGGCCCGTGCCGCACACGCTGCGGGACGAGGACGCGCAGGAAGTCCTCTACATCGACCACAACCACCTGCATATGGTTGCGGGCGATCCGGGCGAGTGCTCGAATTACTGAGCACCGCGAGCGAAAGCGGATCCGCCTTGCAGCGAGGCGTGCCGGCTCGGAGTATGCGGATCGCGAGGCCGACCGCAGCACCACAACCGACGAGTTCGGAAACCAGGTTTCTTCTCCAGAGGCCTGGTTTCCGCGTTTCATGGCTTGTTCGATCCAACACCTCGCCCGGCCGCTTTTCGCCGTGGCCCTGTTGATGGTCGTCGCGTCGGTGGCGGCGGCGCAGTCGGCGGCTCCGCTTGAAGCGGCCCGCCCTTCCGAAGCCCGCAGCCTCTTCGATGTCCTGATGCAGGGCGGGCTCTCCCTGGCGCCGATCCTGGTCGCTTCGCTGGTGATGATGGTCGTCGCCCTTGAACGTTTTGTCGCCCTGCGGCGTGGCGGCGTGGTCCCGGGTCCGTTTGTAAAGTGCGTCCTGTCGCAGATCCGCGAGGGCGAAACCCGCGAGGGGGCGTTGATCCTGTGCGAAGAGAACACCAGCCACATCGCCCGCGTCTTGCGCGCCGGCATCCAACGCTGGGGCAAATCGGCGGTTGAAGTGGAGCAGGCGATCCTCGACGAGGGCGAGCGGACCGCTTACTCGCTCCGGCGGAACCTGCGGGTGATCAACGGCGTTGCGCAGGTCTGCCCCTTGCTGGGGCTCTTGGGCACGGTTTGGGGGATGATGGCGGCTTTCGACGCCATCGCCGGCGACTCGGCGATGGGTCGCCCCGAGCTGCTCGCCGGCGGCATCGGCGAGGCGTTGCTCTCAACCGCGTCGGGGCTTTCGGTGGCGATCCCCGCGTTGATCCTGTACCTCTACTTCGTGGGCCGCGTCGACGCCCTGATCATGGAGATCGACCGCCACGGGCAAGAGCTCGTGCACCTGATCTCCGCCGAAGCGATTCAAGAACGTAAGGCGTCGGGCCGGAAAAAAGCGGCCTGAGCCGCCGCGCCGCCTCGGTCGAACACCCCGGCGAACCACCAGCAAGCGGCCCGCGACATGCCCCTCAAGACGACCGCCGACGACCCGACCGCCATCAACCTGACGCCGATGATCGACGTCGTTTTTCTGCTGGTCATCTTCTTCATGGTCGCGACCAAGTTCACCGAAGCGGAGCGGAGCATCGACCTGCAGCTCCCAACCGCCGCGGCGGCCGGCGACTCGGCCCCACCGCCCGAGCCCCGGACGGTGTCCGTGTTCGAGGACGGCCACGTGGAACTCGACGGGCAAACGGTTGGGCTCGCCGAGCTGACCGCCCGCCTCGCCGAACTGACCGCCCACAGCGACGACCTGCAAGTGGTCATCCACGGAGACGCCCGCACGGACTTCCAGCACGTGGCCGCGGCGCTCGCGGCGTGCCGCGAGGGACGGGTGTCGGACCTCGGCATCACGGTCGAGATCGCCGCCGCCGGCGGCGCCTTGCAG
>JBCDJN010000215.1:0-3376 GCA_039414355.1 Planctomycetota bacterium | reverse complement strand
GGCTGCTGCCCACCGCGTTTTGGACGGCCGCAAAAGTGTTGGGCGCCACTCACGCTAGAGGCGCCCAACCATCAACTCCGTGAACTCCACCGGCTACGCGATCAACGCCGCTTGGCCGTGGCGCCAGCATGACCGCGATCGGTCCGGCTGTTCTGGTCACGCCCGGCGCGGCCGCGACCCGGCTTTGCCTTCTCGTTGCGGTCTCGGTCCCTCGTATTCTTCTCCCGACCACGATCCTTCTTGTCGTTGCGGCACTTCTTCTTGCAGGGATCCTTCTCCTTAGTCTTGCAGGGCTTTCTCTTCTTCTTGCAGCCATCCTTGAGCGGGCTCGGTGGCGCGGCGGACGACTTCGACCCGATCTTCCATTCGTCGCCGACCCGCTTGATCACAATCGTGCGGCGGCCGCCGCCGTTGCGTGGCGTCAAGTCACCCCGGAAGTACGTGCCTTCAATCACCCGGGCATCGTGCTTCTTCGTGGGCTGGCACGGAGGGGGCGAATCGGTGAGCCACAGTTCGAAGATCGCCTTCGCCGTTCCGTACAGCTGAAGGTGGCAGCGGTCACGCCGACCTGAAGACTTGCCTGTGCGGCCCCCAACGTACTTGGTCTTGCCGCCGGCTGTTGAGTGGACCTGCCACCGCGCCCACTGGGTGTTGCCTCGCTTGAACCGGATCCCCTTGTCGAGGATCACGAACACATCCGTCAGATTGATTACCTCTTGGTCTTGGGCCTTCATGTCGCGTACTCCGGGTTGATCCGCCGCGGCCGTGCCGGGGCGTTGGGGAGAGAGAAACGGCCAACAGGCGGAACGCGGGGCAGCCGGTTTGCAGAGTGCAAGGTGGGTTAGGCTGCCGTATCCTTTCCCGTGCCATGTAGTCTTTCGTCAAGCCACTGCGAATGGGGCGGAGAAAACCCGGATTTCGCGCGGTCAGGCCCGCGAATGGGAGCCGGGGCCGGTAGACAGGGCGGATGGGCGTCGCTATCTTCTAGGATTCTCTCGGGGAAGCTGGCCACAGGTTCGGTAGCATGTACGCGATCATCGTAGACGGCGGGCGGCAATACAAAGTGGAAGAAGGTCAGCGGGTCGAAATCGACTACCGCGACCTGCCGGCGGGTGAAACGGTCACTTTCGACCGGGTCCTGGCCGTCAGCACGCCCGGCGAGGGCGACGCCGCGGGCGAAGTGAAGCTCGGCTCGCCGACCGTCGAGGGCGCCTCGGTGACGGCCGAAGTCCTAGGCACGACCCAGGGCAAGAAGATTGACGTCGTCAAAATCCGACGCCGCAAGAATAGCCGCCGCCACACCGGCCACCGCAAGATGTTCACCAAGGTGGTGATCAAGGCGATCGCGGGCTGAGTACCGGCTGACGGACAGCAGACGCTTCTCTTCGTTCAAAGGCCGAGGTGGCTGTGGCCTCCGTCGTCCGGCTCCTCCGGCCAGTGCCGAAGCAGCTGGTAATCCACGTCACCCGACGCTGAGACTGAGGTCTCCGCTGGCGCCGGAAGCGCCGCGGGCTGCTCGATAGGCGGCGGGGTTTGGGCCACGACCGGCATTGCATCGGTCAACTTATCCTGACTAGGCGAAGGCTCGATGGCCTCGTGTTGGGGCGTCGTCGCTTCTGACGCCGCGGTTGCGGCCGCCTCGGGATTGCTGGCCACCTGTTTCGCGGGCTTAACTTTTGGTTTCGCTCTGCCGCCGGTGGGTCGGAGGTAAGCAAGGCTGAAGCCAAACGTCTGGTAGTCCTGCGAGTCGACGCCGGTGAAGGCCTCGTAATGGCGGGCCATGGCCGTGAGCCTCCAGTTCGGCGTTAGCCAAGTGTGCACGCCCACCTCGGGGTATACCGCACTGAGCAACCGGTGGTCGCTCCGGCCGAGTCCGTCGGCGTCTCCACCTGGGGGATCGCTCGAGTCTTCTTCATCGGGCCCGCCTCCGGCCCAGCCCGTGTAACCGCCGAGCCCCACAAACGGGGCCAGACGCGAAGGCGCCTGCAATCGGACGCCGAGCTCGCCGCCGAGCGAGAGCACACCATCACTGTCGAACAGACGGATGCTGTCAGCGCCGAGGACCCCGATGCCAAACCGCGCCGAGGTCAGCCCCTTGTATTTCGGTAGGTAAGCCAACCAACCGAACGTAGCGCCACCGGCTGAGGGGTTGGTGCCACCGTGGGCGTCGGCGTAGGTGCCGGTCCGCCCCGTCGCTCTCTTGGCGCCGAGTGCGTCTTCGGCGGGCAGTTCCGCGTCGGCGGCAGCCGAGAGCCCGTGAGAGTCGCTGACCTGTCCGGAGCACAATCCCGCACCAAGGCCGAAAGCCAACGTGGCCGCGAAGAATCGGGGGACTACGCAACGCATTGGCCGTTCGGATCTCCAACCGAGGAATGGTGTCGACCAGGACGGCTCGAAACGTAGCAACTTACGACTATTGGTGCGACGCGGATTACGCCTGCGAGGGCTGGCTAGGCGTGGTTAGATCTCGCTGAAGAATGTTGATAAGTGTTCTCCACGGGCACGGAATCTCGTAAGTCACTTCTGGAAAAAGGCTTACCGCCTTAGCGCAGCCTTCACAGAGCGCGAGCTCAACAGGCCGATAAACCCACAAGCTGTTGTGTGCTAGCAACTTACGAAATACTAGAAATTGCATTGACGGCCGATTCGAAAGCAGTATGATTCGCCGACCGAAGGCCAAAATGTTGTATTCCGACGGGCATCGACTACAATATATTGTGCCTTTTTGAGCGGATAATCACCCGTTCTGCGGGCTTTGGAGCCGATGGCTCCCATATCTAGTGCGGTCGACGGGCTACGAAGGCCGACCTAAGACACTGCACTAGCGATGAACGCATGTTCATCGAATATTGGTAGGGATGCCCTTCTACACGTCCATGCAGGAGACCGTCATGGCTACCGCTGATCGCTTGCGCGAAACCTCAACCTCCACCGCTGCCCCAAGCGGCGGCGATTCCAATAGCGAGCGACCCGCCAAGAAGTTTCACGGCCGGCTGAAGGTCGATGCGGAGTTCTGCCCGCCCGCCGATGGCGAAGGCGGCGTGGCCGACCCGTTCGACACGGTCAATTGGGAGGTCCGGACCTCGCAGATCAAGGGCGAGAAGGGCGAAGTGCTTTTCGAGCAGACCAACTGCGAAGTGCCCGACTTCTGGAGCCAGCTCGCCACGAACGTCATCTGCAGCAAGTACTTCTATGGCGAAGTCGGCTCCGACGAGCGTGAGTACAGCGTCCGCCAGTTGGTGCACCGCGTTACGCGACCGGGTTTGAACGTGTGAAGGCCATGGATTTTGGCCCCGATGGTGCCTTCGCAACGCTGCTCAGTATTGAAGGGCGTATCGACAACGGCGCCTTGTCGCGTGAGGACGGCGTTGAAGAG
>JBCDJN010000214.1:0-3388 GCA_039414355.1 Planctomycetota bacterium | reverse complement strand
GGGCGCCATTACGCTCGCCAGCCGTGAGCACCTGGACAACCTGATCTTTGTCATCAACTGCAACCTGCAGCGGCTCGACGGTCCGGTGCGCGGCAACGGCAAGATCATCCAGGAGCTGGAAGGCACCTTCCGCGGCGCCGGCTGGAACGTGATCAAGGTCATCTGGGGCAGCGACTGGGACCCGATGATCGAGTCCGACGAAGACGGCCTGCTCGCCCGCCGCATGATGGAAGTCGTCGACGGCGAGTACCAGAAGTACGTCGTCGCCGGCGGCGAGTACATCCGCAGCAAGTTCTTCGGCAAGTACCCCGACCTGCTGGAGCGCGTGAAGAACCTCTCCGACCAGAAGCTGGAAAGCCTCCGCCGCGGCGGCCACGACCCGGAGAAGGTCTTCGCCGCTTACCAGAAGGCGGTGACGCTCAAGAACGGCAAGCCGACCGTGATCCTCGCCAAGACGATCAAGGGCTACGGCCTGGGCGAGGCGGGCGAGGGCCGCAACCCCACGCACAACAACAAGAAGCTCAACGAAGAAGAGCTGATCGAGTTCCGCACGCGGTTCGGTATCCCCATCTCCAACGAGCGCGTTGCCGAGGCGCCGTTCTACCGCCCGCCCGAAGACAGCCCCGAGATGAAGTACCTCCGCGAGCGCCGTGAGGCGCTTGGCGGGTCCGTGCCGTGTCGAAAAGAGGCCGAGGCAGACTTCGAGGTGCCGACGCTTGCCGACTACAAGAAGACGGTCGATGCCAAGCTGGTGAGCAAGGGCGAGGGCAAGGAGATGTCCACGACGATGGGCTTCGTCCGCCTCCTCACCGACCTGCTTCGCGACAAGAAGATCGGCAAGCGGATCGTGCCGATCGTGCCCGACGAGTCGCGGACGTTCGGCATGGAGGGCATCTTTCGCCAGGTGGGCATCTACGCCCACGCGGGCCAGCTCTACGAGCCGGTCGATTCCGGCCAGGCCGCCTTCTATAAGGAAGCGAAAGACGGCCAGCTGCTGGAAGAGGGGATCACCGAGGCGGGCAGCATGAGCAGCTTCAACGCCGCCGGCACCGCCTACGCCAGCCACGGCGTGAACATGATCCCCATGTACATCTACTACAGCATGTTCGGCTTCCAGCGGATCGGCGACCTCATCTGGGCCGCCGCCGACATGCGGGCCAAGGGCTTCCTCTTGGGCGGCACCGCCGGCCGCACCACGCTTAACGGCGAGGGCTTGCAGCACCAGGACGGCCACTCACTGGTCAACGCCATGGCGTTCCCCACCGTCCGCGCGTACGACCCCGCGTACAACTACGAGACGGCCGTCATCATCTTCCACGGCCTGCACAAGATGTACGTGGAGAACGAGACCTGCATCTACTACCTGATGCTTGAAAACGAGAACGTGATGATGCCGGCGATGCCCGAGGGTGTCGAAGAAGGAATCGTCCGTGGCATGTACAAGCTGAAGAGCGTGGACGCCGAGAACAGTCAGCGCCGGGTGCAACTCTTCGGCTCGGGCAGCATCTTGCACGGCGTGCTGAAGGCGCAGCAGATCCTGGCCGAGAAGTACAACATCTCCTCCGACGTCTGGAGCGTGACCAGCTACACTGAGCTCCGCCGCGACGCCCAGGAGTGCGAGCGGTGGAACATGCTCCACCCGGATCAGGAGCCGAAGAAGGGGTACTTCCAGCAGCAGATGGAAGGGACCGAGGGGCCGATCATCGCCGCCAGCGACTACATGCGGGCCCTGAGCGAGCAGCTCGCGCCGTGGGCGCCGAATGGCATGTTCTGCCTCGGCACCGACGGCATGGGCCGCAGCGAGAGCCGCCCGAACCTCCGCCGGCACTTCGAGGTGGACGCGGAGTGCGTCACGGTCGCCACCCTGTACAAGCTCATGAAAGACGGCCACTGCGACGGCGCCTGCGTCGCCAGGGCGATCCAGGAGCTCGGCGTCGACCCGGAGAAGGTTTCGGCGCTCTACGCTTGATTACGGTAGGGGGATGAGAGGGATACGATTGGGGATGTGGGGATGACCTTCCCCGCTCCAGTCGGCACTCCGCTAGGCGCCGGCGGCGACCGCCGCATCGTGACTCGAGCGGTGAGCAGTGTCAGCAGACCATCCCCTTATCTCCGCTGATCCCACCGATCCCCTTACCGTAAAGAAGCATCACTTACTTACGGCTCTACCCAATCATCATCTCACCCGCCGCGACACGAGGCCGACATGAGCAGCCAAGCTTCGCCCCGCGACTTGCTCGCGGCTTTGCGTGCGGAGGAGCCGAAGTTCCACCGCACTTACACCACGGGTGAACCCGCCGGTTCGCAGAACTTCCAGATCAACTACGAAGTCCTGGAGTGGCTGATCGACAATCTCCCGTCCGACGCCAGGGCCCTAGAGACCGGCTGCGGATACTCAACGGTGGTGCTAGCGGCCACCTGTTCGAGCGTCGCCACCTTTTCACCCGATCCCGAGGAGCACAAACTGATCGCTCAGTGGTGCGGCGATCATGGGCTGCCGACCGATCACGTGGACTTCCAGGCCGGCTTTTCCCAGGACTTGCTCCCCGGGTTCGATGCGGGCCCCCTGGACCTGGTGATCGTGGATGGCGACCACGCCTTTCCGGCGCCGGTGATCGACTGGTACTACACCGCAGACAGCGTGAAAGCCGGGGGCTGCGTGATCGTTGACGATACGCAGATCCCAAGCGGAGGCATCCTGCGAGACTTCCTGCACGAGGAAACCGACCGCTGGAGTATCGCGGCGACGATGACCAAGACATCGATTTTCCGACGCGAGACCGAGGAGCCTGTGGCGCGTGGAGTTCACTGGGTTCACCAGCCGTATTGCTGCGTCAAGGACGGCGGCGTGGCGACGATCCCCGGTCGGGCGATCCGCAAGCTGGGCCGGATACTGAATCGAGAATCCTGAGCCGCCGAAGCCACAAGGCGACCGCTGAGACCAACGAAGATCCAACCTCGGACCGTTCACCGCAACGGTCTCTAGCTGCCGACAAGAGCCACCCATGCCAACCGAAATCAAGCTGCCGAGTCTGGGCGAGAACATCGAGTCGGGCGACGTCCTGGCGATCCTCGTGGGCGAGGGCGATGCGATTGACGCCGATCAGGACCTGATCGAGATCGAGACCGACAAGGCGACCGTGCCGGTGCCGAGCCCGTCGGCGGGGACCATCACCAAGGTGCTCATCGCCGAGGGCGACACCGTGGAGGTGGGCGCAGCGATCTTCGAGATCGAGGCCACCAACGGCGCCGCCGCCGCGGCGCCCGCGGCCGAGCCCGCTCCCGCCGCTCCAACGCCGCCGCACGCTCCGGCCCCGGCTGCCGAAACGCCACCCGCTCCTGCCCCGGCGCCAGCCGCCTCAACGCCGCCGCCCGCCCCAGCCCCCAG
>JBCDJN010000213.1:0-3542 GCA_039414355.1 Planctomycetota bacterium | reverse complement strand
CTTCGCGTCGGCGCTCGGCAAGGTCTACACGTTCGGCCCAACGTTCCGCGCGGAGAACAGCAACACCAGCCGCCACCTCGCCGAGTTCTGGATGGTGGAGCCCGAGGCGGCGTTCTTCGAGCTGCCGGACAACATGGATCTGGCGGAGCGGCTGCTCAAGCGGATCGTCGCCGATGTGCTCGCCAGTTGCGGCGAGGACATGCAGCTCATGCACGACCGCATCGACAAAGAAGTCTTCGACCGGCTCGAGAAGATCACCGCCGGCGAGTTCCGCCGGGTGCCGTACACCGAGGCGATTGATGTGCTCACCGGCAGCGGGCAGGAGTTTGAGTATCCCGTCTCATGGGGCCACGACCTGCAGGCCGAGCACGAGCGGTTCCTCACCGAGAAGCACTACGGCTGCCCGGTGATCCTGTACGACTACCCGGCGACGATCAAACCGTTCTACATGCGGGTGAACGACGACGAGCCAGCCGACCGCCGCACCGTGCGGGCGATGGACGTGCTGGTGCCGGGCGTGGGTGAGATCATCGGCGGCAGCCAGCGCGAAGACCGGCTCGACGTGCTCACCGCCCGCATGGCGGAGCAGGGCCTGGGCGCCGAGGACTACTGGTGGTACCTCGACCTGCGGCGCTACGGCAGCGTGCCGCACTCCGGCTTCGGACTTGGGCTTGAGCGGATGGTGCAGTACGTGACCGGCATGGCCAACATCCGCGACGTGATCCCGTTCCCGCGAACGCCCGGCAACGCCGAGTTCTAGACGCTCAGTCGGCGTCTTCGACTAGCTCAAGAATCTCGGCCGCGGCGAACGACGGCGCCAGGTGCTCGCGCGGCGAGCAGCAGTAGCAGCGCTGCACGCACTCGGCCCGCCGGACGTACTGCCGGCGCGACTCTTCCAGCGCGTCCGCCGCGGCGCGTCGCCTTGAGCGGCGCCAGAGGCTCTTCACGCGATCGAGCGCCTCGGCGTCACCGGCGAGCGCGGCGAAGACCGTGTCGTCCAGCTCTTCGAGCAGTTCGAGTTCGTCCGACGCGATCACGCGCCCACCGGGTGAATAGACTTGCAGCTCGGCCGCGGTGGCGCGGGGTGGTCGGTTACGGGGTTTTCGCGTTATTGGTGCAGGCATCTTGCTTGCTCGGCGCGGGTGCGCGTCAATTGAGGTGCATCAGGTTCTCACGGCAGGCGTTCCAGCAGCCAGCCGATTGGCTCCACCACGCCGCGTGGCTCCGTTCGCAGCGGCACGGCGCCGCGTGACCCGGAGATCCGCCGCGTGGCCGCGCCGCCCGCAACCTGGGCGGCGAAGACCCGCGTGTCGGGCCGGCGGGTGCGGCAGGCGGTCAGCAGGGCTTCGGCGTGCGAAGCCGCAAACGCCTCGGCGCCCGAGTCGCCGATCGAGCAGCCGTCTGCCTTTGTGAGCACCAATGCCAGCGGCCAACGCTTGGGCGTTCGCTGCGGCAGTTGAGTCAGCAGCTTGAGCAACGCGAACTCGCCGGTGTGGTCGCCCGCGCGGAGCTGCTGGGCGTCGATCAGCACGATCGCGGCGGCCGAACGCTCGAGCAGCCCGCCGAGCGCCGGTGAAGCGCTCGGGGAGTTCGCCTGCTCTTCCCAGGCGTCGCCCGAGGGGTCGGCGAAGACCAGGTCGACGGAGCGTCTCCGTCGGCGGCATTCAACACGACACGCGGTCCAGTCCCACTGTTCGGCCGCGGCGCCCGTTTTTTCTGGGAACACGCCGGACGCCAAGGCGGTGGTCGCCCGTTCCTGCAGGGCGATGGAGAGCGCCCCCTTGGGTTCGGCCCGCAGCCCGCCAACGCGGCGGGTGAGCATGTCCATCGCCATGCCCAGATAACTCGTCTTGCCAGCGCTCGCCGCGCCGAGCACCGCAACCAGGTGTGGGGCGCGCTTGGCGGTGGCGGCTTGGCGAGCGAGCTCCAGCGGCGCCGCGCACGATCGACAGCGGTCCGAAGTCTCGCGGTTGCCGCCGCCGCAGACCAAGCAGTCGAGCGGGCCCGAATACCCGGGCGGGGCGAGCAGCGGCTGTTGGGGATTAGGGCGTGGCATGGTTGCCGGGTGGGTTGAGGTGCGTTTCAGAGCCGGGACGGACAGGTCGTCTTGCCGAGGGAAGGCGGGCTCATGGACCGGTTTGGAGGTTGCCAGTGGCTTCGTCTCCGCAGCTCATGTCTCCGATTCCCTGAACGTCCAAGGCCAGGCGGATTCCAATGTTGTCGCGGCGAGACAGCGGCGGCTCCGCGCTTTGGAAGTGGCTGGTGGCTTGGTTCTCGAAGTACGTGTTGAACGCTCCGCCGCGGATGGTTTGCAGCGTGTCCGGGAACTCCACGGCGACGGGGGTCACCGCGTCGAGCGTGTCGGCGACCCACTCCCAGGTGTTGCCGATCATCTGGCGGAGCCCGCCGACGGTGTCGCCGATCGCGAAGGCGTCAACGGGCGCCGGGCCGCCGAAGCCCGCCGCCCAGAGGTTGGCGCGCTGCGCGTCGAACGACTCGCCCCACGGGTAACGACGCTGCTTCACGTCGCCGGTTGCCGACGCCACGGGCGACGCGGCGGCCTTGGTCCACTCCGCATCGGTGGGCAGCCGCTTGCCAGCCCACCGGGCGTAGGCAACCGCCTCGTGCCAGCAGACCCCCACCACCGGGAGCTCAGCCGCGTGCTCGTCGAAGCACCCGTCGACCCACCACCGTGGGCCGGGCCGACCGGTTTGGTCCACGAACTCGAATAGCGCCGCCTGCCCGGCCTCGGTCCAGTGGTTCGCTTGTTGGTAGCCGCCCGCGTCGACAAAGTGCTTGAAGTCCGCGTTCGTGACGCACAGGCGATCGAGGTAGTACTCGCCGGTGGTTAGGCGGCCGGCGTCGCCGGCCCCCAGGCCGCTTGGGGCCTGCCCCAGCGAGACCTGCTCGGCGGTCATGCCAACCAGCACCGGGCCGGCGGGGACCAGCGCCATCTTCTGATCCAGCACCTGCTGCAGGTAATCAAGCTCGGTCGCCGACAGGCAGCCGGCGGTCTCCTCACGCAGCAGCAGCGCGTAACGCCCGGTCCGCACTATGGAGTTCAAGAACTCCGCCGTCGTGCCGGGCGGTTCGACAGGCTGAGGCGGCAGGCGATTGGTCGGTTTATCGGGCTGGTTCGCCTCCTCATCCTCAGGGCGTTTATCCGACCCCGGCGGCGACGGCTTGTTGGAGGGATCCGACGGCTTGGGCGCCGGCGGCGGCTGCGTCCCAGCGATGCCGTAGGCGCCCGCAGACCGCAGCAGCCGGCTCGCCAGTCGCCAGCTTGGCTCATCGTGCCCTGCGGCGTACTGCTCGATGGCAACCGGCAGCAGGCACAGCCCAGCGGCGCCGCCGCCAACCATCACCGGATCGCCCGCCACGACCCCAGCCAGCAACATCACCGCGCCGGTTGTCGCCAGCACCATCCGCGGATCGAAGAGGCTTTGGTCAGGGAAGGCGAGCGACTGCCAGCTTTGGGGAAGAGCTAACATGCGGCGGGACCTGGTGAGGGCGGGGCGGGCGGGCGAATTGGCGAGTGCGGG
>JBCDJN010000212.1:0-3547 GCA_039414355.1 Planctomycetota bacterium | reverse complement strand
GCCCGCGGGCCACCTTGTCGGCCCGCTGGTACTTGGTGATGTCGTCTTCGGCGGGGCCGGAGATGATGAGCGGCGTTCGCGCCTCGTCGATGAGGATGTTGTCGACCTCGTCGATGATGGCGTAGTTGAGCGGGCCCTGGGCCTGCTGCTGCTGCTTGGAGAACTTCTCGTCGTCGCGGGCCGCGCGGCGCATGTTGTCACGCAGGTAGTCGAAGCCGAACTCGTTGTTGGTGCCGTAGGTGATGTCGCAGGAGTAGGCGCTTTGCCGCTCGTCCGGCTCCATGCCGGAGTAGATGGCGCCCACGGTCAGGCCCAGGTTGGTGAACAGCGGGCCCATCCACTCCATGTCTCGGCGGGCCAGGTAGTCGTTGACGGTGATCACGTGGACGCTGCCGCCCAGCGCGTTCAGGTACGCCGGCAGCGTGGCGGTGAGGGTCTTGCCCTCGCCGGTGACCATCTCGGCGATGTTCCCCTCGTGCAGGATCATGCCGCCCATGAGCTGCACGTCGTAGTGGCGCATGCTCATGTACCGCCGGCCCGCCTCGCGGCACACGGCGAACGCCTCGACCAGCAGGTCGTCCAGCGTTTCGCCCTTGGCCAGGCGGTCGCGGAAGAGCTGCGTTTGATCGCGCAGTTCGTCGTCGCTCATCGCCTCGTACTTTGAGGCGAGGGCGTTGATCGCGTCGACCTTGGGCTGCAGCTTGCGGAGGAACCGGGCGTTGGCCGAGCCGAAGATGCCGGTCACGCCCCGCGTGATGCCGCCCAGCACGCCGTTGATGAGCGCGCCGAGGGTTTCCCAAATGCGTTCGAGGATTTCCATCGTCGTCTTAAGGGGTCGCTGTGCTACGTCGTAACGGTTCGATCTCACGCTCCGGCGCGGCCGGCGGCGCCGGGTGCGGAGCGGCCCAGGCGGCGCCCAACCGGCAGGGACCGGCCGGGTGAGGGCCTTGGCCGAAGTGGTTTGGCCGAGAACGCGAGTTCCAAAGCGGCCGGCTCCGCCCCTGGCAAAGCCGGAGAATTTGCGCAACTACTACGCACGAAAAAGCTTATTGCGACCTGCACAATCGGTCAAGACAGGCCTGCCGGCGCCGCTTATCCCCGGTCTACGCGCAGCTCCGGCCGCCGCCGACCGGGGTGTGAGCTAGCGTTTCAGTATTCCAACGCACGCCACAGGCCCGCGGTTCGGGCACTCCTCAGGCTTGGGTCACAAGGGGACAGGTCCCGTGAGCAAGAAACGACGGCAGAAGGTTCACGTTGATCACGAGGTGCAGGGCGCCTTGGCTCGACGCCTCGTGGCACAGTGGTGTCTGTTTCTGGCCGTGGCCGTGGTGCTATCGCTGGCGCTGCGGTGGATGAGCGACCCGTTCGCGCCGCTGAGCGAGACGCTCGCCGATGCATGGTGGACGTACGGCCCGCTGCTGCTGGTGCTGGGCTGCCTGGCGCCGATTTTCATCTACGACGCAATCAAGCTCAGCCATCGGTTTACCGGCCCCGTGCACCGGCTGCGGCAGGTGACGCGGTCGCTGGCCGAGGGAGAAACGCCCGGGCCGGTGGAGTTCCGCGGCGCCGATTTCTGGAAGGACCTAGCCGCCGATTTCAACCGTGTTGTTGAGCGACTCGCCCTCTGCGAGACGCAGCGTGACGGCAAAGCGGAGTAGCCCCTCGCGGCTTGGGTTGGCTCGTAGGCTGCTAGTTTCTCTCTTCCCCACGCAACTTCTCCATGTCGCAACGATCAAACCGTCGACGGACCGACGCCCGCCGCGGCGTTGCCGCCACCGAGTTTGCCGTCTGCCTGCCGGTGCTGGTGCTGCTGCTGCTCGGGATGATCGAGACGTGCACGATGATCTTCCTCAAGCAGTCGCTGGCGTGCGCCGCCTACGAGGGCGTCCACACCGCGGTGGCGCCCAACGCCACCTCGGCCGATGTCCGGCGGATCTGCGAGGGCATCCTCGCCGACCGGCGTGTGCAGGGGGCCAACATCGACATCACGCCCGCCGACATCACGCGCGTGCCCGAGGGCGAGTACATGACCATTACCATTTCGGCGCCGACCAATAGCAACGGAGTGATCCCGCTGCGGTTCTTCCAAGGAAGAACGCTGACGTCGGCCGCCACGATGATGAAAGAGATTTGAGAAGGCTCTTGGCGATTGGCCATTGGCCATTAGCGAAGAAAGACAGAACTCCCTAGCCACCAGCCCCCAGCCCCAACCAGCATGGCCCGTTCGAACCAACGCCGAAGACCAGACCGCCGCGGCGCCATCCTGGTGTTGGTGGCGGTCATCCTGCCGGTGTTTGCGTTGCTGGCCGCGTTTGCGATTGATGTGGCTTGGATGCAGTTGGTGCGGACCGAGCTGCGAACAGCCACCGACGCCGCCTCGCGCGCCGGCGCTAAGACGCTCTCCATGGAGCAAGACCAGGCGTTGGCCCGAGCCGCCGCCATCGACGCCGCGAGCCGCAACAACGTCGGCGGCCGCGCGTTGGGGCTCGCCCCCGCTGACGTGCAGTTCGGCAATTCCGCGCAGCCGAACCCGTCGGCACGGTTCGCCTTCCGCGACGCCTCGACACCGATCAACGCGGTGCACGTGGACGGCCGCCGCACCGCGGGTTCGCCCGATGGGCCGGTGCCGCTGTTCTTCGGTCGGCTGCTGGGCGTCAATACGTTTGAGCCGACCCAGTCGGCGACGAGCACCATGCTCGACCGCGACATCTGCCTGGTGATCGACCGCTCCGGATCGATGGGGCTCGACCTGTTCACCCTCGGCGATCGCAACGGGCAGAACTGCGGGCCGCTATCCAATCGCACCCGATTCGTCGCGCTCGCCAACGCGGTCGACGCGTTCATCGCCGAGCTTGAGCTGACCTTCCCGCGCGAGCAGCTCGCGCTCGCAAGTTACAGCAGCAATGTCACCCGCAACTGCGGCCGCGGCCGGCGATTCAGCTACCCCATGGCCGACATCCGCCAGCAGCTCACGTTCAACTACGCCGGCACGTCGCAGGCGATGGCCGACTTTGTCCGTGTGGGCATTGGCGGCAGCACGGCGATTGGCGAAGGCCTCCGCCGCGGCATCCAGGCGCTCGAAGGGCCCAACGCCCGGCCCTTTGCTGTGAAGACCATCGTGCTGATGACCGACGGCATCCACAACACGGGCGTTGAGCCGGTGGTGATCGCTCAGCAGGCGCGGGATCGCGACTTCACCGTTCACACGGTCACGTTCAGCGCCGGCGCCGACCAGTCCCGCATGCGGGCGACGGCGGACATCACCGGCGGCAAGCACTTCCACGCTGACACCGCCGGCGACCTGACCGAGGTGTTCCGCGAGATCGCCCGAACGCTGCCCGTGCTGATTACCGAGTGAGTTTGGAGTCTCGAGAACGACCTTTAGCCGTCGGCGCCAGCCGCGGCCGAACGACCGGCAGCGAAACCATGCCAATCCGCCACCAATGCCGCCCACGCCAGCAGCGCCCCGCCGACCGTCGCGGGGCGACGGCGGGTGAGTTTTCGCTGGTGGCGCCGCTGGTATTCTTGATCCTGTTAGCGCTGTTAG
>JBCDJN010000211.1:0-3592 GCA_039414355.1 Planctomycetota bacterium | reverse complement strand
TGGTGGATCTCCATGGTCGCCGCGTCGATGTGCGGCTCAAGGGCGTCAAACGAGTAGGGGAGGTCGGGCAGCGTGTAGGCCACGGATGGTTCCTCGCGGGCGTACGGGTGGTCGGCGGGAGGGCGAAAGCGGCGGGCGCGATCGACACGAACTGGCCGTCGCAATCGTTGTTGCCGCAGGTGTGCCGTTGTAGGCGCGAGCGAAGCCTACGGCAAGCCGCCGACAGAGAACGCGCGGGAGATTACCGGCGGCGAAGAACCGCTACTGGGAAACCTGTCCCAGCAACGCGGAGAGGTGGCGGCGTTGCTCTTCGAGCTGCCGCAACTGCAGGTCAAGCTGGTCCACAATGTCAGCAGTGGCTTGGCCAACCGTCTCCGCCGCGGCGCCATCGGCCTTAACGGACGCAGCGGGCCACGTGGCGAAGGCCTGATCCACGGCGGACAAGTCGCTGCCCGCGGGCTCGCGCTGCGCCTCGGCCTCCAGCCACTTGCGGGCAGCATGCAGGGCTTCGTGCCTGCGGCTACGGGTCGAGCGACCGAGCTTGAGTTGCGGGTGGGATTGGTGATCGGGCATGGCTAGGCGGTCACCGGCTCGGCTTCGGAGGGCTCGCGGGCCATCAGGTAAGACTTCAGGCTGCCGAGCATTAACCGCGCCCGGTCGGCAGCCAGACCACGGCGGCGATCGCGGTCGCGCCGGGGCCGGATTGTCACGGCAAGGTTTGTCTGCACGTAGGCGCCTGCCGCGAGACCCGACGTGTTGGTGCGTTCCTCATGCTCTTGGCTCAGCTTCACCTCGATAACGAAGGTCACCGACCGGTCGCCCTTGCGGCGGTTGCGAATCCTGTCCGTCACCTCTAGGCGGATCTCGTTCTCGGCGGTGCGGAGGATCTTTGCGTCTTGGTCGGCAATGAAGCCGCGGAGCTTTTGAATGGCGATCTCAAGCGGAACGTTGGTCACGAGCTTCGTGTCGACAAGCGTGCGGCCACGGAACGAGGCGAACGGCCACCAGCTCTTCTTGGTTGTCTGCTCGTTCATGCCATCTCCCAATTGAATGACCTGATTGCGGCCTTGGTCTTTCGCCATCAGCAGCGCGCGGTCGGCACGGCGGAGCATGGTCTCCGGGGTGTCACCCGTTTGCAGTTCGGTAACGCCAAAGCTGGCGGTGATCGATTTGTTGCCCAGCTCCACGTGCTGGAGTTCTGAGAGCGCCTTGCGGAGCTCTTCGCCTCGGCGGGCGGCGCCGGCGTTGTTGCAATCGGCACAGAGCACGGCGAACTCCTCGCCGCCGTAGCGGGCCACCAAGTCGCCGGCCCGGCATTTGTTCTTCAGCAGCGACGCGAAGGAAACAATCACCTCGTCACCGGCTTGGTGTCCGTAGGTGTCGTTGATGCTCTTGAAGTGGTCGATGTCCGCCATGATGAGGCTGCACGGCAGACCGGTTTCGGTGTGGGCGTCGACAAAGGCGGCCAGCATCCGGTCGAACTCGGCCCGGTTGGCCACTTGGGTGAGCGGGTCCTTCGTCATCTCGGCATGCAACGCTTGGCACTTCTCCTGCAGCGACGCCTCGCTGGACGCGTCGTGCAGCAGCACCGTCGCGCCTTGAGTGACGCCGTCGCCGGAGCGGACCGGGATGGTGTGCAGGTCCACCGCCACGTGGTGCCCGGACCGGCCGACCACCGAGATGCTCTCGATGGTTTGGACGCCGGTGGTGATCGATTGTGAGATGGGGCACGACTCATCGGGCAGCCGTTTGCCGCGGCGGTCGGCCATATCGAGCAGCGAGGGGCGTAGCTGCTGCCCCAAGGCCGCACCGGAAGCAACGCCGGTCAGCCGTTCGGCCCCGGTGTTCCAGAGCAGAATTCGGTTCTGAGCGTCAACGAAGACGACGCCGTCGTGCATGTTGTCGATCAGCTTCTGCTCGAACAACTGCTTGCCAACCGGGCCCTGATCGCCGTCGGCGCCATCGTCTTCACTGTGAACGGTCGGGTCCCAGGGCAGGGCGTCGGCTTGGTGAGCGGAGACCCACCGCTTGGCGACGTCCTCTTCCAGGGCACGCTGATCGCGTTCGAAGTGCTCGGCGAAGCTCGACACCAAGCCGGGGTCGAACTGGCGGCCGGCGCACTCGAAGAGTTCAGAGAGCGCCCGCTCACGCGACTTCGCGGGGCGGTAGACGTGGTCGGTGGTCATCGAGTCGTAGGCGTCGACGATCGCCAGCATCCGGGCGAAGACCGGGATGTTGTCGCCGGCCAGCTTCACGCGGCGGTGCGAACCGTCGTACCAAGCGGCCGCCGCCAGCACGGTCTCGATGAGCGCCTGCGGCGCCTGGGCGGAGCGGAGGATGCGGGCGCCAACCTCAGGGTGCCGATCAACGAGCAGCACCTCGTCCGGTTGCAAACGGCCAGGCTTGTGGAGCACGGAATCGGGCACCGCCATCTTGCCGACATCGTGCAGCAGAGCGGCCAGCTCGAACTGGGTCCTGAGCGGGTCGGGCATGCCGAGCATCGCCGCCCACTTGCTCGCTGAGAGCGCGACCCGGAGCGAGTGGGCCGCCGTTGGGGCGTGCTTGCACCGCAGCGCCGCGAACAGGCTGCTGGCGATCCCCAGCCGCCCCTGCACCAGCCGCTCTTGCTGCTGCCGGTGGCTTTCGGGCGCGGCATCCCCTGAGCCCTCGAGGTTGCTCAGGGCGCCAGCGACTCGGTTGACTACTCCCGCGGCGGGTTCGGCAGTCGTTGCCGGCGGCGGGTCGATCAGTGTATCGGTGTGTTCGGACGCCATAGTGCCGCAGTGGCTAAGGCCATTGCCGCGGCAGTTCAGTGGCAACGCCTCATGGCGCCACCTTTTGACCGCGGCTCTAGCAACCGTAGGTCACGTGACGAGGCCGTCGCAGGAAGTCTCAATACGCCTCGGGGCAATTCCATCCGCCCTATCCCCTCTCACTTGCACAACCGGACCCTTGGGCGCGCCGGTGCAGGCGGTCCGCCGTGCTGGCCGAATGAAAATCTGGCGCCAGCGGGATGCTTGCGCGCCGAGTATCTCAACCCCACCGCTGCTGGCATTCGGCGGCCGCGGTGCGAAACCTCGCCCCTGCCGGCCGGTTGGCATCCCGGCTCGTGGGGCGGTGTTCCAGTCAGGGAAGGCGGACAAGATGACGCGAGTTCTGGGCCGAGATGATCGGCGGCGACGGATCCTCAGCGAAGCACGCCTGAGCGACTCGGACGGCGACGGGCCGACGCTTGACGGTCACGGTCACGCCCCGCGGTACTCGCCCCCCGCAGGCAGCGCCAGCTTTGCCATCGCTTCGCGGGTGCTGCCGACGGGCGCCGGTTCGCTCTCGGCCAGCGTCGCCGCTTTGCTGCTGCTGACCGGCGCGTTGGGCGCCGCCGGTCACTACCATGCCGAAATCGCAGAAGCCGCCGGGCCGCAAGTTGCGGGCTTGATCGATCCTTCGCTGCCTACGTCGCTGCCTGTGATGGCTTGCACCGTTCTTGGCTTGGCGGTCGCCGGACTGTGCGGCGTGGTGTTCGGCCTCCGCCGGCACCGGTCGGATGACTTGCGAGGCGTTTACCGCTGGTGGGCGGTGGCAGCGGCTGCCG
>JBCDJN010000210.1:0-3721 GCA_039414355.1 Planctomycetota bacterium | reverse complement strand
GCGTTAGCGGAGGTACCTTGTCAGCAGCAAGCCGTGCGATAGCGCAGTACTTTCGGACAGCGGCGGGGCTTGGTTTCACGCCGCAGTTGCCGGGGCCTGATCGGCTTCGAGTTGGTTGGGTGACTTGTAGCCGAGGGTTTGGTGGCCCCGGCGTGGGTTGTAGAACGTTTCGACGTACTTGGACACGCGTCGCCCCGCTTGCTCGATCGTGGCGTACTCGCAATGGCAGGTCCGATTTCAGGGGGAAGGCCGGTTAAGCGTCTCCTCGAATCGGACCTGGGCGGCGATTGCTTCTCGCTAGCTGGCCGTGCCCACGGATCGCTTGCGCGACCGCCCGCCGTAGCGAAAACGCAGCCGGTAGCGTTTTGGTTTTCGGGTCTTGTTCGAGGCTGGCCGCGGCGATGCTCACGCGGCGGGACGCATTCCCGCCACGAGTTCGTCGTTCCCGCTTGCCTGCTCGCGGGCCATCAACGCGAGTGCCCTGCGTGTGCCCCGATGTGTCAGATCGGTGTCATATCCTGATCTGACCGCGACGACGCCTGTTGAGATGAATGGCGTAAGTCGTTGGCGGACAATCCCTTCGGCGGAGTGCCGACGCCAGAGATAGAGTGCTCCCTCTAGGACTCGAACCTAGAACCTAATGATTAAGAGTCATTTGCTCTGCCAATTGAGCTAAGGGAGCCGACTCAGGTAAGCTTAGCACCCGCTGCCACACGTCTCTAGTCCTGCTTTCAGCCTCCTCTGAAAGGCGATAAGAGCATTGGTCGGCGGGCTTGTTGGTGCTGTCGCCCGCGTTTGCACTCCCGTCGCATTTTGAGCTACGTCGCTTCGATGCCGATCGAGAAACTCGAGATCCTTCCGGCCGAAGCAGCGGTGCGTGCCTCCGTCCGGCCGCCGGGCTCCAAGAGCATCACCAATCGGGCCTTGATCTGCGCCGCGCTCGCGGACGGCGAGTCTCGCTTGAGCGGGGCGTTAGCAAGTGACGACACTCGCGTGATGATCGACGGGCTTCGCCGGCTCGGCGTCGCCGTCGATGAAACGGACAGCGGAAGAACACTCGTTGTTCAGGGCCATGGCCCGCCTGATGCCGAGGTGGCGGAACTCTTCGTCGGCAACAGCGGCACCACGGTGCGGTTCCTTACCGCGATGCTCGCGACGGGCACGGGCTCTTATCGACTCGATGGGGTCTCCCGGATGCGGGAGCGGCCGATCGGCGACTTAATCGCTGCCCTCAACGGGCTCGGCGCCGACATCGCTAGCGAGTCCGGCAACGGTTGCCCGCCGCTTGTCGTGCAGGCCCGCGGTCTGCGCGGCGGCGTTGCGTCGGTGCGTGGCGACGCTTCAAGCCAATTCGTTAGCGCGCTGTTGATGGCGGCTCCCTACTCCGAGTCGTCGATACGCTTGTCGGTCGCGGGCGACCTTGTTTCCAAACCGTACATTCGCATGACCTCGCAAGTGATGGAGGCGTTCGGTGTCCGCTGCGAAATCGAGGAAGGGATGCGAGCTTTCCGGGTGCCCCAGGGGCGTTACGTGGGCCGCGAGTACGCGATCGAGCCCGACGCATCAGCGGCTAGCTACTTCTGGGGGGCGGCCGCGATCACCGGCGGCGACGTCACCGTCGAGGGGCTGTCGGCCGACGCGATGCAAGGCGACGTTCAGTTTGTAGGATGTCTCGAGAAGATGGGATGCCGAGTCGAATGGCTTGCCGACGCGGTGCGCGTCGCGGCCGACAGACCCCTGCAAGGTGTTGAAGTCGACATGAACGCGATCAGCGACACGGCGCAAACCTTGGCGGCGGTCGCCCTTTTTGCCGACGGGCCCACCCGCATCACCGGCGTCGCTCACAATCGGTTGAAAGAGACCGATCGGATCGGCAATCTCGCTATTGAACTGCGGAAGTTGGGAGCCGACGTCGAGACCAGCGAGGACGGTTTGCAGATCATGCCGGGGCCACTGCAACCGGCAGAAATCGAGACCTACGACGACCACAGAATGGCGATGAGTCTCGCCCTGGTTGGCCTCCGGCAACCCGGCGTCGTCATCCGCGACCCTGGTTGCACGGCTAAGACGTACCCGGGCTTCTTTCAGGACCTTCGCGCAGTTTGCGAAGCTTTTGGCTAGACTCCATCGCCGCAGCCCAGCAGGTACCGCCAGCCACGTGCGTTCTTAGAAGCGGCGAAGGCGCAGATGGCGTGCACCGGGTGCGAAGCACTCACGCGCTGTCACGCGACGAACCGCGAACGCCGATCCCGCTCGCCTCGGCCGATTGCAGCAGCTCGTCGGCCCGCTCCAAAAGCGACAGGCTCGAATTCCCCATGGCCGCAGGGCCCTTCTCCGATCCGGGCTCGGTCGCCCGGAATTTCGCGCTGCAGTGCTGACAAACCACTTTTTTGCCCAGGTACTCAACGCGGACTTGGAGATTCCTGCCACAGGTGGGACACTCTTGCACAAAATAGGTGCTGGCAGGCATTGCGTTGCTCCTGAAAAGGTGGTCGCACGTCGTCGTGTCCATGGCGGCTAGCGCCCGACTCAGTTTGCGTATCGTAAGCAGCGATCCACCAAATATCAAGCTTGGCTGCGGCGTCGCCGGCCGCCGCTGGTGTCTTGGTGATTCCATAAGTGTTTGGAGAAAAACATCTTACGACGCGAACTTTGGTTTGGTGTCTGTTCGAAATCGCTGTTCGGCGAAGCGCACGTGAATCAGTGCTGCTCTTGTGTGGACGAGGGGTGTCCAGCAACAACGCTCCCAAAAAAACTAAGTATGGGCAGAAATCGGCTGGTTGATCTCCGGCAAATCGATTGATCCCCAGGGCCGATTGCTTCGGGGGCATTCACTTCTCCGACACACAAACCCCAGTCGGCGATATCGGTTCCGGCTACCCCTTCGACCCGCTTTCCCGAGCGGAAGGTATTGCGGGAATCAAACCGCCTGACACCGTGGAGGCGACTCGCCCTCGAGACATGTCGCTCGCAAGCCGTTTCTTGTTCGGTTACGTTGGTGACAGTCGCGGCTGGGTCCCGCCACCACGCTTCGGAAAGACGCGATGGGCAACAAGGTCTTCCAGGGGGTCGTCGTTCTTCTTTGGGCGGCCTCGATGTCCTGGCTAGTTGGGGCCAAGATGTTGCCAAAGTTCTTCCGCGGCCAGGCGCCCCGGGCGGGTTCGACGCAATTCGGAGAGCCGGTCGGCTGGCGGATCGAGATGCTGGGCCGTCCTTGCGGGGTCGCGGTCTCTTCGGCTGCAGAGGGCGTTGGCGGCGCCCGCGAGGTCCACAGCCGCGTGAAGCTAGACCGGCTGCCCCTGGCGCAGAAGGCGCCGCAGTGGATGCTGAGCCTGCTCAAGAACCTCGGCGATATCCGACTCGATCTTCGCAACCGCGCGACCTTCGACTCCCTCGGAGGGCTGGCGATGTTCAAGACGCGGGTCCAGGTGAACGGGGTCGATTCGATCGTTCGAATGAGCGGAGTCGTTCACGACGGCAAGCTTCGGCTCAAGATGCAGACGGGCGACTTCACACGCCGCTCGGAGCACCCGTGGCGAGAGGAGAGCATGCTGGGCGGCCAACTCTCCCCCGAGGCGAAGCTGATCAATATCTATGTCGGCCGGAAGTGGCGGGACGAGGTCTACAGCCCGTTCGGCGCCCCGGGTGTGATTGTTCGTTGCATGTTTGTTTGTTTGTTTGTTTGTTTGTTTGTTTGTTTGTTTGTTTGTTTGTTTGTTTG
>JBCDJN010000209.1:0-3773 GCA_039414355.1 Planctomycetota bacterium | reverse complement strand
GCTTGGTCGGTTCTTTGGGCTTGGGCTCGATGTAGAACTGCCCGGTGAAGCCGATCTCTTTGGCGTAGTCCACCGCCATGTGCAGGAAGCGGGCCAGGTGCTCCTGCTCGCGCTGCAGGTTGGTATTCCAAAGGCACTGGTAGCCCTCGCGGCCGCCCCAGAAGGTATAGCCCTCGCCGCCGAGTTCGTGGGTAACTTCCAACGCCTTCTTCACCTGGGCGGCGGCGAAGGCGAAGACCTCCGCGTTGCAACTGGTGGCGGCGCCGTGCATGAAACGAGGGTTGCTGAACAGGTTGGCGGTGCCCCAGAGAAGCTTGATGCCGGTCCGCTGTTGCTCCTCTTTGAGCACAGCCACCACACGGTCTAAGTTGGCGTGGCTCTCGCCCAGCGTCGCGCCCTCGGGGGCGACGTCGCGGTCGTGGAAGGCGTAGTACGGCGCCCGGATCTTCTCGAAGAACTCAAACGCCACGCGGACGCGGTTCTGGGCGTTCTCCACCGAGTCGCTGGCCATCTCCCACGGGCGGTGCATGGTGCCGGCGCCAAACGGGTCGGCGCCCGTGCCGCGGAACGTGTGCCAGTAGACCACGCTGAACCGCAGGTGGTCCTTCATCGGCTTGCCCTCGACCGGCTCATCCGGGTTGTAGAACCGGAACGCCAGGGGGTTCTTGCTCTCCGGGCCTTCGAACGGGATCCGGTCAATCTCGGGGAATGCAGCCATTTCGCCCTAGGCAGTACGAGGAAGAAGCGTGACAGGAGTAGGCAAAGGCGGCCAAGGCATTCAGCACAGCCGTAAAAAACGTAACGCACGGCACGGTTTGTGAACAACACCCCGGTACCCCAGCCGCGGTTTCGTGGACAGCCCGCGGGATCGGGGATACCGTGAAAGCTTGCCGAGGGCGCCGGTGGGATGCGGTGGATGGCTCGGCGGCTAGTGTCCTGCCCCTTCGCCAAAACCCCGCTCAGATCCCTCCTATGATCCGCCGAAACGTCTTCGCTGTCGGCTGCACGGTTTCCCTGTTCACTCTCTTGACCGGGTCGGCTGCCGCGAGCACGATCATCTCGATCAACACCACCGAAGGCCCGATCTTCGTGCGGCTCTTCGATGAGGTTACGCCCAACAGCGTGGACAACTTCCTGTCCTACGCCGAGCCCGGCCGCTACGAGAGTACCTTCATCCACCGCTCGCCGCCGGGCTTTGTGATCCAGGGCGGCGGGTTCCGGATGACCGATTCGATCTTCGACGCCGAGGGCATCGTTACCGAGGCCGACGTCCCCATCGGCGACGAGCCGGGCCTGACCAACGTGCGCGGCACGCTGGCGTTCGCCAAGAACAGCCTGGGCGCCACGAGCCAGTGGTTCTTTAGCATTGGCGACAACTCGTTTCTCGATGCGCAGGACTTCACGGTGTTCGGTCGGGTGATCGTTGGCACGATGGTGTTCGTGGACAACATCAACCTCCTTGAGTTGGTGGATGCCGGGGTAGCCGAGAACAGTCCCGGCGAAGACTTTGATGAGCTGCCGATCCGGACAAGCTTGTCGACCGTTCAGGAGAACGGCGACGTCACGCCGGACGACGCGGTCATGGTGAGCGGGGTGACCATCTTCAACTTCGCCCAAGGCGACTACAACTTCGATGGCCAAGTCTCGCTGGCCGACTACGAGGTCTGGGAGCGGCAGTTCGGCGCCTCGCTGCACATCGACGAGTACGTCGCCGGCCAGACGCTGACGGACATGGAGGCCGACGGCAACGGCGATGGCCGCGTGGACGTGGCCGACTACACCATCTGGCGAGACGCCTTCAGCGCAGCATCGGGGGCGGCCACGGCGGCGCCCGAACCAACGACCGCGGCCCTAGCTCTTCTGGGGCTCATAGCGGTTTCCAGTGGGTGTATTTCTCGGCGCCGGCTCGCTGCTTAGCTCTCGTGTGGACGGCGCTCCACGTGCCACGGGGCGGCTCGCTGACCAACGGCGGATTGCCCCCGTTCGTGGACGGTGCACGAGCCGTCGGTTAGCCTGCGAGTGGGGCGCGGCCCACGCCGCGTCTCCAAGCCATCCCACCTCAGCTCGGCAGCAGAAGAGCCTGGCCAATGATCCCGCAGACAACCCGATGCGGCCTCTGGACCCTCTTGTGCCAGACCGCTTTCGCCGGCCTCGCGGCCAGTTCGAGCGGCAGCACCATCGTCTCCTTCGACTCTTCCAAAGGGCCGATTCTTGTGCGGCTCTTTGATGCGGTCACACCGAACACCGTGGACAACTTCTTGTCGTACGCCGAGCCCGGCAGGTACGACGGGACATTCATCCACCGCTCGCCCCCTGACTTCGTGGTGCAGGGCGGCGGCTTCGCCCTCAATGGATCGATCTTCGACGCTGAGAGCATCCTCACCGACAACGACGTCCCCATCGGCGACGAGCCCGGCCTGACCAACGTGCCCGGCACCCTCGCGCCGGCCAAGAACAGCTTTGGCGCCACCAGCCAATGGTACTTCAACATCGGCGATAACACCTTCCTTGACGCCCAGGGCTTCTCGGTCTTCGGCCGCACCGTCGGCGGGTCGCAGACCGTGGTCCAAGCGATCAACAGTCTCGACCTAGTTAACGCGTCAGTCGCCGAGAACGCGCCGGGCGAGGACTTTGACGAGCTGCCCGTGAAGAGCCTCGCCGCAGTTCAGTCAAAAGGGGACATCAACCCGGAAGACGCCGTGATGATCAATGCCGTCACCGTGATGGACTTCCCAGCGGGTGACTACAACTTTGACGGCGTCGTCAGTCTGGCCGACTTGGCGGTCTGGGAGGTGCAGCAGGGCGGCACGCTCCACGTGGGCGAGTACATCGCCGGCGTCACGCCGACCGAGATGGACGCCGACGGCAACGGCGACGGCCGCGTTGACCTGGCGGATCGGGCCATCTGGCAGCAGAACGTTCCCGAGCCGGCGGCGTTGTTGGTCCTCGCCGCGGTGGCGCCGCTGATTGGCCGTCGGCGCCAATAAAGCGGGCCTCGGACGAAGCCGACGCCGAGCCGGCTGGCGGGCGGGTCAGGGGCTAGTCAACCCGTCCGCCACAGTTTCGTCCGAGGCCGCGCGGGCCAGGTCGGTTGTGTGCGTGGGCGAACGCTCCGCCTCACACGCGTGCCAGAGAACGCACACGTCGGACCAATTTCTGTCGACGGGCCGCTTCGACGCCGCCGCTCGATTCGCCTAACTCCTGGCGAGCAAAAGCTTTGCTGTGAGACAAAATCGCGGCGCAAGAATCGGGGCGAGGTTCAAGCACGACCCAAGCGGCCTCGAAAGTCGGGTTCAGCCCGTTGCGATTCGCCCCACCACGCATCATCCGGCGGCGCCCGCGGTTTGAGCGTTTTCCGAGGGTCGCCAACTCCGGCCCACTTTGAGACGTACCGGAAGCAGCGCGTCATTCAGCTACGCGTCCTCGCCGACCTTGGGCGCCGCCTTATCCGCCTCCCGCTGGGGCGGCGGGTTTTGTTATCCTCGCCGCTCCGCGCCCCCATTCGTTCCACCGGCTCCTCCTTTCGCACTCGCCACCGCTAGGCAATGCCCACCGACGAATCACCTTCGCCAAGCCCCGCATCGCGCCGCGCTTCGGTCGGACCCTACGCCTGCGGCGCCAGGGAGCCGCTGCTGTTGATAGCCGGCCCCTGCGTGCTGGAAGAGGAAGCCGCGGCCGTGGAGATCGGCCACGCCGTGAAGGCGGCCGCCGAAGCCGCCGGCGTGAGCGCGGTCTTCAAGGCGTCGTTCGACAAGGCGAACCGCACCAGCATC
>JBCDJN010000208.1:0-3821 GCA_039414355.1 Planctomycetota bacterium | reverse complement strand
GTCCAATCCAACGTACAAACGGGGTAAACTGCTCATGTGCGGTTGCTCCTGGCCGGGGCGGTGTCTGGGCTAAACGCTCGAAACCAATCGGCATCGTAGCCCAAAGGGAGCAGCCGCCTTTCATCCCCAGCTGTAAGCGACGGAGCCGGAGTTCCTGAGCCTGCCGTGGAGGCGCACCTGAGACCCTGGCCGATCCACCGGCGTCGCCGCTGGCGCCGCCCGTTTCGTGGGGTGACTGGCTGGAAGCGGGGCCCCAGACGTTGCGTGAATCGGCGGTCAGAAGCTCTGCTGAAGCCGAGCCGCCGAAATCCGAGGGCCGCCAAAACCGGATGGTTACAGCGAAGGATTGGGGCGCAGAGTAAGGTAACATTGGCGGCAGGCCCTCCGACCAGCGTTGCCCGCCGCGTCGCGATCCGCACACCTTGGTGCTACCGCCCGATGACGACCCCGCCCCGCCCCGATACTGTCGTGCCGATCCACCTTAGGAACGCCCCGTCGCGCCTTGATCGGAGAGGGCTGAACCTTGTCGAGTTGCTGGTCGTCATTGCGATTTTCGGTGTTCTGATTGCGTTGTTGCTGCCGGCGGTTTCGGCCCAACGCGAGACCGCCCGCAGGACGCAGTGCGCGAGCCGGCTGAAGCAGGTCGGCGTCGGGCTTCAGGCGTACTACGCGGCCTACTCGGAGTTCCCCTCGGGGCTGGTGGCGGATGTCGAGAGCGGGGTCGACAGCAAAAGCTGGGGATGGGGCGCCCTGCTGCTGCCGTTTATCGAAGAGCAAACGCTGGCGGACCGCTTGAACCCCGCCGGGCGTCCACTCAACGAGGTCGTCTGGGAGCCGGAGCTGGAGCAAGACCTGCGGACCAGCGTCACCGTCTACCGGTGCCCCTCGGACCAGGGGGATGAGCTGTCGCACCGTTATCGGTCGATGAGCTTGCCGCTTTCCGGGTGGGAACAAGTCGTTGGGTCCGGCAAGCCGAAGCGCCGCTTCGCCGCCAGCATGGGGGTGTTGGCTCATATTTTCCCCACCCCGCCGCCGCCGAGCGATCGACCGGCTCCGCCCGTGTTAGCGGCGCCGATCGCCAGGTCGAACTACATCGCCTCGATCGGCAGCCGATGGAAACCGGCGCGGCAAGACTGGAGCGAAGCCGACTTCGAGGGCGACGGGCTCTTCGGCCGAAACTCGGAGGTGAAGCACGCGGAGATCACCGATGGCGCCAGCCACACGCTCGCCGTCGGCGAGCGGTGCGACCGAAACTACGCCGCGGTTTGGGCCGGCGGCAACTCGTGGCGGGGCTGCGGATTCACCGACAACCAGATGGTGCTCGGCACGGCGTTCTACCCAATCAACCAGGCGCCGGCCGCCCAGAACATCGATTGCGACGGCCAAGGGTCCGCCAACTACAGCAGCTACCACCCCGGCGGCGTCAACTCTGTTTTCGCCGACGGGTCGGTGCACTTCCTCGCCGAAGAGACCGACCCGCTCGCCTTCCGAAGGCTGGCCCGCCGCGACGATGGGGAGGCCGTCGATGACTTCTAGCTCAACGCGACACGCCCCGGGGGTGGTCCTCGGGGCCCTCATGCTGCTCGCCGGCTGCAGCGGCGAGCCCGCGTCGGGCCGCCTGGACCTCCACGGCCCCCACGGCGGCCACACCGCCCTGGTGTCCGGCGGCGCCAGCTTCGAAGTCGAGCTTACGGTCGACGAGCGGCGGCGGCGGATTGTCATCTACGCCAACGCGCCCGGCGAGTCGCGGCCCTATCCGCTGGCGGTCGGTTCGTTGAGCGGACGCTTCGAGGCCGACGGGCGGACGACCGAGGTGGTGTTTGCTCCGCTGCCGCTGGCGGGCGATCCAAGAGGCCGCGCGTCGCGCTTCACGCTCGCCTTGGATCAACTCCCGCAGCAGCTGCTCGCGTCGAACCGGTTTGTCCTGAAGCTCTCGCATGCCGAAGCCGGCGAACTCAGCACGGCTTCGATCTCGCACCGCAACGACCACGGCCACGAGTACCGCCACGACTGAAGCGTCGGCGCAATCGAACGCCGCGCCGGAGGCGAATGTCGGAGGTGAATGTCGGAGGTGAATGTCGGAGGCGAGTGTCACAGGCGAGTGCCGACGGCGAGTGCCGACGGCGAGTGCCGACGGCGAGGCTGGCGACCAGCGATCGGGCCGTTTGCCGGCCACCTCGCCGAAGCCCTTCATCGGATCTTCACGAAGCTTTTCCGTGCAGGCGAGCCGCCCCGGGCAGGCCCCCTGCCCCCTCGGAAACTGCTATCCGGCTGGTGGATCTCCGCGAATCCGAGGCGCACCGGCCGTTTACCATCGTCGGCGTGCTCCGTTACACTACCGACCGAAGAAAAAACGGCGCGGCGGCGCCGGCGAGTGGCGGCTCGCGGCAGCACGCCCCCCGAAACCTCCCTTCTGCCCTCTACCCCAAAAGAAGCATGGCGACCTCCACCACCGATCTGTCGACCACCGCCATCAACACAATCCGCACGCTCAGCATGGACGGCGTTCAGGCGGCCAACAGCGGCCACCCCGGCACGCCCATGGCCCTAGCGCCGGTGACCTACAAGCTGTGGTCCGACGTGCTGAAGTACGACCCGGCGGCGCCGCTCTGGCCCGGCCGCGACCGGTACGTGCTGTCCTGCGGCCACGCGTCCATGCTGATCTACTCGATGATCCACCTCGCGGGGGTGAAGAAGGTTGGCAAGGACGGCGCCGTGACCGACGAGCCCGCCCTGTCGATCGACGACCTCAAGGCGTTCCGCCAGTTCGACAGCCTCACGCCGGGCCACCCCGAAGTTGGCCACACCTCGGGCGTCGAGACCACGACCGGCCCGCTCGGTCAGGGCTGCGGCAACTCGGTCGGCATGGCGATGGCCGAGCGCTGGCTCGCCGGCCGCTACAACCAGCCCGGCTACGACCTGTTCGACTACAACGTGTACGTCCAGTGCAGCGACGGCGACCTGATGGAGGGCGTCTGCTGCGAGGCGGCGTCGCTCGCCGGGCACCTCAAGCTGTCAAACCTCTGCTGGATCTACGACGACAACAAGATCACGATCGAGGGCGACACCGATCTGGCGTTCGCCGAGGACGTCGGCAAGCGATTCGAGGGCCTCGGGTGGAACGTGGTCCACGTCGACGACGCCAACGACCTGGAGAAGCTCGGCGCCGCGGTCCAAGCGTTCCACGCCTGCGACGACAAGCCGACGCTTGTGGTCATGAAATCGATCATCGGCTACGGCTCGCCCAACAAGGCGGGCTCGCACGACGCCCACGGATCGCCGCTCGGCGACGACGAGATCAAGCTGACCAAGCAGGCCTACGGCTGGCCGGCCGACGAGAAGTTCCTCGTCCCCGAGGAGGTGCCGCAGCACTTCGACGAGACGCTCGGCCTCCGCGGCGGTGACGCCCGCAAGGCGTGGGAGGCGATGTACGAGAAGTACAAGGCGGACCACGCCGACTTGGCCGCCGAGCTCGAGGCGATCTGGGCCGGCGACCTGCCCGAGGGCTGGGACGCCGACCTGCCCGTCTTCGAGGCCGACGCAAAGGGCGTGGCCTCCCGCGGCTCGGGCGGCAAGGCGCTCAACGGCGTCGCCAAGAACCTGCCCTGGCTCGTCGGCGGCTCGGCCGACCTGGCGCCCTCGACCAAGACGCTGGTCAGCGGCGCCGCCAGCTTCGGCGCCGACAACTACGAGGGCCGCAACCTCCACTTCGGCATCCGCGAGCACGGCATGGCGTCGGCCGCCAACGGCATGGCCCTCTCGGGCATCCGCCCCTACGTGGCGACCTTCTTCGTCTTCAGCGACTACCTCCGACCGGCGAT
>JBCDJN010000207.1:0-3835 GCA_039414355.1 Planctomycetota bacterium | reverse complement strand
TCGCCGGTCGTCACGAAGTACGAACCGGGCGGTGCGGCGAAGATCGTGAACGTGTCGGCCCGGATGAAATGCCGGTCAGCCAGGAACGCCCACTCGCCCGAGGCGTCCACGTAGATCGCCTGGACCGTCGCCCCCTGCGGGTGGTTGATCTTCACCGGCTGGTCACGCCGGTTGACCGAGGGGGCGACGGTCCAGGCGATCTACGTGGACGCCTCGGGCGAGTGGGCGTTCCTGGCTGACCGGCATTTCATCCGGGCCGACACGTTCACGATCTTCGCCGCACCGCCCGGTTCGTACTTCGTGACGACCGGCGATTCGACCATCGTCAAGATCGTTGACGGCGACAACCCAAGCCCACGACCGCAGCCGAACCCGCGGCCTGATCCGCAACCGGGGCCAGAGCCTGACCCGCAGCCCGATCCCGGCCCCCCACCGTTGGTTGCCAAGTGGGCCATCTGGGTCGAGGAGCAGATGGACCGCGACGATTACCCGGCGGAAGTCGGCGTGATGACCGACCCGGAGGTTCAGCGGGGCTTAGCCGATCGTGGTCTGGAGTGGCGTATCTACGACGACGACCAGCCATCGGCGAAGTGGCTGGCGGATGCCACGACCATTCGACCGGCCTTCATGCTGATGGAGCAGAACGGCCAGCCCCGCGTGTTCCCGGCGCCCAAGTCGGCGGAAGAGCTGGAGACGATCATCCGGGAGAACGTGGTGCGATGAGAGCCGACGAATGCGACATCATCGTTGATGGCGGGCAAGAGTACGTCGAGACCGAGGACGGTCGCTACGGGCTTGGGCTGCACTTTGAGGAAGTCAAGACGCAGGCGTTTCCGACGCTGGCATCGTCGCAAGAGCTGATGTCACGCAGCGAGATCATCGACCTGATCGAATCGGACGAGTTCAAGTTCGGCCGCGAGCACTTCGACGCCAGCTACCTGACCAACCAGAACGGGTACGGCTCGTGTGCTGGATACGCTGCCGCATCGGCTTTGACCAAAGCCCGCGTCATGGGCGGCCAAGAGCGCGTTGACCTGTCGGGCGACTATGCCTACTCGCTGGTGAACCGGGGTCGCGACAACGGCTCCGGTCTGGCGAACAACATGCGGGCGATGGTCAGGAACGGCTACGCATCCAAAGAGACCGTTCCGCTCGGTGGCATCTACCCGCGGAAGTACAACAAGGCCAAAGCCGACGCCGAAGCTCGACGCTTTCGGGCTCACGAGCCCTACGCCCTGCCGGACGAGCAGTCGTTCGCCAACGCCCTGGCGACCCGAAAGCCAGCCGTTCACGCCATCCACGTCGGCCGCAACTGGCGCCGCTTGGACGGTGACGTGCTCATCGGCAACAAGGGCGTCGGCAACCACAGCGAGCACTGTGACGACATCCGGTACAACCGCCGTAAGGGCCGGTTCGAGTTCCGCAACGGATCGAGTCACAAGCGGCCGTGGTTCTGGATTACGTGGGAGGACCACCTCGCTTCCACGTCACGCCACCACCAGTTCTACGCGGTCCCGTCCGGCACCCAAGACCCGGAAGGCGACAACCCCAGCGGCGACAGTCAGCCCGCCCCGGTACAGACGGCCAAGCTGATCCGCACGTCTCGCGGCGGGTGTGTCTGGTGCGACCGGTGGAACGCACGCGTTGAGCCCGAGATTCGTGCGTCGGACATCGAGCTAGTCGACGGCACGGTTGAGGGCAGCGGCGTGCCACGATTTGAGCTGCGGGTAGGTGACCGGTCGCTTGTGCATGAGGGCTACTGGTCGTTTGAGGACATCGAACTGGCCGTGGCTCGGCTGGGGGGTTGATGCGGCATTGGCAGTGGCACTCCCGATTCCCGGACAAGCACGCCGAGGGGTGGCCGGTCACTTGCCTGGAGTCGTGGCTCGAATCGTTCATCAAGTGGGAGGACGCCGACCAGCCCAAGGAGCTGAGCAGCCGAACGCTTGGAGTCATCCGCGGCACGATGCAAGTCAACCTGCTGTACATCCGCAAGCTTGAGGCTGAGAACGCCGCCCTACGGAACAAGGACTGAATCATGCTCGCCGAATCCAACGAACTCATCGTCGAAGCTGACGAAGACGACTGCGGCAACGTCATGGTTGAAGGCGTGGTGCTGTCGCGTGAGGACTTCGACAGACTGTTCACGCCTGTGCCCGAGGAAGCGGCGAACTGACACCAAGGAAGGCGGCGTAGTGCCGGAGTCGATCAAAAAGCCGTTCGTTGAGTTCGCCAACCGCCATGGAATCGGGGCGGCGATCGCTGTCGTGTTGCTGGTTTGGATGATGCACACCACCGACGAACGCGAGAAGGCCGCCCGCATTGAGCGTTCCGAGGCGATCGCGGGCCTCAAGCTCCAGGTTGCCACGATCGGGCAGAAGATCGACAGCCAGGGCGAGAACCTCGGTGAGATCAAGGCCGACCTGCGCGGCATGACGGTCACGATCGCCGATCACGAGCGCCGCTTAACTCGGCGCGAAGACAATCAATTCACGGCGCAGGACGGCCAGAAGGTTGAGATGCAGGTCGTCGAGAACTCGGCGATCCTGGTTCGTCACACCGAGGCGTTGGCCGAGATCAAGCAGGGGTTCAGCCGCCTTGAACGCGCGGTCGCTGAGCTGACCGCCGCTGTGGAGGGTCAGCAGTGACCAACCTCCAGCAACTCATCGCCACATGGCTCCTGGCCGCTGCGTGCACCTGCCACGCGCAGACGCCGGCCGACTACCGCGTGCGCCGCTGCTACGTGCAGGAAGTCGCCTGGATTGCACGCGAAGTCCAGTCGCTCCGGGCGCAGGGCTACACCGAGCGAAGCATCGCCATCGCCGCCCACGGGCTGCGTCGCGAGATCGGCCGCGAGTACAAGGCGATCACGTCTGCAGGCATGCGGCAAACAATTGCCGCCCGCAATCTAGACCGGTACGGCGACGCCGAGGGGCCAACGGTGACTTGGCTGCGGGGCCGCGGAAAGACGTGGGCTGAGATCGCTGACAGCGCGGGGCGGGTTGGTGGCGAGGACGTGATTCGGTTGCAGGGGGGCTTGGAATGATCGCCCTCCAGCAACTTATCAACGAAGCGGCCGAAACGACCGGCGTCTTTGACGGCCAGGGCGAGCACTTTTTGTGTCCCGAGCCGGTCTACATCCCCGGCAGCATCGAGGTGCGGAACTGCACGATTGAGAACACGGCGCCCGAGGGCAGCAACCCGCGATTGTGCCAGCCGGTCTATATCGGGTCGTTTGCGGTGCAGGACTTGGAGCGGGTGAAGTGGCATCGTGAGCCGCTGCCGAAGGTCGAGGCGAACGGCGTCTATGCGTGGCGGACCGAAGGCAGCTACGACGTGAACGGGCACAAGACGCCCGAGCGGCTTCGGCTGCGCGACTTTGTGGGCAGCAATCCGTTCGCACCCCCCCGTGGCTTGGTTGCTGACCTGACCGCCGGCCGCATTGGTGCGACACCCGGCCTTCCCAGTGTTCCCCTGGGCTTCGTCCAAAACGTTGCCCTCATCGACGTGGGCCTAATCGCATCCGGCGACGGCTTCGGCTTGGGGCGGTGTGGTGTAGTCGGCTTCTACAGCGAGAACCTCTACATCAAGGCGAGCAACCCCGGCCCGTCCAACGGCATTGTAAACGGCCGCATGGTCAACACCTACGGCGAGTGCGAGCGGTGTGCGTTCGAGGCCAAGATTGGCTGCCAAAACCTGGAAATCGACGGCTGGAACTTCCGGGCCTACGGGGCCAGCAGCGATAAGGGCAACCTGCCAGCGGTCACGCTCGGCCAGTCCTGCGAAGGCGTGCACGTCCGCAATCTGGCGGTCAACGCCAACGGGGCCGGCTTCC
>JBCDJN010000206.1:0-3958 GCA_039414355.1 Planctomycetota bacterium | reverse complement strand
CGACATCCTCGGAGACGAGGACCACTTCGGTGACATGGACTTCAAGATCGCCGGCACGCAGAACGGCATCACGGGCATCCAGCTCGACCTGAAGATCATGGGCATCAGCGAGGAGATCATCCGCGCCACGCTCGAGCAGAGCCGCGAGGCCCGGATCGAGATCCTCAAGAGCATGCTGAGCACCATCAGCCGCCCGCGCAAGGCGACCGCCGCCAGCGCGCCGCGTCTGGTCCGCACGCACATCAACCCGGAGAAGATCGGCCTCTTGATCGGCCCGGGCGGCAAGACGATCCGCGGCATCCAGGAAGACACGGGCGTGACGATCGACGTCGACGAAGACGGCACCGTCACCATCGCCGGTCCGGACGAAGAGTCGGCCCGCGCCGGCCTGGACCGGGTCGACGCCCTCACCGCCAGCGTGCAGGTGGGCCGCATCTACCACGGCAAGGTAACCAGCGTGAAGGACTTCGGCGCCTTCGTCGAAATCCTCCCCGGCAAGGACGGCCTCTGCCACATCAGCGAGCTTTCGAACGACTACGTCTCCAGCGTCGGCGACATCTGCAAGGTGGGCGACCCGATGAGCGTCAAAGTGATCGCCGTCGACGAGCAAGACCGCGTCAAGCTCAGCCGCAAAGCGGCGATGGCCGAAGAAGCCGCCGCCGACGGAAGCGCCGAAGAGAATGCGGAAGAACCGGCCGAAGCCGAGGCGTAAGCCGCGGCCGATACCTGTTACACTCCAAGCCGGGCCTCGCTAGCGGGGCCCGGCTTTTGTTTTAGGGGGATGAGGAGGATACGTTTTGGGGATGTGGGGGATGGCTGCTCTTGGGTTTGTGCCCGTTCGAGCTAGGCGACAATATCGAGTTCGTAGGGTGTGATGAAGCGAAGCGGAATCGCACCTTGCAACTAGGGGAATCGAATCAAGGACGAGCAAGAAATGTCAAATCAAGACGAACCGATACGGCCTCGTGCGCCGCAGCACCGGGGAATCGTCAGTCGGTGCGCGGTTGGCTGCGCCTACGCCGTTGTCGTGGTCATCGCCGTGGGAATGGCTGTCGCGCTCGTATTGCCCCTGTTTGCTGGGCCAGATGACGACCCATTTGAGTCGGGGCGGGCAGTAGGTAGTTACATGTTCTACATCGTGGTGCCAGTCGCGTTTCTGGCATTCCTCAAGGGCAGCGGCTTTCTCAGCCAACGACAGTAACGCTTTAGGTCGGCCATCAGTTCGTGACGGTGCGATGCCGCTTCGCTCCATCACACCCTACTTCTGATTTCGGTCTTGGAGAATCGCGATGCGATATGCGTGGCTGTTGATTCCACCGTTGTGTTGCGTCCTAGCAACAGGCTGCTCCAGCGAACGCGCCGACCAGCTGGCTGACAGCTCGCAGGAAGTCGAGTCGCAAGCAGCCCCCAAGGCGTCATCGGAAACGCCTTTGGTGCGTGCTAGGCAGAGCTTCGACACGACGATAACGCGGCAAGGCGATGACTTTGGCCCACCAGATCAGCCGCCACAGGGCGTCTATGACCTGGTGCGCTACGACTCACCGGTCGGGCCGCTGGCGGCATACGTGACGCCCGACCCCGGCGACGGAAAGAAGCGTCCCGCAATTCTCTGGATCACCGGCGGCGACAACAACAGCATCGGCGATGTTTGGACAGCCCAGCCCAGAGACAACGATCAATCGGTCCCGGCTTTTCGCGCCGCTGGAATTGTGACGATGTTTCCGTCGCAGCGTGGCGGCAACGATAACCCGGGGCGCCGCGAGGGGTTCTTCGGCGAAGTCGATGACGTCATCGCCGCGGCAGACTACGTCGCGAATCTGTCGTATGTCGATCCAAGCCAGATCTACCTCGGCGGCCACAGCACCGGGGCCACACTCGCGATGCTTGTCGGCCAGTGCACGGATCGCTTCCGCGCTGTGTTTTCGCTTGGCCCAGTTGCATCTCCATCACAGTATGGCGGTGATTTCACCTACTACGACATTGAAGATGAGAAGGAAAACGACTTGCGATCGCCCTACCGATGGCTCGATTCGGCAAAGTCTCCGATGTATGTGATCGAGGGCGTCGACGGCAACTGGACAGGAGCGTGCAAAGTCATGGCCGACATCAATACCAACCCAGCGGTGCGTATTCTCTCGGTCGAGGGCCATAACCACTTCACAGTGATCTCTCCAGTCACCGAGTTGTTGGCGCAACAGATCATGGCGCGGCGGATTGATATTACTCCAGCAAAGCTAATGAATCTCAGGTAGCTGGGTCACTGGTGGTTGCCTTCCGCCGCCAACTCCCTGGACATTACGGCGTTTCGATACACGACGCCCCGCAGACAGCCATCTCCCCATCCCCAACGCCATCCCCACATCCCCCTACCGTCCGTTGCCCCAAGAAAAGCCCTCCACCGACGCCACGGTTCAGCGGCTCATGGACCAGTACGCCGACATTGCTCGGCTTGCGGGGGGGTTGGCGCATGAGATCAAGAATCCGCTCTCGACCATTCGGCTGAACATGCAGCTCTTGGCCGAGGACCTCACGCCGGACGACCCCGAGGCGATTCCCTCGCCGGCTCAGCAGCGGGCGGCGAAGCGGATTGCGGCGGTGCAGGGCGAGTGCACGCGGCTGCAGGGCCTGCTGGACGACTTCCTCGCCTACGCCCGGCAGCGGCCGCTCTGTTTGGAGCCGCGCGACCTGAATCAGGAGCTTGCCGACACGCTCGACTTCTTCGAGCCGCAGTGCGAGGCCGCCGGCGTGGAGATCATCCCGTACCTGGACGCGGGGCTGCCCACCGTGATGCTCGACCGCGAGGCGTTCCGCGGCGCCCTGACCAACCTGCTCGTCAACGCCCTGCAGGCGATGCCCGGCGGCGGGCAGCTCATTGTGCAGACGCGCGGCCACGGTTCGATGGCGGCCGTCTACCTGACCGACACCGGCATCGGCATGGACGACCGCACCGCCAGCAAGATGTTCGACACCTTCTTCAGCACCAAGCCGGGCGGCAGCGGCCTGGGCCTGCCGAGCACCGCCAAGGTGATCGAAGCCCACGGCGGCACCATTGCCGTCCAAAGCGAATTGGGCACCGGCACGCGGTTCACCATTGAACTGCCCGCGGTGGCGCGGCTAGGCGGCGCCGAGGGCGACGCGAACGACTCCGCATAACCAGTCATCACTGGTCACTCGCCCTGTCGCTGCTCGTAGACGGCATGCAGCAGCGACTCGACGTCCTTGTACTTCTTCTTCCGGCCGAGCGCCTGGTCCAGCAGCCGGCGGGCGTCGGCTTCGCCGTGGCCGAGGGTGCGGAGGATCTCGAAGACCTCGCTCACGATGTCCTGCTCCACCGTCGCCTCGGTCGGCTTGATCGTCTCGACCAGCAGGGCGAACTTCGGCGCCTTGCGGCGGAGCTTGGCGATCACGCGCTCGGCGGTCGCCGGGCCGATGCCGGGCAGCGTGGAGAGGCCCTTCACGTCCTGCTCCTCGATGTGCGTCGCCAGCTCGGCCACGGGCCGGACCATCGCCCGCAGCGCCTTCTTCACGCCGACGCCGTCGACCTGGCAGAAGAGGTTGAAGAACTCCCGCTCGATGGGATTCATAAAGCCCACCATCCGCGGCGTGAGCCGCCCGCGGGCCGGGTCGCCCTCCAGGTACTCGATGGTGTGCAACGAAACGTCCTCGCCCACGCTCCCCTGCAACGCCCGCCGGGCGAACTCGGGGATGAGCACCTCGTGCTCGTAGGCGCCGACGGCGAGGGTGAGGACTTCGTCAGTAACCGCGGCAATACGGCCGGTAATGCGGGTGATCAAAGGTAGTGGCGAGTGCTAGTGGCAAGTGGCGAGACACGCAAGCGAGCCGCGAGCGTAAGCGACCGGTGCAGCGTCAACAACTACTGCCCACTGCCCACCGCCGACCGCCCACTCAAGAACCAGTGCGTCATAGCGATCGCCAGCGCGTCAGCCACGTCAGCCGG
>JBCDJN010000205.1:0-4057 GCA_039414355.1 Planctomycetota bacterium | reverse complement strand
CCATTACCGCCCAGGCGATGCCATAAGCGATCTGCTCAATGCTCGCGCCGGTGGTTGAGGCGAACCACTCGCCAGCCAAGAGCGCTGCGATCAGGACGAGGTTGAGGATGATAGGAAAGCTTGCCCCCGGCGCAAAGCGCGTGACCTTGTTCACCGGAATGCTCAACTCGGGAGCAGCGTGCGGCTCAGCTCGCCCGAGACGCAGCCGGAGAGGCAGATGATCCCCTCGGCGTGGCCGGCGAGCAGCTCCTTGTCGATCCGCGGCTTGTGATAAAAGCCCTCCAGGTACGCGCGGCTGGCGAGCTTCACCAGGTTGCGGAAGCCGGTGGCGTTCTGCGCCAGCAGCGTCAGGTGGTAGCTGGCCGCCTTGCTGCTGGCGGCGCCCTCCTTATCAAACCGGCTGCCGGGGGCGATGTACGCCTCGTAGCCCACGATCGGGTTGATGTCCGCGTCCTTGCACGCGCGGTAGAACTCCAGCGCGCCGTACAGGTTGCCGTGGTCGGTCAGAGCCAGGCCGTTCATGCCCTGCTCCTTCGCCCGGTTCACCAGCTTCTTGATCGGGCTGGCGCCGTCCAACAGCGAGAAGTGGCTGTGGCAGTGCAGGTGAACGAAGGAAGGAGCTTCCATGCGTGGCGAGGGGCCAGGGGTTGCGGGCCAGGGACCAGGGCGAGCCGCGAGCGCCGGCGACCGGAGCGTCGCCCGCGCAAGCTAGCTCAGTGTGACGCCGCGGAGCGGCGGCGCGAAGAAGCGCGCCAAGGAGTTTCCCGCAGGCGGGCCAATCGCCGCGTCACTTTGGCGGGAACAACTCACCCACGCGGCATTCGAACCCCGGCAGAATGTCTTCACCAATGAGCGTGTCATCGGCGTGCAGCAGCGAAGACTCGCCGCTGGGGCGGTAGACCTGCACCGTACGTGACTCCGGACAAGCGACCCAAACCATGCGAATTCCTGCCTCAAGGTATACCTGTACCTTGCGATCTAGAGAGACTTGATCGTTACGCGAGCGAACCTCGGCAACCAGATCCGGCGTCTGCCGAAGCCAGCCCTTTGGAACACCATGGACGAGCTTGCCTTCCGCGAAGTAGCTAGCCCTCGGCTTGAGCACGCATTCGGGATCATCCGAGAAGCACTGGAGTCCGGCCCGAGTCGGAAATACGAATCCCCCGTGCCGTTCGCTGTAGTCGTGCAAGCCGCAGGCGAGCTGCCCGCCAATGAGACTTGCTAGCGCGCTGGACGAGAGCTCGAATAGCTCGCCTTCGAACAGCTCCAGGTGTTTCTCGTTCCGCAGTCCAAGCAATTCGTCAGCGGTGCAGCGTCTAGACTGTGCTGAAGACATGGCTTTGCCTGTGTCTGCCGAATTCAAGATCAGATGGTCAAGCCCGCTCTGGGACTCCTGGGTTAGGCATCCTCGCGCGGATTCTGTCGGCCAGCTTGGCGACCCGACTGTGTGCTTTCCACCACAACGCCAGTAGCACGGCACCAGCGACGAGGGTGGCTACCGCAACAGCAACGAAGCCCGCAAAGCGGAACGGAGAGCCGATTGTGGTCAGCAGCAAGCTCGCGAAGAGCGAGATACTTATCGAAAGGCAGGGCAACGAGAAGTTCAGCAGCAGGGATGCAGGCGACCCTTGCTCTAGCTGATCAAGCTCGTCCTCAGTTATGTGATAGACCTTAAGCTCACCCAAAGGGGCGTACGTGATGACAGGCGGGACCACTATCTGCTGCCCAGATGTGTCGTCGCTCATGCACTCACCCCTTGACGGCGAATGACCCGAGCCGAAGCCCGTACCGTCCCGGCGTACCCTCCAAGGTTCACGACAAGGTGCCAGCGTCCCGCATGCGGCGGCGAAATCGAATACGGGCTGGACTTCACGTAGCCACCCCTGTAGCGATAGTCGCGGCCTTGGCGGTAGAGATCGTAGTTGGCCCGGTCAAGCAGAAGCACGTTGGCTGCGTGGTCGAGGGTAACTTCGATCGTATCGTTCGAGCCGGTTTCTAGCTCGTAGTGCAGGTAGTCCAAGTCGCTTGCCTCCAAGACACGCTTCTCTTGTTGTCGCGGTGATCTCCCCCGCCATTCTACTCCTCAGCAGGGTCGCCGATGCGGCGCAAGTACTCGGCGAGCAGGGCGTGCAGGTCAACCATTTCCTGCCAGGTCTCGGTGTCGAGCGACACCTGTTCTTCGCCCTCGGCGGCCTGGGCGCCTTGCACCAGACTGCGGGTGCGGAGGTGGAGGTACTCCAGCAGCTCGGAAACCTGCGCCGCTTGGGCCGGGCTGAGGCCGTCCGGCGGGTCGGGCGGGTTGGGGATGTGCAGCGTGCTGCGGAGGTTCTCCGAGTCGGCCCACTCCACCTCAAAGGGGCCGCTCGAATCGTCGGCGCGACGCGAGAGGCTCTCGAGTTCGGAATCGACCCCGTCGCCGGCGGCGATGCCCTCGCCGCGAAGCGTTTCAATCCGCTGCGCGATCTGCCGGCGTGTGCCGTAGAGCAGCGTGCTGCGGCCCAGGTGCACCACGTCGCCGTAGCGGAGGATGCGGAGCTGCGTCTCCTCGCCGTTGACGCGGGTGCCGTTGGTGCTCTCCAGGTCGGTGAGAACGACCTTGTCTTGGTCTTCCTGGATCTTGACGTGAAAGCGGCTGATCCGCTCGTCGTTGAGCTGGACCGTGTTGCCCTCTTCCCGCCCGATGGTGACCGGCGTGGGCAGTTGGTCGAAGACCTGTCCGCGGTCGGCGCCGTCGATCACCCGGAGCGTAACCAGAGCCATAACGCGTCGTGACCGATCTGGGGGGCAACGCCATCGGCGGCCTGGCGCCGGGCGACCGTTTCCCGAACCTCCGCTCTACTAGGCGCTTATAACACGCGGCTAGGCGCGGAGCAAGCTAACGCAGCGAACCGTCCGCCGCCATGCGCTAAGCCTTGACGACAATGGTGTCAGCAATGTCGTCGTGGAGGCACTTCCGAGTGCCCCGGAAGATCAGCAGACTGTCGATCAACACGGCGAAGTTCCCAACGATCGGCACGAGCGGCACCAAAGCCACGGGCAGGTAACGGTAGCCGACGATCCGGCCGAACGTCGCCTGACTTCGGTCGCTACGCACGATCTTGATTCCTGCCGCTTTCTTCCCGATCGACTGACCGTCCTTCGCCAGCCAGTACCCGTTCACCGCCAGGTATCCAAGGACACCGATCGCTGTGGCGATCAGCGTGATCGTGAGACCGGGCTGAGCTTGCTCGATTGCGAGTTGCTGCTGCTCCACGGTCATGCCGTCGGCCGAGAACATGGCGGCCCACATGTCCCCGAACAGGAAATACTGCACGGGGAGCATCAGCACGACCATAACGATGCCATCGAGGATCGAAGCCCCCAGACGAGACAGCCGCGAAGCCAACTCAGCGGTGCCGGGCGTTGATCCCACCAGCGGCACCGATCCGTCGGCCTGGGGTGAAGCAAACGGGTTCTCGCTGCTCATCGTCTCGCTCTGCGGTTGGTGGCGAAGTGCGGGCGCCCAAGAATAACGTCCGGCCGCAGCCAATCTCAATGTCGGAAGTGGCGGCGGCTGGTGAAGAGCATTGGCAGGCCGTGCTTGTTGCAGGCGGCGATGACTTCTTCGTCGCGCTTGGAGCCGCCCGGCTGGATGACCGCCGCCACGCCGGCCTGGGCGGCGGTGCCGATCGAGTCGTCGAACGGGAAGAACGCGTCGCTGGCGAGCACCGAGCCCTTCGCCCGTTCGCCCGCCTTCTTGAGCGCGATCTCGACCGAGTCGACCCGGCTCATCTGCCCGGCGCCAACGCCCACCAGCGCGCCGCCGCGGGCGAGCACGATGGCGTTGCTCTTCACGTGCCGACTGGCGGCCCAGGCGAAACGGAGGTCCGCCCAGACCGAGGCGTCCGGCTGGGTTTCGGTCACACACTGCCACTCCGCCTCGATGGCGAGCAGGTCGTCGGCCTGCTGGACGAGGAAGCCGCCGTCGATCTGGCGGAGTTGCCGACCGCCGCCCGCGTTGGCGTCGGGCCGGACCCGCAGCAGCCGGACGTTCTTGCGCCACTTCGGCTTGGTGGTG
>JBCDJN010000204.1:0-4070 GCA_039414355.1 Planctomycetota bacterium | reverse complement strand
CCGCCCGGCAGCCCGATGAGCCTCAGCAATTTCAACTCCCCGCCGCCGCGTGACGAGGCCACCAACGTCGCCGAGCTGAAGCAGCTTGTGGCGGACTTCGTCGCCGAGCGCGACTGGAGCCAGTACCACTCGCCGAAGAACCTCTCGATGGCCCTCGCCATCGAGGCGGCCGAGCTGATGGAGCACTTCCAGTGGATCGACGCGGCCGACTCACGGCTGATCGCCGCTGACGAGCAGAAGCTTGCCGCGGTGGGCGAGGAGCTGGCGGACGTCATCGGCTACGCGATGGCCATGGCCAACGAGCTGGGCATCGACATCGCCAGCACCATGCGGGCGAAGATGCAGAAGAACATCGAGAAGTACCCGGCGGACAAGTTCCGCGGCAAGCTCTCCGATGACGGCCGCTGACTCGCCGCGTCCGACGCGGCTGGCCATCGTCGGCGCCAGCGCCCGCGCGGCGGCGTTCTCGGCGCTCGAAGCCGGCTTCGACGTGGTAACGGCCGACCTCTTCGCCGACGCCGACCTTGCGGCCCGGTGCGACGCGACGCGTATCGACAACTACCCCGAAGGCCTCGCCGACTGGCTCGCCGAGCAGGACGTCGACGCGTGGATGTACACCGGCGCCCTGGAAAACCACCCGGAGCTGGTCGACCGCATGGCAGAGATCCGCCCGCTGTGGGGCAACCGAGGCGAGCCGCTCCGCCGCTGCCGCGACCCAATGGAGCTGCAGCGGCTGTGCCGCGAAGTGGGCGTGATGTTCCCAGAGACCCGCACTTCGCCCAAGGGCCTGCCGCTGGACGGTTCGTGGTTGTGCAAGACGTACCGCGGGGCGTGCGGCTCAGGTGTGTGGGCGCTGGACGGCGAAGCGGCACTCGCGCGAGCCGTCGCAGCCGGGGCGTACTTTCAGCGTCTCGTAAGTGGCGTCTCCGCCGCTGCGGTCTGTTTGTTGCTCGGCCGCCGTGTGAGCCGTTTGGAAGGATTGACCGAACAACTTATCGGACTCCACGCCTTTGGAGCCCAACCGTGGGCGCACTGCGGTTCGATCGCGCGACCCGACTGGAGGAGCCCCAAAGAAGCTCACGGCGGCGTTGCCTCGGTGCTGGCGCTAGGTTGTGGTTTGAAGGGACTCGTCGGCGTCGACTTGGTCATCGACGGAGACGAACACTGGTTTCTAGAGGCAAACCCGCGGTTTCCAGCCTCTGCTGAAGTTGCCGAGTCTCGACGGCCTCGCGGGACCGTATCGGGAAACGCAATCGCATACGGATGGACCGCACCGAATCGAACCTCACAGAGGACTCTCTATCCGCTCGCCGGCAAGGCAATCGTCTACGCGAAATCCGATCTGGCGATCGACGCCAAGTTCCATTCGTGGGCGATGGGCGAAGCGGCTTCCGGTCGACTTGCTGACGTGCCGCACGCCGGGACGTCGATTGCGATTGGTCACCCTGTCTGCACGCTGCTCGAACCACCCCCGACAGACGACGTCCTTGAGCGGCTCGAAGCCCGCGCCGCGGACGTCTACCGCCGGCTCGCCGATTGCCGGGTGAGCGGGTAGATTCGGGCCATGCGAATCGGAGTCATCAGCGACACGCACGGCCACGCCGACCTCACGCTCCGAGCGATCCGGATGCTCGAGTCGCTTGAGGTGGAGCAGGTCTTGCACTGCGGCGACATCGGCTCCGAGGAGGTCATACGGCTCTTCGACAAGTGGCCCACGCACTTCGTCTGGGGCAACTGCGACTACGACCGTCGGCCGCTCGCCGCGGCGATCGAGCGGCACAGCACGCCCGATTCCCCCAAGACGCTGCACGAGGAGTTCGGAGAGCTCGACCTCGCCGGCGCCCGCGTCGCCCTGCTGCACAGCCACGACCGGGCGAAGTTCCGCCAGACGATCGACTCCGGCGACTACGACCTGGTCTGCTACGGCCACACGCATGTGGCGGCGGTCGACCGCCATGGCGAGACCGTGGTCCTTAACCCCGGCGCCGTCTACCGGGCCAACCCGCACTCGGTGGCGATCGTCGAGCTGCCTGCCTGCGACGCCCAGGTCATCGAGCTCTGAAGCATCCGGCAAGGTTTTTTTCGCCGAGGCGTTGGCTTTTTTTCTGGCGTCGATTACTTTGTGTACTCAGTTCACTTCCGGCCAGCCTGCCGCTGGCCCCGCATCAGCAGCTCGACTAGCAACCGGAGGGTCTAGTGAAGACGCACATCCTCTCCGCGGCGTTCGCCGCGGCTGTCTTTTCTGCGGGTGGCCTTGCCATTCAGGCCGCCACCATCAGCTGGGACGCCGGCGGCGACGGTGTCAGCACCTTTCAAGAAGCCAACTGGGTGGTCGACGACAACACCGGGCAGCCCACCTGGGTCGTCGGTGAGAACCCCCCTGCTAACTCGGTGAACGGCAACACCGCCGTTCAAGCCGACGCAATCGTCGGCGGCTCCGCCACGGCCGGCGGCGGTGGCGCTTCGGCCAACTACCGCATGGCGACGGATCAGTCGCTCACGGTGCAAGACGACGCCACTTTTAGAATGGCGAACGGCATCGGCATCGCCGCCGGGACCGGCGCGACCGGGGTGGAACTCTTCATCGATGACAACGGCGCCGTGATCTCGCAGTTCCTCGCGGGCGTTTCGGTGGAGATGAGCGGCGCGTCGACCCTCACGCTCAACGGCGGCGGCGACCCCATCAACGAGTCATTCATCGACCTCGACGCCGATTGGACCGGGTCCATCATCATGAACAATGAGACCCCCGCCGATTGGACTGATCCGCTCTCGTCCAACCCGGGCCAGCCGCCGCACATCGACGACATCACCGTCGCCGGCATCCCGGCTCAGGTCGGCATCAATGTGCTGATTGTCTCCGATGGCGGGACGGGCTCCATCCTGACACGCGGGCCGCTGATCCCCGAGCCGACGGCGCTGGGCTTGGTGAGCGTCCTGGCGGCCCTTGGCGCCGTTCGGCAGCGGCGCCGCTGAGCTTGCGGTTGACTACCTAATGAAAACGGGCGTCTCCTCCGGTGAGGAGACGCCCGTTTCTTCGTTGCCGAGTGCGATTGCTCAGGCGCCGGCCATGGCGGGCTCGCCGGCGGCGGCGGCGTCCTTGGCACGCTGGCGTTCCTTCCAAACCTCGTCAATCATCTCGGCGCCCACCAGGCCGTAGAGCCGCGGACGGGGCGGGATGAGCGACGTGTCGACCTCTTCGTAGCTCAGCGTTGGATCGCCCTTCTCGTCGAACGAGGCGATGGTGCTCTTGAGCCACTTGCGGTTCTTCTCCTCGAACGCGTCGCACCACTGCTCGGCCTGGCGACGCTTCTCGGTCGGGTCTTCGGCGGTGATGCCGGGCATGGCGAAGTCCGGCTTGTAGTGGGCGCCGCGGCACTCATCGCGGGCCAGGGCGCCGTGCAGGATCGCCTTGGCAACCGGGAACATGTCCCGCAGGTTGCGGGTGAAGACCACGTTTTGGTTGGTCCAGGCGCCGGAGTCGGAGAGGCTGCAGCGGCCGGCCCGCTCGGCGAGGTCGTTAACCTTCTCGATCGCCGCGCGGAGCTGGTCGTTATTGCGAACCACCGTGGCGGCCTTGGTCATCTCGTTGCCAAGCTCTTGGTGGATCAGGTACGGGTTCTCCGGCTCGGACGAACCATTGCCCGCCGGCTCGGCCGGCTTGAGCATGCCCTGGAAGCGGGCCTCGTGGTCCGCCTTGGAGCCGGCGTGGAGCGAGTCGAACTGCTCGTCGCTGGCCGCCTTGTCGAGCGAGCCGAGCATGTTCTTGATGCCGGGCGCCACGAACAAGCCGGTGAAGATGCACGAGAGCAGCGAGTTGGCGCCCAGGCGGTTGCCGCCGTGGTACTGGTAGTCGGCCTCGCCGATGGCGTAGAGGCCGGGCACGTTGGTCTCGTGGTTCTTGGGGTTGCCGGAGTCCAGGCCGCCCTCGGCGTTCTTGACGTAGCCGGCCCACAAGCCGCCCATGCTGTAGTGCACGGCCGGGAAGATCTTCATGGGCTCGTCACGCGGATCGACGCCCTGGAACTTCTCGTAGATGTGCAGGATGCCGCCCAGCTTGCGGTCGAGCT
>JBCDJN010000203.1:0-4094 GCA_039414355.1 Planctomycetota bacterium | reverse complement strand
GGCGGCCGCCGAAGCCGCCGGCGTGAGCGCGGTCTTCAAGGCGTCGTTCGACAAGGCGAACCGCACCAGCATCCGTTCCTACCGCGGGCCGGGGCTCGCCGAGGGGCTGAAGATGCTGGACGCCGTCGCCCGGGCGACCGGCCTGCCGGTGACGACCGACATCCACGAGCCGAGCCACGCCGCCCCCGCGGCCGAGGTCTGCGCGCTGCTGCAGGTGCCGGCGTTCCTCGCCCGCCAGACCGACCTGCTGGTGGCCGCCGCCCGCACGGGCCGAGCGGTGAACGTTAAGAAGGGCCAGTTCATGGCGCCCGCCGACATGCGGCACGTGCTGACCAAGCTGCGGGACTCGGGCTGCGAGAACGTGCTGCTGTGCGAACGCGGCACCTTCTTCGGCTACGGCCGGCTGGTGAACGACATGCGTTCGATCCCCGAGATGCAGGCGTTGGGCGCCCCGGTGGTGTTCGACGCCACGCACAGCGTGCAGCAGCCCGGGGCGGCAGGCGGCGTTGGCGGCGGCGCCACGGGCGGCAACCGTGAGATGGTGGAGCCGGTGGCCCGGGCGGCGATGGCTTTGCAGGCGGACGGCCTGTTCCTAGAAACTCATCTCGAGCCGGACCGCTCGCCGAGCGACGGCCCCAACATGGTGCCGCTAAGCGACCTGGCCAGTTTGGTGAGCCGCCTCGCATCGCTCCGCCGGGCGTCGGTTGAGCTGGGCCCGCTCGCGGTGTCCGCGGGCTAAACTGTGCTTGTCTTTCCCGCTTTCTGAGGAGCGTTGATGCGGAGCGCCTGGCTCAAGCCGATTACCGCCGTCGTTGTGCTGGTGGCCGTGGGGGCGGTGCTGTCCACTTCCGCCTGCCGCCCGAAGAACAACGCCAGCGACGCCAAGGCGAAGGCCCGCAACCGGCAGCAGGCGCTCGACAAGTCGGGCGCCCTGATCGGCTTTGTCGCGGACCAGTACCGTGAGCTGCCCGACCTCGTTCCGGTGGTCCTCAGCCCGCCCGCCGTGGTGCTCGACTCAACCAGCAGCCGCGACGGCCGCGACGTGATGGCCGTCGCCGAGCCGCCGCAGGGCGTCGCCGGGCCGATGGCGCCGCTGCAAACCATCGTTGTCCCCGACGGCAACGCCAACTTCCGCTCCGCCGGCGTCCGGGGTGGCGACACGATCAAGTGCTTCCTGCTCCCCGACTCCGCGGCACGCAACCGGCTGATGGAGACCGGCGAGTTCGACTTCAACGTCCTCTCGCACGAGCCCATCGAGGCGGAAGTCTCGCAGGTGCTCGGCCCCGATCGGCTGCTCGTCTCGGGGGGGCTACGCATACCGGCCAGCATCGCCCGCGATCTCGCTTCCCGGGTCGACCCCGGCGTAACGAAGATGCTGGTCGAGAGCGGCCTGCCCGGTGACTACCTCGACCAGTTCCTGCGGATGCTGGATAAGACCGACCAGGTCGATAGCTCCGGCGTCGCGTTGCCGGGCCAACTGCTGCAGTTGCTGCCGGGCATCGCGTGGCCGTTCCGCATCGAGGTGTGGCGGACGGTCGACGACCGGATGATCGAGATCCGCAACTCGCTGGGCGCCTACGCCCTGCGTGGCGAGCCGCCGTTGGGCTGGGAGCCGACGCCGGACGCGGGCTCGCTGGAGATCGTGGTCGAGCGGCTCAACCAATGGGTCCGCAGCCGCAACTCGCCGCCCGATTGGCCGACGGGCGAATGGCTCGACACGCTGCCCGCATCCCTCAAACAGTCAACGACGCTCAAGCCTTATGTCGAACCTTCGAGCCTGATCGAGCCCCGGTTCACGCTGCAGGACGGCCGCGTGGTTCAAGAGGCCACCTGGGCGCGCGACGCTGGCCGCTGGGCGGGCGGCGGCGAGTACGAGCCGCTGCCGCTGGCCCGCGAGCTGTTCGACTGGTCGGTCCGGCACGTCGCCCTGGCCGACGACATCCGCCTAGTCTCCAACCGCCCGTGGCTCACGATGCTGTACGGCCGCGGCGACGCGGCGCAACGCGCGTGGGTCTTCGCCCTGCTATGCCGTCAGCAGGAGCTGCCGGTGGTGATGCTCCAGGCGCCCGTCGAGGGCGAAGCCGGCGGCGTTGGCCGCTGGCTGTGGTGCGCTCTGGTGGATGATGGGAAGGCTTACCTGTTTGACCCGCAGCTCGGCCTCCCGGTGCCGGGCGAGGGCGGCGCCGTGGCGACGCTGAGCGAAGTACAGAACAAGCCCGAGCTGCTCCGTGAGCTCGACCTGGACAATTCGCCTTACCCGGTCACCGCCGAAGGCCTGAAGAAGCTTGCCGCGTTTGTCGTTGGCGACCCGTTCTCGCTGTCGTGGCGCGCGGGGGAACTTGAAAGCAAGCTGACCGGCGAAGACGCCCTGCGGCTGCGCGTCGACCCCGAAGCCGTGGCGGCCGAGGCCGGGAGGGTGGCTTCGCTGCCGAAGCTGAAGCTCTGGCCCATGCCGTTCGAGCGGCTTGAGAAGCGGCTCACGCTCGGCCGCCGGAACCGCGAGGCGGTAGCCGTCGACTTCCGCCCCTTCGCCTGGCGGCCGCGGCTGTGGAAGGCCCGCGCGCTGCACCTGCGTGGCAAGCTCGATACCGAAGCCGACGCCCGCCGACGGAAGGACCCGCTCTTCGAACCAATCAACGATCACCGCACCGCCGGCTTGCTGTACATGCACCGCACGGTTCGGATCCCAGACAACCGGCTCAAGGGCATCATCGAAGACAAGCGTGTGATCTACCGCCGGGCGAAGACCGACGCCACCTACTGGCTTGGCGTGTTGCAGTTTGACGAGGGCAAGTACCGCTCGTCGGTGGAGTGGCTGCAGCGGACGGCCGAGTACGACAGCTCCCGCGTGGGCGTGAACTACAACCTAGCCCGCGCGCTCGAGGCCGAAGGCGACACCGCCGCGGCGGCCGACCTGCTGGAAGCGAGCGAGTCGCCCCAGCGGCACGGCGACCGGCTGCGGGCACGGCGCCTTCGGGCGGCGGGCGCCGCGACCCAGGCGAGCGCCACCAAGCCCGGCGCCGCGCGATGAAAGCTCGGCTGCTGCGGAGCTGGTTTCTCACTCTTCTCGCCGCGGCGATGCTGATTGGCATGGGCATGGGCCCCGTGCTCGGCCCGCTGGCCGACGCCACGCCGCGCGACGCGGTGATCGCCGCGATCATGCTGCTCACGGCGCTGCCGATTGACTTCGCCCGCAGCGTGGCGTCACGGGCGGCGTGGATTGCCGTTGGCCTGGCCGCCGCGCTGAACAGCATCGCCGGCCCGCTGCTCGGGTGGGCGGCCAGCTACGCCACGCCGCCGGAGCTGGCGGTGGGGGTGATCGTCGCCTCGACGTCGCCCTGCACGCTCGCCTCGGGCGCGGTCTGGACCCGCCGCGGCGGCGGGAACGACGCGGTGGCGATCCTCGCCACGCTCGTCACTAACCTGGGGTGCTTTGTGACCATCCCGTTGTGGTTGGGCCTGATGCTTGGTCCGTCGCTCGGTGTCGAGCCGCCCCCGCTGGGCGCCAAGCTGCTGATCTGCGTCGTGGCCCCCATTGCCGCCGCCCAGGCGCTGCGTCTGGCGCCCGGCGTCGCCGCTTGGGCGACTCGGCACAAGCCGAGCCTCAGCCTGGCCGCGCAGTTGGGCGTGCTGCTGATCGCCTTCCTTGGCTCCATCGAGGCGGGCCGCCGGCTCCAGTCGCTGCCCGAGGGCCTCGGCCCGGCGGTCTGGCTCGCGGTCCCGGCGGCGATGGCAACGCTGCACGTCACCCTGCTAGCGGCCGGCTGGCTGCTCAGCAGGGCGATCGGCTTGCCGCGAGGCGAGCAGACCGCCGTCGCCATCGCCGGCAGCCAAAAGACGCTGGCCGTGGGCGCCGCGGTCGCCCTGGAATTCGGCGGCCTGGCAATCTTCCCGATGATCGCCTACCACGTGCTGCAACTGCTGATCGACACGGTGTTTGTAGACCGCCTGCGAGCGGCGGAGACTCGCCCCAGCACAACCCCAGCCAGCTCCCCCGCAGTGAGCCCCCGACGGCAGTGCGGGGGGTGACGGGGGTGGTGGGTCAAAACCCGGCCAGACGTCCGGGGCTCGCCGCGGGTGTGGGGGGGAGCCCG
>JBCDJN010000202.1:0-4447 GCA_039414355.1 Planctomycetota bacterium | reverse complement strand
GCCTACGGGTAACTAGCAGTGCAGCGGATGCGGGTCAATGCGGAACAAGCGAGCGGAGAGCTATCAGCCACCGCCTTCGGCGAGGTCCGTTTCGCTCGCGGCGATCAGTCGGCCGAACGCCAGCCGCTGGCGCCCACCTGCTTGTTGCGGGCCGGCCGTTGCGGAGCCGCGGCTGGCTGCTGGTTGGGCCGGTAGGCGGTTTGGCGGTAGCCGCTCGGCGCCGTCGCGGGGGCCGGCTGCTGGTAGACCGCCGGCCAGACGTTCGCCTGCGGGCGATTGGCGGATCGGTCGCGGGCGTCAAACAGTTGCGGCGCGTCCCACCAACTGGTCGCGTCGTCGCTGGCGCCATCGACCGGCGGCTGCATAACACTGCCTTCGCCGGGCGTCTCGGGGCGGTTCACCCGGCTCGGCGACACGTTGGCGCCGGGCGGGATGGCCGGCGTGGGCGTGGGGGTCAGGGCGCCGTTAAACCCTGTGCCCGGGCTCGGGTTGATGGGCTGCACGGGCTGCGTGATCGGGGCGTTTCCGGGGCTGGTGATTGCGGACCCGCCGCTGCAGCTTGAGCAGCCGGTGTCGATCGGCGCCGCGAAGCCGGCATTCACCACGCCGCCGCCGAAGCCGGCTCCGCCACACGGGTCGGTGCAGCAAGCCGGGCTGGCCTGGTACGTGGGCGTTTGCACGAGGGTGACCGGGCGAGCAACCGTTTGCACACTCGGCGCCGCGGCGAAGGTGGCGTAGTTGTAGTTCGGCGGGAAGGTCGGGCGGTACGCGGCGGTGACAAACGTCGGCTGCGTGGCCTGCGGAACGACCACCGGAGCGGGCGTGAGCAGCCGGTCCACCGCGCGGAATGGCGCCGTAATCACGCGGCCCAGCAGCTTCCCGGGGTACCAGGGATCGGCAACCACCGGCGTCTGCTGCAGCACCAAGGGCTGCTGCGGCACAACCGCCGGCTGCGCCGCGTAGGCCGCCGTGTACGGCTGCGCCACCACCGGCGAGTACGCCACGGTGGGCTGGGCACAGCCGGTGCACTGAGCATCGGCCAACCCGGCAAACGCCAGCGACGCGGCAAGGCCAAGGCAGAGGGTGCGGGGCGTGTGATTGAGCATGGTTATTCTCTCGCTGGATGAAGGCGACCGGGCGCGTGTGACGGGCAGCCGGCCGCCGCGCAATTCTCTCCCCCTTCATGTAACTCGCAAATCAGGGGGGAGGCAACTCGCTGCTTTAGCCGCGACGCCATTTGGGAGCACTTTCCGAACAGACCGATTGTGCCGGCTACGCAATCAAGGCGGCCCCCCGGCCTAACGCCTCGGTCGCGTTGGATTCTAGACAGCCGGGTCCGTCGGCGTTGGCGTGGCGTTTGGCGTTGACGCGGCGGCGGCGAGTCGAGCCTCGCGTAGCAGCGGTTTGAGCGCGCCACAGCTTCGAGCGAAGCCGACGCCAGCACGCGACACCGCTTCCCATCGACCTCCCTACGGCCAGCGTTGCGCGGCGGTTCAGCTAGCGGCCGTCAGCCGGTGGTGCCGGTCGTAGAGGGCGAACCAAACCTCGCGGAGGTTCGGCCCGTAGCGGTCGTAGCACGCCGCGGCGTCGGCCAGCGTCACCGGCGTGGCGTGGTGCGCGATGAGCGACTCGAACAGCCGCTCGAAGAGTTGCCGCGAAGGACGCAGCTCCACCAGCACCGGCAGCCCCAAGCGTCGATGGGTTGTGACAATCGGGCGGACTTCGCCGCGGCGGAACCGCCGGGTGAGCCGGCGGCGCTCGAACCAGCTAAGTTGCTCGGCGCCGTCCAATACGAGCCAGTCTTCGGCGCGGTCGGCCATTCGTTCGGCCAGCGCCGCCAGCAGCGTGCTCTTGCCAACGCCGTGCGGCCCGATGATCTGCCCGCCGCCGAGTGTAACTAACCGGGTGGTGAGCGCGTCCGAGCTCGCCCCGCCTTCGCCAATCCAAGGCATCGCGCCGGGGCGGGTCCAGCAGGTGGCGAACGGGTTGGCGAACCGCGACGCGGGCTCCACCGCGGCGGCGAGGGGCGAAAGATTCATGCGGCGCCCGCGGGCTTGCTCGTCACGCCAACCACCAGCGGCGTCTCGACCACCGTCTGCCGGCGGCGGCCATCGAACAGCCGCACCCGCACGCACCAGCAGACCTTCACCACGTGGCCGGCGTAGCTGTGCGGGCTCATCGGCAGGGGCGACTCCAGCGTCAGCCGCCGCGTCTCGGCCGTTAGCGGGCCGCGGACGCGTTGCATCGCGTGGACGTGCAGGTCCTCGTCCCCCTTGCCGGCGGTGTACCAGAGCAGCGACACCTCGGCGGCGGCGACCAGCGGCGCGGCCTCGGCGTCGATCGTCGCAACGACCTCGATCGCCTCGCCCGGCAAGTACCGGCCATTCGGTCGATCGAGCACAACACGCACCGCGTCTGCCGAGAGCGAAGGCTTCACGCGACCACCTCCGCGGGGTTGTGGGCGGCTTCGGTCGCCGATTCCAAATGCTGCGGTGGGTAGACGCAAAGGCGGAATCGCCTGCGGAACTCCGGCCAGCGGACCGGCATGCCGCGGACTTCCAGCAGCCAACGCACCTCGTTGTGTGGCGAGAGGAACGAGTGCATCGCCCCCTCGGGCACGGTGAAGGTAAACGCCTGCTCAAACGGCCGGTCGTTGTCGATGCGGAACCGCCGGCTGCGGTGCAGCTCCTCGCGGTAGACCTCGGCGGTCTCGGTGCGGGTGTCGGTGCCTTCGCAGTAAGTCGCGATCTCCTCGCACACCAGCGAGATCGAAAGCCAACGCAGCCGGAACTGCCCGGCCTGCAGCACGACGCCCCCATCAGTCTGGCCGGGGATGATGGGGTGGGTGGCGATCTCGACGCGCGAGACTCCAACGCCGCTGGCGCCCACCGTGTCACGCAGCAGCGCGTAGGCGAGCCACGCGCCGGCCGCGGCGAGCGGCATTACGACCGCCGTGACCGGCCAGTTAGGCGTGCCCGAGACCAGGTCCGCCAGCACGCCGATCAGGAAGACCCCGACCAGCAGGTTCCACACCACACAGATGAGCGTCATGCCCGCCAGCCGCCAGGCGCCGCCGCCCTCCAGCGGCAGCCGGTAGCGGAGCTTCACACCGGGGCTGTCGTCCACGTCGTCCGTGGAGGGCAGGGCCGTAGCCGAGGCGACCGAGAGCCGCTCGCCGGTAAACGGGTCGAACCGGCTGGCGTGCTGCGCGACGAGGTACCGCCGCTCGACCGACGCGGTGGACTTGAGCGCCGAGCGGATCATGCCGACCACGCCAATCACCACCAGCGACAGCGGGATGAGCAGCATCCACCAAGGCCACCAACGAAAACCGCGGGCCAGCGTCGCCCGACCGGGCTGCTCGGGATCGATCCAGCAGCGGACCGTCTTGCCGACCGGGAACTGATCGAGCAACGCCTGCGCGTCGCGATCCGCGATCGACGGCGCGGCGACGGCCACCAGAGTGACGCCGGTTGGCTCGGGCGCCTCGCCTTCGGCTGATAGGTCGGCCGCGGTGTCGCCTTCCGTTGCGGCCGACTCCGATGGCTCCTCGTCCTCGGACTCTTCGCCGAGCAGGCGAACCCGCCACTCGGCTTGGTCGCGGCCCGCGCGCGTGACAACACGGGCGTCTTCCACCACGCCTTGGGCGGGCGTGAGCTGGGCGAGTTCTTCGCGTTGCTGCAGGTCGGGCAGCAGCACCCGAGCAACGTGCAGCCACACGGCGATGGCGCCGACGGCGATAAAGACACCGTGGTAGAGCAACTCGCCCGAGAGTCCCCACCCGGGCGAGCCGCTTCGGCGTTTGCCTCGCTTCTTCAGCCAGAGCAGCGGGTAGCGAGATCGCATGGCGTCATGGTCGGCGTACCGCGGAAGCGACAACGCCTATTGAAACCACCGGCGCCAGGCGAACGCTAGCCCGTACGCGGCCGCTCGACGCTAGTCGGAGCTACCGAGCCTTACGGCTGTTGCGGTAGAACCCAACGCCCTCGAGTGCCCGGTAGACCTCTTCAAGCGTCTTCTCACCGAAGTTGGAGATGCTCAGCAGGTCGTCCCGCGTGCAGTGCAGCAGGTCGTTGACCGTGAAGACGCCCTTCTCTTCGAGGCAGTTCGTCGTGCGAACCGCCAGGCCGATCTCGGCCGTGCTCATCTCGAGCCGCTTCGCGAGGTCTTCGGTCTGGGCTTCCGACTGGTTGAGGGGAACGCGCGTCATGGAGAAGTCCCTCCCTGGGTAAAGGTGCAGCCGATCGGGTAACGCTTCAGCGAACGTTCGGCTTGGAGCAGGCATTCACTTGCCTGCTGCGTACAGGCGTGAGTGTAGCGGCTTTTCCGGTCAGACAGCGCAGCAATCGACAGAATTTCCACAGATTACCGGCGGTCCCCAAGGCCCCTGCGCTGGCCGATCGCCAACCTGCTCGACGGCCGCCGCGCTGCCTGCCGAGTCGCCGTG
>JBCDJN010000201.1:0-4502 GCA_039414355.1 Planctomycetota bacterium | reverse complement strand
GTCGGAGATGGTGAAGATCGGCGACAACATCGAGGTGATGGTCCTCCACATCGACTACGACAAGGAGAAGATCGCCCTCGGCCTGAAGCAGAAGCAGGCCAGCCCCTGGGACAACGTCACCACCAAGTACCCCGTCGATAGCCGCGTGAAGGGCACCGTGGTCAACGTGATGACCTACGGCGCCTTTGTGAAGCTGGAAGACGGTATCGAAGGCCTGGTGCACATCAGCGAGATGTCCTGGACCAAGCGCATCAGCCACCCCAACGAGCTGGTGCAGATTGACGACGAGGTGGAGGTGGTGGTCCTCGGCATCAACGAGGACAAGCAAGAGATCTCGCTCGGCATGAAGCAGACCCAGTCCAACCCATGGGACAAGGTGGCTGACACCTACCCGCCGGGCCAGATGATCAAGGGCCGCGTCCGCAACCTCACCAACTACGGCGCCTTTATCGAGATCGAAGAGGGCATCGACGGCCTGCTGCACGTCAGCGACATGTCCTGGACCCGCAAGGTGAGCCACCCCAGCGAAGTGGTGGAGAAGGGTCAGGAGATCGAGTGCAAGGTGCTCTCGGTTGATCAGGAACGCCGCCGCATCGCGCTGGGCCTGAAGCAGCTCGACGAGGACCCCTGGGCCAACGATATCCCGGGCCGCTACCAGCCCGGTCAGTTGGTGAAGGGCAAGGTGACCAAGATCACCAACTTCGGCGTCTTCGTCGGCCTGGAAGACGGGCTTGAGGGCCTGCTGCACATCTCGGAGCTCTCTGATCAGAAGATCGAGAACCCGGAAGACATCTGCAACGTTGGCGACGAGATGGAGGTGAAGGTCCTTCGGGTCGATTCCGAGGAGCGGAAGATCGGCCTCTCGCGCAAGCGGGTTGAGTGGAGCGAAGAAGAGCACGAAGCCGCCGAGGCGGCCGAAGCCACCGAGGCGTCGGTCGCGGCGCCCGCCGCCAGCCAGACCGACCTCAAGGGCGGCCTGGGCGACGGCGGCCCGCTGTTCAAGGCGGCCGGCGAAGCGGACTCTTCCGAAGAATCCGACTCCTGAGCACCACCGGAACCCCGGGGCGGCCAAGGCGCGCTCGGTAACCAGCAAGTCCAACTCGGCGCCGTGGGTCGTGACCCGCGGCGCCGTTTCTTTTGGCGCGCGTCCCCTCACCGCCGTTAGCGTCGCGGCACGCGCAACCCGCGCACCCGTGCGGCTTTGCCTCGCCGCTCACTTTGCTGATAGCGAGGGCCGATAAGACTGCTAGCACGCGTTGCGTGAGAGGTTAGAGGCTAGAGGCCGGAGGTTAGAGAGCGCGACCGGCTAACGGCCGATGAGGGTTTTCTAACCTCTAACCTCTAACCTCTAACCTCCAACCTCTAGGCTCTCGCTCCCCCGCCGCCCGCTCCCGCCTTCCCCCACGCCGACCTATGCCCGCCACGAAGAAGCGCAAAAGCACCTCCGCGGTGCAGACGCCGCTGGAGACGTACCTCCGCGAGATCAACGAAACTGCCCTGCTCTCGGCCAACGAGGAACGCGAGTTGGCGGTCGCCATCGGCGAAGGCGACACCCGGGCGCGCGACCGGATGGTGCGGGCCAACCTGCGGCTGGTGGTGAACATCGCCCGCGGCTACTCCGGCAAGGGGCTCGGGCTGCAGGACCTGATCGAAGAGGGCAACCTCGGCCTGCTGCGGGCCGTTGAGGGCTTCGACCCGGCGATGGGCACCCGCTTCAGCACCTACGCCAGCTACTGGATCAAGCAGTCCATCAAGCGGGCGCTGATCAACACGGGCAAGACGATCCGCATCCCCGCCTACATGGTGGAGCTGCTCTCCAAGTGGCGAAGGGCGACCAGCCGGCTGACCGAGGAACTCGGCCGCTCGCCCACGCCGGAAGAGGTGGGCCGCGTGCTCGGGCTGCCGAAGAAGAAGCTGCCGATCATCAAGAAGGCGATCAAGATCTACAACGCCACGCCGCAGACCGACCAGACCGACGCCGGCTGGACGCTGGGCGACATGGTGACCGACGAGAACCAGCTGAGCCCGGACGAGCACCTGCTAGAGAGCGACAGCCTGCGGCACGTGCTTGAGATGCTCAAGGAGATGGACGAGCGCGAAGCGACGGTCCTGCGCCTGCGTTTCGGCCTGGGCGGCGTCGAGCCGCGCACGCTCAAAGAGATCGGCGAGCAGCTCGGCCTGACGCGGGAGCGGGTGCGTCAGATCGAGACCGAAGCCCTCGGCAAGCTCGCCGCCAGCCTCGACGACCCCGCCGCCGCGGCGGCGATGCTGCAGCGATGACAGGCTGTTTGCCGCCCAACGGCCCGCAAGCGTAGAATTCTGACCCTGGGAGCTTCGCTTGACAATCTGATCACGTACGAGGACCGCTTGTCGGCAGACTCGGAGTGGGCGCTTATGGAAGGCAGCAAGCACTTCGGCGAAGCGAACGCGGTCTTCGAGACGCTCAGCCGCATCACCAAGCGGCTTGATGAGATCGGTGTCGAGTACGCCGTGGTTGGCGGTCTTGCGCTCTTCCATCACGGCTATCGAAGGTTCACAGAAGGTGTCGGTCTGCTGGTCACGCCCGACGGACTTGCCAAGGTCCACGAAGAGTTGAACGGGCTCGGTTACCTGCCACCGCATGCCACTAGCAAGCACCTGCGTGATACACAGACCGGCGTCCGCGTCGAGTTCTTGACCACCGGCGGATTCCCCGGCGACGGCAAGCCCAAGGCGGTTGCGTTTCCAACGCCCGACCTCGTTGTGGTTGATGAGGCTGGCCGGCGTTACCTGCCGCTTGAGCGATTGGTTGAGCTCAAGCTCGCATCGGGGATGACAGCGCATGGCCGACGCAAGGACCTCGCGGATGTCCAAGAGTTGATCGCCGCCGCGGGGCTGCCGATCGAGCTGGCGGAGGCCCTCGACCCTTACGTTCGCGATCTCTACCGCGAGATCTGTCGCGACACAAACGACTGACTCTTCGGCACAACCCGCGCCAGCCCCACGGCGGCGGCGGTTTTCGGTCGCCCTGCCCTGCCCTCGCCCGTGTTTTCTTGGCGGAGCTGGTTAGCCTGAAGGTGAAGGGCTCCCCCAGTCGAAACAACCGTTAGGGTTTGCCATGCGAACGCCTAGAGTGCTAGCAACGGCGTTGGTCGTAACCACGGTGGCGTTGTGCGAGTCGGTCGCTGCGCAGCAGCAACCGGTCTACCAACGCCGGGCCGTTGCGCGGCCCGAGTTCCGACCGCCGGTGCGTCCTCCGTTTGGCACTCAGCCGGGCGTGGTGCGTCCGCCGGTCCAGCGGCGGCCACAGCGGCGGGCGCCGACGGTGGAGTCCGGCTCGTTCCAGCGGCCTTACCCTTACCACTTGGACTACTACAAACAGCGTTACGGCGGCGGGTACGAGCCGTACTTTGGGAACCTCTACGGCTCGCCGGCCATCGTGGGCACGCAGCCGTTCGGGTTCAGCCAGTACCCGCAACCGGCGCCGGTGCAACCACCGCTGGCGGCGCCGGGCGGAGCTGCCACGACGCCAACCGTCGTCTGCCCGCACTGCGGGCAGGCCGTGCAGCTGCTGTGGCCGGCGCCGCAGTAGCCCAAGAACGGCGCCGCTTGCAAGCTTGAGCACGGAAGCAGACAGGGGAGCGGAGCTATGTCGACGATCGCTAGGAGTCTCATCGCGGCGGCGTTGATCGCCGGCGCTGTGCTTGCAACGGCCTCGTCGGCTGCGGCGCTCGGCCCGCCGTTGGCTTTCCGGCCGGTTGAGCGTTCTCCCAACTACGTGCCGCAGGGCTCGGCCCCGTACGCCGGCATGCCCAACTACGCGCACACGGCGCCGGCGTTCCGCTGGGGCTGGTTCGGCGCCGAGTCTTTCACGCCGCCCGTCCGCTGGCACCGCGGCTACTACGGCGACCATTATCGGTGGAATAGGCGGTAGTGAGGCGCGAGTATTGAGGCGCTAGTTCTCCAGCGCACACCTAGTCTCAAGCGGAGAACTAGCGCCTCGCGCCCAACAACTAGCGCCTACCGCAAGAAGCCCACGTTGAAGGTGAAGACCTGGCGTTCGTCGGTGTCGGCGTGTTCGATCGGCCAAGCGAAGTCGAGCGCGATCGGCGCCGGGCCCATCGCCGGGATCGTCAGCCGCAGGCCGACGCCCGGCGAGACGCGGAAGTCCTCGATCTTCACCGAGGGCTCCACGGTGCCGAAGTCGCAGAAGACCACGCCGTTGATCATGTCATCCGCCGTGAGCGGGAACATGTACTCGACGGTGTTCACCCACATGAACTCACCGCCGATCTCGGCATTGGTGAAGTTGTTGACCTGCCGGACGGGGCTGGCGCCGCGGAAGTCGAAGCCGCGGAGCGTGGAGAAGCCGCCGGCGAAGAAGTGCTCGTAGACCGGCGTGTTGGAGCCGGTAAAGCCGAGCCGGCTCGACGCCACGAGCACCTGCCGGCCCGAGTGGTCGGGCCGCTCGTTGAGCAGGAAGTACTTGCGGGCGTCCAGGATCGCTCGCGGGTAGTCGAACG
>JBCDJN010000200.1:0-4545 GCA_039414355.1 Planctomycetota bacterium | reverse complement strand
GCTCGTCCTTCTTGGTGGCGTGGATCCGCCAGATCTGGGCGGCGTTCTCCTTGATGTCTTTGCCGGCGTTGAGCACGCGGCTGTTGGGCTTCAGCGTGCCGGAGTAGATGCGAATCCAGTAGAGGTCGGCCGTCTTGTGCGGCAGGATCTTGAACACGAGCGCCGCGAAGGGCTCGTCGGCCGACGGCTTGCGGACGGCCTTCCTGCCTTCGGCTACGGCGCCGTCGTCACCGCCCTCCGCCTTCCGCCTTCCGCCCTTCTTATCCGGCTCGATGCCCTCGACCGGCGGCATCTCCAGCGGGTGGGGCAGGTACGCCGCCACCGCGTCCAGCAGCGGCTCCACGCCCATGCCGTGCAGGGCGCTGCCGCACAGCACCGGCTGAATCTGGTGTTGAACCGTGGCGTTGCGGATCACCTTGTCGATCAGCTCGGCCGGGATCTCTTCGCCGCTCAGGGCGAGCTCCATCAACTCGTCGCTGTAGTCGTAGAGCTGCTCGAGCATCTTCTCGCGCCACAGCGTGGCCTCGTCGGCGAGGTCGTCGGGGATGTCGGCCTCGACGACCTCACGGCCCTCCTTGCCGCCGGGGAACGTGAGTAGCTTCTGCCGGACCAGGTCGATGACGCCGTAGAAGGGGTTGGCCGTGTGCGAAGGCCCCATGCCCGCCGGGATCTGTATCGCCACGGGGTTGGCGCCCAGGCGGCTGCGGACCTCGTCCACGATGGGCTCGAAGCGGGCGCCCTCGCGGTCCAGTTTGTTGATCAGCGCCAGCCGCGGCACGTGGTGCCGGTCCGCCTGCCGCCAGACCGTTTCGCTCTGCGCCTCCACGCCCTCGCGGGCGCTAAACACCACCACGGCGCCGTCCAGAACGCGGAGGCTCCGCTCCACCTCGGCGGTGAAGTCCACGTGGCCGGGCGTGTCGATCAGGTTGATCCGCACGTCCTTCCACGGCATCTGCACGGCGGCCGAGTAGATGGTGATGCCGCGTTGCTGCTCCTCGGCGTCGTCGTCGGTGGTCGTGGTTCCCTTGTCCACCTCGCCGGCCCGGTGCCGCTCGCCGGAGACGTACAGCATCCGCTCGGTGACGGTGGTCTTCCCGGCATCGATGTGGGCGATAACGCCGATGTTGCGGAGCTTGGTGAGGTCGGTGGCCATCGGATCTTCGGGAAACGGCTTGGGCTAGTCGCGGGCGAGGCGGCGGTACTCGTCGGTCAACATGCCGGCGAATCCCCAGTTTTCGTCGTCGACCTCGTCAATCACCACGTGCGCGTGTTCGGGGCGTTTGCCGAGCACTTCGGTCAGCGTCTGCGTGATCTGCTCGACGATGGCCGCCTTCTTCTCGCGGGTCAGGCCATTCTTGGTAACTCGGACACTCACGTAGGGCATCGGGTTCCTCTCAACGATCGGAGGCAGCCAGAAACCCACGGGCGTGATGCTATCAGGCCAACCGGTTCCTGACTCTCTCACGAACCCTCGAAGCGGGCGAGGCTTGGCGGGGTCTCAGGGCGTAACGACCAAACGCCCTGGGGGCAGGCGATTGCTCAACGGATCGACAAGTCTACCAGAACGCCGGCGGCAGGCTGAGGCGCCGCCGGGCCGTGTCAGGCCGAGGCGTCGCTCACTCGATCACCAGCGGCTCACGCTTGGCCGCCCGTGCGTCAAGCCGCTTGCGCAGGTCTTCGTAGAACTGCAGCCGGGTCCGCTGGTACTCGTTGGCCTGCAGGTACTTGTTCGGCTCGTTGCCGGCGTTCCAAGCGTTCCACAGGGCCGCCAGCTCTTGGCGAATCGCGGGGCTCTGGGTGGCGAGGTTGGTCGATTCGTACGGGTCGGCGACCATGTCAAACAGCTTGGGGCCGTTCTTGAGGCCGCTCACCGGGTCGAGCACGAACTTCGCCGCGGGCGTGCGGACGCACCAGCCTACGCCGTTGTCCAGCCGCCAGAACAGGGCGTCGTGCGGCGGGCCTTCGCGCTGGCCCGTGACATAGGGCGAAAGGTCAACGCCGTCCATCGGCTGGCCGGTCGCGTCCCCCCGGCCGAGGGCGACCACCGTGGCCGCGATGTCGATTGCCGACACCGGTTGTTCATAGACGGCGCCGCTTGGCCAGCCGGCGGGCCACGACGCGACGAACGGCACATGGGTCCCGCCTTCGAGCAGGCTGCTCTTGCCGGCGCGGAAGGGGGTGTTGTCCGCGAACGGCTCGGCGCCGGTGACCGATGTCGCCGCGCCGACGCCGGGAACGATGCCGCCGTTGTCCGACAGGAAGAAGACCAGCGTGTTGTCGAGCTTGCCAGCGTCGCGGAGCGCATCCACCACCATGCCGATGCCCTGGTCCATGGCGTCGACCATCGCCGCGTAGACTTGGCGGTCACGTCCCTTCAAGTGGCGGTACTTTTCCACCAGCTCGCGCGGCGCTTCCAGCGGCTGGTGCGGCGCGTTGTACGCCAGGTACAGGCAGAACGGTTCTTCGCCCTTCGCCGCCCACGCCGCCGCGTCGCGGCTGAGGGCGGTTGTAAGGTACTCGTCGAACTCCGCGGCCTCGCCGTTGCGAGCGAGCGGCGCCAGGCAGCCTTCGTTCGCCGAGTAGTGCGGTCGGCCATCCGGCAGCAGCAGCGGGTGCCGCGAGTCGACGGAGTCGGGCCAGTAGCGGTGCCCGCCGGCCAGGAAGCCGTAGAAGTAGTCGAACCCGCGGCTGTTCGGATGGAACGGCGGCGAGCCCCCCAGGTGCCACTTGCCGACGATCGCTGTCCGGTAGCCGACCGCCTTGAGCCGCGTGGCGAAGGTCTTTTCTTTGACGGGAAGCCCGCTGTGCACGTCGAAGGGCGAGTTGGTCAGGTTCACCTCCATACCAAACCGAGCCTGGTAACGCCCGGTGACGAGCGCCGCCCGCGACGGACCGCAGTACGGGTGCGTGACGTAGCCGTTGGTGAAGGTCACGCCGGCCGCGGCGATCGCGTCGATGTGCGGCGTTTGGATGGCGGTTGGCCCGGTGAAGCCAACGTCGTTGTAGCCCAGGTCATCGGCCAGGATGATCAGAAAGTTCGGCCGCTCGGCGCCCGCCGGCCACGCAAGGGTCGCGCACAGAACCAACAGCCAGAGGGAGCGCAGCGGAGCCATAGCGCGACTCGTCTGATGAGGGGAGCTTCCAATAGGCGATTGTATGACAATCCGCAACATACACAAAAACAGGCGGGGCCCGTCGGGACCCCGCCTGTTGTGATTGCGTTGATGGAGCTCTTCGCGGCGCGGGCCATTCGAAAACTGCACGCGGGTTGGACCTTACCGGAGACCGCGTGCCGCCCGTTGAGCGGCAATCATGGGTCGGGCATCGGCTCTCCACTCACCGTTGACGTTGATTAGCGACAAGGGGGTAGGCATCGGGACGCCGCCAACGCTGGCGACGACTTGCACGTTTTGGCGATTGACCCGATTTGCGCTAACGGTTTCTGCACGACCATTCGGGAGCTGGATCCGTTCGCCGGCCGCTAGTCTGCGGAATGTCATGCTGCCGAGTTGGGCTGCCATTTCTGCCCTTACTTCAGCCGGAGGACGCGGCCCCGACCAGAGTATCTCGAGGCCCGGCCAGGCGAGTGAGGTTTCTTCGATGCCGGCTTTGTCTTTCGAAAGCGCGCCCGTCAAGAACCGCTTTGCCACGGCTTCCGCGGATCGCCAATCATCGTCGGTCGGCGAATTACCTCCCTCGGGGATCACGCGGCCAGTGGCAGCAGGCTGCGTGATATTGACCCGGAACCAGTCCTTCAACTCGGCTAGCAGGACAGACAAGTCACGCTGTGGATCGCGGGCCGACGATATGCTCAGCAGCGTCATCGTGCCGCCATCTTGCTTCGCCATAAGCCACTCAGTCGATTCGCCCTGAGAACGAATACGGACGTATCTGAATTGCAGATCGCTAAAGTCAGCGTCCCCAATGCGATCGGCCTCGGATGGCGCAACGCCTTTGAGGACTGTGTCGATATCAGATGCGCCTGTTCGGCGGACGACAACTGCGACACTCAACAGACGGGCATCGTCGTTAAATGTGATTCGGCTCTGAGTCGCGTTGTCGACCTCTTTTGGGCCAGTCACCATCCGGAAAGGGGACTTCCACGCGACCGCGAGCGATCGATGCGCGCTTCGCCAAACGAACCACGCCCCTTTCTTCTGCGCGTGTTCGAAGTAGACCCCTTCCGATACGGCATTCGTGGCGAGTGATGCGGTGACCAACAGCCAAGAGATCGCAACGACTCGGGCGTGCATAGGAACCTCGAAGTGCCGTGGTCGGGTGTGCCGGTGCCAGCACTTAAAGACAAAGGCCAGAGGCAGGGATTCTACCAAGAACCCTCGCCTCTGGCCTCCGGCCTCTAGACTCTACCGCCACGCCTACCAGGCGAAGTGGGCGAACGCCTTGTTGGCGTCGGCCATGCGGTGGACGTTCTCGCGGCGGGTCATGGCAACGCCTTCGCGGTTGTACGCGCTGACCAATTCGTCGGCGAGCTTCAGGTGGGTGGGGCGGCCCTTCTTCTCGCGGATCGCCATCAGCAGCCAGCGG
>JBCDJN010000199.1:0-4605 GCA_039414355.1 Planctomycetota bacterium | reverse complement strand
CTGAGATGTCTTGTTCTGTAACCCAACGGAGTCCAAATTCCTACCTCCGGACTGACGTACTGCGCAGTTCCCACGAAAGAGCTCCTCTTCTTCAACGGCTGAGGAGTGGGTGCAAGAGTTGGCGGACCGCGGCGTGGCGGTCATCAACTCCGCGGTGTTCAACGCCGGCTTCCTGGTTGGCGGCGCCTACTTTGACTACCGCCGCGTCTCGCGCGAGGACGAAGCCGATCGTCCGCTCTTCGCATGGCGTGACAAGTTCCACGCCCTCTGCCAGCGGCACGACGTAGCGCCAGCGGCGGCGTGCGTCGCCTTCGGTGTCGCGCCACCGGGCGTTGCGGCGGTTGCCCTCAACACCAGCAACCCCAAGCGGATCGCCGAGTTCGATGCCCTCGCAGCGGCCGAGGCGCCGGACGCGTTTTGGCTCGAAGCGAAAGACGCCGGGCTGATCGACTCCCGATTCCCGCTTCCCGCCAACTAGCAGCCGCGGCAGCAGACCCGAGCCAAGAGCCACCAACGCAGGACCAGCATGATCAAGCAAGGGATCCTCAACCCGGCGGTGTCGTCGCTGCTGTGCCGGGTGCGTCACACCAACACGCTTGTCATCGCCGACCGCGGGTTCCCAAACTGGCCGTCCGTGGAGACGGTGGACCTGAGCCTGGTTGACGACTTACCGACCGTGGCGACGGTGTTGGCCGCGGTCTTGCCGAACTTTCAGATCAGCCATGCGTGGATGGCGGAAGAGTTCCTCGCCGGCAACCCGCCGGCGGCCCGCATCGCCGTTGAAAAGCTCCTTGGCGGCGCCGCCCTCGGCTTCGAGCCGCACAACCGCTTCAAGGAACGGGTGCCGCGGGCGGTCGGACTGATCCGCACCGGCGACACCACCCAGTACGCCAACATCATCCTGGAATCGGCGTGATGATTGACTCGCACCATCACCTGTGGGCCTACTCGCAGCGAGAGTACGGCTGGATCGATGACTCGATGGCGGTCATCGCCCGCGACTTCAACGTTGCCGACCTACGCAACGCGGCGGAAGGCGCCGGGGTCACGGGGACGGTCGCCGTTCAGGCTCGGCAGGTGGTCGAAGAGAACGACGCGCTGTTGAAAGCGGCGGATGAAGACGCGTTCGTTCTCGGCGTTGTCGGCTGGCTCCCGCCGACCGAGCAAGCCGCCGCCGCCGAGGTCGAACGCCATGCCGGCCAAGCGAAGCTGCGCGGCTACCGATACGTGGCTCAGGACGAGCCCGACAACCGTTTCCTAGCGAGAGACGAGTTCAACGCCGCCGTCGCGCGTGTCTTCGCGGCGCCCGGCGATCTGGTGTACGACATCTTGATCTTCGAGCGGCAACTGCCGGCCGCGATCGAAGTGGTCGATCGCCACCCGAGCGGTCGGTTTGTGCTCGACCACCTGGCAAAGCCCCGCGCCGCCGCCGGCGAGGTCGAGCCCTGGCGAGCCAACCTCAGCGAACTCGCCGAACGCGAAAACGTGGCGTGCAAAATCTCGGGCCTGGTGACCGAGGCCGACTGGGCGAACTGGTCCCTCGACTCGCTCCGACCCTACCTCGACGCCACCCTCGAGGCGTTCGGGCCGAAGCGACTGATGTTCGGCTCCGACTGGCCGGTGTGCCTGCTCGCGACGGGCTATGAGCGGTGGCTCGAAACGGTCACCGCGTGGGCGGCGCCGCTGTCCGTCACGGAGCGGGCCTCGCTTTTCGGCGGCTGCGCCATCGACGCCTATCGGCTTGACGCTTCGTAGGAAGAAGGGGCGTTAGCGCAAGCGCTACACCAGTTTGCGACGCACTCGATCGACAGAAAGCTCACGATGAAGGCGATTCAAATCCCGGAGCCGGGCTCGGTCCGGTTGATTGACCTCCCCGAGCCAACGCCCGCCGCCGGCGAGGTGCTGCTCGCCACGCAGGTGGCCGGCTACTGCGGGACCGACTTGAGCACCTTCCGCGGCGTCAACCCGCTGATGGCGTACCCCCGCGTGCCGGGGCACGAGATCGGCGCCAAGGTCGTCGCCGCGGGCGATGGCGTGACCGGCTGGTCGGCGGGGCGGGACGTTCTGGTCTTCCCCTACACGGAGTGCGGCGCCTGCTCGGCGTGCCTCGCGGGGCGGCCGAACTGCTGCAAGCACAACCAAACCCTGGGCGTGCAACGCGAAGGGGCGATGAGTGAGCTCTTCACACTGCCCGCCGAGAAGCTGATTGAGGCCGATGGCCTCTCACAGCGCGAGTTGGCGTTGGTCGAGCCGCTGACGGTCGGCGCCCACGCCGCGGCGCGGGGCGAGGGCTCCAGAGGCGACACCGTGCTGGTCTTCGGCTGCGGCGCGATTGGCATCGGCGCCATCGCCGGGGCCGCCTTCCGCGGCGGACGGGTCATCGCCGTCGACATCGACGACGCCAAACTCGAGCTCGCCCGCAAGTGCGGCGCCGCGGAGTGCATCAACTCGGCCAGCGACGACTTGTCGGCACGCGTGATGGAACTGACCGACGGCCATGGGCCCTCGGTGGTGATCGAAGCGGTCGGCCTGCCCCAAACGTTCTTGGCGTCGATCGACTTGGTGGCGTTCGCCGGCCGTGTGGTCTACATCGGCTACGCCAAGGCGCCCGTGGAGTACGAGACCAAGTTCTTCGTCATGAAGGAGCTCGATGTCCGCGGCTCACGCAACGCGTTGGCGGCCGACTTCCGGCAGGTGATCGCTATGCTGCAGTCCGGCGGACTGCCGACCGACGAGATCGTCACCCGCACCGTCGGCATCGACGACGCGTGCCAAGCGCTCAGCGACTGGAGCGAAAACCCAGCCGCGGTCACCAAGATCCACATCCAGTTTGCCTAAGCGACGGCAGCGACTCACGTGCGTCACTCGTCGCGGGGCGGCTGATCCCACAGGCGGTGGGGGTCTTCCAGACGCTTCTGCTCGTCGAGCAACAGCCGCTCCATCGCCAAGAGGCGATCGCGGTACGCCGGGTCTTCGGCTAAGTCTCGCTGGTTCGTCCGCGGCTTCTGACCCGTGGCGGCAACGGCTCCGGGGTCCTGGTGCTGGTCCAAGAACTCCCATGGGTTCTCCGCGAGGTTAAACAGCTGCGTCTCGCGGACACTGCCATCGAGAACGTCGTACTTGATCAGCTTCCAGTCACCGCTCCGCACGGACCGCATGCCGGGCTTGGTGCCGCCGCTGTAGACGCCGAACATCACGTTGCGCACACGCGGCGCGTCGCAGCGGAGCAACGGCGCGAAGCTCTCGCCCTCTACGGTGTCGGGGGCGTCCACGCCGGTGAGTTCGCAAACCGTCTGCAGGATGTCCAGCAGGTAGACCCCGCCCGGCGCCCGCTCGCCGGCAGCGATTCCCGGCCCCGCCGCGATCATCGGCACCCGCCAGGTGTGCTCGTACAGGTTCTGCTTGCCGGTGAGCCCATGGCGGCCGATGGCGATGCCGTGGTCCGCGGTGTAGAGGATGATCGTGTTATCGAGTTCGCCCAGCTGCTCAAGCTTCGCGAACACCCGGCCGAGCTGCGTATCGATGTTTTCGCTGCACGCGAACTCCCGTCCGATCTCGTTTTGGATCGTGGCCGTGTCGCGGCGTTTCCAAACGCCTTCCACCGCCACTTCGTCGCGGAGCTTCGGGTGGCCGTGCGGGAAGGGGTGCTCCGGCAGGTAGTTCACCGGGATTGGGGGGGAGTGCGCGGTCTGCTCCGGCGTTGGCGGCGCATCGCGATCGGCGTGGTTGGTGGCGCCGTACTTGGCGAGCAACTCGGGCTTGCCATAACGCGGGTCGTGCGGGTGAGAGAACCCGAGGTAGACCAGGAACGGCTTCTCGGCGCCTTGCTCCGCCCGCGAGTCGAGGAACTCCAGCACCCGTTCCGCGTGCCAGGCGCTGCCGGTCTCGTCCGTTCCGCCGCGTTTGCTCTCGTCTCTGCGGATCTGGAACTTGGCGTTGGCGGCCGGGTAGCTGTTGCCCTGCTTGCACGTGCGGAACGTTTGGTAGCCGGCCCGGTTGAAGACCGCGGGCAGCGTGTAGTCCGCGAGGTTGGGCGGTACGCGCGTCGGGTCTCCCGTGTAGAAACTGCGGCCCGGGCTGCGCCGATCCGGGATATGCCAGACCGTCCGCCCCGACATGATCATGTGCCGCGACGGCGTGCACACCGCGCCGCTCCACGAGCCCATGTGGTAAGCCTCGTCCAGAACGACGCCGCGTGCCGCCAAACGATCGAGAGTGGGCGTCTCAAGCGTCGAGCGCGGGTTGTACATCTGGAAGTCGAACGGGGACTGGTCGTCTGCGACGATGAGCAAGACGTTCGGCCTGTCGTCGGCCGCGATAGCCGTCGCGACGCCAAACAAACAGGAAAGCGAAGCGGCGGCGAGTGTCTTGGCGAGCATTCTGACTCGGAGATGGGGAATTGAACGGCGTTGACGGTGCTTCGCTGATTCTAAACGACTCGGAGCGCCGGCGCCGGGAGTCTTGGTATGAAGCTCAGGGTCATTATGACGAGGCCGAACCGCTGCATCAGCAATCCCTAGAGATTCGTCGTGAGCAATTGGGCGACCGCCATCCCGATGTCGCCCAAAGTCTCAATAACTTGGCCGTGTTGTATCGAGAACAGGG
>JBCDJN010000198.1:0-4619 GCA_039414355.1 Planctomycetota bacterium | reverse complement strand
TTCACTTCCTCTCGCCGGTGGTCTGCATGTGCGCCACGATGTACCGCATCGACCTGGCCCACCTCTGCTGGACCCTCGAGAACCTCCGCGACGGCACGCCGGTCAACCAGATCGACGTCGACCGAGACGTGGCAAAGTGGAGCCAGGTGGCGCTGGAGCGGATGCTTGAGGTGAGCTAGCCGGCTCGGCAGTTCATTAAGCGCCCGCAGGGCGCGAATGAACTCGAAGTGACCCTATTCGCGCGCCTTCGCGTCATTCGCGGGCAACCCTGACAGCACTGTTCGGCGGACGTACTGCACCGCCGGCATGAGGGCGATCGCGACGAACACCACCACGCCCCACACGCGGCCCCAGTGGACGATGTGCTCGATGGTGTAGTCTTCCAGGTAGTGTGTTTCGGGCAGCGGCTGCCGTTTCTCACCACCCGCTCGCGTCAGAAATACCCGAGCCGAACTGCGGTCTCCAAACAAGCCAATAAAGCTACAACTCCCATCAGCCAACGCGACGCAGCGGTTTCGCAACTCGTCGCCACGCACACGGCGTGAGGTGAAGTAGCCCGACGGGACGACTTCCGTAATGGGCTCGCCCTCAAGGGTTTCGCCGCACAGTAGCGCCGCCGCTTCATCGATCGTGAGATCGCGCGGCTCGTGCCAGGCAATTCCGCTACGCACTACCTCGATCAGGACAATCGTGTTTGACGTGCCATCGTTTATGTCTCGGAAAGTCACTTCGCCGCCCGGAACCAGCACCGCCTCGTCACCAACAACGCCGACGTACTGAGTCTCGTCCGGCATAGTCACCGCACGCGGCACGCGCGGATTACTGAGGGTGTCGATGGCGACGTCCTCCATCACCGCCCGGTTAGCGCGGCTATCCCACGGCTCGCTTAGGTTCACCAGTCTCGCAAGTGACGCCTGCTCAGCGTAGGGCAAGAGCAGCGTCCGCCAGCTGTGCAGAGCATTGCCTGCCCCGTCTACCGAACAAGCCGGCGGCAGCGTGCTGTGATCATCATGGTACTTGTGCATGGCGAGCACCCACTGCTTAAGATTGTGTCTGCTCTGGCGGGCTGTAGACCCACCAATCGAAACCGGCTCCATGAGTAGCCCTATCAAGACCGAGAGTACCACGAAGACTACTGCTCGTTCCTTCCAACTCTTGATCGCTAACCAGAGACGAGGGGCGAGGGGAGTAGCTATCGCGAGCGTCCCCCCCGTCACCGGCCCAAACACGGCCATCGCCGACGCGGCGAGGGCGAAGAACCACAGGACGGTGATTAGGCGGAAGCTCATGGCGTCGCGGCGCCCTTGGTCGATTCAACCGGCGTCCGCCGCAAGTATCGCAGTGCAGGCGCCAACGCTACGGCGACGAAAACCCAGAACCGCGCGACCTTCGCCTCGTCGAGCCGCGGCTTGGAGTACCAGAGAAACTCTGCGCCGTCGAAGTCATCGCCGGCCGTAGCGGTGAGCGCGGCTAAGGCGAGCTCGCGCGGCATGCCGCCGCGGATCTGATGGACACTGCCATCCGCCATCGCCACGTTGCGGAAGTACCGCGGCTTGTAAAAGTAGCCGTCATCGAGAACATGCCCGCCGTTCTCGCTGGGGACGACGGGCGACGCGAGCAGCTCGACCGCTTCTCCAAAGGTCAAGTCCTTCGGCTCGGCCCACGACTGGTTGGGTGGGCCTTCGATGAGCAGAACGGTGTTCTCTGTTCCGTCGGAAGCCTCCGCAAGGCTCATCGCGCGGTCGGGTGGCCACATCGTCAGCGGATCGACCACGGCGTAGAAGCTGCTAAACGCCGGTGACCTCGCCATTCGGCAACTGGGGCACTGGAAGACCTCTAGTTGCGTGGTCGTTGACAAGAGGTTGGCAGGGTCGTCCCACGCCTTCGAATAGTCGATCGCCGAGTGCAGCCTTGGTTGCTCGACGTAGGGCAGCAGGGCGGCACGCCAACTCATGAAGGGCTTACCCGCGGCGTCGGCAAGGTAAGGCCGAGGCAAAGCACCGGCGGTCACGTCGTGCTGACTGGCCGCCAGGGCGATGCACTTCAAGTAATGCCGACATGTCATGCTCCGCGAAGACTCGCGAGCCGACTGCAATGCGGGCGATAGCAGTAACGTTAAGAACAGGAGAAAGAGCCCAATCACCAGGAAGTCTCTCGCCCGAGGTCGCCAGTGGTCCGCCAGTAACCACATGCCTGCGACAACCACCGCGACGACACTGCCAACGCCGCCAAACGCGCCAAGCGACGCCGCCAACAGGGCGAACAGGTAGAAGACGGTGGTGAGGCGGAACTTCATTCGCTGCGGTCTTGTTCAACGAAGGCCGGGGCAAAAGCGCACACCGCGAAAGCGAGGGCGGAAATAAACCGGCCATCGTCGCTCGCAGTCGATCGCAGGGTGTGCAGGTTCCACGCAACGAAGAGTCCCATCGTGCCAAAGACCAGCACCCATATCAGCACGAAATCCAGTCGCGGGTAATGCCTGCCTTGCCCTGGGTTGGCTCGCAGGACCATCCAGGTGTACATCACCCAAGGCGTGACAACCAACGCCATGCCGCCAAACGCCGCCGCGGAGGTGGCGATGAGCGTAGCAATCCACAGCAGGCTCTTGATTCCGTAACGCACCGCGCGTTCTCCTCGGGGGTGACCCCTTCGATTATTGCGGCCCCGTACCTCGGCGTCCTTGGCGAACTCTGTGGTGAACGACCAAACGACCGACTGGCCCGATTACCAGCTCCTCGACTTCGGCGGAGGCCGGAAGCTGGAGCGTTTTGGTTCGGTGGCTGTCGACCGCCCCTGCCCCGCCGCCGAGAACGAGCAGCCCGCCACCCGGAAGTGGCAAGCCGACGCTCGCTTCACCGGCGCCCGCGTTGGCGACGGGAAGTGGAAGCCGCCGACGACCAAGGTCTTGTCGGCCGGCGCCACCGTCGGTGTGCCACTCGGAGGAGACAGGTCCTTCCGATTCCACCTGGAGTTCTCCCCGGCCGGCCAAGTCGGCCTGTTCCCGGAGCAGTTCGCCAACTGGCGATGGATCGCCCGGCAAGCGGCGCGCGCCGGCCGGCCGCTGCGGGTGCTCAACCTGTTCGCCTACACCGGCGGCAGCACGCTGGCCGCTGCGGCGGCGAGTGCTGACGTGGAAGTGACCCACGTCGACGCCTCAAAACCATCGGTCGCCCTCGCCAGACAGAACTCCGCGGCGAGCGGCCTGGCAGAGGCGAAGGTCCGCTGGATCGTCGAGGACGCCCTGAAGTACTGCCGGCGCGAAGTGAAGCGGGGCAGCCGGTACGACGCGGTCGTGCTCGACCCGCCCAGCTATGGCCACGGCCCCAAGGGCGAAGAGTGGCGGCTCGCCCGCGACCTGCCGGTGTTGATGGAACTGATTGGCGAACTCACCGCTCGGCAGCCGGTCTTCTTGCTGGCCACGTGCCACACGCCCGGCGTGGGGCCGGCGGAGCTTTCGGCCTACCTGTCCGACGGCGTCTTCGGCAGTTGCTCCGCCCCGCCCACCGGCAGCCGCCTGTGGCTGCACGCGAGCGACGGCCGCAAGCTGGAAAGCGGCGTCAGCGTGCGTTGGCCCCGGTGATCACGCGTGGCGTATACTAAGCGAGAAAGGACAAGACATGACCAAACTACAAGTCACGACGATCAACGACGAGCCGGCGATCGTCTTACCGCCATCGGTGGTCGAGCGTCTTGGAATTAAGGAGGGCGATGAGATTCACCTGGAAGACGGCCCGAATGGGTTGAGGTTGGTCCATCCCAACCCGGTTGTGGAAGCGCAGGTGCGGACGATGAACGAAGTGATGGATCGCCGCCGCGACGTGCTGAAGCGGCTTGCCGAGTAGAGCTATGGGCGAGCCGGCATGGATTGAGATCGACGCGGTGCTGATTGCTCATGCGCGGCAACTGGCCGAGCACGGCGGTCAGGCTGGGATTCGCGACCGGGGCTTGCTCGAGTCGGCGTTGAGTCGGCCGCGGAACGCGTGGGCGTACGTCTCACCAAAGCCCGACGCCCAGGCTCTCGCGGCCGCGTATGCCTTTGGGCTCGCCCGCAATCACCCGTTCCTTGATGGGAACAAGCGCATCGCCGCGGTCGTCTGCGAAACCTATCTCATCAGCCAGGGCGTTGCGCTCACGGCAGACGACGAAGCCTGGTACGACGCCGTGATCGCCCTCTCGTCCGGCGAAACCACTGAAGAGGTCTTCGCCGATTGGCTTCGCTCGCACACGGCGGCGGTCGACTAAACCCCTATCGCACAAGTCCCGGCGTTGCCGCCTGCTGCACCTGCGGCGTATCGACCACCCGTCGCCAACCCAACGGCGTGCGGGGCGACTGGAACAACGCTTGCCACACCGGGCCGATCCGGTGATTGACCGAGACCTTGTCCAGGTGGAATGAGAAGACAAACCGAGCCTGATTGTGCTCGTACACCTGCATGGCTCGCGGGAGCAGCGTCTTTCGATCGAGCATCAGTTCGACCATTTTGTAGTTGACCGCGTCGCGAGCCGTGCGTGGCTGGGCAACGAGGTGAATCACACTGTCGTCGGGGTTGGGGTGCACGCGGAACCAGAAGCGCTCCTTCAGGTCATCCTTGCGGGCGCCAAAGAGAAATGGGAACGGC
>JBCDJN010000197.1:0-4713 GCA_039414355.1 Planctomycetota bacterium | reverse complement strand
CTCACCGATGGCGTTGGTTTCCCCCCGCTTGATCGCGGCGCTGCCCCGGTTCACGGCAAGCTTGTTGCTGCTGGCGGTCCAGTCGCTGGCCATCGTAGGAGCCGTGGCCGGCGCCGTTGCTGCAGCGGCCAGTTTGGGCGGGCCGTTCGGCGTGGTGGCCACCGTGCCGCTGATGGTCGCCGCCGCGATGCTGTACTTCCGCCTGGTCGGCCGGCTGGCGTGGGTGATTGCCGAACGGACCGAGGCGCCCGAAGACCGCGAGACCCAGCACGAGCGTTGAGCCCACCGACTTGGCGATCAGCTCAGGTCGCCCTCGGGTTCCCAGCCGCCGCCGCCGTCGGCCTCTTCTGAATCGAGCGGTTCTTCGGCGTCGCCGTCCAAGCCCGCGAGCCGTCGCAGCTCCGCCACCAGCCGCCGCTCGACGCCGCGGTCGGTGATACCACGCACCAGCGTCGCTTTTTTGCCGCCGGCCAAGCGGGCGATGACGTGGTTCCACTGCGTCGTGCCCGAGGTGTCGGACGTGCTCATGCTTTCCTTCGTGGCGACGTCGCGGACGTCGCCGGCGGCGAACTCTCGACCAACGCCGCGGAAGCCGTACCAGCCCGACTTGAGCCGCCAGCGGTCGCCGTCAATCTGCAGGTCGCTGGACGAGAGCAAGCACCCCGCGGCGCCCGCCAGCATGCCGATGCCGGCGCCGCCGAAGGCGATGGGGAAGAGGATCCTCACAAACCACTCGTCAACAAACGCCAGTCCCACGCCAACTCCGCCGAAGATCAGGCCGCCCATCATCAAGCCGATCGCCAAACCCCAGTGTTGACCCGGCGGTTTGGTCACGCGGAGCTCGCGCTCGCCGCGCTGGGTTGCAAGCAGCCCGCCTCGGGCGAGCGCCTCGGGCAGGGTCTCATGCACTTCGTAGTCCGTTAGCGCCTCGACGGGCGACTCAACTCCTTGCTTCGAGTCGGCGGTGATAAACACGGGGACGTCGAACTGTGCCTTGTAGTCCGGCCCGGCGACCTCGGCGGTGACGGTCAGCTTCCAGTTGATCGGCCGATCGTCGTCGGGATCGGTCGGCTTGCAATTGGAGGGGACGACGAACCGCACCGGCACGCCTCGCTTGCCGCTGGCCGACTCGCGACCGGAGAGCGCGAGCGTCCGTTCTACAAGCCGGGTATCTTCCCAGATCGTCTTGGTGGTGGTTGAGGATTCGCCGCCGCTGTCTTCGGTCCGCGTCTCGTCGCAGGACAGCTTGACGTGAAACGCCTTCTTCGGCCGCAGGTTCTCGGGCACCAGCACGACGCCGGCCAGTTCGCCGCCCACCACGCCGGTTGGCCCGGCCAGCCGGAAGATGGCCGGGCCGCTGGAGAGCTTGGTGGTAAGCTTCCACGCGAAGACGCCAAGCAGCCCGATCCCGCAAGCGACGAAACCGCACACGGCCAGCCGGATGAACCACTCGGCCTGCTCCTCTTCGGTGAAGACAGCGAACGCCGCCGGCCAGGCGATCGCGCTGACGATCACCCCAATGACGCCCAGCGTGATCACCGCCGCCCAGCCGCCGCTGCGGACCTCGCCGGCCGCCCAATCGTCTCGCACCCGCCACGGCTCGTCGGGGAATTGTTCGAGCTTGGACCGCCGCTTCTTCTCACCGCGTGACCAGAAGAGAGAGCCGATGATCAAACCGAAACCCACGCCGCCAAACGCCAACGCAAACACAAGCTGAAAGCCAACCAGCACTGGGCGCAGCGTGCGGTCCAGCACCGCCTGGCTGGGGTCGCTCGGGTTGACGTAGCAGGTGACGTGCTCGCCCACCTTCTTGCGGGCGTTGAGTCGGTTGTAGAGCTTCTTGTGCAACGAACTGACGTTGTCCGCGGTGTCGTCCAAGCCGACGCGGTCGCTGGTGTACTTGGCGCCGGCGAACTCGTAGTTGTACTCGGCGATCACCCGCTGCGTTTCGCCCCGCTTGAGCTTGAGCTCCGTCAGCATCGCCGGCGTTTCGACCCACGACTGGGTCGCCGCCGACATCCACAGCATGGCCACCAGCTGGTACGCCATGAACGACCCAAACCCGGCAAAGGGCAGGGCGAACAGCACGGCGCAGCCGGTGCTCATTCGATTGGTGCTGGCCTTGGCGATGGCGTTCACTCCTGGCTTCTTCGTGGCCGGGTGCTTCCTCGGTCGCTTCGCTAGGGGCCCAAAGATCTTGGCGCCGCCGGGGCGTTCGCTTCCGATTCGTACGAGAAGAAGTCGATCGACACCTCGCCGTTCAAGTCGGTCTTGGTCTTCACCAATCGCAGGGTGTGCGGCCCGTCGCTCAGCAACTCGGTTTGGTAGAGCCTGGCCCGGCTGACGGGGGCCCAGTTGCAGCGGAACGTCTCCGCGTACTGGCCATCGACGTACACCGCGTAGCTGCCCATTCCACGCCCGATGAGGCCGTAGACACGCGCCCGCACGCCCTCGAACGAAAACGTCACCTCGTCGCCGAGGGTCGAGCTCACCCGCTCGTTGCCGCGGTAGTAGTCGGCATTCGGCTTGTCGTGCCTGGCCCACTCGCCGTCGAACTCAACACTCGCGTGTGTGTCGTCGACGCGCCGCCAATACTCACCTAGGCTGCTGCTGCGGGCCAGCACGACGCGATACTCGTCACCCGCGCCGGTGCTCGCGGGCAGGGGGATCGAGATCGGCGCGCTCCCGTACGGTTCGATGCTCGGGCAAGATGTTCTAGCAACGGGTTCTTCTCCCTCGCCGCTGTCCCGCAGCACCACGGCGGTTGTCTCGCCGGATGGCTCGAGCCCCCAATTCTCCAGCGTGCTCTGGAGCACGGCCCCGCCGTCGCCCGCTTCCACCCGCGCGGGCAGCGTGATCAACGCCGCGGCCGTCGCCGATTTGCCCGGCAGCAGGGCGTAGCCGAAGACCAAGTCGCCCGTCTTGGTCTCGCCCAAGAGCTTGAAGTCGTAGTCGCGGCCCCGGGCCCCGTGCCGGCCCTCGAAGGTGACCAGCAGGTCCCGCCCGTCTGGCTCGGCGCCGATTGCTTGGCACCCCCCGCCGTAGTTGACCAGAGAGTCCGAGCCGAGCCGGAGCGATTCGAGGTCCATTTCCGCCCGCGGGTCGAAGCCCGCTTCACCCTGGATCCGCAGGGTGATTGTCTTGGTGGCTGCCGTTACCGGACTGCCGCCGACGAGCGACACCAGCTTCTCGGTCACCAGCGGCAAGATCAGGTTCTTCGAGCTGTGGTTGTCGTTGCCCTTGTCCGCCCCCTTCGATACGTCCATCACGGCAAGCGAGAGGTGCGTCGCCCGGCCCAGCGCGTCTTGGAGCACCTTCGGCCGCTCGATCTTGTACCACTGGTTCGACACGCCGTTCTCGTAGAAGGTAGTCGAGGCGTCGTACGGCAGGCCCGTTTCGTGCCGCCAGTGAACCCCGTCCAGCGAACGCATGTAGGCGCTCTTGCGGTCCTGGGCGTGGTTGTAGATGGCGTGGTACTGGTGCCGGCTCCGCCAGACGACGGGGTCCTCCGGGTAGCCGGTGGCCCGGGCGTAGTTATTAGCGGATACCATCTGGTAGGGGCCGACGACGCCGCTGCGAGAGATCGCCACGTCCCCGTCCTTCTTCATCACGATGACGCTGCCGTCGGGGCGGAACTCGGTGGTGAGGTTCGAGCCAACCCGGTCGGTGGGCCGGAAGCCGCGGCTGCTGATGCGGATCGTGCCAACGCGTGACCACGGGCCCTGCATCTTATCGGCCTCGTAGACGTTGTTGCCGTTCAACACGTGCAGGGCGAAGCGGCCGTTGGGCAGCCGCAGCACCTCGGGGTTGTGCCCCTTCTTGACGATCGTTTGCGTCACCCGATACGGGCCGATCGGGTTGTCCGACACGCAGTGGGCCACCTCCGACTCGAACCAGCCGTGGTGGCCCGTGCTTTCCGGCCAGCGGCACACAGCGATGTGGTACTTGCCGTCGGCCCCGAGCACCGGGTTGCCGCCCCAGTAGCACCACTGGTTGTCTTCGACGCCGTTGTCCTTGTCGCGCGGCAAGACGCTGGGCGCGCCCCAGAGCCCCGTGTCTTCAAGCCCGTCGATGATGGGCATCGGCAGGATGAAATCCTTGAATTGCCCGCCTTTAACGAAGGCCCGTTCTGGGGTTGGCGCCCGTTCTGGGGTTGGCTCAGCCCCATGAATCGACGGGCAAGCCGTGGCGACTGCCAGAAGTACGAGGAGAGCCGGCCGTGTAGGGTTCATCGTTACCGCCGCGTTGAAGGTGCGTGTGAGAACCCTTACCGCTAATCGTTGATCGCCGGCGAATCAAGAGAATCAAGAGCGATCGACGAAAAAGGCCCGCGACTGTCCGGCGTCAAACCTGTCTGCTCGCCAATCGGTCTGCCGCGGCCTCTGACTTCGTCACACGCCAGAAGGTTGGCGGCATGACGCGACCCGGCGTGCGGCAGCGGGGCGTTCCTGTTCCAGGCGTACGACACGCTCGAGGCCCGCTACAACGAGGCGATCGGCCACCTCGACGGGCAGGGCGAAGCCGACGCCGCCGGGCTCGCCCGGCAGGTCCCGCACTTCATCTTGCAGGACAACCTCTACGGCGTGGACCTGCTGCCCGAGGCGGTCGAGATCACGCAGCTCGCCCTGTGGATCCGCTCCGCCACGCCGGGCCAAACCCTCGCCACGCTGTCGGCCAACATCGTGCACGGCAACTCGCTGGTGGACGACCCGG
>JBCDJN010000196.1:0-4814 GCA_039414355.1 Planctomycetota bacterium | reverse complement strand
GTGCCCCAAGTGACAACGGGCACGCAGCTTCACGACAAGTGGATGCTGCCGCACTTCGTTTGGCAGGACTTCCAGGACGTGATCGAGGAGATGAATCTCTCCGGCTACCCGATCGAGGCGGACTGGTTCTTGCCGCACCGAGAGTTCCGCTTCCCGTTCATCGGCAAGTTCAATCAACGCGGCGTGGATGTTGAGCTGCGCAGCGCCGGCGAGCCGTGGTACGTGCTCGGCGAAGAGGGCGCCCAAGGGGGCACGGCGCGGTACGTTGATTCGTCCGTGGAGCGCCTGCAGGTGAAGGTCCGCAACCTGACCGATCCGCGCTACGTGCTCACCTGCAACGGCCGCTGCGTGCCGCTGCACCCCACGGGTGTCCAGGGCGAATTCGTCGCCGGCGTTCGGTACCGGGCGTGGCAGCCGCCGAGCTGTTTGCACCCCACGATCCCGGTCGACGGGCCGCTGGTGTTCGACCTCTTCGACACGTGGATGCACCGCTCCATGGGCGGCTGCCAGTGGCACGTGGGCCATCCCGGCGGACTGAACCCTACAACCTTCCCGGTGAACGCCCTGGAAGCGGAGACCCGGCGGGCAACCCGCTATTTCAACATTGGCCACACCCCTGGCGTGGCTACAATTGGAGCCGACGAGCCCAACCCCGAGTTCCCGCTGACGCTTGACCTCCGGCGGGGTCGCGCCTGACGGCCTGCAAGGCCTGTCGGCGGTCGGCGTCGCTGGCGGGCGAGTCGCTCTTCGCCTCGCACCGCAACTTTGACCCGCTCACACCAGGATGCAGACTCAGCGTCAATCCGCGTCCGGCCAAGCAGCGGGCGGCCAATCGCAGTCGGGCACGCCCGTCGCCAACTGGCTTGCCGAGGCGCACCGCCAGGCGCTAAGCGCAAGATCGGTTGAACCAACCGGCGGCCCCGGCGCTTACGACGAGCTGCTCGACGGGTCCGGGCAGTTGCGGAACCGCTGGCGGACGCTCGGCGCCCAGTTGCAACGCATCGGCGAAGCGGAGGTCCGCCGCCGCTGGACCCAGGCGCAGCGGCTGATCTACGACAACGGCGTGGCGTACGGGCACGACCAGGGCGAAGGGCCCGATGGCCGTCCGCGGCCGTGGGCGCTGGACCCGGCGCCGCTGTTGATCACGCCGCCCGAGTGGCAAACCATCACGGTCGGCCTTGAGCAACGCGCGCGATTGCTGGAGGCCATCCTGCAAGACCTTTACGGGCCGCAGGAGCTGCTGCGCTCCGGGGTGCTCCCGCCGGAAGTCCTGTTCGACCACCCGGGCTACCTGCTGCCGCTTCGACGCACTGATGGCGAGGCGGCCCGCCGGATGCTCACCTTCTACGCCGCCGACCTGGGCCGCGCGCCCAACGGCGATTGGTGGGTAATGGCCGACCGCACCGAAGCGCCCTCCGGCGTGGGCTTCGCGCTGGAGAATCGCATCGTCGTCTCGCGGATGCTCCCCGAGCCCTTCCGCGAGTGCCGCGTGCGCCGGCTCGCCGGTTACTTCGTGCAGCTCCGCGAGACGCTGGAGCAGGTCTCGCCCGAGGGGCAGCACAACCCGCGGATCGCCATCCTCAGCCAAGGCCCCGGGCAGAAGAACTACTTCGAAGACGCCTACCTCGCGCGGTACCTCGGCTTCACGCTGGTCGAGGGCGAAGACCTCACCGTCCGCAACCGCAAGCTGTGGCTCAAGACGCTCGAAGGCCTGGCGCCGATCGACCTGCTGATCCGCCGACCCAACAGCTCGCTGTGCGACCCGCTGGAACTCGGCGGCCAATCGCCCAGCGGCGTGGCGGGCGTGATCCAGGCCCAACGCGACGGCCGGCTTGGCCTCGCCAACTCGCTGGGAAGCGGGCTGGTGGAGTCGCCCGTCTTCATGGCGTTCCTGCCCCGGCTCTGCCAGCACGTGATGGGTGAGTCGCTCAAGCTGCCCGGCGTCGCCACGTACTGGTGCGGCGAGAAGGACTCGCTGGAGCTGGTGCTGAACAACCTCGACAACATGGTGCTCAAACGCGCCTACCGCCAGCGCGGCCGCGAGAGCCTGCTGATCGCCGACCTCCGCCGCGAGTCGCCCGAGAAGCTCGCCCAGCGGATCCGCGACAACCCCCGGGCGTTTGTCGCCCAAGAGCGAATCAACCGAAGCACAACGCCCATCTACCGCGACGGCGACGTGGCCGCCGGCAAGGTGGCCATCCGGGCGTTCGCCGTGGCGGCGGGTGAGTCGTACCGAGTCATGGACGGCGCCCTCGCCCGCACCACCTCCAGCGACGAGCCGCTGGAGACCTCGCTCCTGTCCGGCGAAGGGAGCAAAGACGTTTGGGTGCTCAGCGACGAGCCGGTCGAACCGATCACGCTGCTGGACGACGACGATGCCTCGGTGGAGCTTGTCCGCGTCGGCCCCGAGCTGCCCAGCCGCGTGGCGGACCACAGCTTCTGGCTCGGCCGGCGGCTGGAGCGGGCTGACTTCAAGGCGCGCCTCGCCCGGACCGTCGCCTACCGGCTCACCAGCGAGGGCGGCCCCGAGGAGCTCAAGGAGCTGCCGCCGCTGCTGCGGGCGCTCGCCGAGCAGGGGCAGATCGAACCCGGTTACGCGGTCGAAGAGCTCCGCAACCTGCTGCCGCACGTGGACATCTCGCTGCCGACGCAGGTGCTGTCGCCGTCGCAGGCCGGCTCGCTCTACTCGACCATCGCTCGGGTCTTCAACAACGCCGCGCAGGTGCGCGACCGCCTGTCGCGAGACGCGTGGCGGGTGCTGCTCCGCCTCCGCGAGACGCTGCCGGACATCTCGAAACGCCCCACGGACCTCACCGATCTGATCAACGCCATCGACGAGCTGGTGGTCATGCTCTCGGCCATCAGCGGCATGGTGATCGAGAGCATGACGCGCACGCAGTTCTACCGCTTCCTGGACATCGGCCGCCGGCTAGAGCGGGCGATGCAGCTCACCGACCTGTTGCGGACCTCGTTGGTCGAGTCGCAACGCACCACCAAGCCGCTCCTCGAAGCGCTGTTGGAAACCACTGACAGTCTGATGACCTACCGATCGCGTTACCGGGCGAACATGAGGTTCGCCGCGGTGCTCGACCTGCTGATGACCGACCAGTCGAACCCGCGGAGCCTCGCCTTCCAACTGCAGACGCTCGAACGGCACATGGGCAAACTCCCTCGCGGCCCCGAGGACCCGCCCGGCGCCGCGGCCGAGGAGCGGCTCGCCATGTCCATGGCCCACGCCGTGCGGATGACGGACATCGCCCAAATCGCCGACGCCTATGAGATCGGCCAGCACGAGCCGCTCGCCGCGCTGCTCGATAAACTCAGCGAAGAACTCCCCAAACTCTCCGACGCCCTGTCGCTCAAGTACCTCGTCCACGCCGGCGCGCCACGGCAGTTGGCGCCGATGTAGGGTAGTGGCGAGTGCTGGTGGCGAGTGGCTGTTCGCCGATTCTCCAATGTACTCAGCGGTGGGAAGATGCCGAGTGGCAACCTTGAAAGCTTCATCGCCTACCGAAAGGCCCGCGAGCTATTCGATCTCTAGATCGACGACGCAAGACGCTACTTGACCGATCAGCGCCTAGAGCGGCTTGTGAGCCAGCAACTCGCCAGCACAGATTCCGTTTGTGCGAACATCGAAGAAGGCTACGGACGAGAAACCACGAAGGAGTATCGAAGGTTCTTGGTTATTGCTCGCGGTTCCCTGCGTGAGACGTCGGGGCGTTACCAACGCATGCGTCATTGGATCCCGGGCCACGTGGTGGAAGCTCGGGTTGCGCTGTGCGATGAGATCGGTCGCATCCTGACAGCAACGATCAAGGGACTGAACCGAGAGTAGCAACCGCTGGCGTTCCCGCCACTCGCCACTTGCACTCGACACTATCATGCTCTACCGCATCACCCACACCACCAAGTACGCCTACGCCGAGCCGGTGGCGGTGTGCCATAACTTGGTGCGGCTCTCGCCGCGGGCGACGGTGGGGCAGCGGGTGCGGTCGCATCGGCTCATTGTGATGCCGGAGCCGGCGGACCTGGTGCAGCGGCAGGACGCGCTTGGCAATCAGGTGGGGTACTTCTCGATCGAGCAAGCGCACCACGGATTGTCGCTTAGCGCGACGAGCGAAGTGGAAGTGACCGGTCAGCCCGAGGCGCCCGCCGGGCCGCCGTGGGAGACGATCCGCGACGCGTTGCCCAAAGCGCCGGGCGCTTCGGCCGTGGCGCCGTACCGATTCGCCTTCGACTCGCCGCTGGTGCCGCGGGAGGCGGAACTGGCCGCCTACGCCGCCGCCTCGTTCACGCCGGGCCGACCGATCATCGACGCGCTGCGCGACCTCACGGCCCGCATCCACGACGAGTTTGACTACGACCCCCGCGCCACCACCGTCACCACGCCGGTCCGCGAGGCGTTCGAGGGCCGGGCGGGCGTTTGCCAGGACTTCGCCCACGTGGCGATCGCCTGCCTGCGGTCGCTCGGCCTGGCGGCCCGCTACGTGAGCGGCTACCTGCGGACGCTCCCCCCGCCCGGCAAGCCGCGGCTGGTGGGCGCCGATGCGTCGCACGCGTGGCTCTCGCTCTACTGCGGCCCGAGCGACACGGGCCAGCCGCTGTGGGTGGACGCGGACCCCACCAACAACAAGCTCACCGGCGTGGACTACGTGACGGTTGCCCTGGGCCGCGACTACGCCGACGTCTGCCCCATCCAAGGCGTCTACGTCGGCGGCGGCAACCACACGATGGATGTCTCGGTCGACGTGGCGCCGGTAGAGTAGGGCAGGCCCCGCCAGCCGCGGCTACCACCCCGCGGGCGCCGGCCGGCG
>JBCDJN010000195.1:0-4849 GCA_039414355.1 Planctomycetota bacterium | reverse complement strand
GCATCCCGGACGGCCTCTACGGCCCCGGTCAACTGGACGTAGTCCTCGAAAGTCTGGCTGCCGGCGACTTGCGTCTGAACCTGCACGGCCGGCGGGCCCGTTTGCTCGGCTGGTGCGTCCTGGTCGGGTGCTGCATCGCCGTCTTCCGGTGGGCTGCAGGCAGCCAGGAAGAGTACGGTCACAAGGGCCGCCCAGCGCGACGTGCGAATTGCGAATGGCGAAAGGAGGGGCATGGTTAGTCGGTATTGCTCGGATGGAAAGAAGTCAGGGGTGACGGTTGGCGCGCGCACAGGTCCCTATCGCAATTCGCAAGCGGCCAGCCGCCAGCCTCAGGGCGCAAGGCTAGTGGTCGATTCAGTTTGAGCGTCGTCTTCGACCGTCAGGCCGACCGCCGCATCGAACTGTGCGGTGGCGTTCAGGTAATCGAAGAGGGCCTGGATGTAGCCAAGCCGGCTTTGGTCGAGCAGGTCGGATGCCTGCCGCTCCTCGAAGGGGCTGCTGACGCCTTCGCGCAGGCGCGTGCGGGCAAAGGTGTAGTTTAGCTCGGCATTGTCGAGGGTCCGCTGTTGGCTCCGGATGCGTTCCTGTGCTGCGACGACGTTGCGCATCGCGGCCTCGACTTCGAGCGCAACCGATTGCGTCAGTTGCTCGAGTTGGAGTTCGGCCCGGTCGATCTCGATCTGGTTGCGTTGGAGCTGCGCCTTCGTGCGGAAGCCATCGAAGACGTTCCACTGGAGCCGCAAGCCCACAGCGAGGCTCGGGTCCCAGTAGCTGTCATCGAAAAAGCCTCGGGTGTTCTGCGAAAACGTAAACGGCTCCGACGGGTCAGACGAGGTGGTTGTCCGGTTGTCCGGCACGTTGCCGGCATAGCTCAGGTTGGCGAACGCGCTGAGCGAGGGCAGCCGGTTGCCGGCCGTGATCTGGCGCTGCACCCGCTGTAGGTCGATTTGCTCACGTGCTTGCCGGAGATCGGCCCGCTGTGCAAACGCGCGGGACACCGCATCGTTGATCGAGACCGTTTGGATGAGCGGCTGGTCGTCGTACAGATTGTCGAGCGAGCCGCGCAGCGTCACGGTTTGTTGAATCGGCAGCCCAATGAGCAGCTTAAGGTTGTCCACGGCCAAGCCGGCTGCGTTTTCGGCAGAGACCAGCTGCGTTTCCAGGTTCGCGAGTTCGACTTCCGCATTGAGGCGCTCGAACTTCGGCCGCGTTCCTTGCGCCACCCGCCGTGCGGCCTCGCCGACTGTCACGCTGGTCCGCTCCACGCTCGACGCGAGCACGCGGGCCTGTTCCTGGGCCAGCAAAGCGTTGTAGAAGGCCTGCCGGACGTCTGTGATGACGAGCTGCGCCTGGCGCGCAAGTCCTTCCTCACTGATGCTCCGCAGCGTCCGCGCGCCCTTGATCGCCGCGAAAAGCGACCCGTCGTAGAGCGTCTGCGAGAGCGTTAGCGAGCTCAGGAACTGGTTGTCGACCCCGAACGGGTTAGCACTTTCTTCCAGGACAATGCCCGCTTCCTCACGCCCCTGGGCCTGCCGGTCCCGGAACTCGCCGAGGGTAATCGGATCGGTCCCAGGGTCGTTGTCGGTCCGGGCTCCCTCGTTGAACGCGAGCCAGTCGATGGCCCCGAGCGCGCCGAAGAGCCCGCCGGCATCCGAGCCGGCAAACGGGTTGGCTTGCACTACATTGCGCGTGTAGCTAGAGGAGGCGTCTAGGCTGGGGTAGGCCGACGAGTAGGCTTCGCGGATCTGCGTGCCGGCGACGCGCACGTCGAGTTCGGCATTGCGGAGGGCGTAGTTCTGGTCGAGCGCGATGGCCACCGCATCCCCCAGCGAAAGAGAAACCGGCGAGGGCGGTTCGCCGAGGGATTGGGCAGAGCCGGCCTGGGCCGTGAAGAGCAGCGCGCAGGCGAAGAGGGCGCGTATCATGGAGACGATGTTGACACCGGCGAGCCGGCAGGGGAATGGAGACCGAAACAGACGAAGTCGGTGAGGAATTGCACGGCGTCTTCCATGCTGGGAGGCGCGCCGGGGGGCAGTTCATCGAACGTGCCATTGCTGAGGTGATGCCGGCAGATGACGTGAAAGCGCATGTAGCCTTCGATCTGCGAGAGGATCATGTGTGCGGCCGGCAGGAGCGGCATGGCACGGACCTCGCCGCGCGCAATCGCATCTTCGAGGGCCGGGACCATGAGGCCGGTCATCTCTGCATCGTGCCGGTGGAGCCGGCGTGCATGGTCCGGGTCGTCTCCGAAGAGGATGCGGTCGGATTCTTTCAGCATGATGAGCAGCAAGTCGCCATTCTCATGCAGGTAGGCCAGCGCATCGCTAAAGAGGCCGAGAATACGGTCTTGGATCGACTGGGCCGGCCCTGGCATGCCGAAGTGCCGGCGGATGATGGCGGCAAAGTCCTCGTGGAGGTCGTCGAAGATGGCGAAGAAGAGCTCTTCCTTGCCTTTAGGGAAGTAGTTGTAGAGCGTGCCCTTGCCGAATTCCGCCCGCTGCGCGATTTCGTCGAGCGTGGCCGTCCGGTATCCTTTCTCGGCGAACACCTGCCGCGCGGCATCGAGCATGAGCCGTTGGCGCATCCGGCGCTCGCGCTCGCGGCGCGACAGCGTGATAGGCTCCATGGAGTGCGCTCCGTTGACCTGCGATGTGATGTAGAATGGCGGATCTCAACGCGTGTGACCCGTCATGCCTCTGGGCGTGAATTGCGGTCGAGGTACGGTGCCGGCCTCCTGGAAGTTGCAAGTGAATTGAGCTTCACAGTCATTTCATGACGAGGTCGTCACAAGGTGACCGGTCGGTCATGTTGGGGTCCGACCTCCTTCGCGAAATCTTAATTTGAACGCTGAACACGCAACTATAGCTCTCGATCAAGGTCCCAGGTCTCCGTAACCTCAAGTTTTACGAGCGACACGGAATGGCGATGGAAGGGGTCCGACCCCATTCGCGCAAACTACACAATCTGCATGAACCCACTACTCTCGGACTGGACCACACCGTTCGAACTCCCCCCTTTCGATGCCATCGACGAATCCCACTACGCGCCGGCTATCGATGCGGCCATCGCGGCCTACCGCGCAGAGGTTGAACAAATTCGGCAGGATCAAGTCCCGCCTACGTTCGGCAACACCGTTGTGGCGCTCGAACGAGCTGGCGCGTTGCTCGACCGGGTCATCGGGGTATTCGCCAACGTGACGAATACGGACACGACCGATGGGCTTCAGGCGCTCGAAGCGGAGGTCTATCCGCGGCTCAGCCAGGAATCGGACCGGGTCTATCTCGATGCCACGCTCTTTGACCGGGTCCGGCAGGTCTACGCACAGCGCCATGCGCTAGGATTGGACGAACAGGACGCCCGGCTTCTGGAGCTGACGCATCGCGATTTCGTGCGGGCCGGCGCGGCGCTCGATCCAGACAAGAAGGCGCGGCTCCGGTCGATCAACACGAAACTGGCTGAACTGACGACGCGCTTCTCGCAGAACCTGCTCGCCGAGACGAAGGCGTTCGAGCTTCGAGTGACCGATGAATCGCGTCTGGCCGGGGTGCCGGCGGACCTCGTCCGAGCCGCCGCTGCGCGCTCCGGGGAAGCCGGCGTCTGGGCGTTTGGGCTCGACCGCCCCGTATTCGAGGGGTTCATGACGTTTGCTGCCGACCGTGACCTGCGCCGGCAACTCTTCGACGGGTACCGAAACCAGGGCGCGAACGGGGGTGGCTCGGACAACCGCGCGCTCATTCTGGAGATCGTGCAGCTTCGCGCTGAGCGGGCCGGTTTGCTTGGCTACCGCACGCATGCCGATTACCAACTCGAACCCACGATGGCCGGCTCTTCAGACAACGCACACGCGCTGCTGCTGGAGGTCTGGCCTCGTGCGCTTGCCCGCCTCGAAGAGGAGCGCGCCGAGATGAGCCGGATTGCCGGCTTTGACATCGAAGGGCACGACTGGTGGTACTACGCCGAAAAGCTCCGCCAAGAACGCTACGCCTTCGACGAGAGCGAGGTCAAGCCGTACTTCGAGGTCGAAAATGTGCGGCGTGGTGCCTTCGACGTCGCCAGCCGGCTCTTTGGCGTCCGATTCGAGCCTCTAGACGATCTGCCAGCATGGAACCGCATCGTCCGCTCCTACGGCGTGACGACGGACGCCGGCGACCACCTTGGCGTCTTCATGGCCGACGACCTCGCCCGGGACTCGAAGCGAGGCGGCGCGTGGATGAGCACGTACCGCAGCGCCAATGAGACGACGCGCCCCATCGTGACGAATAACCTCAACCTGACCCCGCCAGCCGATGGTGACCCGGCACTCATGGATTTCGACAGCGTCGAAACGCTCTTCCACGAATTTGGGCATGGGCTACACGGACTGCTCACCCAGGCGCGCTACGAGCGCTACTCCGGCACGTCGGGCAGCCCGCGCGACTATGTCGAGTTCCCGTCGCAGTTCATGGAGCACTATGCATCGGAGCCCGAGGTGCTGTCCAACTACGCGCGCCACGTCGAGACGGGCGAGCCGATCCCGCCGGCGCTCATCGAGAAAATCCGGGAGGCACGGACGCACAACCAGGGCTTCAAGACCACGGAATACACGGCTGCCGCTCTGCTCGATCTCGCCTGGCACACGCTCACGGCCGAGGAAGCCGCTGCCCTTACCGATGTCCGTGCCTTCGAGCGTTCCGTTCTAGAGCGTTACGGCTTGCCGGCCATCGTAGAACCTCGCTACCGGAGTCCCTATTTCTCGCACCTATTCTCCTCGCCGAGCGGCTACTCGGCCGGCTACTACGCCTACCTGTGGAGCGAAGTCCTCGATGCGGATGGCTTTCAAGCATTCGTCGACGCCGGCGATCCGTTCGAT
>JBCDJN010000194.1:0-4927 GCA_039414355.1 Planctomycetota bacterium | reverse complement strand
GTGTCGATGAGCGACACCACGGCGATGCCCAGCTTCTGGGCTTCCTTGACCGCGTTCTTTTCCGTCTGGGGGTCGATCACCACCATGCACTCCGGCAGGCGGCTCATGGTCCGCATGCCGGTGAGGTTACGGTACATCTTCTTGTACTCGCGATTGAGCGACGCCTGGGCCTTCTTCGAGTAGCCGTTGATGGCGTCGCTCTGGCGGATGCCTTCGAGCTCTTCCAGGCGCGAGAGCCGGTCGCGGATCGTGCGGAAGTTGGTCAGCGTGCCGCCGAGCCAACGCTCGGAGACGAAGGGCATGCCGCAGCGGAGCGACTCCCGCTCAAGGCTTTCGGCCGCCTGCCGCTTGGTGCCGACAAACAGGATCAGCCCGCCGCGGGCGGAGACGTCGGCCAGGTACTTCTTGGCCCGCAGAAGCCCGCGGATGGTCTCGCGGACATCGATGATGTGAATCAGGTTGCGGCGGGCGTAGATGTACGGCCGCATCTTCGGGTTCCACCGGCTCGCCCGGTGACCGAAGTGCACGCCCGCTTCAACCAACTCTTTGATCAGGGTAGACAACGCGATTCCTCGTGGTGGCACACCGGCTCTTGGCTGCCCAGGCCTCGGCGAGGCTCTGGGGCGGCGGTCCGGCGTTGGGGTCGGGTTCGGCCTGGCTGGAAACGAAGTGTGAAGGAACGCTTAAGGCCCGGGCCGATCGGGCCGGCGTAGCCCAGCAGAATATCGCGGCGGCCGCGGGCGGTCAACGCGGCCGGGCGGTGGATTAAGACTCGGCCGGTTCAACGACCAGCCGCCCGGAAAAGGGCTCAAAAAGCCGCTCGAAAGCCCCGCGGTCCGCCGGATCGCTTTCTAGCCAAACGCGTGCCGCCTCGGCCGAGGTGAGCAGGACCGGCATCCGGTGGTGGCCGACGCCGCGGACCGCCCCGTTGGGCTCGGTGGTGAGCAGCGTGCAGGTGAGCACCCAGCCGTCGGCGGACGCCTCGCTCGCCTCACCCTCGCCGGCTCGCCACGACTCCCACAGCCCGGCGAAGCAGAACGGTTCGCCATCCTCGGTGTGGAAGTAGTGGCCCTTCTCAAAGAAGCAGTCGGCCGGGATCAGGCACCGACGCCGGCGGAACGCGTCGCGGAACGTTGGCTTCTCGTGCACCGACTCGCAGCGGGCGTTGAAGACCTTCCGCTGGAAGGTCGACCGCTTGGGCGCCTTGTCAGAGGGCTTCCACCACCGCGGCAGCAGCCCCCACTCCATGCCGGCGACCTCCCATTCGTCCCCAGCCGGTTCACCCTCCGCTTGGCGAATCACCGGCACCACTGACAGCGGGTAGTAATCGCCGCGCAGCGACTCAATCAGCGCCAGATTGGTGCGGATCGAGAACTCGCTCACCATCCAGTCCGGCAGCCGGCGGGCGCCGCGGTAGTGGTGACACATGCCAAGTCAGAAGGAAGTAGTGAGAAGGCAGAAGTCAACGCGCCCTAGGCGCCAATCTGCTTCAGGGCAGCGAGCGCCGCCTCGTGCAAGTGGCCATTGGTGGCGAGCACCCCTCGGTTGTTGGCGAGCGTCCGGCCCTGGGCGAAGTCGAGTGGCTTGCCATCGAGGTCCGAGACCCGGCCACCGGCTTCTTCGATGACGATCGACCCCGCCGCTTGGTCCCAGACCTTCTCCTGGTAGTCCGGGCGGCTCGGCGAGAGCAGCCGGACCAGCATCTCGCCACCGCCGGCGGCGAGCACCGCGTACTTGGCCTGGCTGTCCATGCCGACCGGCTCGGCGGTGATGCCCATGCCCTGGGCCATATGATCGATGGCGCCCATGTTCGTGTGCCCCTTCTCCACCGAGCGGAGCACTCGCGTCTGGGCCGGGTCGCTGACTTCGGAGACCGACACCCGTCGCCACTCGGTCGGCTCACCATCGACGGCTTGAACGAACGCGCCCTCGCCCCGGACCGCCAGGAAGACCGAGCCAACACCGCCCTTGTCGGGCGTCGAGCCATCGACCAACTCGGGGCAGGCAAGGGCGCCGAGCTTCACCTGACCGCCCTCGACGTAGCCCAGCGCCACAGCGTACTGGTCGCCCCGCAAGAAGCCCTTGGTCCCGTCGATTGGGTCGAGCGTCCAGTAGGTAGCGCCGGCGTCGGCGGCGCCGTGATCGATCCAATCGCAGACGGCCTCGGGCGTGGCGTCCGGAACGATTGACCGGACGAAGTGCGTCACCTGCTCCAGCGTCTCGGCGCCCGACTCGGCCCGCAGGTCGTCGGCGTTCTCCTCGCCCACGAGCGTCGCGGTAGGCAGCGTCTCCTTGAGCCGTTTGGCGACCACGGCCTGAGCAGCGAAGTCACCAACCGTGACCGGCGACTTATCGCCCTTGGTCAGAGCATCGGTCACCATCTCCGCCTGCACCCGGCGAACAAGCTGAGCCGCCTCACGAACCGCGGCAACGGCAAACTGGGCTTCGGGGCTGTCGTGCATGGGCAGCAGTCTCGCGCGAGTTCCGGTTAATCGTGTGCGAAGAGCGTAGCCAACTCGTCCGGGGTACGCCACCAGGTCCGCGAACGGTTCAAGCCGTCCCAATCGCAACGCCAACGGTACGTGTCGCTGCTGCTGACCACGTTTGTGATGTGCACTTCTTGAGTTGGTCGCCAGCGAATCAGCGGCAGCGTCGCTGCGACGGCCTGCCGCTGCCGCCGAAGCGTGTTTGCGGGGCCCCAAAAGGCGTGCTCTTCACCAACTCGAAGGAAGTCGTCGACGGCGGCCCGAGAGTACCCGGCTACCGACATGACCGCCCAATCACCGCGGTCGAATGGGTAGCGTTCTACCACATACCGATCCCAAACCGGCCGCCGCTCCCGCTCCCAGACTCGTCCGCCGGATGCAGTGAGCGCCAACGCTGGCTGGCCAGCGTGGCGACTCCCTCCGGTTGCCGAATACGGTTGGATCACGACAAACCCGAGCTCTTCAAGCCGTCGAAGAGCCCTAACCAGCTCGACCCGGTCCAACCGGTGCGAAACCCGCCGGTTGAATTGATTCCGGTAGACCCGTTGATCAAGCAAGGAGACGGGGCACAACCCACCGTCGAAAACGGGATCGAGAAGCAGCAGTTCGTCGTCCGACAGAACCGACTCGCCTGATCGCCACGGTACGGTCATCGCCTGCGAACTAGCGCCTAACGCCTGAAAACTCGCGCCTCAAGAAGCAACCCCGCCAGGACTCGAACCTGGAATGAGGGAATCAAAATCCCTAGTGTTACCAATTACACCACGGGGTTGTGGTGAAGCTCTCTTCTCGCGAGCTGAGCCAGTTCCGCCACCCGAGACGCGGCGAGCTAGGAAAACTAGCTGCCGGGCTGCCGGTTGGCAACCGAGAAGCAGAGCTGCTCGAGCTCGGTCCCCAAGTCGACGCCCACTTGGCTCACCTCCGGTGGCAAGGACAACGTGACCGGGGCGAAGTTCAGCACGCCGCCCACGCCGGCGGCAATCAGCCGGTCAGCGATCTGCTGGGCGGACTCGGCGGGGGTGGCGATGACGCCCAGTGTGACCTTGTCGCGGCGGATCGTCTCCTCGAGCTCATCCAGGGGCCGGATCGGCACGCCTTCGATCGTCGCCCCCACCTTTTGTGGGTCGCTGTCAAAGGCCGCCACCATGCGGAACCCTTTCGGTGCGAATCCGCGGTAGCCCAGCAGGGCCCGGCCGAGGTTGCCGACGCCCACCATGGCCACGGTCCACTGACGGTCCGTGCCCAGGATGCCCCGGATAGCGGCCGAGAGCTCATCGCAACGGTAGCCAACGCCCGGGTGCCCGAAGTGGCCAAAGTACGCCAGGTCTTTGCGGACCTGAGCATCGGTAAAACCGAGCAGCGAACCGAGCTGGCTAGAGCTGACCGTCGCTTCGCCCTCTCGCACCGCTCGCTGGAGCTCGCGAAGGTAAAGGCTCAGCCGGTTCACCACCGCCTTGGGCACGGTGTTGGGATCGAGCTGATCGGTCTTTCGTTTTCCGGTGGGCATCGCGTGACTTATGTCGCTGGATCCGGCGTAGCTGAGACTTGCCACTTTCGCGGGCACTCTACGCGGGAAGGCTCTAAAGTGCAACCAGAGTAAGCACTTGCGCCCATCAGAGCCGGGGTCGAGGCGGCCGAGCAAGTGAGACAATTCCCCGTTCAATCGGACCATCCGGCATGGCTTGCTGGTGCAGGCAGAATCGGACCCTCTCGCACAAGCACGCCAACCGGCCGGCGATTACCGGCGACACCAACCGAAAGTTGGACGCAACCTGTTTATTGATTGGAACTTGTGACTCTGACGAATGGCGAGAGGCGAATGCCTGCGGCGCCAGCGACGACAGCGGAATTTAGGAAGAACAGCTAAGGGGTGATGGCACGGCCTCCCGAAGAAATAGGCGACGGGTCACTCCCGTCTGACCAGCCCCCCCTATTTTCCCCGCTTTGTTGTCGAAGGAGGCGAAGACCGCCATGAAGACTTTCGTTGGCATGCCGATGCTGGCAGGCCTGGCGATCGTGCTCGCGAGCTCACAAGCCGACGCCCGCTACGCTGGCGCCGTGAGCTACAACAGCTGCGATCCCTGCTGTCAGCCACAAACTCACACGGTCTACAAGACTGTGAAGTGCGTTGAGTACGACCGTGTCGAAGAGACCCGGTACAAGACGGTGTACGACCGCGTCTGCGAAGACAAGGTGGTCAACTACACCAAGCACGTGACGGAGCAGCGTCAGAAGCAGGTCAACTACACCGTCATGAAGCCGGTGTACGAGACGAAGACCCGCACCTACACGGTGAACAAGCCGGTCTACGAGACCATTCAGAAGCAGGTCAACTACACGGTGATGAAGCCGGTGTACGAGACTAAGACCCGCACCTACACGGTGCACAAGCCGGTCTACGAGACGCGCACGAAGGAAGTCCCGTACACGGTGATGAAGCC
>JBCDJN010000193.1:0-4949 GCA_039414355.1 Planctomycetota bacterium | reverse complement strand
GCCAAGGGCGGAAACGCCCTGCCGATCCCCTGTAGCTCAGTTGGTAGAGCAAGCGGCTGTTAACCGCTGGGTCGTAGGTTCGAGTCCTACCGGGGGAGCTTCCGCGAGCCTCTACGAGCCTTTACGAGGAGTTCCAAGGCTCATATCGGCTCGCAGAGCAAATCTCCGAGCCTCTACGATGCTTCGCCTTTTACTTCGGGTTCCTCGCCGCCTTTGAACACCCGAAGCGCGCGGCCGGCATCACGGGTTCGCTGATCTTTGGCAACCCGGTTGTAGTGCCGCAATGCGGTCTGAGGCGAATGCCCCAGCCAGCTAGCCACGTCGTCTATCGGGTGGTTCAGCAGCAGGTCTCGCTCGGCGCTGGCACGCATGTTGACCCAAGCTTTGGGCCACGGTTCCACCTTGGCTGCTTTGCAGATTCGGTTGAGCTTTGCCGTCAGTGCTGAGCCGTTCGCTTGGCAGTTAGGGAACACGTGCGTCTGGCCGATAAGGGCTTCACGCCGCAACGCCGTGAGCTGGTCCGCGAACTCCGCGAAGATCGGCACCGTCCTCCAGTCCCTACCAGGGTGGTGGGCGGTCTTCGGCGAGTAGACCCGCAGCGTGCCCTCGCGGTCGTTGATCCACTCCCACAGCAGGGCCTGGACTTCGGACGGGCAACGGACGCCGGCGTATCGCGTTAGGGCGATAAGCAGTTTCCACTCGGCAGACGGCGCCGCCCTGATGAGCTTTGCGATGTCGGCCGGCGCGATGTAGTGATCGCGTGCCGTGTTGACCTCGTTCCACCTCTTCTGCTTGGCGAAGGGGTTGACTTCGATCCAGCCGCAGTCGACCGCGTACTCGAAGATCTCGCGAGCGCGCCGAACGCGACGCGACACGGTGGTTCGCTCAAGGCTCCCACCGCCTACTCGACCGAAGTCGCGCAGCTCGGAGCGGAAGTCGGCCGCGTGCTCGATGCCCAACGTTTCGAGCTTCTGGTCGTCACTGAAGTGATTCAGCAGGTTGCGAGTTACGACCTTGACGTTGGCGATGGTGCGTGGCTTGGCCCCCTCCCTTTCTAGGTGGCGCACGAACGCATCGCAGAGTTGCTTCAGCGTTCGGGCGCCACGAGGTTCCGCAAGCCCAGCCTTGGCCAGATTGGCGTGGTGCCGATCGCCAAGGGATGCGACCCACGCCCGCGTTTCTGGGTCGTAAGGCAGCCCGATGTTCTTGGTTTCGATCGCAAGTTCGATACGCCGCTGAAAGTCGGCGGCCACCGCCGGCTTGACCTTGCCAAGCCGGACGGTGTGACGCTTGCCGCCAAACGAGAAGAAAATCCACTGGTGGCCATTCGGCCTGGTCGATCGAGATGCCATTACCTGCGGCGCGTCTGTTTGCGGATGTAGCGGTCCAGGTCTTCGCGGTGCCAGTGGTGGCGCCCGCCGAGTCCGAACGGCTCGGGGATCTCACCCGCTCCGATCAGTTCTCGAAACTTGGTCTCGCCGATGTCGAGGTATTCACAGCAACGCTTGATGCCCATCACGGGGGGCCAGCCGGAGCCGCTCGACGCTCCGCCTTGGTCCGACATAAGGGCGATAAACTGAGCCAGGTGGCTGAAAGCCTCGTCAAACTGGTTGGCCATTGCGGCACTTTCTTTGTTGACAGGGCCTCCGTGGGTACGCACAATCCACGGCGACCCCGAAAGGGTCGTTTGCAAATGGCCGTAACTAGCTTCCTAGGGCATGTGTTACGGCCGCCCGTGGCACCCTTGAGGGGTCGCCACCTATACGTCGCGGACTTACCGGGCCTAGCGAGTCCTACCTCGCTAGGCCCGACCGCTAGCTAGACACACTCAAAACACAGCTTCGCTCCCTTCGGGTTGAGCAACGGGCGCGCGGACTCTCCGCGGCTGAGACCCCAGAGACACACGGCCGAGAGTCGGCCGACGGTATGCGATGCGCGTGAATGCGCGCAAGAATCTATGGCGTGAGTCGCCACTAGGGCCTCCATGCACGTGGGGGTCCGGCGACGCTCCCGGGTTGTTCCAGCAGCCCGGGCACGCCGCCCTATGTCCGTAGCACCGGAGTTTGCCCGATGAGGCGTGCTTGTCAACTGGGTTTGCTGTCGGCGGTGGTTGGATGTGGCGGTGCTGAGCGTGTCGCCGATCGCCCGCAAGACGGGCTTGTGCCAAAGGGCGAATTGGAAGAACTGCAAGAGCGGTTCGACAAGCTTCTGGCTGAGTATCAGGCGACAGGCCGCGGCGACGTGCCGGCGATGAAGGCGGAACTCGCCTCCGCCCGCGAGGATGTGGCCAAGTCGGTTGCCGCTGCGGAGCTGGCAAACGCCAGGGCCGACCGCGCAGAGGCGGACAACGCCCACCTGCGTGAGCTTCTGGCCCGCAACTCGTTGGCCATCACGCCTCGGCGCGACGCGGAACTGCTGCCTGCGGTAGAAGAGTCGCGGCGCGAGGCGTTTGGGGAGCTCTTGGTCGAAGGAGTGGTTCTGCGACTTAGTCGCGACGAGGGCGTCCCTCGCCTGTTTGTGCTGCCAAAGTGGTTTGCCCAGACGCGTGAACGCAAGGAAGAGATCGCGGCGATCTGTTACGCCTACGCCTACCGACTTCCAGAGGGCGCGCCCCCCCGCAAAGGCGAGTGGCTCTTCATTGCCGACTCGACATCGAAAAAGGCGGTTGGGGCATACGGCGAACGCGGCCTGCTTCTCGACGAATACCCCGATGCCGAAGACTTCCGCATCGCCCGAAGGGGCTCCGCAGCGACTACCCAAGAGGTCAACGCTGGCGCCTTCACCCTCATTGATCTTGCGTGGAAGGTTACCGAAAAGAACGACACTTGGTGGCGATACTCTTGGGTCGCAAAGATCCGTAACAACACCGCCGGGTCGATCACCTGCGAAGGCAAAGTACAGTGGCTTGACTCGGAGGGATTTGAGCTCGACTTCGAGAACACCGGACCGATGGTGATGAGGGCTAGCGGCGCCCACAGCTTCAGCGGCAGCTCGCTGATCGATGCCGACGTGGCCCCGCAGGTTGGGAAAGCGACGATTGAGGTCGTGCGGGAGTAGCTCTCTGGCATCGTCCATCTAGCCAACCTCCCCGGCTGCCGCTTCAACCAAGCGGATTGTTCGCGCCCGCCCCGGGTCCCACTCGATAGCGCCTTTCGTCTGGAGGGCGTTGAGATGGCAGCGAACACCATTGGGGCTGGAGATGCCCATGCGCCTGCCGATGTCGCGCAGAGTTGGGCTGTAGCCGTGGTCGGCTTGATAGGCCCGGATCACGCCCAGGATGGTCGACTGGCGGCGGGTGAGCGGTCTGGGTGGCTGGGGCTTCCGCGGGGGACGTTTCGCCTTGAGCGGGTCGTAGTCTTGCAGAACCCGAATGGTCGACGGGTGGCTCCGCTTCCAATCGACATAGCCCTTCCGCTTTAGCTCGAGGGCGTGAGCGCGGGCGACGACGAACTGCCACCCCAACTCAGCGCCTAGGGCATTCCAATTGAACTTGCCCGGGCGGTCGGCAACGCGCTTGATGGCCTGAAGAGTCTCTTGCTGTCTTTTCGTAAGAACCAACATCGCTGCACTCCTTGGTGTGAGTGCAACCCGTCCCGCCGCCGAGAAGCGGCTCTAGAAGGCAGGTCGCTCGGCCCTCCGGCGGGCTTACGGCTTGCTCCCTGCAAAGCCGCGTCCCGCGGCGCGGCAGCCCCTGCAAGGCCGCTCACGCGCTCCTACCCCATCTGGCTTTCGGGCGGTCGGAGTCCTACGGGTCAGGCGAAAACAGCCAGGCTCTGCCCGTAGCGTTGCTCACATACTACATGTACGTTTGAGCGCCGCAACCGATTTTGGCGGTCGTGTGGATAAGTCGTTTTAGGCGGTCTCGTAAGCTGATGCTGGCGCCCGGTTTCGGAGCCCAGAAAACTTTTCGACAAACGCAGCCGGTAGTGAACACAGTTGAATGAGCTTGCCCCTCAACGAGCATTGCGCACCCGATCGCACCGTCGACAACTGCCACGCGCTGGCGTTCACGTTCACCGACGATTCGCGCGTTATCCAGTGGCGGGATCGTCCGCGGGCGATCGTCCCTGAAGAGAAGGGTAAGCGGCTCAGTGAGCTGGAAGCCGGGGACGTTGTGGTGTACCGGAAGGAGCGGCGTGTGGTGGCGTACGTTGAGATCTACCGCTGATCGCTATACGAGTGGCAACCGTTGCCACTCATTTGACCTCGGGCTTCTTGGGTCGGCCCGCGGGCTTCCGCGCCGCCCACCACTTGCGCACATCGGCGAGTAGCACCAGCGGCAGCCCACAGGCGGTCTCGTAGCTCGTGCATTGCCCGTTGCGGACGGCGGTCACAAGGGTCGATCGATTGATGCCCTCGGCCTCGGCGGCATGAGCGACTCGGTAGAGTTTTGCTTGATCCATGGCCGCAAAATAGTATTCCGCCAAAATGTTGGCAATAGTGTGTGTTGCCTCGCCAACAAAGTGTCGATATAACTAAGGCATGACGCGGGCGACTGAGACCCGCCAACCACGACGAGATGGAGACGAGACGATGACAACCTACCAAGACGGCTCGGACTGGGACATCGCCGCCAACGAGGACAACCGGACGGCCGACGAGCGGTTGCGAGACCAGCTCATCTACCGGGCCAAGCACATCGCCGAGCTGGCCGAGGGCATCGCGGACCCGAGCAAGGCATCGCCAGAGTGGGCCGCGGAGCTGTTCGGACAGGTTGACCCGATCCGTGCCATCCGCGAGCAGCTCTCAGCGGCTCTGCACGACATTGACCAGCACTTGGCCAAGTGATCAACGATGGCACTCACTGGATCATACGACGACTGGGCGGCCTCCTACCGCCGCTCGGTCGCCGGCCGTCAATGCAAGATTTGCGGCGACGACTGGACGGCCGCCCGTTGCCAGGATTGCGGCCACCCCACCGACGACACCGAGCGCGCGTGGGCGATACG
>JBCDJN010000192.1:0-5050 GCA_039414355.1 Planctomycetota bacterium | reverse complement strand
GGGAACGCTGATCTTCGCTAATCGACGCTAATCCTTCGAAAGGTCGGCGAAGTCATCGGCAAGCTTGTACGTCTCTCCCGTCTCGTGATCCCACCAGTAAACACTGTGTCGGAGGGCTGTGCTATCGGTCGGCTCTGGCAACAGGACAAGCAAATCGCCACCGCCGTTCTTGCCGATCGCTACCGCGGTCTCTGGGAACCCATACCAGCCTTCTCGCGCCGACTTCGTTTCGCGACAGATGCTGTTACAGGTCCGCTGGATGCGCTTCTTGTCGTTTTGATCGTAGAAGGGAAACAGCTCCCACGTGTCGATGTCTGAGTCGACGGCGCCCCCGTTTGCTTTGCTCATCGCGATAGCAAACGACGCCGGAAAGACGACGCCGAGCTTCCTCTGCGTCGCCTCGATCCATCTGCCGTCAACGGGAAACGGCATGGCGAACTTCCCGATTAGCGTCGATTAGCGACGATCAGTGTTCCGAACATCAGCGTCCCTTCGCCGCTCAACCCGCCAGCCGGGGTGAGTAGTCCAGGCCGAAGGTCTCGGCGACCGGCTGGTTGGTCACTTCGCCGGCGTGGATGTTGATGGCTCGGGCGAGGGGCGGCGACGCGGCGGCGGCGTTCTCGATGCCCTCTTGGGCGATCTTGATCACCCACGGCAGCGTGACGTTGCACAGGGCGAAGGTGCTGGTCCGGCCCACCGCGCCCGGCATGTTGGCAACGCAGTAGTGCAGGATGTCGTCGATGATGTAGGTGGGCTCGGCGTGCGTGGTCGCCTTGCTGGTTTCGATGCAGCCGCCCTGGTCGATGGCGACGTCGATGATCACGCTGCCGGGGTTCATCAGCTTGAGGTCCTCTCGCTCCACCAGCCTAGGCGCCTTGGCGCCCGGGATGAGCACGGCGCCGATCACTAGGTCGGCCCGCTTGAGCTGCTGGCGGATGGTGTGGCGGTCGCTGAAGAGCACGTCGACGTTGGCCGGCATCACGTCGTCCAGGTAGCGGAGCCGGTCCATGTTGATATCGAGGATCGAGACGTTCGCCCCAAACCCGGCGGCCACCTTGGCGGCGTTGGCGCCCACGATGCCGCCGCCCAGGACGGTAATGAACGCCGGCGCCACGCCCGGCACGCCGGCCAGCAGGATGCCGCGGCCCTGCTGCGGCCGCTCCAGGTACTTGGCGCCCTGCTGGATGCTCATCCGCCCCGCCACTTCGCTCATGGGCGTGAGCAGTGGCAGCCGGCCCTGATCGTCCGAGAGGGTCTCGTACGCCACGCTCGTGGCGCCGGTGCCCAGCATCGCCTCGGTCAGCTCGCGGCTGGCGGCAAAGTGGAAATAGGTAAAGACCACCTGCCCGGGGCGGATCATCGGCCATTCGCTCGGCTGCGGCTCCTTGACCTTGACGATCATGTCGGCCTGCGCGAACAGGTCGGCGGGGCCGTCGGTCAGCTCGGCGCCCACCTCCAGGTAGGCGTGGTCCGGCAGGCCCGACCCGAGGCCGGCGCCCGCCTCTACCAGCACCCGGTGGCCGCGGCGGACCAGTTCTTCGGCCCCCACCGGCAGCAGGGCGACGCGGTACTCGTCAGACTTCACTTCGCGGGGAACGCCAATGATCATGGGCGGGGCGGCCTTGCAAGAAACGAACACGGGCGGGGCGGGAATCTCCTCGTCGGGCCCACTTGTAGCCGAGCCCAACCGCCAGTATTCTGCTGAATTCCCATCGCCCCGGGAAGCTTCACTACGCCCAGGCGAGAAACACGACACGAGAAAGCGACACGCCCGATGCTCACTTCGCAAAAGACCTACATGCAGAAGCCCGCCGAGGTCGAGCGGAAGTGGCTGCTGGTAGACGGCGAAGACCGCGTCGTCGGTCGGCTGGCGAGCGACATCGCCACGATCCTGATGGGAAAGCACCGTCCCACTTACACGCCGCACGTGGACACCGGCGACTTTGTCGTGGTGGTGAACTGCGACAAGGTGAAGTTCACCGGTAAGAAGTGGGAGCAAAAGACGTACGCCTGGTACACCGGCTACCCGCAGCAGCGGACGATTACCGCCGAGGACCGCCTCGCCCGCCGCCCTGAGCTGATCCTCAAAGAAGCGGTTCGCCGGATGCTGCCCAAGAGCAAGCTCGGCCGGCAGATGCTCAGCAAGCTCAAGCTCTACACCGGGACCGAGCACCCGCACCAAGCCCAACAGCCCGAGCCGGTTGAGCTCGGCGTCAAGAAGTGAGTAGTGGCGAGTGCTAGTGGCAAGTGACTTGCCGCTAGCCTCAGTAACCACTGCCAATCGCCACTCGCCACCCGCACTCGCCCCTACACACAATGTCCGAAACCCGCACGCTCGACGCCCTTGGAACCGGCCGCCGGAAGACCAGCGTGGCCCGTGTCCGCATCCGCCCCGGCGACGGCAAGATTGTGATCAACAAGCGGGATCTGGAGGAGTTCTTCCCGATCCAGCAGGACCGCAACGCCGTGGTTTCGCCGCTTGAGCATTGCGAAGTGCGGGGCAGCGTCGACGTGATCATCCGCGTGCACGGTGGCGGCCAGACCGGTCAGTCCGGCGCTTGCATGCAGGGCATCGCCCGGGCGCTGCTCAAGTACGACAGCGACCTGCACGAGAAGCTCCGCGAGAAGGACTTCCTCTCCCGCGACAGCCGCATGAAGGAGCGGAAGAAGCCCGGCCTGCACGGCGCCCGCCGCGGCACGCAGTTCTCCAAGCGCTAGACACGGCGGACGGGAGTCTGCGTTATCGCCGGCGTCCCGACCGAATCAAACGACCAATCACCCGGCCCGGCCCTCAAGCCGCGGCCGGGTGTTTTTTCGCCCCGGCTGCGGATCGACGGCCTGTTGATAGCGACACTGGTCGCGGGTTGTCTGCCGGTTTGGGTTTCCCTGGCCGCGCGGGCCAACTGGGTCGCGGAGCTCGCTTGCCACTTCGCTTGGCAGAACGCGGCCGCCGCGGCCCTCACGCTGTTGGTGGCGTTCGCCGCTCGCAAGAAGCAGCTCGCCGGGTTCGCCGTGCTGACGCTCGCGTTGTGCCTCTGGCGGGTCGCCCCGCTTTGCCTGCCGACCGGGGCGGCTGACTCCGGCGGCGAGACGTTTCGTGTGATGACGCTCAACGTCCTTTCGAGCAACGGCCGATTCGCCGACGTGCTCGCCCTCGTTGAGCGGGAAGACCCCGATCTCTTGCTGTTGGTCGAAGGGCGCGACCGCTGGAGCGAGCCGCTGGCGCCGCTCCGTGAGGCGTATCCCGTGCATCTCAAGCGAATCCGGCGGGACGACTTCGGGTTGGAGTTTTTCTCGAAGCTGCCGGCCGAGTGGGTCCAAGTTCAGGAGTTTGGTGGCGGCGAAATCCCGTCCGTGGTCGCCCAACTGGAGTTTGGCGGGAAGCCGTTCACGTTCGTCGGCACCCACCCGCTGCCACCGATCTCGGCGCTGTATTCCCAATCGCGAGACGACCAGCTGGCCGCCGTCGCCGCCTTCGCCCGGGGCGAGCCGGGCCCCGTGGTCATGGCCGGCGACCTGAACCTAAGCCCTTTCTCGCCCTGCTTTTCCGACCTGCTCGAGGGCGGCGACCTGCGTGACAGCGGCCGCGGTTTCGGCTTTCAGCCCACCTGGAGCCCCACCTGGCTCTGGCTCGGCCTGCCGATCGACCACGTGCTGCACACGCCGGATTTCGTGGTTCGGACCCGCCGGGTCAGCCCCAGCGTGGGCTCCGACCACCGTGCGGTAATTGTCGACTTTGCCTTCGCTGAGTAGCTCTCGCGAAACCTGCCGGCGACCCGCGGGGTTTAGATGCGGTAGGCTTGAGGCAGTCTGCGTGCTCCTCCCCGAGGTTTCGCCGTGAGGGTCCCTCCGATGCACAGGTTTGCCTGTTTGATGACCGCGGCTTGGGCCGCGTTGAGCGGCGCGGCCTTGGCGGCGCCGTCGCCCGAGCGGGTGGCCCGGCAGGTTGACCGCGCCATCGCCGCCGAGGCCCACGCGGACGCCTCGGCCGCCGACATCGCGCCGGTGTGCGACGACGAGACGTTCGTCCGCCGCGTCTGGCTCGACATCTTGGGCGACATCCCAACGCCCGAGGACGTGACCGCGTTTCTCCTCGACCCGCGCGACGACAAGCGCGACCAGCTCGTTCGTCGCTTGCTGGATAACCCGCAGTACGGTCAGAACTGGGCGCGCTACTGGCGGGACGTGATCCTCTACCGCCGCATCGAAGACCGGGCGGTGCTCGTCAGTGACGCGGTGGTCGCCAAGCTCACCGACCAGCTCAACGCGGGCGAAGGCTGGGACCGCATCGCCACCGACTTTATCACCGCCAAGGGTGACGTCCGCGAGAACGGCTCGGCCGCCATCTTCATGGCTCAGGAGGGCCGGACCGAAGAGACGACCGCCGAGGTTTCGCGGGTGTTCCTTGGCGTGCAGATCCAGTGTGCTCAATGCCACGACCACCCGTGGGACCGCTGGAAACGCGAGGACTTTCACGAGCTGGCGGCGTTCTTCCCGCGGGTCGGTTTGCAGCAGGTGCAGACGCCCGTCCGCCGAAGCTACGCGGTGGTGGTGAACGACCGCCCGCAGTTCCGCCCGCCGCGCAATGCTGACGCCGCCGCCCGCCGCGGCGTGCCGGAGCACTACATGCCGGACCTGGACGACCCGGAAAGCACCGGCACGAAGACGCAGCCCAAGTTCTTCCTCACCGGCGCCGAGCTACCCTTCGGCACCCGCGACGCCGACCGGCGCGGACAACTCGCCGAGTGGCTGACCGAGTCGCCCTGGTTTGCCACGGCGATGGTCAACCGGATGTGGAGCGAGTTGGTCGGCGAAGGGTTCTATCCCATCGTTGATGACCTCGGTCCCGACCGCGAGGCGGTGGCGCCCTCGGCCGTCGACACGCTGGCCAAACGCTTCGCGGCGAGCGATTACAACGTGAAGTGGCTCGTCCGCACCATCTGCGCCACCGACGCCTACCAGCGGCAGGCCCGCCCCCGCCGTAATTCGAGCGGCGTGCCGATGGCGGCCAGCGTGCCGCAGCGGCTGCGGGGCGACCAGCTCTACAACG
>JBCDJN010000191.1:0-5228 GCA_039414355.1 Planctomycetota bacterium | reverse complement strand
GCGGGCATGCTCTCGCCGTCGGGGGAGAGCCGGGCGTTCTGCCGGGGCGCGGAGGGATTCGTTCGTGGTGAGGGCTGCGGGCTGGTGCTGCTGAAGCGTCTGTCGGCGGCGTTGGAGGGCGGCGACCGGGTGCTGGCCGTCTTGCGTGGCACGGCGGTCAACCAGGACGGCCGGTCGAACGGGCTGACCGCGCCCAACGGGCCGGCGCAGCAGGCGGTGATCCGGCAGGCGCTCGCCGCTTCGGGGCTGGAGCCCGACGCCATCGACTACCTCGAAGCGCACGGCACCGGCACCGAGCTGGGCGACCCGACCGAGTGGGGCGCGCTCGCCGGCGTCTTCGGCCAGCGCAGCCCGGAGACGCCGCTCCGCGTCGGCGCCGCGAAGGCGAACCTCGGCCACCTCGAAGGGGCGGCGGGCGTCGCCGGGCTGATCAAGGTGGTCCTCGCCCTGCACCACCAGCAGCTGCCGCCCCACCCGCTGCTCGACCCGACCAGCGACGGGCCGTACGGCCCGAGCCCCCACATCGACTGGTCGGCCCCGCTCGAGGTGCCGACCGAGCTGACCGACTGGCAGCGGAGCGAAGGCCGCGTCCGCCGGGCGGGCGTCAGCTCCTTCGGCTTCGGCGGCACCAACGCCCACGCGATCCTGGAAGAAGCGCCCGCCGAGGCGCTCGTCAACGAACCACCCTCGATCGACGGCCCGCGTTGGCTGACGCTTTCGGCGCGATCAGAACCGTCGCTCAAGCAACTCGCCGAGCGCTACGCCGATTGGCTCGAAGCGGAGACAGACACGTCGCTCGAAGCGGCCTGCTTCGCTGCCAACACGGGCCGGGCGGCGCTCGCCGAGCGGCTGGCCGTGAAGGCCGGCAGCCGGGAGGAGTTGATCGAGCGGCTGCGCTGGCAGCCCGAGCACGCCACCCGCCGCGGCACGCTGCCGGCCGGCGCAACGCCGCCGGGCGTCGGCTGGCTCTTCGGCGGGCAGGGCGGTGTGTGGGCGGGCATGGGCCGCGGGCTCGCCGAGCGCTACCCCGCCTTCGCCCAAGAATGGAACGCCTGCGATGAGATTGTCCAAGCGCACTGGCCGCGCGGGCTCGAAGCGATCGCCTGGGGCGACGAAGCGGAGAATCACCTTGCCGAGGTCGACGCGCAACCTGCCTTGGTGGCTTACCAGCTCGCGCTCGCCGCGCTCTGGCGATCGTGGGCCGGGCCGCCCGCTTGGGTGCTGGGCCACAGCCTCGGTGAGCTCGCCGCCGCCGTCACGGCCGGCATGCTCACCCGCGACGAGGCGATCGCGCTGGTCTGCCGCCGGGCCGAGCTGCTTGGCAAGCTCACCAACCGCGGCGGGATGCTCGCCGTGCACGCCGCCGGCGACGAGGTGGCCGAGGTGTTACCAAGCGAGCTGGCGATCGCCGCCCACAACGGCCCGCGGCAGACGGTTGTCGCCGGCGACGAGGCGGCGCTCGACGCCTTCGCCAGCAATCACTCCAGCTGGCGACCCAAGCGGCTCGCCACCACGCACGCCTTCCACAGCCCTCTGGTGGAGCCGGTGCTCGACGACTATCGCCAAGCGGCCGTGGGCGTCCCGCTCCGCGCGCCAACGTGCGGCTTCGTCTCGACGCTCACCGGCGAGCCGCTCCGCGGCCCGCTGCCGGCCGGCTACTGGGCCGACCAGATGCGGCAGCCGGTCCGCTTCGCCGAGGCGATCGCCGCCGCCACCGACGGCGACCAGGCGAAGCTCCTCGAGGTCTCGCCCCGCCCGGTGCTGCGTTCCTTCGCGTCGCCGCCGGTGCTCCCCGCCGCTGGCTGGCGCGACGGCGAGGAAGCGACCGCCGCCGAGGAGGCGGCCGCCTCGCTCTGGGCCGCGGGCGTGCGGATCGACTACCGGTCGATCCACCCGCCGCAGCGGCTCGCCTGCTCGCCGCCCACGTATCCCTTCCAGCGCACCCGGCACTGGTTCAAGGCGGGCACGCGGCGGATCGCGGCGCCGAAGCTCGACCTGCTCGGCGAGCGGCTCGACCTGGCGGGCGAGGCGATCGTCTTCCAGACCGACCTGGCCGAGCACGCCTGGCTCGAGGACCACAAGCTCCGCGGCAAGCCAACCCTGCCGGCGATGGCGACCTGCGAGCTCGCCTGGCTCGCCGCCCGCCAAGTGACCGGCGAGGACGGGTGGACCATCGAAGGGCTCAAGCTCCTCCGGCCGGTCACATGGGAGGGGCCAGGGGCCAGGGGCCAGGGGCCAGGGCAGGGTGACGCTTCCAATCCGCAATCCGAAATCCGCAATCCGCAATCCGTCCAGCTCTGGCTCACGCCTGACGGCGAACGCTTTACGTTCGCGTTGCAGCAGCGGACCGCATCCGGCTGGCGGGAGGCGGCCACCGGCCGCCTCGCGCCGGCGGCTGAGGCTGAACCGGCCCTGGCCTTCGAAGAGGACTCGCTCAACGCCATCGACCCGGCCGAGCACTACCGCCGCTGCGCCGCCGCCGGGCTGGACTACGGCCCCGCCTTCCAGGCGATCACCCGTCTCGCCGGCAAGCCCGGCGTGGCAGCGGCCACGCTCCGCCGAACGACCGAAGCCCCGGCCGACGCGCTCGCCGCTATCGCCGACGCCGCCCTCCAAGCTACCGCCGCCGCACTGCCAAACGACAACCTGCACGCCATCGTACCCCAAGCCATCGCGGCCGCACAGGTCCTTCGCTCGCCAATCGGCGAAGATTCCTTCTCCGCATTCGTTACTCAGAACGAGACCGACGACGCCAAACGTCGCGTTGCAACCGTTGAACTCCGCACCGCCGGCGGCGAGCTGGTTGTGCGGCTCGACGGGGTTGAGCTGGTGGCGATGCCTCGCCCTGCCGCTGCCGGGAAGGTGGTAACACCCAGTAGCGAAGCCGTACAAGAAGCGACAGCCGAGGCAAACCTCGCTCAACTCGCCGACGTTTCGCTCGACGAGAAGCATGCGATCGTCTTGGACCACGTGCGTCGGCGTCTGGCTGTTGTGATGGACATGACGGTCGAACAGCTCGACCCGGAACAAGCGCTCGACACGCTTGGGCTCGATTCCCTTATGGCGTTGGAGCTGCGCGACGACCTTGAAGAGAGCCTTGGCGTGGAGCCGCCGATGGACTTGTTCTTGCAGCGGATGACGCTGCGCGACTTGGCCGCGGAGGTGGTGGAGTTGATCGGGGCGGCGCCGGCGGCGGGCAGCGAGGGCGCCGGTAACGAAGATATGATTGAGGGAGTGCTTTGAGCGTAGCTGACCTACAAGCTGAACTCGCCGAGCGCGGTTGCGTGCTTTGGGTCGAAGGAGAGATGCTCCGATTCCGGGCGCCCGATGGGGCGATCACGCCGCCGCTGATGGCGCGGCTCAAGCGGAGCAAGAAGGAGCTCATCCGCCTGCTGCGCGAGGAGTCTCGCGGCGGCGGTCGGGCGGTGCACACGCAGCAGCCGTCGTTCGGCCAGCAGGCCATGTGGCTGATGCACCAGGCACTGCCCGAGAGCCCCGCGTACAACGTGGCCTCGGCGGCGAAGATCGCGTCGGCGGTGGACTTCGAGGCGTTGCGCCGCGTCTGGCAGAGTCTCTTGGTGCGGCACGACAGCCTCCGCACCACCTTCGAGATGCGTGGCGGCCGGCTCGTGGCACGCGTGCACGACGAGCCGATGGTGGACATCGAGAACGTGCCCGCTTGCGGCGAGGAGGATCGTTCGCTGCAGCAAAGAGTCACGGCGGCGTACCGCCAACCGTTCGACCTCACCGGCGGGCCGCTCGCCCGTGCTCGGCTGTTCTCGGCGGCGCCCGACCGGCATGTGTTGCTGCTGGCGATGCACCACATCGTGCTCGACGCGTGGAGCTTGTGGGTGCTGATGGAGGAGCTCGGCCAGCTCTACGCCCAGGAGTCGGGCGGCGAGGTCGGGCTGCTGCCGGCGGTCACCACGCGGTACGCGGACTTTGTGAGCTGGCAGCAGGAACTCCCCAATACCGAACCGGGCCGCCAGCAGTGGGACTACTGGCAGCAGGCGTTGGCCGGATCGCCCGAGCCTGCCTGCCTGCCGTGGGATCGGCCGCGGGGTTCGCGTCGCGAGCAGCGCGGCGCCACGCTCCACTTCCGACTGCCCGACGAGGTGGCCAGCGGGTTGCGAGACCTCGGCCGACGGCACGGCTGCACGCCGTTTGTAACGCTGCTTTCGGTGTTCCAGACGCTGCTGCACCGCCACTCCGGGCAGCAAGACTTCCTGGTAGGCACCACAACGGCGGGGCGCTCGGCCAAGCAGTTCTCCCGGCTGGTTGGCTACCTGGTAAACACGCTGCCGCTGCGGACGACGATCACCGACGGCATGACGTTCGCGCAGCTGCTCCAGCAGAGCCGCGAGGCGACGCTCGGCGCCATGGGCGCGCAGGACTTCCCGTTCCCGTTGCTCGTCGAACGGCTAAACCCACCGCGTGAAGCCGCGGCCCTGCCGCTCTGCCGGGTCATGTTCGGGCTGCAGAAGCCTAACGACTTCAGCGATGCGATGCTGGCGATGGACGACGTTGGGCGCTCGATCGACTGGGGCGGGCTCAACGCGTCCGCCTTCGCGCTGGATCAGCAAGAGGGGCAGTTCGATCTCACGCTGGAGATGTACGAAACAACGAGCACGTTTCTCGGCGTGCTGAAGTACGACCCGCAGCTTCTAGATGTCGAGTCGGCCCGAGCCCTGGCCGACCGCTACGAAGTGGTTGCCCGGAGCGTGCTGGCCGATGCCTCGAAGCCGCTTGGCGAGGTCGGTCTCGCGACTGACACCGATACGCGGGCTGCAAACGAGCGGAGCCGGGCGATCGAGGCGCCTTCCGCGACGCCGTTGCCGCTTGGCGAGTTGTTCACTCGGCAGGCGCGTGAGACACCGGGCGCCGTGGCACTGGTGGCCGATGGCGAGGAGCTTTCATACCTGGAGCTTGACCACCGCAGCAACCAGCTTGCGGCGTGGCTGGTTGAGCGTGGCGTCCAGCCCGGCGCCGTGGTGGCGTGTTGCCTAACGCGGGGCGCCGACGCGTGGCTGGCCCACTTGGCGTGCCTGAAGGCGGGCGCCGTCTACACGCCGCTGGACGACGCGTCGCCGGCGGCGCGGCTCTGCACGCTGCTGCAGGACAGCCACGCAACGCTGCTGCTGTCCGACCAAGCGGTGACGTCGCGGTTGGAGCTGCCCGCCGCGGAACTGCCGACCAAGCTTGAGTTGCTCGACGAGGCGGCCGACGAG
>JBCDJN010000190.1:0-5234 GCA_039414355.1 Planctomycetota bacterium | reverse complement strand
CGGCGCCCGCTAATGGCGCGCCGTCGCAGGCCGGGCCGTTTGCGGTCGTGACGCTGCTGTTCTTCTCGTGGGGGTTCATCACGGTGATGAACGACGTGCTGCTCCCCTACCTGAAGGAGAGCTTCACCCTCACCTACCTGCAAGCGGGGTTGATCCAGTTCGCGTTCTTCAGCGCGTTCTTCGTCGTCTCGCTCATCTACTACGCCTTCTCCCGGCGCGGGGTCGATCCGATCCAGCGGCTTGGCTACAAGTGGTTCATCGCCGTTGCGCTGGTAGTCTGCGCCCTCGGCTGCACGCTCTTCTGGCCCGCCTCGGTGGCGAACTCTTACCCGTTCATCCTCACCGCGCTGTTCTTGCTCGCCACGGGCGTGACGCTGCTGCAGATCTCCGCCAACCCGTACGCCGCGGTGCTGGGCAAGCCGGAGAACGCCTCGGCGCGGCTCAACCTCGCGCAGGGATTCAACTCGCTCGGCACAACCCTGGCGCCCATCCTTGGCGGCCTGCTGCTGTACAAGGTGTTCGCCAGCGAAGACGAGGGCTCGCTGCAGTCGGTGCAGATCCAGTACCTGATCTACGCGGGGGTCTCGCTGGGGTTGGCCGTGCTGGTGGCGATGTCGAAGCTGCCGGCGATCGAAGCCACCGAGTCCGCCCCCGCGCCAGCGTCGGGGGCGTTAGGCTTCCCGCAGCTTCGGCTCGGCATGGGCGCCATCTTCCTGTACGTGGGCGCCGAGGTCGCCATCGGCAGCTACTTGGTGAACTTCCTGGGCGACCCCAACGTCATGGGCTGGCCCGAGTCGGACGCGAACGTCTACCTGGCCTACTACTGGGGCGGCGCCATGATCGGCCGCCTGTGCGGCGCCGTCGCCCTGAGCGGCGGCCTGTGCGTCAAACGCAAAGCGGTGTTCATGCCGCTCATCGCCTTCGTCCTGGTGGCGCTCGTGTACGTCATGACGGGCCTCGATTTCGATGGAGGCAGTCTCGTGGTTGAGCTGGCGCCGCTGCAGTCCATCGCCCCCTTCCCGCTTCTCGTGGCGGGCTGCCTGCTGGTCTTCATCCTCGGGCGCGGCAGCGCGGCGTGGACGCTCTTCTGGTTCTCGGTCTGCCTGGCCGGCATGCTCGTTGTGGCGGCTACGGCGGGCGGTCGGGTCGCCATGTGGGCGGCGGTTGGCGCCGGGCTGTTCAACTCGATCATGTGGTCCAACATCTTCACGCTCTCCATCGACGGCCTCGGCGAACAAACGCCGCAGGGATCGTCGCTGCTGGTGATGATGATCGTTGGCGGGGCGCTCTTCCCGCTGCTGATGGGGGCCGCCGCCGACGCCGTCGGCGTGCAGCGGGCGTTCTTCGTGCCGGTGCTCAGCTACGCGTACATCGCCTTCTTCGGCGTGTGGAGCGCCCGGCGGATCGCCCGAGAAGGAGCCGCCGCATGAAGCCTTCGCCCTTTAACGAACACGAACCGTTGCTCCCGAGCCGGATCGCGTGCGACGAGCGGATCGTGCTCACGCTCGACGCCGGCGGCACCAACTTCGCGTTCTCCGCGCTTCAGCGTGGGGCGCCCGTCGGCGAGTCGTGCGTACTCCCCGCCTGTGGCGACGATCTGGACGCCAGCCTGAAGAACCTCGTGGCCGGCTTCGAGAAGGTGATCGCTTCGCTGCCGAGCCCGCCCGCGGCGATCAGCTTCGCCTTCCCCGGTCCGGCCGACTACCCCAGCGGCGTGGTGTTCAACGTCGGCAATCTTCCCGCCTATGGCGATGGTGTGCCGATCGGCCCGCTGCTCGAAGAACGGTTCGGGCTGCGGACGTTCCTCAACAACGACGGCGACCTGTTCACCCTAGGCGAGGCCGTCGGCGGGCTGCTGCCGGCGATTAACGAGCAGTTGGCGTCGGTCGGCGCGGAACACCGCTGCCGCCACTTGTTCGGTGTCACGCTCGGCACGGGGCTGGGTGGTGGCCTGGTGGTGGACGGTCGGCTCTGCGCGGGCGACAACAACGCGGCCGCAGAGATCTGGCGGCTGCGGGGCGGCGAGTCGAACGACCTGCTGGCCGAAGAGGACGCCAGCATCCGGGCGGTGCGGACGTCGTACGCTCACGGGGTGGGCATCGACGCGGCGTCGGCGCCGCAGCCGGCCGAGATCTACGAGATCGCACGCGGCGAAGCTGACGGCGATCAGCACGCGGCCGCCGCCGCCTTCGAGGACCTCGGCCGAGCCGTTGGCGAAGTGGTGGCCACCGCCACCTGCCTGGTGGACCCCGTCGTCGTGATCGGCGGCGGACTCTCGGGCGCGGCGGACGTGTTCATGCCGGCGCTCTTAGAGTCTCTGAACCAGCCGCTCTCGCGGCGCGACGGCGAAACCCTGCCGAGGCTCGGCCACGCTGCCTTCGACCTGACCACCGAAGCGGGCATCGACGCGTTCGCCCGCAGAGAAACACGCCGCGTGGCCGTGCCGGGTTCGTCGCGAACCGTGGCGTGCCGCACCAAGCCGTGCCTGGGCGTCGGCGTCTCTCGCCTTGGCGCGAACCGCGCCGCGTGGCTCGGCGCCTACGCCTTTGCAATCCAGCAACTCGACGACACTTGAGACACGACTGAGGCTTACTGTGATGAACGGCTACTCCTTGACCGCCCTCGGCTTGGCTGGTTTCCTCCTCGCGATGCCCTGCGATCCGGCCGGCGCCCAGCCCGTCGCCGAGACCGCCGCGCCGAGCCTTACCGACTACGTCGATCCGCTGATCGGCTCGGGCGGCCACGGGCATGTGTTTGTGGGCGCCAGCGTTCCGTTCGGCGCGGTGCAGCTCGGCCCCACAAACTTCTACCAGGGCTGGGACTGGTGCTCGGGCTACCACTACTCGGACGACGTCGCGATCGGCTTCTCGCACACGCACCTCAGCGGGACCGGCATCGGCGACCTTTGCGACATCGTCATCGCTCCCTACGTCGGCGCGGTTAGCCCCGAGCGTGGCACGCGGGAGCAGCCCGAACCGGGCTACGCCTCGCGCTACACGCACGACCAAGAGACCGCCGAGGCGGGCTACTACGCGGTGAAGCTGCTGGACGACGACATCCAAGCCGAGGTGACCGCCACCGAGCGTGTGGGCTGGCACCGCTACACGTTCCCGGAGGGCGTGACGCCGCGGATCGCCATCGATCTGGAGTTCGAGAACGGCTCCGGCCGAGCGACGCTGACGGAGATGGCCGCAGTCGCCAGCGATCGCGTCGAGGGGCGCCGCTTCTCAACCGGCTGGGCGAAGGACCAGCGTGTGTTCTTCTCGCTGCAGTCGTCCGAGCCCTTCGCGTCGACGGATTTCTTCCTCAAGGGTGAGCAGGCGCCGGCTGGAGCAGAGGGAGCGAAGAAGGCCGACGTCGCGGTCCTCTCCTTCGCCAAAGGCGTGCGGACGATCCTGCTGAAGGTCGGCATCTCGCCGGTCGACGAAGCCGGCGCCCGGGGCAACCTTGCGGCCGAGGCGCCGGGCTGGGACTTCCAGTCGGCACGCCGCGAGGCCCAGGCCGCCTGGGAACGCGCCCTCGGCGTGATCCGCTTTCAATCGGGCGACGCCGCCAAGCAGCGGGTCTTCTACACAGCGCTCTATCACTCGATGATCGCCCCGGTGCTGTTCAACGACCACAACGGCGACTACCGCGGGACCGACAAGAAGGTCCGGCGGAGCGCCGACCACGTGAACTACTCCATCTTCTCGCTGTGGGACACTTACCGCGCAGCGCACCCGCTGCACACGCTCGCGGCGCCCGAGCGTGTGCCGGACTTCGCCCGCTCGATGCTGGCCATCAACGAGGAGCAGGGCAAGCTGCCCGTCTGGCACCTGCTGGCCAACGAGACCAACACCATGGTCGGGTACCACGCCGTGCCGGTGCTGGTGGACGCGGTGCTCAAGGGCTTTGACGGCGTCGACGCCGAGCGCGTGCTCGAAGCCGCCAAGGCCACCGCGATGCGTGACGAACGCGGCCTGGACTACATCAAGCAGCGGGGCTACATCCCGGCCGACGCCATGCACGAGTCGGTGGCGCTCGCCATGGAGTACGCCATCGACGACTGGTGCATCGCCCAACTCGCCCAACGAGTGGGCCGGACCGACGACCACGAGTACTTCCTTAAGCGCTCGCGGCTGTACCAACGCTACTTCGATCCCGAGACGGGCTTCATGCGTGGCCGAAGGGCCGACGGCTCCTGGAACACGCCGTTCGATCCGTTCGTCTCGCAGCACCGCAAGGACGATTACTGCGAAGGGAACGCGTGGCAGTACCTGTGGCTTGTGCCGCACGACCCCGAGGGCCTGATCAGTCTGCTAGGCGGCGAGGAGAAGTTCGCCGCACGGCTGGACGATCTCTTCACCCAAGACTCGACGAAGAACGACGGGGCGTCGTTGGATATGTCGGGCTTTATCGGCCAGTATGTGCACGGCAACGAGCCGAGCCACCACATCACCTACCTGTACGCCTTCGCCGGCCAGCAGTGGAAGACCGCCGCGCGGGTCCGGCAGATTCTCAGCGAGATGTACAGCGACCGGCCCGACGGGCTCTGCGGCAACGAGGACTGCGGCCAGATGTCGGCGTGGTACGTCCTGTCCGCCATGGGGCTCTATCCGGTCGACCCGGTTGGTGGGCTCTACGTCTTTGGCAGCCCCGCCATGAGCAACGCCGAGATCCAACTGCCCGGCGGCCGCGTCTTCCGTATCACCGCGAAAGACAACGCCAAGCAGAACCTGTTCATCCAATCGGCGAGCCTCAACGGCCGACCCTACACCAAGTCCTACATCGCCCACGCCGACATTGTCGCCGGCGGCGAGTTGGTCTTTGAGATGGGCCCGCGGCCCAACAAGCAGTTCGGCGCGGCTGCCGAAGACCGTCCAGGCAAGCCTGCGGCTCCTCACAGCGTGACCGCCCTCAACACCGGCGCCGCGCCGAAGCGGGAGGCGCCACCGACCAGTCGGTGACCCCTTGGCACGGCCGCCATCTCGGTCAGCGGCGGCTGCCGCGCTGGCCTTCCCCCGATTCATGTACCAGCCGGTATGAGAGAATCGGGGTAGTTGGATGCTACTCCGCTGGCCGTCCGTCTGCTGAGGCGTAGCCGAAGCAGGCCCCGGAGCGGAGGAGGGCCAGCGGGCGGCGAACTCTGCCGGGGGGACGTACCCGAGTGAGCTGTGCGGCCGGTGGTGGTTGTAGTCCAGCCGCCAGCGATCGACGCACCAGCGGGCGTCCTCCAGGCCCAAGAACAGCTCGCG
>JBCDJN010000189.1:0-5306 GCA_039414355.1 Planctomycetota bacterium | reverse complement strand
CGCCCCGTTGTCCTGGCAGCACATGTTCTGGGCGCCCAGCGCCACCGGCTTGCCGGAGAGCGCCTCGCCCACCGGCGCCAGGTAGACCGACGGCGGGCAGACCAGCAGGTCAATATCCTTCCGATCGCCCGCCTTCTCGGCAATCGCCGTGGCGAGCGCCACGGCGCCGGCGCGGTCGGTATTCATCTTCCAGTTGCCGGCGATTAGGTAGCGTCGCATGGCTGTTCAGACTCGATTGCGAGGTGCGTGCTTCAAACCGTTTGAATGACCAATGACCAAATCCCAATGACCAAGCAAGATCGCCGCCTGCGACTCATTGGTCATTGGGGCTTGTGCATTGGTCATCCCTACCCCAGCGTCTTGCCAACCGCCGCCGCCACCTTCTTGATCTGGCCCATCACCTCGGCGTACTGGTCGGGCAGCAGGGCTTGGGGGCCGTCGCTCATGGCTTCTTCGGGGCAGTTGTGAACTTCGATGTGCACGCCGTCGGCGCCTGCCGCCACCGCCGCCAGGGCACACGACGGGATCAGCTCCGGCCGGCCCGTGGCGTGGCTGGGGTCCACGATCACCGGCAGGTGGCTCATCTGCTGGATCTGCGGCACCGCGGCAATGTCCAGCATGTTGCGGCACGCGTTGTCAAAGCCCTTCACGCCCCGCTCAACCAGCACCACGTCGCTGGTGCCGTTCGCTAGCACGTACTCGGCGCTCATCAGCAGGTCCTTCACCGTGGCGGCCATGCCCCGCTTCATCAAGACCGGTTTCTTCGTTTTGCCCACCTCCGTGAGCAGGACGAAGTTCTGCATGTTCCGGGCGCCGAGCTGCAGCATGTCCGCGTACTCGGCCACCAGTTCCACGTGGCGGGGGTCGATCACCTCCGTGACGACCGGCAGGCCGTGCTTGTCGCCCACGCGGCGGAGGATCTCGAGGCCCTCCTTGCCGAGGCCCTGGAACGAATACGGGCTGGTCCGCGGCTTGAAAGCCCCACCGCGGAGCAGGTTGGCGCCGGCTGCCTTGACGGCGGCGGCGATCGCGTCGAGCCGCTCCTCGGACTCCACCGCACACGGCCCGGCGATCATTCCAAGGTGCCCGCCGCCGACCTTCGTCGCGGCCTCGCCCGTTCCAACCGTCACCACGGAGGCCTGCGGATGCGCCTCGCGGCTCGCCAGCTTGTAGGCAGGCATGACGGGGATCACCTCGGCAACGCCGGGGATCGCCTCGGGCGACGAAGCCTGCAGCTTCGACTCATCGCCGATGACGCCGATCACCGTCCGGTAGGTCCCGCGGCTAAGGTGCGTCTTCAGCCCGAGCTTCTCAACGCGACCGACGACGTGATCCACCTGCTCGTCGGTGGCGTTCTCTTTGAGGATGATGATCATGGGAGTCGGGAGCGACGTGAGGAGTCAGGCTTCAGGAATCAGGTGTTAGGCTTGAGAGTTCGCCGAACCCCTAGGCGTCGCTCAAGGACCGGACCAAGCCGGCTAGTACGCGGTTACACTCGCGTGCGATTTCGATGAATTCCTCGTAGTTCGCTTGCTCGGCGAAACCGAGGCGGAAAGCCAACGACGCTTGGTACTCAAGCTCGCGAGCGGATCCCGCTGCAATCGACAGGAAGCGTACGTATTCCCTCTGGGTTTCTCTACCGCATCCCTCAACGATGTTCGAAGGCACCGAGATTGCCGCCCGTCGCATCTGAGAGACAAGTCCAAATCGCTCATCGCCTGGAAAGCCCGCTGTCAATCGGTAGGTGGCGAGTGCGAGCTCGTCCGCAAGCTCGAACGCACGAAGCTTCCGGTGATCACGCACAGCAAGCCTCTCCAGCGGCACCCCGAAGCCTGATACCTAATACCTGAGCCCGTCAACTCTACCCGATTGGGCTCACTGTGGGATAGGAGCCCAGAACGGCAAGCTGCGTCGCCTTCTTGCCAAGGGCGGCGATCGCTCGGCGGGGCATGAGCTCGGTCTGGTGGCCTTCGAGCTCGACGAAGAAGAGGTAACGGCCGCGACTGCCGGCCCCTTCTTCGCAGCGCTGGGGGAACGACTCGATCCACGTCAGGTTCAGCTTGTGCCGCTTGAAGATGGCCATCGCGTCGGCCAGGGCGCCCGGCTCGTGGGGCATCTCAAACATCAGGGCCGATTTATCTAAGTCGTTCTCGCCCTTCGATTTGGCGGCCGGCTCGCGGCCGATCACGGCGAAGCGGGTGATGTTGTCCTTCTGGTCCTCAATGTTCCGCGCCAGCACCGCCAGACCAAGCTGAACCGCAGCCCGCTCGCTGGCGATGGCCGCGATCGACGGGTCGGCCAGCGCCTGCCTGGCCGCGTCGGCGGTGCTAGCAACCGGGCGGGCCTCGGCCCCTGGCAGGTGCTGGGCGAGCCAGTTTCGGCACTGGGAGAGCGCCTGCGGCTTGCTCAGCACGTGCCGAACGCTGGCCCGCTCGCCCGCGCCGAGCAGGCAGTGGTGGATCCGCAGCGGCAGCTCGCCGCAGATGCGGGCCTCGGTCCGCGAGAAGCAGTCGAGCGTGTCGGTCACCCGGCCGTCGGTCGAGTTCTCGAGCGGGACGACCCCAAACTGGCAATCGCCGCGGTCCACGGCCTCGAAGACCGCCGCGATGGTCCCCACCGGCGCGAGCTCCGCCGTGGCGCCAAACCGGTGCTCGGCCGCCTGATGGCTGAACGTGTTGGCGGGCCCGAGGTAAGCGACGCGAACCGGCTCCACCGCGTTCCGCTCGGCGGCAATCGCCTCGCGAAGCACCGCCACCACGCCCGGATCGAGCCCCTTCGCCAACGCCCCGAGCCGCGCCGCGTCCCGCTCCAACCGCGGCAGCAGCTCGCTCGCTCCCTCCCGCTCGGCGAGCGCGTGGGCGATCTCGCGACGCTTGCGTAGCAGCGAAACAAGCTCCGCGTCGAGCTTCTTCACGCGGCTGCGGAGCGAACGCAGGTCGGTCGGCAGGGAGGATTTCTTGCTAGCCATGTCGAAGGTGCCCCTGTGCTTCAGAGAGGAAACTCGTCGTACTCGCCGACAAACTCAACGTCGGGATCGCTTTCGAGAATGCTCGTTAAGTCTTGCCGGAGGGCCGCAATCTGGTCGCTGAGATCGACGAATCGAAATCGACGCCAGCTCCACATGCGAGGTGACTCCGGGCTTGGAGAGCAAACGAAGTCGGAGATGCCCGCCTCTGGTGAAAGGCGATAACAGCATACGCCGATCGCTTTCTGCGGCAGCTTCAGTTCAACCCACCAGCCCCAGTCCTCGCAGCAGACGAATGGCGTGTCGTACCCACGATCGCGCAAAGCGCTCTGAAGGTAGAGTGCGAGCGCTTTTCCGTAGGTCCCCTCGTTGACGAGCTCTTCAGACTCGTCGTCGAGCACGGGGAACTTTGCGGAACGGACCAAAAAGAAACGACGCATAACCCGTTGCCTGAAAAAGCGTTCCGTCGTTCGCTGCCAGTTTGGCGGCAACGGTGTCATCGACCATGAACTGCGAGGCTCTCGAGCGCGCTTTTGGCAGGCAAATCAATCGTCGCCGACGGCCGAATTTCACCATAAACGTCGTCATGTCATCGGCTTATGTCAATCCGAATTCAACAGCCCATTACGGCATGAGCTTTGCTTCAAGCTGCTGCGAAGACGTGCGCAGTTTCCACCACGGAGCCACTGAGACCAAGGAGCAAGATGCGTCTTCGCCTTGCTCCCGGGCCTCCGTGCCTCCGTGGTTCAACCAAATACCAAGCGTTAGGAGCCCGTAATGGCTGAAGGCGAAAAAATCATCGGCATCGACCTCGGCACCACCAACTCCGTGGTCTCCGTCATGGAGGGCAAGGAAGCCAAGGTCATCCCCAACGCCGAGGGCAACCGACTCACGCCGAGCGTTGTCGCCTTCACGGACAAGGGCGAGGTGCTCGTCGGCGAGCCCGCGCGCCGCCAGGCCGTCACCAACCCGGCCAAGACCGTTTACTCCATCAAGCGGTTCATGGGTCGCCGGCACAGCGAGGTGCAGAGCGAAGAGAAGATGGTGCCGTACGACATCGTCGGCGGCGCCGAGGACTACGTGAAGGTGAAGGTGGGCGACCAGGAGATGACCCCGCCGGAGATCTCCGCCAAGGTGCTGCAGAAGCTCAAGGAGAGCGCCGAGGCGTACCTGGGTTACAAGGTCAACAAGGCGGTGATCACCGTCCCGGCTTACTTCAACGACTCGCAGCGTCAGGCCACCAAGGACGCCGGGCAGATCGCCGGGCTTGAAGTCTCGCGGATCATCAACGAGCCCACCGCGGCCAGCCTCGCCTACGGCCTCGACAAGAAGACCCAAGAGACGATCTGCGTCTTCGACCTGGGCGGCGGCACGTTCGACGTCTCCATCCTCGAAGTCGCCGACGGCGTCTTCCGCGTAATCAGCTCCAACGGCGACGGCCACCTGGGCGGTGACGACTTCGACGAGGAGCTCATCAACTACGTCGCCGACGAGTTCAAGCAGGAGCAGGGCATCGACCTCCGCCAGGACCCCATGGCCCTGCAGCGGCTGCAGGAGGCGTGCGAGAAGGCGAAGAAGGAACTCAGCTCCGCCCAATCCACCGACATCAGCCTGCCGTTCATCACGGTGCAAGACAACGTGCCCAAGCACCTGGCCGTAACCATCACGCGTGCCAAGTTTGAGCAGATTGTCGACCACCTCGTCGAGCGTTGCCGCGGCCCGGTGATGACGGCGCTCGAAGACGCCAAGCTCGATAAGGCGAAGATCGACGAAGTGGTTCTGGTCGGCGGCTCGACCCGCATCCCCAAGGTGCAAGAGTTCGTCAAAGAGATCTTCGGCCGCGAGCCGCACAAGGGCGTCAACCCGGACGAAGTGGTCTCCATCGGCGCCGCCATCCAGGGCGGCGTGCTGGCGGGCGACGTGCAGGACATCCTGCTGCTGGACGTCTCGCCGCTGTCGCTGGGCATCGAGACGCTGGGCGGCGTGATGACCAAGCTCGTGGAGAAAAACACCACCATCCCCGCCGAGCGGAAGCAGGTCTTCAGCACCGCCGACGACAACCAGTCGGCCGTGACGGTCCGCGTTTTCCAGGGCGAGCGCGAGATGGCCGCCGACAACCGGCTGCTGGGCCAGTTCAACCTGGAAGGCATCCCGCCCGCGCCGCGGGGCGTGCCGCAGATTGAGGTGAAGTTCGACATCGACGCCAACGGCATCCTCAACGTCTCGGCCAAGGACCTGGGCACGGGCAAGGAGCAGACCGTGAAGATCGAGCAGTCTTCGGGGCTCTCCGAGGAGGAGATCAAGAAGATGCAGGACGACGCCGCGGCCCACGCCGAGGAGG
>JBCDJN010000188.1:0-5536 GCA_039414355.1 Planctomycetota bacterium | reverse complement strand
GACACCAGAAACAACCATGAGGTTGGCGACAATCATACGGCGTACACCCCCGTCACCGGTTGCTCTTCCCGCGCCAGCTCCGCCTGGCCGATCCCCATGATTAGGGCCACGATGCCGTCCACCGCCTTGAGCGTGCTGCGCTCCGGCTTGATCGGCTTGATGTTGTCGTGGTTGTCACTCTTGATCGTCACGTTGCGGGCCATCCAAGTGAGCACGGGGTCGCCGCCGTGGTCCAGCTCGCCCGACAGCACCGCCGCCTCTAGCAGCTTGCTCGGCTCGGTCAGGTCGCCGAACGACTGGCCCACTTCGACAATCTGAATGCCTTCGTTCTCGACCTGCTGCCGAAGGGCCTCAGCGCCCCAGCGGTCGTGACCAATCGACTCCACGCCGATCGCCTTGCTGTCGCCAATAACCCGTTCGGTGACCGCCTCTTGGTCGACGCGAGCGTTGTCGCTAATCGAGAGCCAGCCTTCCCGCTCCCAACCGACGATGTCACGCCCGGCCGCCAGGTGCTCGTCCGCTCGGTCGCGCGATATCCAGTATTGGCCCCGCGCCACGTACACGTCGCCCTGCTTCTGCACCAGCACCCACGCGGTAAAGTCCCGCTTCGACGACAGGTCGAGCCCAGCGTAGACCGGCTTGCCCGGGTCGATCTCACGCCCGCCGTTGCACTGCTCCCAGGCCGGCATCGACAGCCACGGCGTCGCCGACGCCTGCCACACGTTGAGGCGGTACATCTTGAAGTCCGCGAGCGCTCGCGGTGACGACTTCGACCGCTCAAAGTCCGCTAGGAACTCGGCCGATTTGATCGTGTGGCCCCAGGCGGGGTTCGCCAGTTCGCCATACTTCGCCGGGTCAGCGGCTAGCTCGGTCTCGGGCAAGTCTCTCGGGGCCGCGTAGATCATCGACAGCAACGCATCGTCTTTGATGCTCCCATCCGCCACGCCCTCGGCGTACTGGAATCGGTCGTAGCCGTAGCTGTCCATGTCGTCGCCGACCGTCGAGAACTCGGCGTGCAGCGGCTCGGGCCGGCTGATGCCCGCACGGTCGATGCGTCGGACGAACGATCGGTCAACAACGTGAACTTCATCAACGAAAACACTGCCGTTCAGACCCTCCTTGCTTTTCTCGTTTCGAACGTTGGAACTCGACAGCGGCAATAGCAGCGACCGCGTTGGCTCATGGAACACCGTCGCATCGTTCAGGTTGATCTTGCACTCGGCTGAAAGCTCCTCCGATTGCTTCACCATTTCCACGACGTGGAGCATCACGTTCTTGCGAACCTGCTGGCCATCCTTCGCGCCGGGGAAGCACTTCTGCCCCATCACGTCGTCGCCGCACAGCATGTACAGCATCAGCGCGGCGAGCGTCGGGCTCTTCTTGTTCTTCTTGGGAATCCACACGCTTGCGCCCCTGAATCGCCGGATGTAATCCCGGTTCGGTAGCTCTTCCCGCCAGTCAACGTTCGGCCGCATCCAGCCGAAGCACCGCATCACGAATTCGTATTGCCAGTCGCGGCACTCGAAAGGTCGCCCGGCCCACACGCCCTCATACAGCCGCAGGTAGTCGTACATCCAATCAACGACAAACTGCCCCAGCCCCTCATCAAAGCGGCAGCCGTTGGCGACGGCCAGCTCATCTGAGGCGTCTCGCATCCATCGTTTGGTAACAACATCAACGCTCATCCCGGCTTTCTGCGGACTCGCTGCTTCGTGCTGCCAGGCTTGATCCCGGCCCTGTCGCTCGGCGTCATTGAGAACTTGGCGTGCAGCTTGTGGATCAGGTCAAACGCCTTGTTCTGAACACCCACAGCAGGGTGCTGATACTGGGCGCCGCTCTCTGCCGTGCACGTCAGCCCCTCCGCCTCGATCTGCCGCTGTGCCTCCGCCACACGCTGCCATTGAATGCAGTAGGTCATCAACGCCCGCGCATCGATTGGCGACAGCAGGCCAGGCAGCAGCCCCAGCTTCTCAACGGTCTCATCCCACACCCGGCAGGCGACTTCGCCAAACGCCTCTAGCTCTGGCGGGCGTTGCGGATCGCCAGCGGTCAGCTTGACGATTGCGGCGTCGTCAGCCGTTCCCGTGCCCTTGGCGAGTTTCACCGCCGGGGCTTCTGCTGCTGGCCCTCGCTTACCCATTCCCCCTACCTAAAACCGGTCCAAAAATGTGCGCACCTTGCGAAGCGGCTTTCCCGCCCAACGCCCCCACGATTTCATCCCCCCCGGTCCCGCCTCCGCTTCGCCATCGTCTTCGCCGTCTTCCGGTTGTGACACGACACACACAGGCTCATCAGGTTGTGCATGTCGTACGCCAGGTCAGGCCGGTCGCATCGGTCTAGGATGTGGTCAACAACACTCGCCGCCACGACTCGTGGCCTGCACTTCTCGCACAGCGGGTCCTCCCTAAGCTTCGCCGCCCGCGTCTCTCGCCATCGCTTCGACGAATAGAACGGGTCGCCGGGCCGGTTCTTGCTGCTGTGCTTCGCTCGCTCTTTGGTGTGCTTCTCGCATCGTGCTGTCCTCACCAGCTTCCGACAGGTTGGTTCGCTGCACTTCCGCAGGGGGGCTAGTGCCATTACGTGACAATCAACGTGGCTTCGGTCGGGATCGTCTGGCTGTCGACGGTCTGGACAACCACTCGGACGGTGTAGGTTCCGGGGGCAGTCAGGGCGGGCACATCAAACAGCACTGCCTGGTTCGTGGCGTGGCGTCGAGCGTTGGTTGGGGTGACCGATGCTGGGCCAGTGATTGTTACGGCAGGCGTGCCCGCCAGTGACGCCGCCAGCACACGGCTGTAGTCCATCTGCAGCGTGCCTGCGTAGCCGTCCTGCACGGTGACGAACTCATTCGCCTTGCTGCTGCCCGACTCTCGGGTAAGCCGCCAAGTGCGGTCAGGCGGGACGATCTCGGCATCTACTGTGCCGCCAACGGCAACGTTCTCAATCGCCTCCCGCACCTCACCCCCATCCGCCAACGTCGTATTCACGGCCGAAGACTCCGCATCCGCACGCGACTCCCACACCGTCGAACCATCCGCATAGAACGGCATCGTCGCCAGGACGGTGTCGCTGGCCGATTGACCGTCTCGCCAGATCACGGTGTAGTCGCCGGCAGACAGGGCGAATGCCGCGTACGACTCGATCCCAAGGGCCGGGGGCTGTGCCTCGCCGGCGCTCGGAACCGCCAGGGCCAAGTCGCCCAGGGCGCCGCTGCCAGGTGTGGTGAAGGTCTCGGCCGAGAAGTCGTAGTAGTCGCCATCGCTATCGGCGATGCTGGCGTAGACCGTGGCCGGATGCGTGACGCCTAGCAGTTCGGCAGTGCGTGCGTTGCTGCTGGCCCCGAAGCGTGTGAAGTAGGTCGTAGCGCTGCCGCCCCCTGCAGGAGCTTCCGCCAGAGCCGCCGCCGTAAGCCGCTGCGTGCCGCCGTTGTCTTCCGTCAAATCCCCAAGCGTGGTCTGCACGCTGGTCGTCTTTGTGTCCAGAGCGGTGAACTGGGCTGCCGTGGGCAGGTCTTCGGTAAGGTTGGCTTCGCCCGACACCAGCGTGGCGGTTGCGAACGACTGGTAGGCCTCGGGCGTGAGGTGGGCCGCCAGAGCGTCGAAGCCGCCATTGGCCTCAATCTCGGCCTGTTGCATCAGGTCTTCGCCGTAGGCCACCACCACACGGTCATCGTCGACAAACGTGCTCTCAAGCTGCGCCGCCCATTCGTTGCGAGTCGCCGTGCTCTGATTGGGGTTCTTGGCGTAGGGTCCGCACACGAACAGCACGTTGGAGGATGTGACGCCAATGGTCACAAGGTCTGCCCGGAGGCGGTCAATGATGGCCTTGTGGTTGTCGGCGTAGCCCTCCTTGGTGTTGGAAGCTGCGGGGCTTGGGCCGAGTGAGTTCTCGGTGCTGACGCCGTTGATGTCGTTCTCGGCGAAGTACAGGTGCACGATGAGCTTGGCGTCCGCCAACGTCGCCCGCTGAGTCGCCAGCGTGAACCGCCAATACTCCTGTTGAGCCTGCCGGACGTTGAATCCAGCCGCCGAACTGCCATCGGTGCCGAGGTAGTAATCCGCGGCGTGGCGTGCTGTCTGGCCGCCGAAGTGGCCGGCGATGTTCACGCCAACGCCAGTAGTCTGATCGGTGTTCTCCAGGCATTGCCACAGGCCAAAGAACGGGCCCGCCAAGTCGCGACGCGAACCGCCGCCCGTGCTCGCCGCGAGCCTGATGGGCCGAATCGTGATGCCATTCGCCCCGCGTGCCCCTGCTGGGATGTCGAGCGTTAGGTCAGCAAGCCCCTCGGTGCCCGTGACAGGATTGATGTCGCCCGTAAAGGCGTGGTTGACTCCCGAGCTATTGGGCATCGACGTCGCCCAGTCCATGCAGCTTACAGCGAACAAACCCGACCCTGTGGCGAAGGTGCCGTATCGCAGGTGGTAGCGCAGGTTGGCGTTGATGTCCAAGAGGCCCGGTCGTGTTGCATCACCGGGCTTCCACCAGTGCGGGCCACGCAGCAGGTTGGGGGCGTTTAGCGTGTGCGAGTCTTCGGCGTACCAGTAGCCCCATGGCATGCCACCACCCGCGTAGGTCACGGGGTCGCCCTGACGCGGGGCAACGGCGTAGGCGTGGAGGGCGGCTGGGGCGTTCTGATTGACGTGGCGCCCTGAGCTGTCGGCGTAACGCGTAAACGCACCGCCCGGAATCAGCCCACGGTCTTCGTTGGTGTCCGGCCAGCCCGAGAAGTTCCACGCACCGGCCAGGATGTTCATCGGCATGGTGCCGGTCTTGTACAGCCCGTACCGGCGTGCCGCGGCGTACGCCAGCCCCTTGTAGTGACCGAACCCGCCGTTGAACGAGTCGCCCCAGAACGCGTTTGAGTCGCCAATTACAGCAATGTCGATGCGCTCGGTCTTCGCCAGGGCCAAGAACTCGGCCAGCGTCCGCCCCTTGCTGGTTCGTGACGCCCAGTTGGCCAGCGAAGGAACGCCGTCGTAGAAGCCGCCTGGTGCCACGGTTGAGGGCTCAACCGTCTCCCCATTCTCCCCCGAGTTCGGCCGCACACTCACCCCGCTTGTGCTGCTCACAACGATGAACTGCACGTGGTCGAAGTTGGTCTCGGCCGCCGTCAGGTCGAACTCGTAGATGCCCGACTCCACTTCCGTCGGGTTGGTGTCGGCGAGTGCCGTGGGTGTGCCGTAGTCGCCACGCACCTTGGCGGTGATGTTGGCGGCATCGCCCGTCAGCTCGTTGGCGTCGCTGTCGATGGCAACGACGGTTAGCTTTTGGCCGGCAGTGTTTTTCTTGATCGCCATCGGTCACCTCACCATCTGCTGCAAAAGCCTGCGTTTCTTGGCGCTCGACTGACTCGGCCCCGCGTACAAGGCCGGCACAACATCTGCCGCGCCCGACAGCGACAACACCAGCCCCGCGAAATCCAGTTCCGAATTGCCGCCAGAATTAAGGCCGACCCGAAGCATGCTTGCGCTAGTGGCGGTGCTCGGGATAAAGCCTTCGTAGGCCACAACCCCGTCAAGCCAGAGGCGCTTTATCG
>JBCDJN010000187.1:0-5653 GCA_039414355.1 Planctomycetota bacterium | reverse complement strand
CGCCAGCCGCAGCCGCTTGGCGTCCCGCACGTCCCCGATGAAAAACCGCGTCCGCGCCCCGTGCCCGAGCCCAGCGAACTCTTCCTCCATCGCCCACTGCTTGTGCTCGTCCCGCGACAGCACGATCACCCGCCGCGCCGCAGTCCGCTCCAGCAGGGCGGTCACGATCCCCCGCCCCAGCGTGCCCGTCCCGCCGGTGACGAGGACCGAGGCCGAATCCAGGTTGGAGTCGTCATAGTTCATGAATAGGCCTTCCCTGCTCATGACCGATCTGCATTGCCCCGCAGGTTCCGCAGCATATCGATCACGCTTCCGCGGAGGCCGAGGCAGCCCGCGCAGCCGCAGCACACCAAAACACGTGACCAGCAAGCATCACAGCGTGGACCAGATATCCTAGATTCAATGAGACAGCCGCGCCAGTGATCCCGAAACTTGGAATCAGTACCTGCCCTGAGACCACAACCACACCGATCGCCACGGCCAGCAAAATCGGTTGCCAGAAGAGCCGATCGATGGCCGTGCTGGCGTACGAAAGGATCGTTGACACACAGCTCACGCTCGCCGCAAGCAGTAACCACGGCAGAGCCGCCGCCGCCTCAGCGTAGATCGGGCCGTATAAGGACTCGAGCAACCACGGCCCCAGCCACCAGCCTAGAGCGAAAGCTACGCCCCCGGCGGCGATGAACAACACAGCAGCCGGACCGATTCGATCTCGCATCATGCGAGCGTCGTGCGCCGCCAAAGCAAACGACGTGATGCTCGCCTGCCCCCACGCGACGCCCAACAAGGTGATCGGCATCGACAGGTAGTTGATTGCCGCGAAGACGCCCGCCGCGGAGTTTGACTCGTTGCTCAGCATGTACACCGGCACATATCCAAACGCCGAGGCCAACGCCGCCACGAACGCCAGTGGTGCTAGTCGCTTGTACAAATGGGTGCTTTTGTTAGTCGAGGCCGTCTCGCCCTCGGCCTCAAGCGCCCGCCGGTCGACGACGTAGAAGATACTCAGCCAGATAACGCCCATCCCCAAAACTGCCCACCCCAGTGACCCCGTCCAGGCCAACATCCCCACCGCCACCACCAACCCCAGGCACGCTCGGACGATCATCGAGATGCCGACTCGATCGAATCGGCTGCGTTTCTGCGAAAAACCGTAAGTCAAATCGCTCAGTGCATCAGCCGACTTTGCCAGCACCACTGCCGCCATCAACGCGACCCCGGACACCCCCGCGTGCAATAACCATACCCCCAAACTCAACAGCATGGCCGCCGTCACCCCAATGAGTCGACCGTTGACATAAGCCCTTCGGTCAAACCGGTCGTGAATATCGGCCGTCGCGTAAAGACGGAAGCCCGAGTTGAAAAATCGGAAAATAGGCGTGCTTGTCCCCAACGCCAACGCGTATAGCCCGACAACCGCCGACGACGTCCAATGCGTTGCCGCGAGCACCAATAGCCACTGAGCTCCCGCCCAAGCAGACTGCCCGGCGATCAGCCACAGCATCCCTTGCGGAACTCGTCCAAGTTGATTCACCCAGTGGCGCGTCATCGCCGGACGCAGACAGCGACAAGATGGCCGCAGCCTCGTGGGTCTTCGCGTACCTGCGTCTGGTCAGCGACTCTTTTGGTGTTCCGGAGGACGTGCCGACAGAAACGCGACCCGTCGCGGAAAGGGAACAGCGCGTAAGCCGCGGCGGTCCAGGCTCGCAGTCTCAGCCGCCCGAGTCCTCCCAGCGGATGCAGCCCGAGCATGCGGTCGATCGAAAAGTCGGGGCTCAGCACCCGCTCAAGCGACGCAGGCGTAAAGTGCTGGTAGTGCTTCGCGGCCAGAGCGAGTTCTTCAGAAGGCACCGTCACCACGAGCCTGGCACCGGGCTCGGCGACGCGAGCTAGCCCATCCACGACACGCCGCAACATCTCGGGCTTGAGGTGCTCAATCGTTTCCATGCAAAGGATGGCGTCGAATCGACCGACCACCTCTAATGACGCCAGATCCTGCCTGTAGAAGCTAACGCTTGGGGCAAAAGCCTTGGCAAAACGCAGTGCGGCCGCCGAGTAATCCACACCGACGAGTTCGATACCAAGGTCCTTCAACTCATAGCAGAAACGCCCGTCCCCGCACCCCGCGTCCAAAACCCGACGAGGATTTGCTTCCAAGATCAGCCGCGTCACCAGCCTTAACCTCGCCTGATACTCGATAACAACCGGATTGAGCCCTGAGCCGTCGATAGCGTCGCGGAAGTGAACCGGCAGGCCGTATTCATCTTCCTGCACCTGCTGTTGCGACGAGAGTTCGGTCGCAGGCACCGTAACCCGATCTGCATCGTGGGGCGAGGTCGTTGAAGTCACGCCACAGTTTAACGCCTTAGCCATGAACGGCGGTGCTGTAGAGATTCGCCAACCGATGGGCTTGCTCGGATAGGTCGAGGCCCGCTGCCGCGAGTGCGTCGATGCAAGCTCGCCGGTCGTAGCGCCCCGAGGCGGCGGCTCGCACGATCGATTCTGCCCACGCGGAACCTGGCGCCGAGGCCGGCACCCTCCAGACTCGATCGGGCAGGTAATCAAGTTCCGGCGCCAGGTGCTCGGAGATCACGACCGGTAGCCCGACGCCCACCGCTTCGGCCACGACGCGTGGCAACCCCTCCCACAATGACGGCAGCACGCAAACGTCGCAAAGGCTGTTCAGCACCGCCGGAACGTCGTCTTGGTGGCCCAAACAGTGCACTACGCGATCGTCGCCGCTAGCTCGGATCGTTCGCTCGATTGTCGGACGTAAAGGCCCGTCACCGATCAGCACCATCGCTGCCGAAGGTGTGGAGCGACGAAACGACGCGAAGGCCTCGAGAAGCTTGGCATGATTCTTGACAGGGCGGAAGCCACCGCAATGGCCAACAACGATCGCATCTTCGGGTATCCCAAGGTCGGCCCTGGTTGGAGCCAGCCGCGGCAGCTTGCGAAAGAGGTCAAGGTCGATCGCGCTGGGCATAAGTCGGATCCGGCGGTCGCGGGTCCAGCCTCCGCCGAACAGGGCGGCCGCGGCGGTACTGCTCACGGCCAACCCCAGCGTCATCTCGCGGAGGATGACGCGACGGGCCGCGTGCTCGAACAGCCGAGCGTGAGGCCGTATCCACGGCGGCGCCGGTAACGCATTGCGGCTGTGCGCAATCCGCACGGGCACGCCTGAACGCCGCGAAACCCAGAGGATAGGGCCACAAAAGCGGTAAGGGTGAGCGTGGACCACGTCGTAGCCGCCGGCCTCAAGATGGTGGCGTAGCGCCGTGGCCCAAGCTATCGGCCGGCTCGGCGGCGGGCAACGCAAAACCCGGCTTCCGGTTTGTCGGATCGGGTGTTCCAGGGCCCCCGTCTTGGGGTCGTGCACGATTACGTCCAACTGGACGCGGCGGCGGTCGATCGCAGAGGCGACTTGAAGCAGCCAGCGTTCGATGCCGCCGACGCCAAGCGTTGCCACGATGTGAGCGACTCGCACCGGATCGTCAACCATTCGGCTTGAGGCGTCCATCTCAGCCACCTATCCCCACTCTCCGACCCAAGCAGTGGAGCACACGATACCCCAGCATCGCTCGCCGAATCAGGCGGCGCTGGTCGCGGAGCACCCCGAGGTCTTCGGTGTACCGCTGGACAACGGCGTACTGCTCTTCGAACTGGGCGCGGTGGTTCGTGTGGGTCTTGCTGCCGCCGTGGACGCGAAACGCGGCGAGCTGCTGATCGACGATCAGCGGATTCGCAAGGCGGCCCATGCGAAGCCACAAGTCATAGTCCATGGCGTAATGCAGCGACTCATCGAGCAGTCGGCCGCCATCGTAAGCAACGGACCGTTCAAGGTCGATTCGCCAGAACACTGCCGGTTGACTCAGAAAGCACTCGCGCAGCAGAGCCGCATATGTGTAGCGGACCAACCGATACCGCTTGTAGCGACGGATTGTTTCGCGGATACGCCCGCCATTCACGTCTGCGATCCGGCAGTCACCCACCACCCAGCTTGCTTCCGTGTGCGCGGCCAGCGCTTCGCCAACGGTTGCCAGCGCTTTGGGGAGATAAAAATCGTCGGAATTCAACCAAGCTAAGACGTCAGCGCCATGCTCGATCGCCCACCGCATGCCGCGGTTAATCGCGTGGCTCTGACCGCCGTCCGGCTCGCTGGTCCACACGACGCGCCGGTCGTCGATCGAACGCAAGTAGCTCAGTGTGCTGTCGGTGGACCCGCCGTCGACAATGCGAAGCACGACGTCTGCATCTTGGCTTAGGATCGAGTTGACCGTGATCGGCAAAAAATCGGCCTGATTGAATGACGGGATGACGATTACGAATCGCACTTCGCTACAATCTCATTGAGGTCATGCCGCTGGGCCGGCTGAGCCGTATGTCGCCAAGCGCGCCCGCGCATACATGTCAAGATAGAGTGCGCGACTGCCAAAGGCCTGAAACATCAGCAGCTTGATGTACAGCAGAGGGTCGACCGGCCATCTCAACAACGAGCCGAGTTGCCTGTTGCCCTCCATGGCTTCGCCGATGCTGATTTGCGTCTTGAGATTGTTGCGTTGCATACGCGTCAGATCATGATAAAAACGTTCCATGGCTTCTTTAGCGACCTGGGCGCGGACTCGACCACGACGAGCAATGTTGGAGCTCTTGTTGCCGCCATGCACGTTGACGCGGACGACGGGGGCGTCATTCTCGATAGTCATGCGATCGAAGATGGCGGGGTTGTTAAGCCAGAATGCCCAGTCTTCGAGGGTGCGGATGCGCTCGTTGAAGCGTTGCTCAACTCGTTTGCGTCGGGGAATCAGGCCACAGACGTAGTTGGGATTGTTGGCGGTCAGTCGGTCGAGGTGTCGACCGGGCAAGACTGAGACGGCGTCGTAGCGCTTGGGCCGGCCTGCGGGAGGGGCGAGCTCGATGGCAACGCCTAAGGCGGAGGCGTCGCCCGCGGCGTGGAGTCTTGGTATCGGGTCAGCGATGAGTTCGTCATCGGCATCGAGGAAGAGCAGCCAGTCGCCGCGAGCGGCATCGAGTCCGACGTTGCGGGCCGAGGCGGAGCCGCCATTGTCCTTGTGAATCACGTCGATCCCCGCGAAATCCGCCGATCGCTCGTCGCGAAAGCCTTTGAGGAAGGCTGGCGAGTCGTCGCTGGAACCATCGTCGATGAGCAAGAGCTGGACGCGCTGGCGGTGCTCGGGCGCGACGGCGTCGAACGAGGCGAGCGTTCGCGGCAAGAACTCGGCCGCGTTGTAGACCGGCGTGATAATCGAGAGCGTCGGGCTGTTCGCTTCGGTATCGGGCAAGGCTTCAGTACTGTTTGCGCTGGCGCGCCGAGGGGATGTTGAGCTGACCGCGGTACTTGGCGACGGTGCGGCGGGCGATGTCGATGCCGTGTTTTTTCATCTCGGCGGCCAGGGCGTCGTCCGAGAGCGGCTTGGCCTTGTCCTCGGCGGCGATGACTTCCTTGAGCTTCTCCTGCACGGCGGTCCAGGACATGTCGTCGCCGGCGGCGGAGGTGGTGCCGCCTGAGAAGAACATCCGCAGGGGGACGATCCCGCGCGGGGTCTGCAGGTATTTCTCCGACACGGCCCGCGAGACGGTGGCGACGTGGATGCCCAGCTGGTCGGCGACCTGGGTCATGGGCAGGGGCTTG
>JBCDJN010000186.1:0-5666 GCA_039414355.1 Planctomycetota bacterium | reverse complement strand
GGAAACGCGGGGCGGCGGAGACGCCGCGACAACGGCTTCGATCCTCCCACCGCTGGCCGCCGGCCCTCGCGAGCAACGGACAACCAACAACACGGGATCGAGCAGCGCCCCGCGCGTCTTTCCCCCTTCCGCCTTCCCCTTTCCGCCTTCGCAATGACTCCCACGATCATCCTCATCTGCGTGTTCGCCGGCGTAAGCGTGCTGGTCTACGCCCTGTCGGCGATGGCCCAGGGCGACCGCGACGCGGAGGTCGAGCAGCGGCTCAGCGAGCTGACCGGTGGCAAGGGGAAGAAGGGCCGCGGCGGCGAGTCAACCTCGACCAGCGACCTGGTGCAGCAGGGCTTCGACGCGGGCGCCGGCAACTTCGAGCAGTTCGTCGCCCAGCGGTTGAACCTCAAGCTGATGTTCGAGCAGGCGGATGTCTCGCTGAACGTCAGCCAGTTCTTGATGATCTGCGTCGGCGCCGCCGTGCTCGGCTTTGTCTTGCCTGGCCTCGCGGGCATCCCGGTCAAGTTCGCTCCGTTCGTCGCCGCCACTTTCGTCTTCCTGCCGTTTGCTTGGTTGTCGTTCAAACGCAAGAGCCGGCTCAAGAAGTTCGGGGCGCAGCTCCCCGAGGCCTTGGAGCTGATCGCGCGGGCGCTGCGGGCGGGCCACAGTTTGGCCGCGGGGTTTAACCTCGTCGCCCAGGAATCGAGCGACCCGATCGCCAAGGAGTTTGGCCGCACTTTCGAGGAGCAGAACCTCGGCATGCCGATGGAGGAAGCCCTGGAAAACCTCGTGGAACGCGTGCCGAACCTCGACCTGAAGTTCTTCGCAACCGCGGTCATTTTGCAGCGACAAACGGGCGGCGACCTGGCGGAGATCCTCGACAAGATCGGCCGGCTGATCCGCGAGCGCTTCAAGATCTGGGGACAAGTCCAGGCGCTCACGGGCGAGGGCCGGCTGTCGGGCATCGTGCTGCTGGCGTTGCCGCCCTGCCTGTTCATCACCGTGTACAAGATGAACCCCGACTACCTGATGCTGCTGTTCACCGACGACCTGGGCAAGAAGATGCTGGTCGGCGGCATCGTGATGCAGCTCTTGGGGGCGGTGGCGATTCGGAAGATTGTCAACATACGGGTCTGAGCGAAAGGGAAAGGCGGAGAGGGGAAAGGGGAAGGAAGCGCGGAGCGGTCCGGACACTGCTGCGACTCCTTCGGACCTATGCCCCCTGGCCGTCGGCCCTTGCACACACTTCCAACAGAACGGCCGGCGCCGAGTAACGCCCAACGCGTTATTCCCCCTTCCCCCTTCCCCTTTCCGCCTTCGTCATGATCCTCGCCTTTATCAGCACCGAACTCGCCACCAAGCTCGCGATCTTCGGCGGCGTCGCCGCGGCGATGTGGGCGTTGCTCGACTTCTTTTCGTCGGGCTCGTCGCGCGCCACCGAGCGGCTCGAAGAACTCCGCGAGCCACGCAGCCGCAAGGGCGACAGCCGCGGCTCGGGCAAGATGGCGCAACTCATCGAGAAGGCGTCGCCCAAGCTCGCCGCGCCGCTGCAGCCCAAGACCGAAGAAGAGGTCGGCGCCCTCAAGCAGCGGCTGCAGCACGCCGGCTTCCGCAGCGAGTCGGCCCAGAGCATCTTCCTCGGCCTGAAGTTCATCTTGCTGGTGATCGGCTTCTTCGCAGCCGGCGGGTCGCTGGCGATGCTCCGCGGGTTTGACCAGCGGATGATGATGATGACGGTCGCCGCCGGAGGCCTGAGCTTCTACCTGCCGGACGTGGTTGTTTGGTTCTGCAAGAAGTCGCGGCAGGACCAGATCTTCTTCGGGCTGCCCGACGCCTTGGACCTGATGGTCGTTTGTGTCGAGGCCGGCTTGGGCCTCGACCAGGCGATGCGCAAGGTCAGCGAGGAAATGAAGAAGAGCTTCCCGGTGCTCGCCGAGGAGTTTGGCCTGTGCAACCTGCACCTGCAGATGGGCTCGCCCCGCAACACGGTGCTGCACGAACTGGGGCAGCGCACCGGGGTCGACGACCTCAAGGCGTTGTCGGCCATCCTGATCCAGGCCGACAAGTTCGGCTCGAGCATCGCCCAGGCGCTCCGCGTTCAGAGCGACTCGATGCGGACCCGCCGCAGCCAGATGGCCGAGGAGAAGGCGGCCAAGACGGCGGTCAAGCTGATCTTCCCGCTGGTGATCTTCATTTTTCCGGCGATCTTCGTCGTGCTTGTCGGCCCGGCTGCGATCACGATGATCAACGAGATGTTCCCCGCGATGCAGGGTCAGTGAGGCGTCAGGGGATCCGCTCGATGTTCGAAGCTCTCGCAGCCGCTCGCGGGCGGCTCCCTAAGGATTGCGGGGTTGCACGCCACGCGTTTTCGCTCGTCGAGTTGGTTGTTGTTGTGCTGATCCTCGGCATCCTCGCGGGGGTTGCGGCGCCGAAGTTCTTGGACAACGGCGACGCGGCGTCCGCCAACGCGACGGCGACCCAGATGCTGGTGATCGCCAACGCGGCGGAGCTCTGCTTCGCGCAAACGGGGCAGTGGCCCGCCAACGGCGGCAACGGGGTAATGCCGCCAGAGCTGGCGCCTTACTTGCCCGGCGACCCCTTTGTGAAGCCCTGCCCGATTGGCGGCGTGTACGACTGGGATTTCGGGGTCGGCGCGCACACAGCGCGCGTGAATATCGCCGGCCCCACGGCCGAGCGGAGCACCCTCGAAGCGATCGACGAGCTGCTCGATGACGGCGACCTCCAAACGGGCAGGGTGTTCCATACCAGCACGCACGGACTCTTCTACGTGGTTGCCGAGTAAGCGTCCACGTAACCGCCAAGGACGCTAGCGTGGCGTAGTTTGGGCAATCGCGGCGCTCTGCGACGGTTCCTCTAGAAGTGCCGCAGCCGGGGCTTCTGACGCGTCGATACCGGTCGAGCGGCGTGCTGCCGACCAAGATTGGCTGCCGGCCAAGATCGGCTGCCGGGCGAACCGGGCCGCGACCGCCCCGCTCCCAGGGAATCGCTGGAAGGGAATCTCCAAGGGAATTTCTCCAAGGTAATTTCTCCAAGGTAATGACGATGAGCAAATCGGCGACGCTACTGTTGGCAGGCATGGTCGTGGCGGGCGTTGCGTCGACCGGCCAGGCCTTCTGGTTCGGCCACGCGGCCGCCGGCTGCGGCGCGGCGTGCCAGTCGCGCACCGGCGCCGACCCGCTCGACTACTGCCTGAACGGCTGCGAGGAGAACTCGAAGTGGCCGTCGCAGTACCTCTGCCCCGACCGGGTGCACGCCCACGCCCCGTTCGACACGATGGTCCGCAACGGCTGGCGGCGGCAGAACCTGCTCGGCGCCCACCACTTCAACGAGGACGCCTCGCGGCTCACCCAGGCGGGCGAACTCAAGGTGCGTTGGATCATGACCCAGGCGCCGCCGCAGTACCGCCGGATCTTTGTCGAGCAGGCGTTGAAGACCGAGACCACCGAGCAGCGGATCGCCACCGCCAACCAGTTCGCCGAGGCGGCGGCCTTTGGCCAGCAAGTGCCGCAGGTCGCCACGACGCACATCGTGTCCGAGGGCCGGCCCGCCGCGACGGTTGACTACGTCAACACGCAGTTCCGCGAGAATATGAAGGTGCCGGTGCTGCCGACAACGAGCCTCGGCGGTGGGGGTGCCGGCCAGTAGGGCGGCCGCCGCAAGAGCCCGCGGAAACAAGGAAACAATCCGACAACGCCGAGCCGCCCGCAAGGCCGGTCGGCAACGAGGCGGGCAAGGACGCCCGCCAGCACCGCCCCCGCGAACCGGGGCGGCCACCGTCTAGGGAGAGACGCCGTGCGTATCGCGACCCGACGCTTTGCCAAACTGCGCCGCGCAGCGCTGACCGCCGCAGTGACGCTTTCGGTTACCGCCGCCAACGCGGCGCCGCCCGTCTTCGTACCGGCCAACCGAGCCCCGGCGGCCAAGCCGAGCACCCGTGTCGTGAAGCCGGGGTGGGGGCTGCCCCGCTTCGGCCGACTGCTAGGCAAAGTGACCGGCCAGCAGGCCACTCCTCCGCAGACCACGCCTGCGCAGACAACCAGGCCGAGCCACAACTTCGCGCCCCAAGAGCTGGCGGCGAAGCGCCCGCAGCCGACCGGCATGCAGCAGTTCGCCGACACCCTGGCAAACAACCGCGTGACCGCCGCGGTCCGCTCGATGGCGTCGCCAAAGCCGACCGCCCCGACGCCCGACGCGTTGTCGCTCAACAAGCCGACGTCGGCGCCGACCGCCGAGATGTACCTGTCGATGGCGGGCGTCGCCGAGCAATCGGGCGACTTGGGCGCGGCGCGTCGGCTGTTCCAGCAGGCGATCGCCGCCGACCCGGGCAGCGTCGCTGCGCTGCGGAAATACGGCCGATTCGAGGACCGGCAGGGCCGACTCGCCGAGGCCGAGAAGCTCTACCAGCAGGCCGTCGCCGCCAACCCCGGCCACGCCGGCGCGCTCAACGACTACGGCCTGTGCCTCGCCCGCCAGAACCGCATGGCCGAGTCGCAGCAGGCGCTCGAGCAGGCGATCGTGCTCAAGCCGGCGAAGGCCCTGTACCGGAACAACGTCGCCAAGGTGCTGGTCGCCCGGGGCGACATCGAACGGGCCGCCGCGCACCTGGAAGCGGTCCACGGACCGGCGATCGCCCAGTTCAACGCGGGGCAACTGCTCGTCGGCGTGGGCGACATGGAAGAGGCCCGGCGCCGCTTCCAGATGGCGGCGAAACTCGACCCCGGCTTCGAGCCCGCGCGAACCGCCCTTGCCGCGTCGCCGGCGCCAGTTGAGCCGACGCCCAGTGGCGCGGCGCCGACAGCCCCGCAGGTGGCGTCGCGCCCCGCGTTGCCGCAGCTGGCGACGCCGACGCTTCCTGCAGCGACGGTTTCGGCAAGGCTGTCGGCAGGCGTGGGGCCGTCGGCAGAGATGGGCGCCGTGCCGACGGGCCAGCCGGTCGTCGCGGCCCCGAGCTACCCCCAGTTGCTGCCGCCCATCGGCGAGTGATCCCCGGCGAGGCAGGGGGACTTGCTAGTGCGAGTCGCACGGACGTGTAGCGTCTCTGGCGGCGTGAATCAGCATGATTCGGGCGAAAAAGACGCTACGGCTATCGGAGGTGCGCTCTAACGGTAGCGACCGCCGGGCCGGACCGCGGTCCGCGGCGCCTGATTCTCTTCCTCGCGGCCGAGTGCAATGCCGCGCGGGGTTGCGGGCGGGAGGCCGGTGGGGCTCGCTCCGAGCGGCGAGAGGTCGGCGTCACGTCGGGCGTCGACGTGGGGCTTCAGCACGCGGGGCTGGATGGGCGTCGGCAGGGCGGCCGGCCCGTCGGGCAGCGCCGGGGGCTCGGCGCCGGGGCGGATCTCCAGCGTCGGCGCCGAGGTGTCGCCGACCAGATAACGAACGGCCGCCGCTCCGATCACCACCATGGCGCTGGTGACCACGGTCAACGCGACCGCGACGTTCCGCACCGCAACGCGCCGCTTCGGCGAACCAGCAGGCGGACCGGTCGTGGGGGGGCTCGCGCTGCTGTCGTTCAGGTTGGTGTCTTCGTCGGGCATCGTCCATGAACCCCGTCGCGGGCTCCGCACTAGGCTTTCCGTTCGGCGACCAGGAGCTTGGCGCTCCGCGACCGCGGGTTGGCTTCTACTTCCGCCGGCCGTGCGACCACCGGCCGCTTGGTG
>JBCDJN010000185.1:0-5791 GCA_039414355.1 Planctomycetota bacterium | reverse complement strand
CTGCCCGGAGTGCGGCAAGCGGACCCAAACGCCCGTGGCCAACTCCGGCCGGCGAGCGCGTTGCGGCCGGTGTGGCGAGGTGTTCGTTGTGCCATCGCCCGAGGACGAAGGCGCCCGCCCCACAGAACCGGCTCCGCCCAAACGGCTGGTCACCGACGTGGTGAGCTTCGATTGCCGCGTCTGCGGCACCCGGCTCACGGCGCCAACGACCGCGGTTGGCAAGAAGGTTCGATGCCCCGACTGCGGAGCGTTGACCGTCGCCCCGAAGCCGCCGCCGCCCAAGAAGGCGAACATCCCTGCGGCGATGTTCGAAGACTCGTACGAGGTGTACGAAGACGAAGTCCAACCCACCGCGGAGCAGTTGCAGGCCGGGCTGCCCAAGACCATTCCCGTGCACTGCGAGCAATGCCAAACGCTCATGCACGCTCGGCAGGAGCAGGTCGGCGGCGAACTCATCTGCCCCGACTGCGGAACACGCACCCGCGTGCGGGCGCCGGTGGCGGCCAAGCCGATGATCGACGTCGCCCGCGAGAGCTACGACGTGCACGCCGCCGCCGAGCACGACACGCCCAACGACGCGGTGCGGGCGCTCATCGCCGAAGGCCAACGGCAAGCCGAGGAGGAAGCCGCCGCTTCGCCCGAGCGGCCGGAGCTACCCGCCGCGCCGCTCCTGCAGGGGGTGCTGCGGATGCTCCTGCGGAACAACATCGGCGGCCGCTTTGCGGCGCTGAGCCTGGTCTTCATGATCAGCCTGTCGCTGTTCGCCTACGCCATCCCAGCATTCAACGGCATCGGCGGCGGCAAGGTTGCGATGGCGGCGGGCGCGGTGATGGGGGTCTGCCTCGCCATGCTCGCGTCGCTGATGATGGTCATCGCGCTGGGCTTCCTCGCCGCGCTGGTGATCACCATCGTGACCGAAAGCTCCGAAGGGAACGACCACCTGCAGACAACCCCTTCGCCCAACCCCACCGATTGGTTCGGCGAAGCGTTGACGCTCGGCCTCGCGTTTGGCGCCGCGGCGGCGCCGGGTTGGATCGTTGGGATGATCGCCGGCGGCGGGGCGATGGCCGTGCTCGGCGGCGGGGTCTCTCTTGTGCTTCTATTCCCGATGGTCCTGCTCTCGCAGCTTGACCTCGGTTCGCCTTTCGCACTCGTCTCGCCGGCGCTGCTGGCGGCCGCGCCGCGCGTGCTCGGCAGCCTGCTGCTGCTATGGATTCAGTCCGCGCTGCTCGCCGCCGCCGTGGTGGCGGCATTGGTCCCGCTCTCACACCTGATTGACCTGTACGCCCTGCCGCTGGTGGCGCCGCTGGCGTTGGCGGCCGCGCTGCTCTACTTCCGGCTCGTTGGCCGGCTGGCGTGGCTCGTTGCTGAACGCACCGGCCAGTGACGAAGCGACGGTCTACGCGTCCTCGTCGTCCGTCGCCGGCGGCGCATCGATACCGGCAAGCCGGCACAACTCGCCGAGTAACCGCCGCTCAGCGTTGCGGTCTTTGATGCCGCGCAGCAGAATCGCCCGGCCGCCGTCGTTGAGGTTGGCAACGATGTGGTTCCACTGAACCGTTTCCGTGCCGCTGCTGGACGACATGCTCTCTTTGACCCGGATCCGCTTAACGTCGCCAGCGGAGAACTCGCGCCCGGCGCCGCGGAAACCGTACCAGCCCGACTTCAATCGCCAGCGATCGCCGACGATGTGAAGGTCGCTCGACGAGAGCACGGTGCCGACCGACCCGACCAGCATGCCGATCCCCGCGGCCCCGAAGCAGACCGGAAACAAGTAGCGGACGAGCGTCTCTTCGACAAAGGCGAGCCCGATCGCGGCGCCGCCGAACACCAGGCCGCCCACCAACAGGCCGGCCGCCATGCCCAGGTGCTGACTGTGCGGCTTGACCACCCGCAGCTCGGTCTCGCTCGGGTGCTCGCAGACCAGCCCCGTGCGAGCTAACGCCTCGGCAAGCGTCTCCACCGACTCGTAATCCGTCAGCGCGCCGGTCGGCGCCTCGACGCCTTCTTTCGAGTCGGCCGTGACGAAGACCGGCACCTCGAACTCAGCCTCGTAGTCGGGCCCTGATGTCTCCGCCGAGACCGTCAGCTTCCAGGCCACGGGGCGATGGCCGTCCGGGTCGGTGGGCCGCTTACCCGACGGGATGACAAACCGCACCGGCACGCCGCGGCGGCCGCTCGGGTCGTGCAGCGTGCGGTCGACCAGCCGGCTGTCTTCCCAAACCGTCCGCACTTCGGTCTCCGACTCGCCGCCGCGGCTCCTCGTGCGAGTCTCTTGGCAAGCGAGCGTCAGCCGAAGCGCCTCCTTCGGTTGAACGTTCTGCGGCGCGAGCACCACGCCGGCCAGCTCGCCCCCCACCACGCCGGTTGGCCCCGCCAGCTTAAAGACGCTGCCGCCGCTGCGGAACAGGGTGATCACCTTCCAGCCGACCGCGGCGATGAGCCAGAGGCCGATAAGCAAGAAGCCGCCGATCATCGCCCCGGCGAACCATGGCACGTCGGCCTTGCCGCCGGCGACGACGCCCATGCCAACCGTCCATGAGATGAGGTTCCAGAACAGCGCGAACGCGCCCAAGAACCAAACCGACTTCCAGCCGCCGCTGCGGATCTCGCCGGCCGCCCAGTCTTCACGCACCCGCCAAGGCTCGTCCGGGAACTGAGCGAGCCGCGCCCGGTGCCGGCGGCTGTCCCACACCGAGTACGCGCCGGTGCCGATCATTCCAAAGCCGGCGCCGCCGAAGATCAACGCGAACACCCCGTGCAGCCACACCAGCACGGGCCGCAGGGTTCGGTCCAGCACCGCCCGGCTCGGGTCGTCGCCATCTACGTAGCAGTCCACCGGCAGCTCCGCGTCCAGTCGCTCCTTCAGCCGCTCGTAGAGCTCGCGGTGGTACGAACTGAAGTTGTCCGCCGTGTCGTCCAGGCCAACCTGCTCGCCTCGGTACTTCTCGCCGGCGTACTCGTAGTCGTACTCGGCGACCACCTTCCGCGTGTCGCTGCCTTGCAGCTTGACGGAGATCAGCGTCGCCGGGGTCTTCACCCAAGACTCGCTCGCCACGGCAAGCCCGATGAGCGACAGCAACTGCCACCCCATGAAGACGCCGAACGCGGCAAACGGCGCTCCGAACAAGACGAGGCAACCCATCCCAGCAGCGTTGCCCGATGGCTTAGCAGAAGGCTTCTTCTTGAGCGGTCTTGCGATGGCGCTGGCTCCGGGGTGGCGTTTGGCGGTTATTCGCCAAACCGCGGCCGATCTTGGCGACCACGCGAGCTGAGCATCGAACACACGCCGCACCGACCGTCTATCGATTACGCATGAGGGCCGCGACCGCCTGCAGGATTTCGCCGAGCTGCAGCTGCTCGTCGCCGCTGCGGTCAACGAGGCCAAAGCGCGACTCCAGCAGCTTGTGACCGCGAACCTCGCGTCTGGAGAGCCCGCCCGTCTGGTCGCGGTCGGCTTGGTCGAACTCGCCCACGATGTCCCATCCCGTCTTTACCGGCTTTGACGGGCGATCCGGTTGGCCATCCTTCGACAGCACCACGTCAAAGTAGCCCAGCATCATCTCGTCCCACGACTGGTCGCCCCAGCGCACCGCCTGGGTGGGGTCGGGGTTGGCGGGGTTGCTGGCGGAGTTATCGAACACCGCGCGGCAGTGGATAAGCGACCCCTTCGCCAGCCGCCGCGGCTGTTTGAGTAGGTATCGGGTCTGCCAGTTAAAGTCGTAGGCCGGCACGTCGAGCAAGACCTCGCGGCGACCGCTCGGCTCAACCAACTCGTAGCGGAACGCCTTGCCGCGCAGGTGCATGTGCGGCGACATCGAGAGCAGCGTCATCTCGCGATTGAGCGGCCGACTCGTCGCGGTCACCACGTGCGACGCCTCGTTTGGCGGGATCTCGAAGCTGACGTTGCCGATCTCGGTTGTCACCACCTCGTCGTCGATCTTGCTCGGATCGGAAAACACAACGCCCAGCCGGCTGATGTCTTCCTGGCGTGAGCCGACCGGCGTGTAGTGCTGCTCGAAGACGAACTTCGATCCCGCCGGCACCAGCTTGGCCGAACGCGCGGGCAGGGGATCGAACCGCAGCCCCGGCACGTAGGCGGTCAAGAAGACCCAATCGCGGCGCCGGCGGGCGCCCGGCGGTTGGGCGTAGACGATGATGTGATGAACCACCTCGCGATTGCCGGGCTGGACTTCGGCCGCCTCGACCCAAGCATCCTCGTCGAAGCCGGTGGGCACCTCAAAGTACTGGTAAGGAATGCCGGTCGGGCCCGCGTACGCCGAGACGGGGAACGGCTCGTCGCTCATCGCCCAAACCTGGTCGGGCTCTCGCGGCAGCTGCCAGCCGGCGGTAAAGGCGCGCGGCGTGGGTTCGTCGGCCGCCTCGCCTTGGGGGCAGCCGTTCTCCACCCACGTGGCGATCGTCTCAATCTCATCCGCCGGCATGCTGCGGTCGTTGGCGAACTCGCCGTGCTTGGGGCTCGCGTGCCAGGGCGGCATCCGCTGCTGGCGGATCACCTCCACCATCATCTCGCCCCAGCCCGCGGCCTCGTCGTAGCTGGTCAGCGTGAAGGGGCCGATCTCGCCATCGCGGTGGCACTCAACACACCGCAGCTGAAGGATCGGCGCCACATCGCGAGAGTAGCTCACCGGACTTGACGGGTTCGCCTCGCGTCGGCGCCCAATCAAGCAACCAATCGCGTCGCACTGCGGCTTAGAGACCGCCTCGCCCGCCAAGAGCTGCTCAATCGCGACGCGAAGGTCTTCGCGAGTCGGCTTGTCACGTTTGACGCCAATCAGGTGTTGATCGTCAACCCGGCCCGAGTACCGGACCACGCGGTCGCGATCCAACAGGAACACCTGCGGCGTCCGCTGGGCGCCGAACAAGTCGGCGACGCGACTCGACTGATCCTTGAGAACCGGGAACGACAGCTCGTGCCGACGGGCGAAGGCAGCGATCTCGCTGAGCGAGTCCTGCGCGTTCGACATCACGCCAAGGAACTGCACCTTGGAAACGGGGTACTCGGCCGCCAGATCGCTAAGCCGAGCCGAGTAGAGCTTGGCGAGCGGGCACTCGGTGCCCAGGAACGCCACCACCACCAGTTCCGATTCGTCGAAGTCGCGAAGCGAATGCTCACGACCTACAGCGTCCGGCAGCGCGAAGTCCGCCACAGGATCGGCCGCCGACCCGACGACGTTGATTGAAAAGGCGACCGCGGCAAAGAGGAACAATCGCAGCATCAGTGGCTTCTCCCGGATTAGCTGTCTCGCGATTGAACCCCAGAAACGAGACGCCGGCAACGCGAATCGGCAATCGCCGTCGACTGGTCGGCTAAGACCGTGGCTGCGTGGCATCGGTCGCCGCGCAACAAGAAAGGCCCCGCGGCTGGGTCGTCCGCGGGGCCTTGCTGGGGTTCCGACTCGTTGCTTCCGGCTAGTCGAGGAAGCCAACCAGCTCGGCGCTGCGGCTGGGTTGCTGGAGCTTGCGGACCGCCTTGGCTTCGATCTGGCGGATCCGCTCGCGGGTCACCTTGAAGATGTGGCCCACCTCTTCCAGCGTGTAGCTGTAGCCGTCGCCCAGGCCGTAGCGGAGCTTGATGATCTCCCGCTCGCGGTAACTGAGTGTCTTGAGCACCTTGGAGATGCGGCCGCGGAGCATCTCCTGAGCGGCGCCCATGGCCGGGCTCTCGGCGCCGGTGTCGGGCAGCAGGTCGCCGAAGTGGCTGTCCTCGCTGTTGCCCACCGGCCGGTCGAGGCTGATCGGGTAGCGGCTCATCGCCAGCACGCGGCGG
>JBCDJN010000184.1:0-5828 GCA_039414355.1 Planctomycetota bacterium | reverse complement strand
GCGACTACAACTCCGTGCGACGGCGGAAGCTGGGCGGCGAGAAGCTCAAGCTGAAGAAGTTCGGCCCGCGGCTGCAGAAGCACACGCTGCACGTTGAGAAGAAGAAGTAAGCGGCCGCCCCGGTTTTGGGGGACTGCCGTTGAGGGATTGGCTCGCCCCCGCGCGAGCCGAGTCTTTTCAGGGATGGGCAGGCCGAGTCCCGCTCGGCCAATCTGCAATGCACCGCCGTTGGCGTATCGCTACGCACGACCCGGCACGCACCGCCAGCCTGGAGCGGGCGGCGGGGGTTCCGCCGGTGCTGGCCCGGCTGCTCATTAGCCGCGGCATCGACGATCCGGACGCCGCCCGTAGCTTCCTTGATCCGAAGCTCGCAGGCCTACGCGACCCGTTTCTGCTGCCCGGCGTCGAGAAGGCCGCCGCCCTGCTGAATCAGGCGATCAGCGACCGGCGGCGGATTGTCGTCTACGGCGACTACGACGCCGACGGCATGACGGCCACGGCCATCTTGCTCCGCTGCCTGCGGGTGCTTGGCGCCGACGCGCATTACTACGTGCCGCACCGGATGGAGGAAGGATACGGACTGAATGCCGCGGCGCTGGAGCGGTTGGCCGAGACCGGCGCCCACACCGTGGTGACCGTCGACACGGGCATTGCCAGCCCCGACCACGCCGACACCGCTCGCCGGCTCGGCATGCAACTAATCGTCACCGACCATCATCAGTTTGCCGATCGACTGCCCGACGCGGCGGCCATCGTCCACCCGGCGCTACCCGGGCACGACTACCCCTTTTCCGGTTTGTGCGGCGCCGCGGTGGCGCTCAAGCTGGCGTGGGCCCTTTGTCAGCAGGCGAGCGGCGCCAAGCGGGTCGGCGAGCGGATGCGTCGCTTCCTAATGCGGGCGGTCGGCCTCGCGGCGATCGGATCGGTCGCCGATGTGGTGCCGCTGGTTGACGAGAACCGCGTGCTGGTCCGCCACGGCCTCGGCTGCCTCCGGCACGACCCACTTCCCGGTATCGCAGCGCTCGAACGCGTCTGCAAACTGACCGACAACCCGGAGCTAGCCGGCGAGGATATCGCCTTCTCCCTCGCGCCGCGGCTCAACGCGGCGGGGCGCCTGGGGCAGGCGGAGATCGGCGTTGAACTTCTCACGACCGACGACCCCAAGCGTGCCGAGGAACTGGCCGAGTTTGTCGACGAACTCAACCAGACGCGGCAGGGCCTGGAACGCAGCGTGCTGCTGGCCGCGCGTAAGCAGATCAAGAATCAGTTCAACGAAGCCAACGACCCGGCGTTCGTTGTCGCGGACCGCGACTGGCATCCGGGCGTGATCGGCATTGTGGCGGGCAAGCTCGTCGAGCAGCACGGCAAACCGACCGTGGTGATCTCGCTCGACAACCTCGGCGTGAAGCCGGGCACCGGGTCGGGCCGTTCGGTCGCCGGCTTCAACCTGGCCGGCGCGTTTGCAAGCTGCGGTGAGCACCTGCAGAGCCACGGCGGTCACGCTGCGGCCGCCGGGTTGCGGATTGAAGAGTCCGCCATCGACGCGTTCCGCATCGATTTCTGCCGCGTCGCCGCCGGCGAGCAAGAAGCAATGGCCGGCGCCGACGAACTGGTTATCGACGCCGAGACGCCGCTCGCGGCCCTAACCCACCAAACCGTGACCCAGATGGAGCGGCTAGCACCCTTCGGCCACGGCAACCGCCGGCCAATGCTCTGCACCAGCGCGGTGCGTCTGGCGTCGCCGCCGCGGCGAATGGGGGGCGCCGGTCGGCACCTGTCGTTGGAAATCGAGCAGAACGGCGTGAAGCTCCGCGCCGTGGCGTTTGGCGCCGGCGACCGCGAGGAGGAACTCGCCGCGGTCCGCGGCCCGCTCGCCATCGCCTTCAAGCCGGTCATCAACACGTTCCGCGGCTGGCGGAAGGTGGAAGTCCACCTAGAAGACTGGCACGAAGCCGAACCGGAGTGAACCCACGCCGTTGCCGGCCGGTCTTTGATTCGATAGGCTCACAGACTTTCGACCTCGTGGCACAATTGGATAGCGCGTCGGCCTCCGAAGCCGAAGGTTGCAGGTTCGAATCCTGCCGGGGTCATTGCCGCGAACCGTCGCGAACCACGGCGAACCATACGCGAACCGTCGCGAACCGTTATTTGTCCGCTGGCGAACCATACTCGTGCTTCGGGTTGTGCTTCGGGTCGGACGGCTTCGGCGAGCGTGCTTCGCTTCGGGTTGTCTTGCGATGAGTTGCTGGCAGATCAACGACTTGGTCTTTGGCAATTCGACGGTAGTGCCGGAGTGCAACCTCCGGGCTGTGGCCCATCCACTCCGCGGTCTCAAAGATGCTGCGCCCCTCGGTCTGCCAGTCGGTCTCGCAACTGGCTCGCATGTTGATCCAGGGTTTGGGCCAGAAAGGCACGCCCAGTCGCCTGCAGATCGAGCCGACCCGCTGAGACAGCCGGGAGCTTTCGGCCGCCCCTAGCTTGGGCAGCACAAGATCGGCCCCGTCTGGCGCCGCATCCCACAGCCGCTCCAGCTGCTCGTGGGCTCGGCCTTCAAGCGGGGCGGATCGGCGAGCCCCGTGCTCGTATCGCTTGGTCTTTGGGGCCGTGATGCGGACAGTTCCGCCAGGCAGGTCGACATCGCTCCAGCGTAGCTGTGAGAACTCAGACGGCCCGCGGAACGTGGCGTAGCGAGAGAGTGCGATCATCGCTGCCAGCTCGGGTTCGCCGGCTTCCACGATCAGCAGATCGACAAGGTCGCGGGTGATGTACCAGTTCCTCGCTGGGTTGAATTCCCCTTGCGCCCGCAGGTGGCGAAACGGGTTGTCCGGTCGCCACTTCAGGCGGCAGGCGAACTCAAAGATGGCTTGCCAGGTGCGGATCGCACGCGAAACGGTCGACCGGGAAAGCGGCTTCTTTCCGTTGACGCGGCCGGACTCCAAAGCCCAGATGCGAAACTTGTCGGCGTCGGCCGGCAGCACTCGCGTAACGTCACGATTGTCGCCGAAGTATCGCCGCAGGAACTCGGCGTGCTGCTCGTAGCCGCGGAGCGTGTCGGGCTCCACGTCCAGCGTACCTTTCCATTCGTCGATGAGCTTACTGAGCCCGAAGTCGGCGTTCCGATCGGCGGGCTTGCCGGGGTCGGCGGCAACTAGCCCCGTCGCAAAGACCCGGTCTTGGTTGGCCTTGGGCAACGCATCGAGCCACACGCTGGTCAACGCGTCGAGCGACTGGCCGCTGTGGTAGGCCTGCTCGATCCGCGTCAGTCGCCGCTGAGCTTCGTCGGCGTCGTCGGGCGACAGGTTGCCGAGCCGGATCGTTCGCCGCTTACCGTTCGCGGCCTTGACGAAAATCCAGGTGTGGCCGTTTGGGCGTGTCGACCGGCTAGCCATGGGAGATTACTCCTGCTGTCGTTGCAGCTCGGACGCGATGCGGTCGATCTGCGTAACGGTGTAGAGGCCGGCTTTGCCGCGGTGCTGCACCGGTTCGATGCTCAGCAGCTTGGCGACCTCGAAAAACTTGGTCTTGGCGATCTTCAGCCGCTTCTGGGCCTCGGATCGGGTTAGCAGCTCTTCGGGTTCCGGCGGCTCAATTGCCGCTTCGGTCGGGTTGGTGAAGGCGAGAAGTGCCTGCTGGTGTTGAGCTTGCGTCATCACCAGGGCAACCAGCCGCCTCACCTCCCGCTGCAGTCGCTCAAATTCCTCTCGCGACGGTCCGTCCATCTGGCACTACCTCAATTGACAGGCCGACGTCCCGGCGCATAATGCGCGTACGTTCCACGGCGGCCCGTGTGGGACGTTTTCGAATTCCGACCCAACCTGTGGTCTGCTAGGACGTTGCGGTTGTGTCGGGCCAAGGGCGAACCCCCGCGGGTCGCCCAAACAGTGTGACCAACTCTTGCCCGTCCTCCGGTTGCAGCCGGGGACGGGCTTTGGTCTTTTTCCGAGTCAGCTAGTCAGCCATGGCGCCTCCTGCCCACAGGGCGGTTGAAGGCGCGCGGACTCTCCGCGGCTGAGACCCCAGAGACACACGGCCGAGAGTCGGCCGGCGATTGACTGAACGCGCGTGTGCGCGGATGGATACGGCGTAAACGCCATGGCAACCGGGTCCGTCGGTTCGTCCGTGGTCCCGATCCGGAGGGTCCAAGCTCCGGGTCGGGACGCCTTTTTGAAACAATCGTTCAGCAACCTCCCACCTAGCAGCCGGATTGTCAAATGGACACAGAGCGAGTTGCCGATGCTGAATCGAAGATTCGGGCAATCTACGCAACGCTGGAAGACGAAGAGGCGGAATTTCTTGCCCAGAAGCTCTGGTCTGAGAAGGCAGGGGCCTCGCCAGAAGAGCAGGCTCGGCTTGACAGAATTGCGATTGCGGATGAACAGCAGGCGAACTTCATGATGGAGGCCGCGGCTCACTGGTTTTCGCACGAGGCAGACGACGAATTGTTGCTCTTCATGCAAGACCTTGGCATCGGCAAGAAAGAGCTGATGAACGTGGTCCAGTGGTTTCACAAGCTCCTTGAAGAGTGGGGCACCGGAAACGATCCAGAAGACTGGCTCATGTGCTTGGCCGCATCCTCCTGGTCTTTCACTCGGCGACTTGATGCACCCGAAACTGCGTCTTCTGACTTGTTCCTTGATGCGATTGAGTTCTTTCGGCAATGGCGATCGGATGAAGGGGGCTGAAGAATGAGGCGATTCTGTCAACTGGGGTTGCTGGTGGCGGCTGTTGGGTGCGTGGGCTGCCAGCAGGCCGCAGACGCTCCGGCTGCGCAGTCCGGTGGCATCACCTACGAAGAACACAACCAGCTCAAAAAGCGTTTCCAAGACCTGCTTCGCGAGCACCAGGAGCGGGAAGAGGTGCAGCAGCTCAGTCGCGTTCGGGATGAGCTTGAAAGTGCCCAACGCACGATTGCCGCGCTGAAGCTGGCGAAAGCGAAGGAAGCTGAGAGGTCCGGCAACCCACTTGGCAGCATCGAAGACACCATCCGCGGGGCAACGGGGTGGTCTCAGCTTGACGCCAGCTCGAACCAACGCACTTTCGGGCACGCCAGCGGAGCTCGTGTCGAGTTTGGTCCCGATGAGTTGGGCGTAGAGCGGATGCGATTGACCTACGACACCAAAGACGAGCTGCAGTCGAAGGCGGGCACCCTTGTGCAGATGCTGATACCCGGGCTGAGCGCCCAGGCCGGCCAGGCCAACGATGAGGCGTGGACGGCCAACTCGGACTCGATAGCGCGATGGTTTGGCTCGCCGATTCCGGTCGTGTCTTTGCATGGTGGGTTCATCCATATCAGTGCTCGCCGCGGAAGCGTTGCCCAGTGGGACGTTTACGCGAATCGCTAGCCCACCACGCGCAACGTCCGAGCCCGCCCCGCGTCCCAGGTGAGCACGCCTTTGGCTTGGAGGGCCTTGAGGTGGCACGTGACGCCGTTGGTGCTGCCGATGCCCATCCGGTCGCCTATCTCGCGGTACGTCGGGCTGTAGCCGTGAGTCGCCTGAAAGGCCCGAATCACGAAGAGGATGTCGGACTGCCGGCGGGTAAGATTAGCGCGCATCGGTCGCCTCCTAAGGCGTAGAGGGAGCGGCCCGGATAGACCGGTGGCCGCAGTAGGAGTGACCGCATGCTGCTTTGGACCGCGCCCAGGAACTGGGGGTCATCAGAAAGCAGGTTTATCGCCCCCCGGCGCTGTGGTAGCTTGCTCCATGCGTAGCCACCTCACGCGGTGTGGCGGCCCCTGCAAGGCGGCCACACGCTCCTGCCCCATCTGGCTTTCGGGCGGTTAGGGTCTCGCGGGTCAGGCGTTAGTAGCCAGGCTCTGCCCGCGACGT
>JBCDJN010000183.1:0-5860 GCA_039414355.1 Planctomycetota bacterium | reverse complement strand
GTCAAATGAAACACCGCCCACGGCTCGGCGCCGTTTGTGAGCAACGCCCATCGAAGCGCCGGCGCCGCGATAACGATGGCGCCGCAGAGCCACGCCACGCGTCGCCAGCCGCCTTCGCCACGCCCCACCAGCCAAACGGCGGCCGGCCAGGCGAGGTAGAACTGCTCCTCGATCGCCAGCGACCAGAAGTGCCCCAGCCCCGGCAACTGGCTCGGCCCGCTGGATTGGAGGAAGTTCTGCACATATGCCCACAGCCACGCCTGCCGCGACCAGAGCGATTGATAGGTCTCGCCGTCCACAACCGATTGCAGCGGCCCGCCCGCCAGCCACGCCGCGGCTGGCAGGCCGACGAAGAGCAACAGCAGCACGCCGTAGTAGAGCGGGAAGATGCGGACCGTCCGCCGCAGATAGAACGATCGGAAGTACCGCGGGCTGCCGACCGTGGCGAGCAGGATCCGCGTGATCAAGAAGCCCGAGAGCACAAAGAACAGATCAACGCCGCACCATAGCGCGTCACGCACCGTGGCGAAGACGACTTCGGCCACGCCCGTTGGCGAAGCAAGGTAAGCCGCGTGGTAGACCACCACCAAGAGCACGGCAACGCCCCGCACGCCATCGAGCGCGGGCACATGCGGCGGCGAAGGGTGCGGCGATTCAGCCAAGGCGGGCGGCGGGGCTGGGTTCGAAGCGAAAACCCAAGTCTAGCTCGACCTGCGCGACGGTTGGCCAGCGCGAAGAGCGTAACCTTCGTCCAGACATGACCGCGAATGAAGCGAATAAAGCGAATGCCGGCAGGCATCAACGCCTTGCGATTCGCTCGATTCGCTTCATTCGCGGTCAATCCCGTAGAACCTAAGCCCGCAGCGTGCCGCCGAGTTCTTTGGCGAGGGCGGCGACGATCTTGTCGCGGGCCGCGTCGGACTCTTCGCTGGTGAGGGTGCCGTCCGGTTTGCGGAGCTGGATCGTGAACAGCACGCTCTTCTTGCCCTCGCCGAGTTGCTTGGCGTCGCGGTAGCTGTCGTCCTGGAACGTGATCGCCTCCAGAACATCACCCCCCTCACGGCGGGCGATCGTTTCGATGGCGGACCAGCGGACCGACTCGTCGAGCACGATGTTCAGGTCGCGTGTCACCGGCGGGACGTTCGAGAGCTCGCCGGCGACGGGCGCCAGGCGTGCGGCGGCGATCAGCGGGGCGAGGTCGACCTCGGCGATCGTCGTCCCGCCGCGCAGGTCGAACCGGTCGAGGCCCGGCTGGCTCACCTCGCCCATCACGCCCAGCGGCTCGCCGTCGAGCGTGAATCGGCAGGAGCGCGACGCGTCGAGGGCGTCGTGCGAGGTCTCCTCCGCGGCAAGCTGAGCCGTTGGCGCCAGCCGGCTGACGAGGCCTTCGAGCACGCCCTTCACTTCGAGGAACCCGCCGCCGGACGTGAGGGCCATTACCCGTCGCTCGTCCGGCAGGGCGCCCTCGCGCGGCAGGTAGACCTTGGCGATCTCGAACAGCTCGACCGTGGGGTTCGAGAGCGTCTCGTTGGTCCGCCGGCAGGAGAGCAGGCTCGGCACAAGGCTCTGCCGCAACGCGTTCGCGGTCCGCAGAACCGACGTGCCCGTAGCCAGCGGCGCGGCGTCGCTCCAGGGGCGGAATGAGTCGACCCACTCCGGGTCGACGGCGCTGAGCGTCACCGCCTCGTCGAAGCCGGCGGCGGTCACGAAGTCTCGCACACGGCCCAGCACCACCTCCTCGCGGCTGCGGACCGACGCGGCAAGCGGCACGCCGGCGTCTTCGGGGATCTTGTCGTAGCCGTGCACGCGGGCCACCTCCTCCAGCAGGTCCGCCTCACGCGTGAGGTCGGCCCGCCAGCTCGGCGGGATCACCTTCAGGCACTTGCCGCAGATGTGCGTCTGCTCACAGCCCAGGTCAGTGAGGATCTTCGACGCCTCCTCGTCGGGCACGTCCATGCCGAGGATCCGCGGGATCTGGTTGAAGCGGAGTTTGATCTCGCCGCGCGGCTCGACGGGCGTGGCGACGTCGATCATCCCCTCGCACAGCTCGCCACCGGCGAGCTCGAGAATCAACTCGCAGCAGCGGCGGCTCGCCCAGTCAATGCCCTCGGGATCGACGCCGCGTTCGAAGCGGTAGCTCGAAGGGCTGTGAAGGTGATGCCTGCGAGCCGCGCCGCGGACGGCGAGCGGCGCGAAGTCGGCTGACTCGATCAGCAGGTCGGTCGTCGTCTCGGTCACCTCCGTGTCGTAGCCGCCCATCACGCCGCCTAGGGCGACGGGCCGCTCGGCGTCGGCGATCACCACTTCCTCGCCGGAGAGCGTATAGGTCTTGTGGTCGATCGCAACGAACTCCTCACCCGCCTTCGCCTTGCGGACGATGATCCGGCCGCCGCGGAGCTTGGCGAAGTCGAACGCGTGCAGAGGCTGGCCGCACTCAAAAAGCACGTAGTTGGTGATGTCGACCACGTTGTTGATCACCGCGCAGCCGATCGACCGCAGTTTGTCCGCGAGCCAATCCGGGCTGGGGCCGATCTTCACGCCGCGGATCACCCGGGCGGTGTAGCGGGGGCAGAGGTCGGCGGCGTCGACGGTGACGCTGGTTACCTCCGCCGCGCCGGCCGTTGACGCCCCCGGCTTGGGTTGGGGGTTGGGGATTCGCAGGGCGTGGCCCCACAGCACCGACACCTCGCGGGCGACGCCCACGTGGCCCAGGCAGTCGGGCCGGTTGCTGGTCACTTCGAGGTCGATCGCCACGTCGTCCAGCTCTTGGTGTTCTTCAACGCCCTCCAGGTTGAGACCGGTCAGCGTGAGCCGCTCGGTCAGCTCGTCGAGCGGCATCGGCAGGTCGACGTAGTCCTTGAGCCAGTTGCGGGAAACGATCATTGGGAGAGCGGGGAGCTAGGAGCGGGGAGCGGGACGGAGGCTAACAACTTACGCAGCCGGCGGCGGGGCGAACAGGTAGCCTGCGCGTCGTTGACAAGATGGTTGGCTGGCGATACTATGCGACGCATACTAACAATCGCGGAGCCATTCCGATGCCAAAACTCGATCGCGAACTCATGCGTGGCGCCGGGCCGACGGCGGTGCTCCAGCTGCTCGCCGCCGGCGAGAAGTACGGCTACGAGCTGGTGGAGGCCCTCACCCGGCAATCCGACGGCGTGCTGGCGATGGGCCAGAGCACGCTCTACCCCATGCTCTACAACCTCGAGGCGAAGGGCCTAGTCAAGTCACGCGTGGATAAGACCGGCGCCCGGCCGCGGCGGTACTACCGGTTGACCGGCAAGGGCGAGAAGAAGCTGGTGGCCGATCGCAAGCAGTGGTCGGCGCTGTTCGGGGCGCTGCAGTCGCTCAGCGTTCTGCCGGATGCTCCCTTCGGAAAGCCGGCGGGAGGTGCCTCATGAGCGTGGCGATTGATGGCTTCTGGCGCCGGGCTCGGCACACCCCGATCGGTGCGGCGCTGCGGGGACGCTTCGACGGCCAGCTCGACTGGCGGCGCCGGCTCGCCGAGGCGGGGCTTGCGGAGGAGCCCGTGCGCTGCGTGGAGCAGGTGGTGGCGCGTTCACGCCTGTGGATGGTCGAACGGGTGGAAGTGGCCGAGGAGCTGATCGCCCACTTCCAAGACGCCCAGGCGGCCGGCGTCTCACCCGGGCAAGCGGTTGCCGACTTCGGCGACGCCCGGCAGGCCGCGAGGCTCATCCGCCGGGCAAAGCGTGCCGGCCGGCCGCTGGTCTGGCATGCGTGGTGGTGGGCGACTCGGGGGTTGCTCGTCTTGGGCGTCCTGTACGTTGCGTACGCCATGGCTCTGCTAACGGGCAGGCCGATCGTGTCGACCGACTACGTCGCTGAGGTGAATGAGTCGGTCAACCGCTCCCCGGCAACCTCGCACGCGTGGCCGATCTACTCGGCGGCGCTCCAGGAGATCGAGGAGTCGTTGGGGCCGATGACAGCGGCCGAGAAGTTGCGCGCCCAAGGGCGATATGTGGCGCCGCTGGTCCGATTGTGGCGGCGGCTGCCGGGCAATGAGGGGTCGGGCGACGGCTTCGACGCATGGCTTCAGCAGAACCGTGCCATCATCGATAAGCTGCACGAAGCGGCGGCCAAGCCGACGCTTGGCCTCGGCGTTGGGCCCGCGCAGTCCTTCACGCCCAACGCCTGCCGGCTGCTCGGCTTGGGCGACCCCGACCAAGCCGTCGATCCGGACGACCTGTGGAACGGCAGCCTGATGAACGCGATGTACCCGCACCAGGAACTGCGGACCATCGGCCAGTTGGTGTCGCTCGACGGCGAAGCGGCGGTTGATGAGCGGGATGCTTCGCGGGCGGTGGCCAGCATCCGAGCCATCCACGGCATCGCCGATCAGGCCGGTGAGCCGCCGCTCCATATCTGCATGCTGATCGGCTCGGCCGTTCGGCGGATGGCCGACCGGCTCGTTGCGCGGGTTTTGCAAGAGGCCCCCGGACTGTTCGACGACGCGCAGCTACGCGACCTCGCCCACCTCATCAGCAAGCCGACACGCGAACCGCTTCACTACCTCGAAGGGGAGCGAGCGGTGTTCTTCGACATACTGCAACGGTCCTACACCGAGTCGGGTCCGGGCGGCGGCCGGCTCTCGGCGGAGGGCATCGCTACGTTCGGTGAGGAGATGGACCTAGACGATTCCACGGTCTACGCCATCCGCCCGCTGATGCGGGGCGGCGGCCAGCCGGGCGTGCTGTCGTCGGTATCCACGCACGCGTTGGCGATGCTGCGGATGCCGGTGGCTGCGCACTCGGCTCGAACACGCCACGACGAGTGTGTTGCCGCAGGCCAGCGGATGCGACAGGCACACGACGCCCTGCAGACGCCGCTCTGGCGCCACCCCAGATACGCCAGCGACGAACGCGACGCCCGGCCCGGCCTGCTGCAGATGCTCAGTCCCTCGGACCGCTGGATGGCCGAGCGTTGGCACCGCGAAGAGGCTCGCCGCGAAGCGCTGCTCATCGCCATCGCGCTGGAGCTGCATCGCCGGGAGCACGACGCCTGGCCGGGGTCGCTCGAAGAGCTTTCGCCACGCTGGCTGCCCGAACTGCCCGTTGACCGCATCAACGGCGGGCCGCTCGGCTATCGGGTGATCGACGAACAGCCGGTGGTCTACAGCCTCGGCATCGACGGCGATGACGACGGCAGCCGCATCCCGCCGGCCATGGACGAAGAGCACGCCAAGGCCGAGGGCATGACCGCGTTCCATGAGTACCGCATCGGGCCGCCGCTCACCGCCGAGGAACGCCGCAGCCCCCGGAAACATGACTTCCGCCGCGACCCAACGATGAGCGATGGCGACTGGATTATCTGGCCGCCGGACTATGTGCGTTCGGCCAAAGACTGAGGCGGCCCAACACAGATGCGAACGCCCGCCCGCCTCAGGCCTCGGCGGCAGCCCACCGGCGGAAGTCTTTTTCCGGGAGCGTGAGCCCCTCCTGCACGAGCTCGAACACCAGCTCGGCGTCGGGCCAACCCATGGCGCCGAGCACCCGGTCCAGGGCTTCGGGGGGGCATTCGCCGCTGAGCTCGACGCGGTGCATCCGGGCGGCGCCGGCTTCGTCTCGCAGCTCGTGCATGTGACCATTGAGCCGCCAGAAGCCGCCCTCCTCCGGCGGCGCCTTGCCCATGCCGCCGGTGAGGAGGAAGAACCCGTCGGGCTCGCAGTCGCACCGCACCAGGGCGAAGAGCGACTCCTGCATCGTCTCAAACGTCACCGGCATGGTGGCGACGAACAGCGGCGGCCCGCCGCCCGGGCCGGCGATCGTTTCGACGGCGACACCGCGGAGTGTCGCCTCGCCGATCGCCAGATCGCCCTCGGGGCGGGCGAAGACGTTTGCCT
>JBCDJN010000182.1:0-5911 GCA_039414355.1 Planctomycetota bacterium | reverse complement strand
GCATCGCGGACCCGAGCAAGGCATCGCCAGAGTGGGCCGCGGAGCTGTTCGGGCAGGTTGACCCGATCCGTGCCATCCGCGAGCAGCTCTCGGCGGCTCTCCACGACATTGACCAGCACTTGGCCAAGTGATCAACGATGGCACTCACTGGATCATACGACGACTGGGCGGCGTCTTACCGCCGCTCAGTCGTCGGCCGTCAATGCAAGATTTGCGGCGACGACTGGACGGCCGCCCGTTGCCAGGATTGCGGCCACCCCACCGACGACACCGAGCGCGCGTGGGCGATACGGCAGTCAGCTACGTCCGGCGCGGACTATCTGCGGCATGGGGCGGTTGGCGCCGCCCTGGAGCGGGCACTTGACGCGGCCCCGGCATCGGCCTGGTTGGCCCTGCGCGACGACAATAAGCCAATCCCGGCAGTCGACGAGCTGATCGGGGCGCTGCGGCACCCCATCCTAGGCGTGGTCGAGGTCGACTTGCGGGTCGCGGTCGACGGGGCTGGCGTTGTTGCCCATGCCATCATCGCGGGCCAGCCGCCCCATCGCATGCGCTCGTCTCAAGACGCACAGCGGCTCGCCGACCAAATCAAGTAGCCCACTCGTCGTGGCCCGTCAGCCGGCTCTGCTCGCTTGTTGTGAGCACCCGGCGGGGGCGGGTTGTGGCTGAGGTGGTGCTTGATCGCTAGCCAATCGGCAGGTGGAACGGGAAGTAGTTCTGCACCTCTGGCGACCCGGGCGCAGCGCTGGACCGGCGTACCATGTCGCCGATAAACGACAGATCGACGAGCGCCCGGTAATCGCCTTCTGGCGGGTGGACCAGCGACGGCGAAACGAACGTCTGGTTCTGCGTGATCGGAATCCGCAGCGGCCCCTTGGAGCTTCCCGGCTGCAGCGTGTGGCTGAACAGCCAATCACTCCACATGGCGTGGGCATACAGCGTTGCGGTGAACGTCCCGGCTTCGTTGAGCGTTCCGCCGCCTAACAGGTCGGTGACCTCCAGCGTAAACGGCTCACCCACCTCGCCGAGCAGCGGCGACAGGCTCTGAGCGGGCAACCACGATTGCCGCGAAGGGTCGTCGGTTGCTGCCGAGAGCGGCTGGCTCGCCTCGGGTACGAAGTAGACGTTCGTCGGCAGGAAGTCGCCGCCGTCGCCGTCGCACAGAGTGGCCGACTGGGCGCCACGGCGGAGCACGATACGCAGGTCTTCCATCCGCCGCGTGCCGCCGAAGTAGCTGAACCGGACCCCAAGGTACTCCGGGTTCTTCTGGGGCACGTTTGACCCGCCGAACGGGTAGAACTCCGTGCCCCCACGCTCTAGCAAAGCGTTCGCACCGCCGCCTCCCGACCGATACGGCAGCGAGAAGTTGTCGACGGCCATAAACCTCTCGCTGCTGCTGAGCAGCGATGGCTTGATGGCCGGCACGCCCGGCACGTCTTCGCCGTAGTTCTCGCTGTCCAGCGACCACAGCAATCCGCTGGAGTCACAAACGTGAAGGCGGACCCGCCCGACATCTGGCAGCGATTCGAAGTAGGTGTACTTGTTCCCGCCCCCCTCGCTGGTTTGCAGGGCTCGCGGTTGGAACCAGTCTTGGCTGGCCAGCTCTTCCTTGCGTACTTCGGTGCTGCCGACGTGGACGTAGAGCCACTCTTGCCGGCTGCTGGATTCAACGAGGTAATCGCTCTCGTACGGATTCAGAGGGTCGCCGGCCGCCTGAATGCTGTTGACCGTGATGCTGTTGCGTGAGTGCCGGAAGATGACGATCGCTTCGGAGTCGTTTGCGTCGGCCGCTTGGATATCAACGCGGACGTTGGCGTCGTCCGAGGGGAGCGAGGCTGTGTGGGCGCTGTTCAGGGCTGTCATAGACGGCAGGCTTGCCGCAAGCTTCTTCCGCACGTCGCCATCGCCCCAGTCTTCGGTCGTGGCCAGCGCCGCGCCGCCCCCCTCCTCGAACACCCGGTCTTGCGTGAACGTGTCTTGGAACACAACGCTGCCACCTGGCACGCGGAGGCAGGTTGCCGGCTCCATTGTCGCCGGCTCTTGGGCCGCGTTCTGCAGCTTGATCGGCTCGATGCTGTGTGACGACTCGGCATCCACTCGGTCCTTTGTCCCCGACCACCGCTCGCCGACGAACTCTTCAATCAGCCCGTGCGTGATCTGGATGGTGTGGGTTTGTGACTCGGTAAATCGCCGGCGATAGAACTTCGCTTCGGGATCGCTGAACACAGGCGGCGGGTCGGGTGTGGGCATCCAATCGGCGCTGCCTACGGGAACGTTCCACTTGGGCGGCACAATCGCCACCGCCTTGCCCGCGGGGCAGAGCGTGAAAATCTGGCCCTGCAGGTTGTTGCTGTTCGCGTTGGCGTTGTCCGCGAAGTAAACGTTCCGGTAGCCGACGTACGTCTCGTCGTAGCGTAAGCGGCGCGCGGTGTAGGGCATGTTGCCCACCGTGAAGATCGCGCCCTCGGCCGCGTTCTTCCAGATAGAGGTGCGGCTGCCGCCGGGGAAGTCGTACCCGCGGTGCGTGAAGAACGAGTCGCCTGGCGGAGTCTCCTTGAACCGGTAGTCGCCCTGCGCCACGACCTCAACGCCGCTCTCGCTGAACCGGTACAGCGCGTCTACGAGCATTGTCGTGCTCGGGTCTTGATGGGGGTCGGAGCTGTTCTCCGCCCGCCGCGTCAGCGCGTAGATGCCGTCCGAAGAGACGGACCGCCAACTGCTGATGTCCCCGTTCGACTCAATACCGGTCGTCAGGTTCGGGGGGGCGTGCGTGTGGAAGTTGGTCTGGTTGAACCGCTCGCCGAAGAACGCGACGTGGGGGTGAACGATCCCGTCGGGTGATTTGGCGTCACCGAGGTACAGCTCGTGCGACCCCGCGTGCTCCACGAAGTCGTTCGCGGCGCCGCCCTCCCGAAAGACTTGCAGCCACACCCGCGCCTGCGCCCCGAGCGTCTCGCCAATCTCGATGGGCTTGAGGGTGTAGAAGTACAGCGCCTCCTGGGAATGGATCGCTGTCTCGAATCGCGTGAAGCTCGTCAACTCCCGCCCGTCGCTGCCCAGGTAGCTGAAGATCGGTGGCGTGTTGGCAACCGAGTTGCTGACGCCAACAACCGACGAGAGCCGCATGGCCGCGGCGTTGGTCAGGTCTTCAAACTCACCGAAAAGCGAATCACTCCAACCAACGCCCCCCCACCAGTCCCACCACCATTCGGAGGGTATCTCGCAGCAGCAGGTGTAGGTGTATCCGTAGTACCCCACGTCACGGCCCCGCGCCCGGTTCCGAGAAGTCAACCAAGAACTGATCCGGGCAGTCGCGCAGCGTGAAGACGTACGTTCCGTTCTCCTCGCGGTACTCGCCGTTGAGCGCCTTCCCCGAGGGCATCGTGTACGACGAGAGCGAGCGATTCTGCATGCCGACGCGCCCGCTCGACTCCAGCGCCATCGTCACGATCTCGTTTGGGTTGCCCGAGCGGTCATGGTTCAACTCGAAGTCCCAGTCGTCGCCGGCGCCGGTGTTGCCCTGATCGGGGACTACCTTCCGCGCAACGATCAGGTCGACTCCCGCTGCGCCGCCACCGCTGAACACATCAAGCACCCTGGTGGCCGGGGTAGTGCTGCCCGTCGCGTCAATGGACCATGGGTCGCTTGTGCCGTCGGCACGCGATGAAGCTGCGGCGGCGAACACCAGTGCGTTGGTTGATTCCGTGACCACGTCGGGGGCCAGGCTGTTGTTCGAGCCCGAAGCGCTCGCCCCAGCGCTCAAGATGTCCCGAGCGATCACCAGCACCGCAGCGTGGTTGCCGGACGCACCGAGCGTCACCGACAGCGTGCCGGAGTCGTCGGTCTCGAAGTCCTTGCTCCACACGTCCAGATAGACGCCGTCGTGGGCCTCTGACGACTCGCTCACCCAGTCGATGCCCGGGGCCTGCGAGCGGCTGGACGTGTTGCCAGCGACGAACAGCAGCACGTAGTGCCCGGCAAAATCACTCGGCGGGCTCGGCCAGTTGAGACTCAGGCTGCTGCCGCCCACGACGCTATCGGATACGGGGCTCTCGAAGACGTGGGGGTCGCCACCGCCTAGATCGAGCAGCATCAACGCGCCGCCCTCGTCGAACAGGTAGCCCTCGCAATAGCCGGGCGCCATCCGCTTGGGATCGTCGTCGCTGTAGCTGGCGGCCGTGATGTCGGTGACGATCAGGCATTGACCGTGGGTGTGGGTGGGGCCGGAGGTGCCGCCGCCGCCGCCGAGCCGGCGCCGCCTCGCTGGCGGCCGTCGGCTGCCGCCACGCCCACGAACACGCGAAATTGTGTCCTGCACCAGCTGCGCGTCGCGATGGCTTAATGAGCGCCGGTCCATAAGCTAGCTCGGCTCTACATACACTTCAAAAAGTCCGGCGTACGCCTTCTCCTCCAGGTCGCGAAAGACCAGTCGGTTTGATTCGGCGTTTCGCGTGCCATCAACATTCAGGTTGATTGGCTCCGATGGCTCGTTGCCGTCATCGTCTACTGCCTTGACGATCTTGGAATTCTCGTCGTCCCAGTACTGGAAACCGACATTGTCGATCTCGATGTCGGTCGTCTTGTGAAGGGCAATCTTCGTTACACCCGGCCAATAAACGTTTTGGCTGCCGCTCACGCCGCTATCCACAACACGACCGAGCGATTCGGTCAGCAGATACTCCATGCGCCGAGGCCCGATGAACTTGTATGTGTCGCTGTTCGTAGAGTCCGCGAATGCAACATTCTGCTTCGTAATAGACTCCAGTTTTGGGTAGTTCTTTCGCACCACCAGGACAGGGATTCGCTTGGTCCGATACATACGATCGATATGCTGCTGCCCAACGGCGTTGACCAAGGGCCCGGCCTCTGTACTTGGCCTAACTCCACCACTGCCGTCACCGTGGGGCAGATCGACCGTGCACTTAGCATCGGTCACCGGCACTTCGGTGTCGTAGTACTCAACGTTGATCTCTGGCCCCCATTGCGTGGGGTCGCCGCTGTAGGGGTTCTGGTTCTGGTCCGGCTCCCCATTGTTGTCGCCTCCGCCATCTTCGGCGATCGGCGCGCCGGTTGGTGGCGGCCCAAAGGTGACGGTCCAATCCCACAGCGACTTCGCGTCCTTTGGATCACGCATCACCCCGTGGTGGTGAAGGGCGTAGATGTTGACACCAACATTCAGCGTCTCTGTGCTGACGTACTTCTGCCGCCTCTGCGGCATGCCTTCGATCGCGGTGAAGCGCTGCAATGCGTTGAAGTAATCAAACTGCGAGACACCCCCCTCGTAGTGCACCTGCCACTTCATTGTGACGGTGTCGCGATAGTCGGCTGGGCTGTCGCCGTCGAAGTAGATTAGCTCGGCTTTATCTGGCATCCATCACCCCGCGAAGTTGGCGGCGGGCATCGGCGTCATGCGGTCGCGCATGTCACGCAGCGTGCGGTTGGTCTCTTCGGTCGCGCGTAGTTGATCGCGGGCTTGGGCGGTCTGCTGTCGATGCTGATTGTGTGACTGGCCGCCCTGGGCCATGATGCCGTTGGCCTGTGACAAGACGCCGTTCATCAGCCGCCCGAACTTTGCGGCCGGGTCTTGTCCAGTCTCCAACTCATGCCGCAGCGAGGCCGCGCGAAGACCCGCGCGGTTTTCAACATTCATCAGCTTGCGCATGCGCTCAGAGCCAAGGTTGACGCCAAGGCGGTGGGCTAGCGGCGAATTGCCGATCTCGACGAAGAACCCTGATGCTTCGGCAATCACGTCGGCCAAGGCAATTCGCACTTCATGGATGCCCCTGATCGCTGCCTGGATAGAACGGGCGACTGACCGCACCACGGCATCTGCGAACGAGTGAACACGGCCTTCGTCCGTGAAGAACTGCGAGAGCATCTGAGAGCCCCGCTGCACAATCGGGGCCATCCT
>JBCDJN010000181.1:0-5929 GCA_039414355.1 Planctomycetota bacterium | reverse complement strand
GCAGTTCATCGACGGCCTGCCCTTCAAGCCCGGCTACCGGCGATACCGCATCCGCGAAGTGCAGGGCGTGGACGACTTCGCCAGCATCCGCGAAGTGGTCGCCCGGCGGTTCCAGCGGCTCGCCGACACGGACGAGGCCCAGCCGGACATCCTGCTGATCGACGGCGGCAAGGGCCAGCTCAGCCGGGGCATGCAAGCGTTCGAAGCGCTCGGCATCACGCCGCCCACGGTCATTTCGCTCGCCAAGAAAGAGGAACTCATCTACTTGCCGGGCGAGAGCGAGCCGCTGCGTCTCTCCAGGAACTCCTTCGCCCTGCGGCTGCTGCAGTACGTGCGAGACGAATCGCACCGCTTCGCCCAGCACTACCACCACCTGCTGCGGCGGAAGCGGACGCTGGGCGAATAGCCGCGGGCGCCTCAGCAATGCCGGCTTCGCCGCATGGCCAGGCGGGCTTGGGCAGGTTTCCCACAGAGTCGCCGCTCAGGCGCCTCGCTGCCCCACAGCTTGGCGGCACGATTCTTGGAATTGTGGAGGCGTTGCGCTTGTACTGACGAAAGCCGCCGGTAAACTCCGTATACCATTTGTGGGTCACTTACCCACAAAAAACAATACTAAAAGCTAGCAGACCCGCAACTGCGGGTGCATCAGACGCGAGGGTCGCTGTTGGAAGGAGCCGCCCCGCCTGTCGATCCCCAGTTGATCGTTGGCGAGGCGAGTCGGGCGATTGATCAGCGGCACCGGGTTTCGCTCCCGGTGGAGATGGTCATGGGCCTCGGCGGAGACAACTGCGAGTGCCTGCTCGCCAAGGAGCGGCCCGGCTGCCTCAGCCTGTGGCCGCTGGAGCGGTGGCGGCAGAAGCTCAACGAGGGCGTCGATCTGGTGCGGAGCAAGATCCGCGCGGGCCGGCTCGACGGCAGGATGGCGGACGTGCAGACGCTGGGCCGGCTGCTGTCGACCCGGCACAAGGAGGTGCAGCTCGCCGCCCGCGGGCGGCTGGTGGTGCCCGATGGCTTCCGGGAGTTCCTCGGCGTCGATCCCGGCGACAGCGTGATGGTGGTTGGCGCCGCGGTTTGCGTGGAGCTCTGGCGGCCCGACGCGTGGGCCCAGTCCATCGGCGAAGAGATGCCCGCCTTCCGCGAGCTGCTTGACGGCCTGGCGGGGTGAATAGGGCGGTCAGCGGTCAGCGGTCAGCACTTGTGCTCTTGGAGCTGAGTGCTGACCGCTGAAGGCTGACAGCCGGAGCCGCAGGCTCCTCCCGATCAGTCGCTGTGCCCGGCGTGGGCCGGATCGACCGCCCACCCGTCCGATTGTCACCCGGCAGGTGTGCAAGTCCTCCGATACGGTCGTCAGATTGGTTGAGTCGACCAATCGACGGTCCGCGCCGGGCGCAGTGCTGAAATAGTGCCGAGTGCTAGTGGCGAGTGGCGGAAAGCACCTGCCACCTGCCACTACCCCTTGCCACTACTCACAAACGCCATCCGCAGTTGGTGCAGCAGGTCTTCGATGGCCTGCGACTCGTCGGCCTGGAGATTGCCGGCGGTCTTCTCTTTGAGCACCTCGATCGTGTCGATCAGGTACTTCGCCTGATTCCGGCGGACCGTTTGCTCGCCGGTGACCGGATGAGGAATCTGGCCGAGGCTCATCATCGCCTCGGTGGCGAGCGACGTGAGCAGCATCATCAGCGACGCCGGCGGCATCGGCGGGTCATCGTCTATCGCGGGGCCTTCGCTCGTGGCTTGAGGCTCCGCTCCGGGCGCTGACGCTTCCGGCTCGCCAATGGCTGATTGCTTGGCGGCTTCTTTCTCGGCTTCGACTTGGGACTTCCAGTCCTCGTCGATGATGATCTTCTTTTCCTCGTCAGGCATGGTCATTCGTTTCGGTTTTGTGCTCTGAGTCGTATCGATCCCATGCGCCGCGTCCTGCCCAGAGGACGACCCCAGGGAGCAAGCAGAGAACCGCCGCCGTCCCGAGCACCGCTGCGGGCAGACCGGCGAAAGTGACCTGGATATCGTTTCCTAACCACAGCCAAGCTGTCCAGACAAGAGCCCCTACCGCCGACGCAATGCCGGCCGTGATTAGCACGCTCGCCGCCAGAGTGGGGACAACGCGATGCATTGGCTCACGGGCTTCTTGTTGTTTGCGGCGTTAGATCGCCGGCGGGCGTTTCTGTGGGGCGGTCGCCCGACTTCCGTTTGCGGTGCTCGGCGGCGGCGGCGATGAACCCGGCGAACAGCGGCTGGGCTTTGATCGGCTTGCTCTTGAACTCTGGGTGGTACTGCACCGCCGCGAACCACGGGTGCCCGTTCTCCTCGCCCTCGGGCGGCAGCTCGATGACCTCCACCAGCTTGCCATCCGGGCTGGTGCCGGAGAAGCGGAAGCCGTGGGCTTCGAACTGGCTGCGGTAGGCGTTGTTGAACTCGTAGCGGTGGCGGTGCCGCTCGCTGATCTCGTCGGCGCCGTAGCACTGCTGGGCGATGGTCCCCTCGCCGAGCTTCGCCGGCTGGGCGCCGAGCCGCATGGTGCCGCCCTTGTCCGTGATGTCCTGCTGCTCGTCCAGCAGGCAGATCACCGGGTGATCAGAGTCCTTGTCGAACTCCGTGGAGTGGGCGCCTTCCAGGCCCACCACGTGGCGGGCGAACTCGACCACCGCGCACTGCATCCCCAGGCAGATGCCGAAGAACGGCAGGCCGCGCTCGCGGGCGTAGCGGATGGCCTGCACTTTGCCCTCGATGCCGCGCTCGCCGAAGCCGCCGGGCACCAGCAATCCGTCGTAGCCGGAGAGGACGCGTTCGGGCCCCTCGGCTTCCACGTCTTCGCTGCGGATCCGCCCGATGCGTACTTGCGCCCGGTTCGAAATGCCAGCGTGGTCGAGCGCCTCGTAGACGCTCTTGTACGCGTCTACATGCTCGGCGTACTTGCCGACGACGGCGATCGAAACCTCGCAATCGGGCCGCCGGAGCCGTTGCAGCAGGTCACGCCAGTCGGAGAGGTCCGGCTCGCCGGTCGGCAGGCCGAGCTTGTCGCAGATCTGGGCGTCGAGCTTGTGTTCGACGAGGCTCAGCGGCACCTCGTAGATCGAGAAGTCCTTGTCCCGCTCTTCGATGACCGAATCGATCGACACGTTGCAGAACAGCGCGATCTTCTCACGGTCTTCGCGGCTGATGGGCTGCTCGGTGCGGCAGATGAGGATGTCCGGCGCGATGCCGATCTGCCGCAACTGGCCCACGGAGTGCTGCGTGGGCTTGGTCTTCAGCTCGCGGGCTGCCTTGAGGTACGGCACCAGTGTCAGGTGGATGAACAGGCAGTTCTCCCGGCCCACGTCGATGGGCATCTGCCGGATCGCTTCGAGGAACGGCAGGCTCTCGATGTCGCCGATGGTGCCGCCGATTTCGGTGATGACCACGTCCGCCGGTTCTTCCTCGCCCCCGTCCGCCGAAGACCCGGCGCCGACCTTCTTGATACAGTTCTTGATCTCGTTGGTGATGTGCGGGATGACCTGCACGGTCTTGCCCAGGAACTCGCCCCGGCGTTCCTTGTCGATCACCGACTGGTAGATCTGGCCGGTGGTGTAGTTGCTGTCGCGTCTGAGCGGGCTGCCCGTGAAGCGCTCGTAGTGGCCCAGGTCGAGGTCGGTCTCGGAGCCGTCGTCCAGCACGTAGACTTCGCCGTGCTGGTAGGGGCTCATCGTGCCCGGGTCGACGTTGATGTACGGGTCGAGCTTCTGCATGCGGACCCGCAGGCCGCGTTTTTCGAGCAGCATGCCGATCGACGCGCTGGTGAGCCCCTTGCCCAGCGAACTCACCACGCCGCCGGTCACGAAGATGTGCTTGGCCATTGGAATTGTCCTTTCCCTGAACGCCTGTCCTGACAGAAAACGCGTGGCCGCAGAGTCGCCCTGGCGCGGGGGCTCGCCTTCGTGACGGCCGCCGTGATGCTAGCAGTCTACCGCCAGCGCGGGCCGCGGAGCAGGGCAGCTTTCAGAAGTTGCGGGCGGACCATCCCCGCACGGAGGAAAGCAGGTTGGCCCAAGAAAAGTCTGCCGATTGCGCCGGCGAGCGCGCGGGAGCGTTTTTTCGAGCGGATTTGGGCTCCGAGGGACGCTCTGGCGAGCGACGCGAAAGGGGTTACGTCACGCGAAGGGCGTCGTCGCCCGCTGGTTTGCACCGTGGCGATTGTCTTTGTAGTTGCGAATTCGCGAAATCTCGACCGTCCAATTTGTGCCACGCGTCCGAAAGCCGTGGATACGATTCTTGGACACTTACTATTGGGTCGGAGGCGTGGCGCCGGCTCGCCCGCAAATCGGGGCCGACAGCCGCTGGCCGACCGGCTACCATCCCGCCGCCGGATGCCTGACCGAACCAAGATCTATCGCCAAGCTGCTCCATGGATTGGATGAGCCCTTCGCTGACGGCCGTGGTTGGCGCCCTGATTGGCGTTGCCGGGTCGATTGCTGTGGCGATGCTGCAGCACCGGACCGCGCTGCGGGTCAGCCAGGAGTCGGACGATCGCCGGCCGCCGCGGTGCACCTCGGTGACGCTGTACGCCAAGATCGTCCGCTGGGAGCACGCCAGCAGCGGCCAAGCCGCCGGCTACGTGGCGGACGCCAGCCGGTCGCCCAAGCTGCCGGTGGAGGTGGGCGTGCACGACGAGGCGGTCTACACCAACATCGCCCTGTACGACAAACCGACCACCGGGCACGAGTACCTGTTCCGCGGCTCCGGCGTGATTGACATGCTCTGCCTGTACCCGTGGCGGAGCAAGCTCCGCTTCAGTGACGCCGGCGCCGAGAAGGACCCGCACCAGCTCCGCCAGACTTTCGGCGATCAGTCTTCGAACGCCTACGTTGTGGTCGTGCACGCCTACAACGGGCTGCAGGAAGGGAACGAAGACTTCGGCCTCCGCATGCCTCACGATGTGGACGAGGGGCGGCTGGTGGTCGACCTCTCGTCCGTGCCCCACGTGATTGACGCGATGACCGAGCGGCCCACCGCCCAGCTCCGACCCGCGAGTGGCGAGCCGGCCGAGTTGAGCGTCGTTAGTTACCGGCGGGGCATCTACGTGATCGAGGGCAAGAACCTCCGCAAGGACGACGTGCTGTTCCTCGACCTGACCCTCGGCGAGAGCCTGCACGTGCCTGGCGACACCCAGCGACCCCAAAGCGAAGCGTCATGCCCGACGAGCGAACCTGGATCCTCGGCTACGGTTCCCTACTCCAAGCGCGCTCCCGCGGCCGAAACATCGCCGGCGACGCCACGCCAATCCCGGTCCGCGTAGCCGGCTGGCGGCGGAGTTGGAACACGCGGTGCACCAACGTTGGGTTCACCTGCACGTTCCTCGGCGTGACGCCTGACGCGGGGGCTTCGCTCAACGGCGTGCTGGCGCCGGTGGCGGCGAGTGAGCTTCCGGAACTCGATCGGCGGGAATCGGGCTACCAGCGCGTGCCGGTCGATCCCGGCGCGATCGAAGTGCTCGGCGGCGCCGACGCCGGCGGCGCGGTCGACGCGGCCGTTGTCTACGCGACCACCTCGCCGATCGAGCCGACAAGCGATCTGCCGATCCTTCAGTCGTACCTCGACATCTGCCTGGAAGGCTGCTTCGAAGTCGAGGCGATGCTCGGCCCCGGCAGTAACTTCGCCCAGGATTTCCTCGCCACCACGCACGGCTGGAGCCGGCACTGGGTGAACGACCGGCTCTTTCCGCGGGCGCCCTTCCGGTACGTGCCGCAGGCGGGGCGGATCGATCGCCTGCTCCGCGACCGCTGCCCGGCGGAGTTTGACGCGATCCGCATTGAGTAGCGTCGCTACTTCACCAGGCTCCGCAGCCCCGGCATGCGGCCGAGCTGGCGGAACGGCGCGTCGCCGCCGGTGAGCTCCGTGGCGACCATGCTCAGCTCCTGGCCGGTGGCTTCGAGCACGGGCGCCAGGGCGG
>JBCDJN010000180.1:0-6017 GCA_039414355.1 Planctomycetota bacterium | reverse complement strand
TTCCGCACAATCTCGGCAAACGCGGATCGCAAACGCGATCTGCTCTTCCGTGTAACGCTTCCTGGACATGGCTCTGGGCCCTCCTTCAAAGTGCAAGCTACGCAAAAATCTCGCACTGCCCATGGGACAAGAAACGGGGGATGGGTCAGCCGCGATCAGTGTCGTCGTTGCTCTTGTAGGTGTGAGCGGCCAGCCTCAGTCGTCCGCAGCGGCAGTTCAACAATCCAATTCCCAGCCGCCGGTGAGCCCGAGCGGCCAGCGTCAGCGTCGACGGGTGAGTCTGCGGCGGCATGTGCTAGAGTTTCGGCTTTAGTAAATTAGGGCGTTCTTCGTGAAGGAGCACGATCAGCTCGCCAAAAAGCGTGTTCGCCCACGCGAACCACTCCCGTGTGAAGTCGTCGGGGTTGTCCTTGTTGAACGCCTCGTGCATGAAGCCCGTGCCGGCGTGGGTCGCCTTGAGCATCCTCAGGCAGTCGAGGATTTCATCGTCGGAAGTACTCGTCATCGCGCGGAGGATAATGCCCATCGGCCAGATTCGCTCGTGGCCCGAGTGGGGGCTGGCTTGTCCCGAGGCGGCTTGTCCGCGGAAGAAGTACGGGTTGTGCTCGCTCAGCAGGAACTTGCGCGTGCGAGCGTAGAGCGGATCGGTCTTCTTGTGCACACCAAGGTACGCAAGCGACATCAGGCTCGGGACGTTGGCGTCGTCCCAGTACGCGCGGTTACCGAAGCCATCAACCTCGTAGGCGTAGATCTTGCCGAAGTGCAGGTGCGCGTTGACCGCGTACTGCTCGATCGCCTGTTGCACCTCGCTGGCGAAGGCAGCGCACTCGTCGGCAAAGGCGGTGTCGCCGGTCACCTCGCGCGAGATGGCTTCAAGCTGCCGCAGCGACTGCACGGCGAACAGGTTTGACGGGATCAGGAAAGGGTACAACGTGCTGTCGTCGCTGGGCCGAAACGCCGAGGCGATCAGGCCGACCGGCTTGACCGGCCGGCCGAGCCCGTCGAACAACGGCGCGTCGACCATCCGTGAGGTGCTGCGGGTGAAGCGGTAGGGCGTGCCTTGTTTGCGTTGCTCGGTCCGCAGGGTGTCCACCATCAGCCGCGCGGACCGTCGCCAGTCGGCGTCGAATACCGACGCGTCGCCGGTCAGTCGGTAGTACTCGCTGGCGAGGCGGACCGCGTAGCAGAGCGAGTCGATCTCCCACTTCCGCTCGTGCACACCGGGCTGGGGTGTGGGTCGGTCGCTCGCCCACTCCGACTCCTTGCTGAAGTCCTTGTAGAACGCGTTCGCGTAGGGATCGAGCAGCACGCACTTGGTCTGCCGTCGCACCAAGCCCTCGACGAGCATGCGGAGCGGCTCGTCCCGGTTGACGTAGGGCAGGTAGGGCCAGACCTGGGCGGTGGAGTCACGCAGCCACATCGCGTCGATGTCGCCGGTGATGATGAAGGTGTCCGGCTTGCCGTCGAGCACCTCGTAGTCGACCGTCGTGTCGAGCGTGTTCGGATAGCAGTTCTCGAACATCCACGCCAGCTCCTCATCGGCGATCGCCGGCTTGATCCGTCGGATGGTCTGCTCAACCGCTTGGCTGGTGAAGCAGCGTTCGTCGACAGGCGGCCGGCGTGACGGATACCGCGCGTTTGCAACGGGGACCACCAAAGCAAGCGCGATGACAAGCGGTGTGACGAGGGTTTTCATCGGTTGGTCACCTCGGCTGGAGGGCTTGTTGGGCGAGGGCGTAGGCGCCGCGGGCGACGGTCCGGTTGGCGCCGAGCCGTGAAACGGCGATCGCCGAGCGGGCCTGCCGTGGCTTGAGCGCGGCGCTCTCGTCCTCGGCATCCGGAGCGAAGAAAACCTCGGCTTCGGCTTCCGACTCGAGGTTGTAGACGCACTGCACGAGCCGCCTCGGTGAGTTGGGCTGATCGCTGAACTTCCCGCCGACTGCCTTCAACAGCCCGGGCATGAAGAGCGGGTGCGCGTCAGACAGACCGCCGCCGAGCACGACGACGCCGTCCAAGACCGTGACCAGGTTGGCCACAGCGTCGCCGAGCGCTCGCCCAAACCGCGTGAACGCTGCGCGGGCGGCGTCTGCGTCGCCTGGCGCATCGCCCCTAGCGATTTCGGCGATGTCCCGTGGGGTGAGCTGATCAACGCTGTGGCCTGTGGCGGCTTCGTACGCGCTGACCACCGCTCGGACGCTGACGCCCTCCTCTGCGTTCACGCCGGGAAGATCGCCATGTCGCAGCAGCCATACCTCGCCGGCAAGCCCGTTGTCGCCCCGCAGCAGCCGGCCGTCGATTACAACGCCGCCGCCGAAGCCGGTGCCAAGCGTTAGACCGATGAGGTTGCGGAACCGACGATCGCTGCCTGCTGCTTCAAGCCGTCGATTAATATCCGGCAGCCGACCGAACAGAGCCTCGCCGAGCGCGAACAGATCACCATCGTTGTTGATCAGCACCGGAACACCGAAGTGGTCGCCGATGATCTTTGCTAGCGGCACGCCGTCGGCATAGGCGGGCAAGTTTCCCTGGTTGTACGTCACACCCGCTGCGTAATCGGCCGGACCGGGGAACGCAAAGCTGATCGCATCAGCCGGCTCGCCCGCCGCCGCGGCGACTCGCTCGAAGCCCGTGCGGAGGTTGGCGAGGCTCTTCTCAAGGTTGTGCGCTTGAGCGGGGAGCACCACCGGGTCGCCCACGTATTCGCCGGCACGCATCGCCGCGAACGAGAAATTCGTCCCGCCCGCGTCGAGGGTAAGGACGAGTGGTCGATCGACTACCGTCGATGTCATCCCGCCGGCCCCTCGGATGCGAGGCGTCGCGTGTTCCACCACCCGAACCAGCCGACGTAGGCGTAGCTGAGGATGGGCACGTAGAAAGCGGCGCGGATTCCCGCCGCGTCGGCAACTAAGCCCATTACTAGAGGGAAGAGAGCGCCGCCCACGATCATCATCACCAGCAGCGACGACCCCTGCGTGGTGTGTTCTCCGAGTCCATCGATCGAAAGGGTGAAGATGTTGGACCACATGATCGAGTTGAACAGCCCCGCCCCGAGCGCCGCCCACAGGGCGACCCGACCGGAACCGCCAGCCGCCACCAGCAGCAGCGCGACGAGTGTGGCGGAGAAGACGGCGAGGACCGGCGCCGGCTTGCCCCTGCCGGCGGCGAAAGCGGCCAGACATAGGACGACCATCCCAACAAAGGGGAGCGCTTCGACCACCGGCAGCCGCCCCTCGGGCTTAACGGCCGTCACCGCGTAGAGCAACCCGACGAGGCACACCGCCGTGACAACCATCAGCGCGGACTTCTTGCTTGCCGGCACGTCGCTCGTCATCGCGATCGCCCCGCACAGGCGGCCGATCATGGCGCCGCCCCAGTAGTACGCGAGATACAAACTCGCCACGTCTTCTGCCCAGCCCATGACGCTCGCATCGGCCATGAAGTTGATCAGGTAGCTGCCGATGGCGACCTCGGCGCCGACGTACAAGAAGATGGCGGCCATGCCGTAGCGGAGCTGAGGAAACGCGAGCGCGCCGCCAGCGCTGGTGCGACCTTCGCTCGGATCGCTAACGATTGCGGGCAGCCTACTGGTGGCGACCACGAGAGCGAGCACCAAGCAGATTCCGCCGTAGATCAAGTAGGTCGATCCGATCGCGTTGAGGGTGAGTTCCCCTTCTCTGGTAAAGACCTGATAGAGGAGCAACGAGCCGACGAGCGGAGCCAGCGTCGTGCCGAGGGAGTTGAAGCCCTGCGCTAAGTTAAGTCTTGTCGCGGCGTTCTCTGGCTTGCCGAGGACCGCCGCGTACGGATTGGCGGCTATCTGCAAGATCGTCACGCCCGTGGCGACAAGGAACAGCGCTCCGAGGATGAAGGCGTACGAGGCGGCGCCGGCGGCCGGAGTGAACAGTGCGCATCCCGCCGCGCATAGAACCAGGGCGCCGACGATGGCGCGTTGGTAGCCGATCCGGTTTATCGGGTCGCCGCCGGAGACGGACGCGAGGAAGTAGATCAGCGAAACGACGAAGAAGGCGCCGAAGAAAGCGAACTGCACGAGCCCCGCCTGAAAGTAGCTGAGGGCGAAGCTCTCCTTGAGGAAGGGGATCAACACGTCGTTCATGACCGTGATGAAACCCCAATAGAAGAAGAGCAGGGTCACGGTCGCGAACGGCCCGAGCACGGCAGCGGGCTTCGCCCCCGGCCGCGACACGCCTTTCGATTCGCTGACGACTTCATCCGCCATCCGTCGAGTCCCCCCTGGCCGCCGCGGGCGTACTCTTCCCACTGCGGCTCATCGCCAGCACGTAGAACGCGCGCGCGGCGCTCGCTTGGTCGATCAGGGCACGCGAGGGTCGCGCCCACTTTTTTGCCGACCACTGCGCCGGGTAGCGCTCCGAGTTTTTGCCGCGTGAGCCAAGGAGCCCGAGTCCCGTCGCATCAGCGACCTCCGGCCAGCGGCCGTCCGGCGCCACGCGGTCGAATTCGAGCAGCGCTTCGAGCAACAGGTGCGCGAACTTGGCGCCGCCGGTGAGACGCCGCGTTCCGGGATCGACCCATCGACGCTCCGAGGCGTCGGCTAGGTTTTGAGCGTCGCGCAGGTAGCGGCCATCGCCGGTCGCGGCGAATAGCAAGGAGCCCGCCCTAATCATGAGTCCGGTGTTGTAGGTGTACCGCCGCGTGTCGATCGTGCCATCTTGCTTGATGTGGTCGTTCAGCAACCCGGACTCGGTATCCAAGAGGTTGTCGAGAGTCCACCGGTAGAGCCGCTTAGCGATCTCAAGGTCATCGCCCCCGCCGCCGTGTTGGTGGAGGCGCAAGGCACCCACAACCGCCGGGGCGTTGGAACAGGTGTTCTTGGTGCTGCGGTCGTTCTCGCGCCAGTAGACGCCGCCACCGAACCGGTCGTCCTCACCCGTCATGACGAAGGCGAACGCCTGCCGGGCCCGCTCGAGGTAGCGCTGCTCGCCCGTCGCTTCATAGGCTTCGACGAGCCCGAGCACCAGCCAGGCGTTGTCGTCGTAGTAGCGGTCGGGCGGCGCATTGGCCGCGGCGTTGTAGCCGCCCACGCCCCGATGGACGACCCAGTGCGCCTCAAGGGCGTCTACGTATCCGGCTAGCTTCGCGTCGAAGACTCCAGAGAGCTGCGCTGCGGCGGCGTAAGCAGAGAGCTGCACACCCGCGGGCCATACGAAGGCGGGTCGCGGGCGCTCGCCGTCTCGCGGGACCTCCTCCGCGAGCAGCCGGGAGCCCGGGACCGCGAAGTCACGCTCGATCATCGCTAGCGTCTCATCGCCCCAACGCCCAAAGTCGTGGGCGGCGACCAGGCTCCCGCACATCAAGGTGGACACCACCGCGAGAGACGCTCGGTAGACTGTCACGGCGTGTCCTTCGCACGGTCGTCGACGAATGGTCGATCCTGCGCCGCCGAGCCCCAACTCCTGCTCGGCTCGGTGCTCATCACGAACGTCAGCTTTCCGCCACGGACGATCTCATCGTGGCGGATCCAAGAGCGCGTCACTGGCTCACCGTTGATTCGGAGCGAAGCGACGTGCATCGCCGAGTCTGAAACGCCGGGCGACTCGATCACCAGCTTGCGGCCTTCGGGCAGGTTGATCGTCGCCCGCGAGAACCGCGGGCTGCCGATTACGTAGCCCGCCTTCCCGGGGCAGACCGGATAAAACCCCAGCGTGCTGAACAGGTACCACGCGGACATCTGGCCGTTGTCCTCGTCGCCGCAGTACCCATCCGGCCCCGGGCCGTAGAGCTCGTCGACCACCTGCCGCACCGGTGCGGCCGTCTTCCACGGTGCGCCCGCGAAGTTGTACAGGTACAGCACGTGGTGCACCGGCTGGTTGCCGTGCGCGTACTGGCCCATGTTGCAGGCAACCATCTCGGTCATCTCGTGGATCACCCCGCGGTACTCGCCGACGTCGAAGGTCGGCTCGGCGGCGAGCATCTCGTCGAGTTTCGCGATGAAGGCCCGGTCGCCGCCGATCAGCTCGATCAGCCCTGGCACGTCGTGC
>JBCDJN010000179.1:0-6044 GCA_039414355.1 Planctomycetota bacterium | reverse complement strand
GGCGATCAGTAGCGATACTGCGAAGGCAACACGGTTCATGATGTCTGGCAACGTTAGCCGCAGTCGCTAGCTGTTTGCATAATGGCCGCCGATGGACGCAGATACACGCGGATGCTGCTTAGCGTAGTCGGATTGCGTCACGCTCACTGATGTTCTTCAGGACATCCTTCATCACAACAAACCTCCGCTGGTAGCGGAAGTCGCCACGTGCCGGCCTGGCGGCGACGACTTCTAAGTCGGCAGTTCCTTCTACCAATCCGGTAAAGAACCCTGTCTCGTAGCCAAGCAGTCGGAACTTCTCACCGTCGCTTGGCTTCACTGCTCTGTAGAGACTGTCCTTGGCGAATGTGAAGGCAGTTGCGTTACGAAGCTTGCGACCATTAACTGTCTCAATATGGAGCATAGTAGGCGGGGAGATCTTGCTCACTCGCCCCGGCGGATCCAACTTCACTTCGTAGAAGCCCTGCACCTCGACAAGCACACCTAGGGGTTCCCCTAAGTGGCCTATCGGTAGCTGACGTTCTAGCAGGGCTGCGGTCGGACGGCTCCTATGTTGCAGTTCCTCGGCGGTGAGACATGGCGACAGAAGACTGGTAAAGCACATCGCAACGCCGATGCGGCCCGAACTGTTCAGTATCTGCAGTTTCATCAGCGTTCATCCGCGTTCATCTGCGGCTAATAAACCCCAACCGTTGTCGCCTCGGCCAACCTGCGAAACGGCCGCACGCCGCTCATGCCGTCCCAGGGGTACTTGTCGATCGGTTCTTCGCGTTCGCCTTCGTCGCGCTCCAGGAAGCCGGGGACGAAGAACTCCTTGGTCAGCGTGGTGAGCTTCGCGCGGCCCGTTTCGCCGTAGCCGACAACGCGGTCGGTGTCGTCAAAGTCCACCACCTCCACCACCGCCCGCGGCTGCGGGGCGTAGTAGGTGATCTTGTAGTTGTTCTCGGCGTTGCAGGGGCCGCTGGCCGCGAGGCCCATCAGGGTGTTGCCGTAGGTGGGCGTCATGTAGATGCCGCTCTCTTCAGGCGGGCCGCCGAAGAGCTCCTCCACGCAGAACTTGGTCCACTGCGGGGTGAACTCCGTGCCGCCGGAGAAGATGCCGGTGACGCCGCACTCGCCGAGGCTGGTGCCGCGCTCTTCCAGCTCTAGGCAGAGACCCTCAATCAGCTTGGGCGTGCCGAACATGCACTTCACGTCGTGGCCGGCAGTCAGGATGGTGATCGCCTGATCGATGCAGTGCTTCTTGTACGCCTCGAGGTGGTCCATCCAGCCCTTCTTGATGAGCTTGATGACCCACCGCGGGTCGAGGTCGATGCAGAAGCTGATTCCGCCGCGGTGCTGGGCGAGGTGCTCCACTGCGAGCCGCAAGCGGCGCGGGCCGCTTGGGCCGAGCATCAGCCAGTTGGCGCCGGGCGGGAAGAACTCGTCCGGCAGCGTGTCGCTGAAGAGCGAGTAGTCAATGCGGAAGTCCTCGTGCGCGATCCGGCTCTTCGGGATGCCGGTTGTACCGCCGGTCTCGAAGACGTAGATCGGCTTTTCCGCGATGCCCTGGGGCACCCACCGCCGGACCGGGCCGCCGCGGAGCCACTCGTCTTGGAACTCAGGAAACTTCTTGAGGTCGTCGTAGCTCTTGACCTCGGTGAGCGGGTCGAACTTCAGTTCGCTCTTCTTCTCGAGCCAGAAGGGGCAGCCGGTTGACTCGTGGAAGTGCCAGTGGACGGTCTCAACGGCGTGGTCGTCGAGCGTCTTCTTGGCGGCGGAGATCGCCTCGTCAGAGACGGCGGTCGCGGAGCTCATCACCAGAGTCTCGCAGCGGGGCGTATCGGTCACACGTACGTGACGATAGCGGCCTCGCCGCCGCCCGGCAACGCGCTGCCGGCTGTGCCGGCGACGGCCAGCTCTAAGCAGTCAGCGATCAGCTTGGCTAAGGTGGCGCCGGCCGTGTCCGCTGTCGTATGCGGCGCCTATTTACGCCGCGCAAGGAAGCTGACCGCTGAAAGCCTCTCGCTACGACTTCGCCGCTTGGTCTTTGTCGCCGCTGGCGCTGCTGAGCTGGGCGAGCACCTGGATCACGCCGTTGAGGTGGGCGAGGCGGGGGCCGTAGCGGTCGATGAACTCGTTGAGCATGAACTCGCCGAAAACTAGGTCTTCCTTCGAGTCGCTGATCTCGTCGGTCATCCGCTCCAGGTACTCTACCTGCACCTTGCTGAGCGACTCGGCGGCGTCGCGGCAGTTGTCGGCCAGCTCGGGGTTGGCGGACTTCCACTGCTTGAGCTCGGCGACCCGCTGCTTCTGCTGAGCGCCCATGGCGCCGACCAGTTCTTCCAGCAACTCGTTGGTGCGGTCCTGGGCGGAAAGCACCTCGCGGAGCAGTTCGGTTTGCTGCTCGGTCGGCGACAGAACCGGCTGCGGCTGGGCCGCGGCGCCTACGTCGACTTGAGAGAAGAGAGGTACCGCGGGGGTCTGGTCGCTGGGCATGTAGAAGCCTCGGAGCTTGGATCGCAGTCTAAGGGCGTGTGCTGGTCGGCTCGGGTCGGAGGGGACGGCGCCGCGGGGAGAACGAAGTCGGCGCGGTGGGTCGAAGCTCCCCTGACCGGGAACAGCGAGTCACCAGCACGATTGAGCGGTGCAAACAAGGCTGTTGGCAAGCGACGAAGGAGAACCCCTCAACCACGCCCGGCTTGCCCTGCTTGGCATGTCCTACAATTTAATGGATCGCCCACTTCCTTTCCAGCAGAACGCGGGCACCTGCAACCACTGCAGCCCGTAGCCGTTAGCGATTGGTACGTCTGGGTTTGCGTCGCCGGCGATGCCGATTGTGCGGGTGCTAGCGGCGGGGTGCGGCTCAAGTCGCACGCCACGAGTGCCCGATTTCTTGGGTGGCGTATGGCCTTTGGCAGGCGAGCGCCCTCTGACCCTTCGGCCGCGAGCGGTATGGCTAGCAACAGCGACAGCGACCCCACCTTCGGCTACCTCCACTGCCTGGAAGACCCCGTCCACGGCGTCACCGCCGGCTACCTCATCGTCTCCCGCACCGGCCGGCCTCTCGAGTTCCACTGCACGGCGCCGGTCAAGCCGAGCCACGCGCAGCGGATCCTGTTCGGCGCCACGCTCCGCAGGCACCTGCTGGGCGAATGCCTCGGCGGCGCGCTGGTGAGCCGCGCGAAGCTCAAACCGACGGTGCTGGCGATCTCCGACGCCGACCTCGCTCCGATGGACGGCGATGGCGACCGGTGGCTCGTGCTACTGGCCGATTCGCAGCAACGGGCGGCGGGCTGGCATCCGCTGACGGGCATCGGCGGCGACGCCCTGGCGCCCGACGGACAAGACGACGAAGCCGTCGCCGGCTGCATCAATCGCTTGGCCGAGTCGATCGAGCCCGCCGAGCCCTTTGACCGCGTTGCCGAAGCCATCCGCGAGGCGCAGCGACTCGGCGGCGAAGGGGGCGACGCGCGTGCCGCTGCCTGAAGCCCCAAGCGACGCCTCGCCGCGGCTGATCGAACTGAGCGGGGAGGCTGTTCATCTGCCCTCGGCCGAGTTGCGTGAGCCGCTCGCCTCGGCGATGGAGCTGGTGGCCGATGAGCACCCGGCGGCGCTCGCGCTGTCTCCGCTCCCCAATGCCGCCGTCGCTTCGGTGCCGTCGATCGGCTTCGCGGTGAAGTGCTACGGGGCGCTCTTGCCCGAGGGGCAAGCGCTGGAGCAGTCGCCTTCCCAACCTAGGCGAAGCAAGCCGGTCGCCAACGAGCGTCGTGAGCGAAAGCCCCGCGCGGCGCGGGGCAGGACCCGCATCCGGCCGCCGCGGGATGTTGTTCGGCTCGAAGACCGGCTGCAATACCTGCTGCAACCGCCGCTCGAGACGCTGCTGGCCGCGCGGTCGCTGAGGTTTCCCTTCTCGCCCTTCCCGTATCAGCTTGACGGCGTGGCGTTTCTTTATCCTCGTCGGCACGCGGTGCTGGCGGACGAGATGGGCTTGGGCAAAACGATGCAGGCGGTGACGTCCATCCGCCTGCTGGTGCACAGCGGCCAGGCCCGCCGGGTGCTGTTGGTCTGCCCCAAGCCGCTGCTCACCAACTGGCGACGGGAACTAGCGACCTGGGCGCCCGAACTGGCCGTGAGCACACTCGATGGCCCGCCCGATCGCCGGCGGCAGGCGTGGGCCGATCCGCGGGCGGGGGTCACGCTGGTTGGTTACGAGACCGTGGTTCGCGACCGCGACCTGCTGGCCGACCCCAACCATTCGCCGCCCTTCGACTTGGTGCTGCTGGACGAGGCCCAACGCATCAAGAACCCACGCGGCGCCACCAGCGAGGCGGTCTGCTCGCTCCGCCGCGAGCGCAGTTGGGCGCTCACCGGCACGCCCATCGAGAACAGCACCGACGATCTGGCCGGCATCTTCGAGTTCGTCTCGCCCGGCATGCTCCGCCCCGGCATGACGCCGAGCGAGCTGCGTCGGGCGGTCAGCGACAGCGTGCTCCGCCGAACCAAGGACCGCGTGCTGACCGACCTCCCGCCCAAGCTGGTGCGGGACGAGCACATCGATCTCTCGCCGCAGCAGTGGGAAACCTACGAGCGTGCCGAGCAGGAGGGCGTGATCCACTTGGGCGAGCTGAGCGCCCAAAGCGGCGACCAAGGTGGCGGCGAGATCGCCATTCAACACGTCTTCGAACTCGTGCTGCGGCTCAAGCAGATATGCAACTTCGACCCGGCGACCGGCGTCAGCAGCAAGGCGGACCGGCTTGAGGCGGAGCTTGAGGAGTGCGCCGCCAGCGGCCGCAAGGCGATCGTCTTCAGCCAGTGGGTGGAGACCATTGAGCGGCTCGCCGGGCGGCTGGAGCGGTTCGGCCCGCTGCAGTTCCACGGCCGCGTGCCGCACCGCCGCCGGGACGAGGTGCTGCACGCCTTCAAGCACGACCCCAGCCACCACGTGCTGTTGATGAGTTACGGCGCTGGCAGCGTGGGGCTGAACCTGCAGTTTGCCCGCTACGTGTTTCTGTTCGATCGCTGGTGGAACCCGGCGGTCGAGGACCAGGCGATCAACCGCGCGCACCGCATCGGGGCGGCCGGCTCGGTGACCGTGACGCGGATGATCTCCGCGGGCACCATCGAACAGCGCATCGATGAGGTGCTGGCCCAGAAGCGCGAACTCTTCGCCCGCGTCTTTGAGGCCGGCGGCGGCGACACGCCGGCCAGCTACGGGCTGACACGCGGCGAGCTGCTCTCCTTGTTTGACCTCCGCTGCCCCCGGGGCCGCGTCCGCGACGCCACTTGAAGCTCGGGAAGGTGAGCTTGCTTCTGGTGACGGTTCTGCCGGTTGCCCGACGGGGCGATGTTGCTTTTTCGCAACACCGGCGCCGTCCCACGGCTTGACGTGTGGCAGATTTGGGTACCGCGTCCCGCGCTATGCCGCGTCGCGGCCTCGCCCACGGAAGCCCGCCCGAAGAACCCCGCCACGGGTCCCCCCTCTCGGGCCCATTGCACGGAGGAACACGCCATGCGTCGCCTTCTGCCCGTTCTGTTCGCCGCGTTGGCGGTGCTCCCGGCCACGGCGCCGGCCGGGAACCGGCTGCTCGACCCGGTCACGACTTACACCAACGGCATGCCGCTCGCCTCGAGCACTTCGCTTCGCAACCACAACGTTTACTACCAGTGCGACCCGGGGCATGTTGGCTGCTGCGACGGGCGTTACAACCGCCCGTGCTGCAACTCGCTTCTGCACCCCAACACGTGCTGCGGCCGTTGGCGGCCACCGCAGCGGGAGGGCTGGCACCGGCCCGTAAACGGGCATCTTGCCGACGTGGAGACCGGCCGGTACGAGCCGCTTGGTCAGGTTGCGGTGGGCGCCCAAGCAGGTGACCGAGCGGCGCAGCCGTCTTCGCCGCCCACGGTCTTGCCGGAAGCCGCCCCAACGCTCGCCCCGTTCAACGCGTTGCAGTCGCTGCTGCCGCAGTAGCCGCGCCGAAGAGCGTGCACAGCTTGCCTAACCCTACCGGTCCCGCCCATTCCGCGGGCGGCGATTGGGTTCCGCCTGGATTCTCGCCGGGTTT
>JBCDJN010000178.1:0-6125 GCA_039414355.1 Planctomycetota bacterium | reverse complement strand
GCAGCCCAAGAGCCGGCTGCGTCGCTGCTTCAAGCCGGCGCCGGGGGCGTCGGGCGAGCTGGAGGGCTACACCGCCGTGGCGGCCGCCGAGGTGGTGCTCGCCGAGCGGGGGCCGCTGTCGCTCATCGAGCTGGCGGCCGAAGTTCAGGCGCGGGGCTGCCGGGCTGGGGACGATCCGCGGCGGCTAGTGGAGAACCTGCGGGGGAGCCTCAGATACCACGCGGGGCGGTTTGTGCTGGATGAGGATGGGCGGTGGTGTGTCGCACGGCAGGCATCAAACAAATCCGGCGAACAGCCCAAGACGTGAACAGACGACAACCATCCGTCAATTTTTCATCAAACTTTCCAGCGTTGGCGCTGTTGCATTCTCTTCCGGCGTCGGTAAGATTCGGGCATGGAAAGTCCGCTAGACGCGCTGATCGCCAAGCAAGCCGACATGACGGCCGCGGTAGAGGCGCTTGTCGAGATCGGCAAGAAGTACCCGCAGCTCGTTTTAGATGCATCTGACCTCATCCGGTCATCGGGCGACGCTCGTGTTGATGCACCGCGACAGGCCAGGGTCTCAGGCCAGCAAGATGCGAATGCCCAACGGGTCATTGAGCATCTAGAGCGGCTCAACGGTGAGTCGGCGTTTGTCGCCGATATTGCTGCTGCATGCAGTCTTGATGCTGGCCAAGTTCGTACTGTCGTTTACGACAGCAAGCACAAAGAGCGATTCGAGATCGACGAGAGCAGAAGCAAGGGAAACAAGAAGCGATGGCGATTATCTAAGCGGCCTCCCGGCGCCGAGGGCGCGAACGACAACAAGATTGGGACCACCGCCGCAATTCAGCAGTGGTTGTTTTTTCATCCTGAGGGCGGAACAGCGAAGGACATTCGCGAGGCCATCGCAGATCAAGTCACGGCGAACAACGCCGTCATCAACAGCACCCTTACCAGCATGTTAAAGCGAGGGAAGTTGGTCGCGGACGAGACCGTGGACGCGCCCCGCGTGTACCGACTACCCGACGAAGAATAGCGACAGCCCAGGGATTGGATGATGGACATCGGAGTCCGATTCAACACGAAACGGCCCGACTTGCACGTTGTGCGAGCCGGGCCGTTTGCGTAGCTGCTAAGCGGTTCCCGCGAGTCGTGGCGACTGTTTGACTTTGGCCGGTCTCGTCGCCACGGCTCGTTTGCAATCCACAGACAACGTCCCCGTAGCCAAGTGGTAAGGCAGGCGTTTTGCAATCGCCGACCCCGGGTTCGATCCCCGGCGGGGACTTGTTTGTGTCTCGGGCCGTCCAGGTTGGACGCGAGGGCTTATACCCTGCGCGGCCGGGTTCGATACCCGGGCGGTCCACTTAGCATTCAACTGTCAAAGAACGACCTCATTATAACGGCGCAAGTCGTTAAGTCAAGGTAATTTAGGCGCTTTACGCAAAGCGCCTGTTGCTAACGACTTGCGTTTTCCACGTGCTGGCCGCAGAGCTAAGGAGGTGTGTCGTGAGTTGGACGCCACGCGTGTTCATACCTTTAAGGCGAGCACCGGGGTGTCGCGTGTTGCAGCACGCGGCACCTCGCGTGTCTCGTCATCGGGCACGTAGACGAGCGGACTTGAGCAAGACATCCCGTGCCCACTTGCGGGCTTCGGTATCGTCCAGCAGCGCCTTCTCGTCAACGGTCAGCTTGATCGAGAAGACCTTGTCACGACGCTCACCGGCGGGCGCCTTGGGCCTTCCGGCACCTTCTCGCTTCCCGCCGTGTTTCCCCGGTCTCTTAGCCATGCCGCAATTATTGAAAAAAGTATTCGATATTCAACCCCAATCCATAGACACAGCCTTTGAAATACGTATACTAAATTCAAGAGGCCAAAAGAGCCCCGGAAGGACGGCAATCCAACCGGGGCCATCACAATCGGCTTTCGCCTGACTGCGACGTGGTACTTTCAGTCTAGCGAGGGCCCCCACCCGGGAGCAATCGCTATGGTCGTTCAGTCCTTCCCGCACGAGCAGACGCAGAAGCACGGCAAAGACCGCCACGGCAACCAGCGGCACAAGTGCAAGCGGTGCGGCGCCACGTTCACCGAGGATCGCCCCCGCCCGCTCGGCGCCCTGCGGATCAGCATGCGGCAGGCGACCGCGGCGCTCGGCATGATGCTCGAAGGGATGAGCCTGCGGGCCATCAACCGGTTGACCGGCACCGACCGCGACACGCTGGGCGACCTGATCTTGGCCGCCGGCGAAAACTGCGAGGCGTTGCTGGACAGCTTGGAGGGTGTCGAGGCCCAAGACGTTGAGGCGGACGAAATCTGGTCGTTCGTCGGGCTCAAAGAGAAGCGACGCATCGACCGCAACCGCAGCGAAGGGCTGGGCGACTCGTGGTGCTGGATCGCCGTGGAGTCGAACACCAAGCTGGTGCTGGCCCACCACGTTGGCGACCGCGACAGCCGCTCGTGCTGGTCGTTCCTCACCAAGCTACGCCGAGCGACGGCCGCCCGGTTTCAGCTCTCTAGCGACGGGCTGGCCGCCTACCGCATGACCGTGCCGTTCGTGTTCCGCGGCAGCGTGGACTTCGCGCAGCTCGTCAAGCAGTACGCCAGCACGCAGGTCACCACGCGGTACTCGCCGGCCACGATAATCGGCGCCGAGAAGCACAGTCGGATGGGCAGCCCGGACTTGGAGAAGACCTGCACCAGCCACGTTGAGCGATTGAACTTGTCGCTGCGGATGCACCTGCGGTGGTTCACCCGGCTCACCAACGGCCACAGCAAGAGCCTCAAGCACCACAAGGCGATGCTGGCGATCTTCTTCGCCTGGTACAACTACTGCCGCGTGAACACCGGCCTAGAGGGCAAGCAGACGCCGGCGATGGCGAGCGGGCTGACGGACAAGCCGTGGTCGCTGCGGGAGTTACTGGAGCGCGCGGCGGAGAAAACGTTGGAACCCACACAGTAAGAGGCCAGTACCCCGTTTTGTGCCACCGGCGGCGATTCTTGGGCCATCTTCTGACGCGAGTGGCCGCTCTGTCCGCGAGATCGGGGGTCTCGTCTTGTGCAGGCGATTGACCGCAAATGACGCGAATAAACGCGAATGAATCGGGGCAGACGTTGACCGCGGCTCGATGCTCTCAGCGTGGGCTTAGTTGCGTGCGGTCAAGTCCTTCGCGGTTACGCAAGGCGGTAGCGACGACGCGACTGAGGCAACCGTTCGTCGCGTGCAGTCATCAGTCGAAGTTACACGGTCGGTCGTCGAAAACGCCAGCACGCAACCATAAGACTCAGGCCGCACGCACTTACTGTCGTTGGCTCAGGCACGATTCGCACTCTTGCGAACTGATCACCTTCAAGCGTGCGAAAATCCAACACGTCCGGGTCACGCCGACTGTAGGTGCCATTTAAGGTGCCTACAGGAAACGGTGGCAAGCTCTGATTAGAGAAGCCCTCAGCGTGGCGTTGGAGAGAAGAAGCTGTGTAGAGGGCGTGACTTGTAATCATGGCATGGACCCCTAAGTCGGCGCCCGGAGCAAGCGACAGGTAACTAATGGGGATAGAGAGTTCCATCCCACTGGTCGCGGAAGCAGCACCTGCATCGAGTTCACCGGGCTCTTCTCCGTGGACTCCAGCGGTATTGCTATTGTCCAATGCGAGCATCATTCCGTCGGGGTTCTCTCCTTCGATTAGCAAGCCGGTACCGGAGCCGACTGCCCCACGCCCGAGGTAGCGTTTCGATACCAACGACAGGTCGAATAGATCAACGTAAAAAGTGCTGTTGGGTAGGCCTCGAGGACTGACTGCGTTAATGACCAAGGCAAAGTCGGGCTCAAAACCGACATCAAATCGAGCGTCGAGTAGCGGGAGTAAGAACCGTTCTCCGTCTACACCAGGCACGAACTCATCAAGTGTTGACTTGCCGCCGGCTACGGTATCGAAAAAGAAGACAAATCCGTGAACCGGGCCATCGGGAAACGGGTAGTTGTCAAGGTTGCCAGTTACCCCAATCTTCAAGAAACCATCATCCACGTTCGGATCGACGAATAGCTGGTTGAGTTCGGAACCCTCGCCGAACCCTTGCCCCGGCGTCAGGTCGTCGATGTACCCGGTTTGAATCGTCTGCGTGGCAACCAAATGGCCGGCGAAGTCATCCGGGATGTTCAGCCCGTCGATTTCGGCAGCGCTGGCAACACTCGACCAAGCAGCCGTGAACGTGGCAAAGACTGCCGCGCATCGCAGTCTCAAGAAGTAATGCATGAGTTCGGGCTCTTCGTTGATTCGTACGTGACACGAAAGCGAAATGCTCGTCACGCAATCACGACGAAGACGAGCACTCGTTGGTCTTGCCCGCCAACCTAGCAGCCACTAAGCGGATACACAAGTCCCCTTTGCGTGTGACCATCGGCTGCGGCGTTAGGGAAGCGGCCGCCCTCAATCCATAAACGTTCGTTCAACGAACGTCGTGTCCATCCGCCCTTCGGCGAAGGCGGTGTGGCTGAGGATTTCTTGGTGGATGGGGACCGTGGTCTTGATGCCCTCCACCTTGAGCTCGGAGAGGGCGCGGAGCATGCACGCGATCGCCTCGTCGCGCGTTGGCTGGTGGACGATCAGCTTGCCGATCATCGAGTCGTAGTGCGGCGGCACCAGGTAGCCGGCGTGGGTGTTGCTCTCCCACCGCACGCCGAAGCCGCCCGGCGGGATGATCTGCTTGATCATGCCGGGCGAGGGCTGGAAGTTGCGGGCCGGGTCTTCGGCGTTGATCCGGCACTCGATGGCGTGGCCGCGGGGGACGATATCTTCCTGCTTGAACGGCAGCTCCTCGCCCGAGGCGACCATCAGCTGCGCCTTGATCAGGTCGATGCCGGTGACCATCTCCGAGACCGGGTGCTCCACCTGGATGCGGGCGTTGACCTCGATGAAGTAGTAGTTGCCCTCCTGGTCAACGATGAACTCCACCGTGGCGGCGTTGACGTACTCGGCCTTCTCCAGCAGCCGGCAGGCGGCCTGGCACATCTCGACGCGGGTCTCTTCGCTGATCGACAGGCTGGGGCTCTCTTCGATCAGCTTCTGGTGGCGCCGCTGCGTGGAGCAGTCGCGCTCCCACAGGTGGAGGAAGTTGCCGTGCGAGTCGGCGATGCACTGCACCTCGACGTGGCGCGGGTGCTCGATGTACTTCTCCAGGTAAACGGCGCCGTTGCCGAAGGCGGCCGCGGCCACGGCCTGGGCCTGCTGCAGCGACGACGTGAGCGCCAGGTCGTTGGCCGCCACGCGCATGCCCTTGCCGCCGCCGCCGGCGGTGGCCTTGATGAGGACGGGGAAGCCGACCTCGTGGGCGAAGTCGAGCGCCTCGGACTCCTTCGTCACAATGCCTTCGCTGCCCGGCACCACCGGCACGCCGGCCGAGCGGGCCAGGTCGCGGGCGCTGTTCTTATCGCCCAGCTTGTTCATCGCCTCGGGCGAGGGGCCGATGAAGTCGATGTTGCAGCTCCGACAGATCTCGTTGAAGTGGGCGTTCTCGGCCAGGAACCCGTAGCCGGGGTGGATGGCCTGCACGTTGCCCACCTCGGCGGCGGAGATGACGCGGGCGATCTTCAGGTAGCTGTCGGCCGCCTTGGCGGGGCCCACGCAGAAGGCGTCGTCCGCCAGCCGCAGGTACTCGGCGCCGCGGTCGGCCTCGCTGTAGATGGCCACAACTTCAATGCCGAGCTCTTTGCACGCCCGCATGATGCGGAGGGCGATCTCGCCGCGGTTGGCGATGAGGATGCGTTGGTACATGGGTAGTGGCGAGGGCTCGTGGCCCGTCGCGAATGGCCGGTGGCGATTGGCCGCGGACCTGCGCCGCTTCCAAGAGATCGCGTGCCGGTGGGCGAGGTGGGGCGGCGGCTACGGCTCGAGGCGGAAGAGGGGCTGGCCGTACTCAACGGCGGCGCCGGTCTCCACCAACACGGCCGCGATCTTGCCGGAGCACTCGGCCGGGATTTCGTTGAAGACCTTCATCGCCTCGACGATGCAGACAATCGTCTCGGGACCGACCTGATCGCCAACCTTGACGAAGGGCGCCGCTTCTGGGCTCGAAGCCAGGTAGAAGGTGCCAACCATCGGGCTGTTGATGGTGGGCCCTTCGGCAGCGGCGGGCGCCGGGGCGGCGGCG
>JBCDJN010000177.1:0-6231 GCA_039414355.1 Planctomycetota bacterium | reverse complement strand
GAAACCATCCGACTGCAGCATCGGGCAGCGATAGATTGCATCGCCCCCCACGCGGGGGCGCGGATTGAAACCCCACACGGGGGAGGCGTGGGCTTTTTTATTGCCATCGCCCCCCACGCGGGGGCGCGGATTGAAACAAGCTGTCTTCGCCGCGGACGACCACGCCCCCGGATCGCCCCCCACGCGGGGGCGCGGATTGAAACTCGGCAGCCGCCGCGGCGTCGCCGTGCTCACCGGCATCGCCCCCCACGCGGGGGCGCGGATTGAAACCCCACACGGGGGAGGCGTGGGCTTTTTTATTGCCATCGCCCCCCACGCGGGGGCGCGGATTGAAACACGCTGCCCGCATTCAATCCGTAACTAGCCTTCACCCGATGTTCGGCGACACGCGCCATGCTGGGCTTGAAGCCAGGTTGGCCCACTCGATCGTAAGCGTTGGTCGAGTAAGCCTTCGCGACTGTCAGACGTCGGATTGTGAGAGTTGCAGCACTTGCAGTGTCGTCGGCAGCGGGTCGAGCATTCGTTAGAAGGCGTTTGACTGTCACGATTAACTATTGCAGTCGTGCTAAGCACTACCAACAGACAGACAAAGCTGGGGTTTGCCGCTGACTTGTCGCTGCCTGTTTGACTTCCGGGAGGCATATCAATGTAGGAGAGCGAAGCTACGGCTGTCCGGCATCACGCTAAGTCCATGCCCCGATTCCAATGAGCCAACCATGTCTGTCAGCAAGAACATCCCGTCCCGTCTCACCCGCCAGCCGCGTTGGGTCCGCTGGCGTGATATGCGTGGGTCGAAGAAGCCGCTGCGCCTCGATGGGACGCTGGCGAGCGTCTCCGATCCATCGCACTGGGCCGATCACGATTTGGCCGAGGCGATGGGCGAAGCGGCCGACGCCGGCCTGGGGTACGTCTTCGCCCAGGGCGACGGGCTGGTCGGCATCGACCTGGACAACTGTCTCGAAAACGGCGTCTTGGCCGAGTGGGCCGAGGCAATCATCAAGTCGGTAAACAGTTACTGCGAGATCAGCCCGAGCGGACGCGGGGTCAAGATATGGGTCGGCGGCGAGCTGCCGATCCCGACCAGTGGCAAACGGACCGACGGGCCCGGCGGCCCGGGGACCGCCCTGGAGGTGTACCACCACTCCCGCTACTTCGCCTTCACCGGTCAGCCGCTGCCTGGCTACGAGGGCCGGGACGTCATCGACAACCAGGAGGCGATCGATCAGCTCTGGTCCGAGCACTTCGCCGGCAAGTTGTCGACGGCCACCGGGACGGCGAGCTACCAGGGGGAGTACGAGAAGGACGACGCCCCGCAATGGGAGATCGACGAGCTCAAGGCCAGGCTGATGGCGATGGACGACTCGGTCAGCGGCGAGCGCGGGCACGACAAGCTCTTCGCGATGGTCTGCACGGTCCGCAAGGCGATGCTCAACGAGGGCCAAGTGCGGGACATGCTGCAATGGATCAACCAGCACAAGTGCTCGCCGGAGTGGACCGACGACCAGCTCTGGCACAAGTACGAGGGGGCCAAGAAGACTGTCGAGGTCTTCGCACCGTTGACCGAAGAGGAGATCGAGCGGCACACCCGGCTCGACGCCAAGGCCGACGCGTGTATCAGAATCGGGTCGGAGACTACGGCTATATGCGGGCCACCAATCCGCACAGGACTCGTTGACATTACAGAGTATGGGATGGGCAGCAGTGAGATCGAGTTCATTGTGCAGGACATCAGCGTCAAGAACGATCTATTCTTCATCGCCGGGCCGACCAAATCGCTCAAGTCAGCGATCGGCTTCGACTTCATGTTCTCCCTCTCAACCGGCACACCGTTCCTGGGGTACTTCGATGTCGCGCGGAAGTACAAGACAGCGTTCTTCAGCGCTGAAACCCGCGATACCGTGATGCAGCGACGCTATCGCACGCTGTGCGAAGAGCGAGGTGCTGACGCGGAAGGTCAGTTGTTCATGTCGAACCTTGCGCCTCGCATCGATCAGGATCAGTGGAAGGAAGCGATCCTTTGGTCGATTCGCGAGTTGGGTCTCGAGTACGTGATGATTGACCCCTGCACGATGGCGCTCAACAGCAACCCCAACGACACGTCGTTCCAGACGAACGCCAGTGTCGTGTACGACCGCGTCTATGGCCTGTGGAAGGACGCGAGCGAGCTGGGCTGCGCGATCGGCTTCATCCACCACATCAGTAAGGGGAACGCAACTAATCGCCCGAGAGGCGAGGCGGCCGGGTTCCATACCCACGACGAAATGACAGGAGCGGGCGTGTCCGAGGTGGCACGTGGCAATCTAATGATCGGCCGACGGAGTCCTTACATGAGTGACGGCTGTCACGCGCTCGGCGTCAACGTGATGGGCACCGATGGGTTCACCGGCAGGTATAACCTCGACATCGACGAGGGAATCGACGGCAAGACGACTGGCCAAAAGTGGGATGTGACCGTAACCGACTTGACTGACGACACAGTGGCGTTTGAGCCGGCCGGTGCCGACGAGCCGCGGCTCACACCGCTCCAGACCAAGGTGCTAGAGTCAGTCTACAAGCTGTCGCGCGGCGGCTTGGTGACCCAGACAGCGGTCCGCGATGACGTCGGCTTATCGAGCGACGCTGCTGGGTCGTCGCTCGACGCCTTGGTTAATCTCGGACAACTCGGTTTCCGCAAGAGCAAGCCAGGCGAGATCAAGCGCAGCAAGCCCGCCAAAGTCTACTGGCCGGCGGAGCAAGTCGACGCGGACGTCGCCAAGTGCGTGCGTGACGAGTCCGAACCGAAAGTCGAAGAAGACACCATCGTCGCCGACGCGTTGATCACCATGGAAGACGAGGCAAGCTAAACGCTCACCATGTCGCGCATTGCCGTTCTCTGGAGATTACGCGGAGCGAACTTGGGGCTACGCCTTGAAGACGGTCAGCCGAACCTGCAAGGCAGCAAACAGACCTCACTTTGGGAAAAAGCGGCTGTGCCAGCCTAGCTATCAATTGGGGCGAGCTCCCACTGCGGACATCGGACATGGGACGTATCCCGCCCTGCGTCCCACCTCAAATCCGTGACTGGGGACATCGGACATAGGACCTTTATATAAGTAAAGGTCCTGTGCGATTGTCCGGAGTCCGGAGAGGCCGCATGGATCGTGCTCCGAGGTTAGTTGCGCGGCCGCACTCGTCGCAAAAAATCAGGCGCCCCCGTTACGCGGGCGAAGGGGTCAAGCTCGGCCGTGGTTGACTCCCGCCGAATTCACCCAACCCCGCTTGCCGCTCAACAGCAACGCGTGTCTTCGGCTTCTCACGGCAGCAGCGTAAACGCCGTCATCTCTACCACTCGACCGCACGGTCGTGTCTCCTGCCGCCCTCGCCCCGATTGAGTTTGCAGCCGGGGCGCAACGATTCCGGCGAACCCGCGGCGAGGGGCTGCGGGGCGTTCGCCGAATCCCTGGAGATGTTGGCAGTGTCTGCCGTAGTTTCCGCCGCCGGCCGCCGAGCCATGCGGCCCGTCCAACGAGACCTATTCGCGAAGACGTTCACGCGGTCCGACGCCGCGGAGCTTCTGAAGCGGGCCGAGCCGTTTCGCGAGTACGGCCCGAACTACTGCCGCAGCATCGCGGCCGCCGCCGCCGATCTGTGGTTCGCCGTTGAGACCGGTTGCCCGCTCGATCCGTCCGCCCGGATTCTGTCGCTCCGCATTGAGGCGAAAGGTGGTCAGCCATGTTGACCGTTGACGTTCGGCACGGCGGCTGCGCCCGAAAGCCGGGTCGAATCGCGCCGCCGATTTTCCCGGCGCGCACCGGCGACCCGTTCGACATCACGACCGTTTACCGGTCTGGCGAGCCGATCGCCCAATTGACGACCAGCCGCACCCGCGACGCCGCTTGGCTGGTCGATGCGGTTCGGCAAGTGTGCGACCACCTCAACGCGAAGGCCGCCGAGCAAGAGCGGAAGCGGCGGAAAGGAGGCGAGCCGTGATTGTCTTCAAGGATCACCACGTACGCCGCTATGGACTGCGGCATGTGTCGCGGTTTCAGAGCCGCTGCGTTGCTGCCGTGCGTGCCGGCGACCGCTGCCGGCTGATGCGGCTCTGGAACGTGGCAGACAACATGCCGCCCGCTCTATCAGACCTCGCGCTTGCCGCCGTCTTCCACGCGGCCCGAAACATGTACGCGAAAGGGGGCGAGCCGTGAGATTCCGCGAATGGCTCGGCCTTGTGCTGATTCTGCTTGGCTCGTTTCTCGCAATGCCTCGGGAGGATGAGGAGCTATGAACGCAACGAACGAAACGCCCGATCCGGGTTGGTGCGGCGATCCTTCTCGCGGAGCGAGCCTAGGCCGAGTTTCCAACAACCCCGATACGTGGGGCGAGTGCGAGTGTGAGTTGCTCGGCGTTTGGATCGACGGCCAAAGGCTACGATCCGGGCGGGGCGTATTGGGGCGTTGGGCAATCGCTCTTTGAGCTATGCGGGCCCGATGCGTCGCATTTCTTCCGAGCGGTGGACTACATCGCCGCTTGCGATTCGGTGCGGAATCGATACCCGCGTCTGACGATCGCCCCGCCGCCGAAACTCAATCGCAGCTTGCCCGCAGATTGCGAAGTTGACGTTACCGCGTTTCTCGACGGTACGCGGCAGTTAACCGATGCGGAGGCGCAGGGAGTGCGGCTCCAGCTGCTTTCGCTCGGCGTGTTCTCTGAATGCGAAGTTGTCCCGATGGGCAATTCCGCCTGTGCCTCTGCGTTGTGGGACTTGACGCAGTTTGCCGAGCGGGAGGGCGAACTAACGGACGGCGGCGACGGGCGTTTCTATCTCTACCTCGGAGAATGAACGATGAGCGACCGCGATCGATCGCGGGTCGTCGCTCACGCAATCGGTTACCTGTCGATTGCCGGCGATCCGTTCCAGGCCCAATTCCTGGGCGTTGTGCTTCGCCCGGCCAGGGTAGGCGGCCCATTCGTCGCTATGGCGATGCTAGGGGCCGATGCCGCCTGCGGCCGCTGCGTTGGCGGAGCTTGGACACTCGACGAGGCGGCCGAGGTTATCCGCCGCCACTACCGCTATCCATCCGATTCGGTCTGCCACTTCGACGGGCAGTATCGACGGAGATAACACCCGCCGCCCGTGCTGGCACACGGGCGAGCGAGCTTACCCCAACACTTCAAACCTGCGAGGTGAGGCTGTGTCTAGTTTCATGGTGTCGAACGAGACGATCAACCGGGCCGTCTGGCTGTGGGAGTATCCCGACAACGTGCAACGCCCGCCCGAGGCGTGGGAAGCTTGCCAGCAGATGGGCGAGCGGCTGCAACTGGCGAACGTGCGAGCCGTGCTCGCCCGGTATCCGCACCACGCCGACGACTGGGCGGTTACGCGTTTCGACTACTGCGGCCGCGGACCGGAGGGGCGGGAGCCGCAACGCGGTGGCAAGCCAATCGGCGAGCCCTACACGCTGCTGGCCGCGATCAAGGCCGCCCAGTGTCTCCGCTACCAGTGCGGGGAAACTGAACCGGGCGAGTCTGCCACGGTCTGGGAGAACTGCACGTTCTGCCGGCAAGTCGACGAGGCAATCACGACCGCCCTATGGCACGTTGCGTCGCAACAGCCCGAATACGTGGCCGCCCCTTGGGGCTTCGACTCAACGCGATCGACCGAAGGCGACGGGCTGTTGTCCGCTCGCGAGTTGGTCGACGCATGGGCGGTCGGAAAGCTGGCCACCGTTTGGGAAGGGGGCGAGCAATGATCCGCCTGACGTTGGTTGAGTACCTGAGTATCCACCCAGACTTCCGCGATGTTTGGAACACAGAACGGACTGATTGGCCCGATTGGCCAGTCGTTCGCGAGCAGTACGTCGGTAAACGCACGCTGATGAGACGCGGCGAGCTGCTGGTAGAGGGCATGCATTTTGTGATTGCGGCGAAAGGGGGCGAGCAATGATCTACCGCGAACATGGATTGCGGATCGATGTTGCGGCCATCGCGTGCGGCGTGCTGGACATGATGCCCGAGTCAGAGACCGCCCCGCTTGCCCTGGGGATGATCCCCAAGAAGTGGGCGGACATCGTCGAGCAGCAGCTAACCGAGAAGGTTCGTTCAGTTGCGGCCGAGCAGCGGGGCTTTGACTCGTGGGAGTCGATGCGAGCGGACTACGCCCGCGGGGCGGCGATCCTGGGGATACCACTAAACGACCGCACGCCGGCGATCGTCTCCGACATCATGCAAGCTTGGGCCCGTGAGTTCATCAAG
>JBCDJN010000176.1:0-6502 GCA_039414355.1 Planctomycetota bacterium | reverse complement strand
GATCGCTTGGCTCAAGCAGTACCGGGCCGTAGGGGTCCGCCGCGATCACAAGGCCTCACCCTACGAAGCCTTTGTCAAGATCGCTTCCGCTCTAATCGCCTACAAACGAATCACCGCAAAACGGTTCTGATCACACGCTCTTAAGCTGCAAAGTCCGCTAGGTAGTAATGCAGTTCTCCTTGCCGCTCGCGCCGTTCCCACGCAAGCACATTTACGCTTGCCGAACGGCGATCGTCGTTGTGGAGTGAACATCTCAAATACGCCACTCGCGTCAGTTTCGGGCAACCAGACTAGGGCGGCCTAGCTAGTTCAGCCGTGGCAACTCCAGCATCGATACTGGCATTAGTAGCCATTCGGTTACTCTGCCGTCTTGTTCATACTCCCGCACGCCACCTTCGCTTTAACCGACAAGCTGAATGGCTCCTACTCACGCCTCGGCTGCGATCTTCCTGGTCGGGTCGAGGTGGTCGGTATCAAGAACGTGAAGCGGTGGAAGCTCCATACTCTGACCATGCCACATCGTCAGCCATCGCTGCAAATCGCTCGGCTACGCGTTCCACAGACTCGCTGATCCGGACGCCGAGTTAGTCGCGGCGTGCAGCAACTCTTCTTCGGCTGGGTCATAAACCATCTCGGCGAGCGTCACCACGAACCACATTTGGAAGGTCCGCAGGTCGCGTTTGTCTGGCCAGTAGTCTGGGTCTCTGACAGAGCCTCGAAGCATCTCGTCGAAGATGTCCGCATACAGGGAATCGGAAGACGGCACAGGCCGATCAGATAGCCGGTCCTCTCTTCGGCGGTCAGGTCGTCGCTAGTCAGGATGTCCTGACCATGTAGGTCTAACCTCTCGCTCACCGCCACCAAGATGTCGGGGTCTAGCATCATGCCGGCATCCCCGCGGTCGCTCGATGCGACTGCCTGAAGGCTCAAAGGGACTGAAGGATTGAGAGTTTCCTTGTCACGGTTCGGCGGGAAGGAACGGATAAGGACAAGGGGCATGAGCAGAGTACGTCTGGACTGCTCTTGCTTGATGTTTCGAATGAAGTCGTTGGTAGAGCGGTATTTCAGCGGGGCAGGTGACAGGCATGCATACCATAAAGGAGACGGCAGAGAGCCTAGAGCGTCTCGGCCAAGACCGTGAGGAGTCTCATCAAGGCGGGGCTGATGCGTCACTACCGCATCGGCGTGAAGCAACGCTCCATCCGAGTCAGTGAGTCTGCCCTGGCTGCTTATCTCGACGCATGCAGGTGCGATGGCGAGCGGCCAGAGCCAGAAGTTAGCAGGCCACAATTGCACCGGCTCAAGCACATCAAGCTCTAGCTGACGCCTTGCGTGCCTGGGACAGCATGAAGGCCGGATTCTTTGAGACGTGCTGGTACGTCTTGGCAAGCATTGAAGGGTCAGGGTGTCCCATCAAGACTCCTACCGTGATCGGGTCGACGCCCTTCTCCAACGCGTGCGTGGCCCAGGAGTGCCTGAGGGCATAGAGCGAGTAGCGGGGGGCGAGAGTCGCAGCAAGCTGGTTGGTGAGCTTGCGTCTTGCTTCGCAGCGAAGCTCGGCAGATGTCTTGGGTTGAGCCACACCGCCGACTTTTTTGGTGGGCGAAAGGAGAAGCATCTTGGCCGAGACTTCTTCTTCCGTCGGCAGTTGGTCGTTGTTCTCGATGAGCTTCTTGCCCATGCGGATACGGATGCGGTCGAACGCCGAGTTGACCGAGTCCGCAGTCCAAGGTTTGCCCGTCGAGGTCCGAAAGAGCTTGCCGTTTGGATGCTTGAGCATCAAGCGCTCGGTGATTCGCAGGGCCTCATCGGTCAGGTAGACAACACGCACCAGCTTCTCGCCCTTGGCTTCGCTCTTCGGGACTACCCATCGCTGATTCTCCAGGTCAACATGCCGGGCCTCGACACGAAGCGACTCTTGCGGTCGGCAGCCGGTCTCCCACGTGACCGTAATCAGGTCACGCAACGAATCAGGGCTGGCGTGAGCGAGAAGCGATTCGTACTGGCTGAGCGAAAGACAGACCTCCCGCGATTTTCCCGCTGGGACTTCGAGGTCCTCGATCAGGTTGGCGTCGATGTAGCCCTGCTTCTTGGCCCAACGCAGACAACGCTTCACCGCTCGCATGTGATTGCGTTGCGAGGTAGTCGACAGGCCGACGAGGCCATCGACCCACTCCGAAACGTGGAACGGCTTGAGCTCGGTGACACGGAGCGTGGGATGGGCCGTGGCGAACTTCTGGAGCAGGTCGCGATACCACGCGAACGTCTGCGGCGCCCGCTTCGCTTCGACCCAGCAGGGGAACTTATCGATTACGGCGACAAGAGCTTGGCCAGAGACCTGGCGATGCTCCCGCGGCTGAAGCATCAGCCGGTGGTACTCAGCGAAAGCTGCGTCGCGGTCAGGCCCGAGCGGGACCTGCTTGCGGTCGAGCTGGACGAACCAGCCTCTGCCCTTGCGGAACCAGGGCTTGGGAATTCTCGGCATCTTACGAACCCTCCGGATTGATCGAGACCAATCGGAGCAACCCATCGGGTTCGCTTAGCCAGGGGGCTGGGCAAGCGGCAACTTGCTCAGCCCCTTCTTTCTGGGCCTGGCGACTCAAAGCGTGCCACGAAAGCGTGCCAACGTGACTTCGAATCGCCGTAACTCGAGCACACCCCGCAGGATTCGAACCTGCAACCTTCGGATTCGTAGTCCGATGCTCTATCCAGTTGAGCTAGGGGTGCGTGGTAGCCCGTTGCTGGGGCTTGCCGACGCCGTTGGCGTCCCGGCGGCCACGGAGTATGGCGGAGGAGGGGCATGGTCGCAAGGGAGGTAACCAAGACCGGCCGGGCTTTCAGCGGGTTCGGCTTGAGCCGCTAGGCCTCGCTATACTCGACCGCGGGGCCGGTGGAGCCTCTGGTGATCATTTCGACGTCCACCTGCACCGTTGACGCGGTCTGCTCCGGGTGCGAGAGGCGGGCGATCAGCAGTTCGCCGAGCAGCCGGCCCATGACGGCCGGTTTGCGGTCGAGCGTTGTCAGGCCCGGCGAGAGAGTAGCGGCGAAATCCAGGTTGCCGAAGCCGACCACCGAAACGTCCTCGGGCACGCGCACCGCCAGTTCGTCGGCGGCCTGGTAGATCAGCCTCGCTTCGTGATCAGAGACGCCGAACACGGCGGTCGGCTTGAACGGGCTGGTGAGCAGGTCGCGGGCCACCTGAACGCCGTTGTCGCCGTCCCGGTTGAGCCGCCAGCTCTTGCACGTGACGCCGGGCTGCGCCTTGCTGGCTTGCTCAAAGCACTCGCGCCGGCGGACCGCCCACGTTTGAGCCGTGATTTCGCGCGTCGAAAGGCACGCTAGCCGGCGGTGCCCCAGCTCGGCGAGGTGCTTGACCAGCATGTCGACGCCGTGCTGGTCGTCCGATTCCACGCGGTCGGCGGAGAGCTCGGGCGGGAACACGTGCTCGATCGCCCCAACGGGCACGATGCGGTTGGCGAGTTCCGGGAAGTGCTCGCTGAACGCGACCGCGTAGGCCGGCCAGAGCAGCAGGCCGTCCACGCGCCGGTCGAGCAACTCGTTGATGAGCTCGAAGCCCTCCGCCTTCTGCCGCTTGAACTCGCCGGGGGCGGTTGGCGCCGCTCGGCCAGACGGTGATCGGCAGGTAGCCGGCCTCGGTGGTCACCTCGTGGATAGCGTACAGCACCTCAACCCAGAAGGAGTCGAACGGCGGGATCATCACGCCGATCGATTTCGATTGGCCCTGCTGCATCGCGCTGACGAGTTGATTGCGTCGCCACCCAAGCTTCTTCGCCGCTTCGAGCACGCGGTTGCGGGTCTCGAGGGCGTACTTGTCTCCCTGGCCGCGCAGGATCCGCGAGGCCGCCGTGAGCGACACGTCGGCTTCCTCGGCGACGTGCTTGAGTCGCGGGAGGCTGGCTTTCTTGGGCGGCATGCTCAGGGTTCGCTGCAGGTGATCTCGGCGGTCACCGCGGCGCCCACGGATCGAGCGTGCCGCGGCGGATCAGTTGTGGACGTAGACCTTATCGCGTTTGCCAACCGCGCCGTTGCGGTTCTTCCATCGTTTCCACTTTACCGTCTTCGACCGTTCCAGGGCGTCGGCTTCGAGCCGATCGTTGAACGCCCGCAACGCGGCGGGATCGTCTCGCACCTGGAAAGCCGCGAGCGCGTAATCATCGGTCCGCCTCATCCAATCGGCAAGCTCGCCGCGGAGCCTCTCAGCGGCCTCGGAGTGCGCCGGGCTGTCGATCACGTTGTTCAGGCAGTCCGGGTCCTTGGCAAGATCGTACAGCTCCTCGGTGGCGCGGTGGTCGAGGTGGTCCAGGCGGGCGCGGATCGCGTCGTCCTGCGGAGCGAGCTTCTCCATCAGCTTGTAGCTCTGATAGTAGTTGGCCGCGCACAGGAAGTGGCGTTCGCCGTCCGACCACGGGTTGAAGACGTAGACATACTCCTTCGTGTGAACGGCCCGCATGGGGTAGGGCCGGCCACCGGCGTTCTCGTTGAACTCGGCGAAGACAACGTCGCGGGGGCCGCTCGACCCGCCCTTGATCTCCGGCAGCATCGACTTCCCCTGCAGCCCACTCGGAGCAGGAACCGACGCGATGTCGAGCACCGTCGGCGCGAAGTCCACGGCGGAGACGAGGTGCGCGGAGTCAACGCCGCCCGCCTCGGCGACGCCGGGCCACTGGACGATCCAGGGCGTCCGCAGCCCGGCCGGGTAGAGCGAAGACTTGGCGTACGGCAGCGGCATGCCATGGTCGGAGACCAAGACGACGGCGGTGCTGCCCTCCAGCCGGGCTTCGCGGAGCACGCGGAGCACCGCCCCCACGCAGTCGTCGCCGCGCTTCACCGAGTTGTAGTAGTTCCGCATCTCCTCACGCACCTTGGGGCGGTCCGGCAAGAAGCCGGGCATCAACGTGTCCGCCGTTGTGTAACGGTAGGAGGGCGCCGTCTTGTCGAACGTGCCGGTCTCCGCCTTGGGGTCTTCGAAGAACGGCTTGTGCGGGTCGGCGATGTTGACCACGCAGAAGAACGGCTTGCTGCCAGCGGCCGCCGCCTCGAGCACCGCTGCGGTGTGGTCCGCGTAGTTACGGGCGGTCCGCTTGACGGAGTTCGGGAGTATCTGGTGGTAGTCCCAGTAGCGGTCAAAGTCGTCGGTCATGCTCGAGTCCCGCGGCTTGTTCACAACCGCCGTGTAGTAGCCTCCGCTTCGCAGCAGTTCCGGCAGTGTCGCGAACGACGGCTTCACGCTAAAGAAGCCCATCACGCCGCTGGTGTGCGGGTAGCGACCGGTCATGAACACGTTACGCGAAGGCACACAGCTCGGCGTTTGCACGTAGGCGTGCTCGAAGCGCATGCCGCCGAGCGCGAGGCTGTCGATGTTCGGCGTGATGTTCTCGAGGGGGCAACCGTACGCGCCGACGGAATCCCAGTTCATGTCGTCGAGCGTGATCAGCAGGATGTTGGGCCGCTCAGGCATTGGCGGCGCCGCCGCGCTGCCTGAGTGGCCCGTGGCGACGGCCGCCGCGACGACGATCAGCAACGGAATTCGGATCGTAGACCTACGTCCCAACGCAACGGCGGAGTCGGAGGTGAGTTGCTTAGGCGTTTGCATGGTGGCGCGCGATCGCGGTGAGAAGGAGGTCGTTGACTAGTTCTTCGGCCGCGACGCGACCGATGACTCGGCCCGCTGGACATCCGGTCGGCTAATGCGGAAGCGTTGGATGCTCCCGCGGAATGGCTGCGTCGGCGTGTCCCTGGTGGCGCGTGGCGCCGACGGGGCGCCCACCAGCAGCGGGCTGTTTGTCGGCCGTTTCAGCGGCAGCGGCAGCGCGACTCGCTCGACCAGCGTGTCGTTGACCGCGAGCGACAGCTCGTTGAAGTCGACCCGCGCCCGCACGTTCGCCCACGCCCCCTCGGCAAGCCGTGGACCGTCGATGGTGGTGGTCGTCGTGATCCAAGTCTTCACCCGGGTGGAGACCGCCGGCCGGCCGTCTTCGACGAAAACCGAGAATCCCGAATCGGGCCCCGAAGTGGAGAGCAGCACGCCGTCACCGCCGACGCGGAATTGCACTTCAACCTCGTAGGGCCACGACGAAGGATCACGGCGCCTGTCGAACGCCAGGCTCATCGGGCTGCGGCCGCCGTCGAGGGTCCAAGACCCGTCGGCGGCGGTTTCGACGGTTCCCAAAACGCCAGACCCGGCGCCATCGACCAACCGGCCGCGTTGAGCCTGCAGGTCGACCAGCACGCCCGTTTCGCCGCGGACGCGTTGCAAGTTCCTCGGGAAGACTCGCGGCGACCACCCCACCTCTTCCTGCGATTGCACGAGCAGCCGCTCAAGGCGGGCGCGCTCGGCCGCGTACGCGGGGTCGTTGACCACGTTGGTCATCTCGGCGGGATCGTTGGCGAGGTCGTAGAGTTCGTCGAGGTCACCGGCCGTGGGGTAGCGGACCAGCTTCATGCGTTTGGTCCGCACGGCGGTCATGGTGGGGATCGCGTG
>JBCDJN010000175.1:0-6519 GCA_039414355.1 Planctomycetota bacterium | reverse complement strand
GCGGTGTCGATGCCCAAGGACAACATCGAGCGGGCGATCAAGAAGGGCGCCGGCGACCTGGACGGGGACAACTACGAGGAGATCATCTACGAGGGCATGGGCCCCGCCGGCACCGCCTTCATGGTGGAGATCCTCACCGACAACCGCAACCGCACCGCGCCGGAGGTCCGCAAGATATTCGAGGTGTGCGGCGGCAACATGGGCGTTTCTGGTTGCGCGGCGTGGATGTTTGACCGCAAGGGCCTCATCGTCCTGCCCACCGAACAACCAACCGAAGACGGCGGCACGCGCAACCTGGAAGAGGACGAGCTGATGGAGCTCGCCCTGGAGGCGGGCGCCGACGATGTGCGTGAGGGCGGCGAGGTATTCGAGGTGATCTGCGAGGTCGACGCGTACAACGACGTCTGCGCCGCCGTGGAAGCGGCCGGCCTGAAGCCGGAGAGCCAGTCGCTCACCTACCTTGCCAAAGACGACGTCGCGGTGGGCGCCGAGGCCGCCAAGCAGGTGCTCAAACTGATGGAGAAGCTCGACGACCACGACGACGTGCAGAACGTCTCGAGCAATTTCTCGATCGACGACGCCGTGCTGGCGGAGATCGAGGCGTGAGCCGCTGGCCGCGGTTCAGCATCGCGGCGATGCTCGCCGGCATGGGCTTCGCGGTGTTTTCGCTTATTCTGCTGCAGCGCGCCAACTTTGACACTATTGCTGGCTCAGTCGCCGGCGCGCTGATCGTCGCCCCAGCGGCCTTCGCCGCCGGCTTCGCAGCAGGGCGGCAACCGCCGACTCATCGGCACCATTCAGGGCTGTTCGCCTTGCTGGTGATGCATCTCGCTTGCTGGTCGACTTATTGGTTCGTATCGAGCTTTCATTTAGAGGAACGGGATAGGCTACCGGAGCTTCCCTCGCTTGTGGAACATCTGCATACCACGCCAGGCACGACCATAGTTCATTCCGTCGCCGCGGGCGGCGTATTTGCGTCGTTCGCCTGTGGCGCAACGGGGCGACTCCGCCATGGCGTTGCCATTGGCATGGCAGCTGTCTTCGGGTGGCTGGTCCTTTTTGGAATCCTCTACATCGGCTGCGGCGTCGCCCTGGTTCCCCTGATCGGCCCTTTGACCTAAGCAGCCAACGCATTCATGCGTCGTACTTCGATCTTCATCAGCGGCGCCACGATCAGCGCCACCACAAACGCCCCACGGAGAATGCAAAAGCTCCGGCCTTATCCCCGCAAGGCCCAAGCAGTAGATAGCAGGTATCGCCGGATCACGGCTCGAAGTAGCGCCGCGAGAAAAGTGTCAAAAGAGACTTTCCGCTTGAGCCGCCAAACGGCCGCCGATGAATTCTTGGCGGCCCGAAGAAACGATACCGAAGGTGTCGTCGCCGCGAACTAACGACTTACGACGACGTGCGGCGCTCGGCCGACCCCAGAGTGAGGTTGCCTGATTCTCAGGCTACCGGGCGGAACACGAAATTCCAGCGCGATTGCTGAGCGCGCCGCTTTGGACACCGCGGCGCGATTCTTGTGCCATTTTCAGCCGGAGGGCCGGGCGGGTAAGATCGCCACCCCTTCCCCGCCTGCCCGCCCGCCCATGCCGCTTGGACTCACCGGTGGTCCGGAGACAATGCTCTGGACGCTGCACAATCGCGCCAACGAGGCGATGCGCGAGGGCGGCATCCTGGACGACGCGCGGGCGATCGAGGTCTATCGGGCGATCGACTACGACTACCTCGCCAGATTCGGCCGGCCCGAGCCGTCGCACGCGGTCCGGTCTTTGGTGTTCGACGAACAGGTGCAGGCGTTTCTCTCCGCACATCCCGATGGCGTGATCATCAACCTGGGTGAGGGGCTTGAGACCCAGCGGTACCGCGTCGCGAGTCCGCGAGCCTTGTGGGTCAGCGTCGACTTGCCAGAAGCGATCGCCGTCCGCGAGCAGTTCATACCCGCCGACGAACAGCACGTGCATGTCGCCTGCTCCGCGACCGACCCCGCTTGGCTCAATCAGGTTCCGCGCGATCGGCCGGTGATGATCACCGCGCAAGGCCTGTTCATGTACTTTGACGAATCGACGGTGGCTGAAACGGTCGCCGCGGCGGCCGAGGCGTTCCCCGGCGGCGTGCTGGTGTTCGATACGGTCCCCGCTTGGTTCGCCAACAAGACCACCCGCCCCGGCGGCTGGCGTTGGACGCCCACCTACACGATGCCGCCGATGCCGTGGGGCGTGAACCGAAACCGCATCGCGGGAGTGGTGCGAGGCTGGTCGCCACGGATTGAGTCGGTGGAAGAGGTTCCCTTCTTCACCCGCTGGCCAAGAGGCATCGCCCGCTGGCTGGCGCCGACGGCGCTGGCGACACCGATCCTCGGCCGCTACGGCCCAGCGGTGACTCTGGTGCGTTTCGGTGAAGCGTGACGAGCCTACGAAAACTGGCTTCGGGGTTCGCGGCGCCTTGCCCTCCGGTGAACCGGCGGCACAGCCTCGGGCGTCAAGATGGCTGCAGGCAGGCGGTGTCTTGGCTTTGTCGCAAGCGACAAGGCCCTGGTGTACGCTGGAATGTCTAGTGAGCTGCCAGGGCAAGCATCAGTGCGTGGCTTGCCGAGACACACCAAGAAGCGATCGCAGCGAGACCGAGGGACGCTAAGCGTCTCCAATCCGAGACGCAGCCTCATGCAACGCGAACCCACTACCACCGCGATCATCCCTACCCTCAACGGCGAGAAGCGGGTTCCTGATGTGCTGCGAGCGATCGGTCACCAGCCTCAGGCAGCCTTGCAAGACCTGAGAGTGATCGTGGTCGACAATGGATCGCCGCCATCGAGCTTGCGTGCGATTGAGGCGGCCGACGAAACCAAAGCCCTGCGTGATGCTGGCGTTCCTGTGGAGTTCATCTCCGAGCCTCGCAGCGGAGCCAGCTTTGCGCGCATGCGGGGAGCGGAGAGCACCGATGCCGACTACTTGGTGTTTCTAGACGATGACAATGTGCCGGAGCCCGACTTCTTTGCTGTTGGCCCACGGGCGTTTGCCGAGTTCCCTGAGGTAGGAATGCTTGTGTCCAGGATCCACGCATCCTGGGAGGAGCCCCCGCCTAGCGCGGTCTACAAACGCCGTGCGTTGCTGGCAATCAACGAAGCGTTGGGCGAGCAGTCAATCACATGGAGCGGCGATAGCATTGCGCCGACGCTGACAGCCGGTATGTGGGTCAGGCGCGAGCCGTTCCTGTCAGCCGTTCGATCGTCGAGGTGGGGAAACCTGTTGCCGGACCGGTGTGGGGGAAGCTTGATGTGCGGGGGAGACATCGAGTTTGGGATTCGTATAGCTCGATCCGGATGGAAGATTCGCTACGAACCGGACTTGAGATTGCAGCACATCATACCGATTGGGCGAACCGGTATGGCTTACATGGCGAGGCTGATCTACTCGATAGCGCGGAGCGAGCAAACGCTATTGGATCGGTACCCGCTGACGCGCGGTCTCGGCGGACGCTCGCGGCGTGTTGCTGCGAACGTCGCCAAGCTTACTCTTGCCCCGCTGGCCGGATTGGTGCGTTGCGACCTCGCCGAGTCGGTGTTCGTGGCAGCCGGTTCACTCGGGGTCCTTGCCGGTCCCTACCGCTTGGAGGAGGGGGCCCAAAATGGCGGCTAGAGACCTGCTGAAGTCATTGGGGAAGGCGCTTGGCTTTGATATCCGGAATCGCCGGTTTTCCTACTGCTGTCCAGAGGAAGACCAGCAGCGGGTCGTCGGTCGCGACGCAAGAGTCGTGTTTGATGTCGGCGCCAATCGCGGCGACACCCTATCGGCGTACCGCGGGCTGTTCCCAGAAGCGGAGATCCACGCCTTTGAGCCGACTCCGGTCTTGGCGCGGCACCTCGAAGATCGGTTCGCCAAAGACCACTCGGTTCACGTCGTTGCCGCAGCGGTGGGCGACGCTTCAGGGACGATGCCTCTACACACAACGAACAACGAGTTACTGAATTCGCTGCTCTCGCTACGCGAGGAGCAGTCGTACTACGGATCACACAGCACCGAGACGATTGACGTGCCGATCACGCCGTTAGACGACTACTGCGGACAGCAGGGCATCACCTCGATCGACTTGCTCAAGGTCGACGTCCAGGGAGCCGAGAAGATGGTTTTTGACGGCGCTTCGGGTCTGCTTGCGCGGAAAGCGATCGCTTCGGTCTTCTGCGAGCTCCAGTTTTCCACCCTGTACTCGGGGCAGACGCCTCCCGACGAGGTGCTAGGCACCCTGCGTCGAGCTGACTTCGACCTCTATGGCATCTACGATACCGCGAGAACCGCCGACGGCTTCGTTGACTTCTGCAACGCGCTGTTCGTGTCGCGGGCGGCACGATCGCGGATGGACCGGAAACAGCTCTTCTAAGAACGCGGGCGTCGCAGGAGGACCTCTAAGCCAATCACTCCGCCCCGAACAGCACGCTCTCGCTCATCGCGTCGCGTTGGCGGGTGACCATCTCTCGGTAGAGGCCGCCGGTTTGCATGAGCTGGTCGTGCGTGCCGTGCTGGACGATGCGGCCCGCCTCCATCACCACAATCAGGTCGGCTCCGGCCACCGTGGAGAGGCGGTGGGCGATCACAAACGTCGTGCGGGTGTGCATCAGCTCGTCGAGCGATTGCTGGATGAGCTGCTCGCTCTCGCTGTCGAGGTTGCTGGTCGCCTCGTCCAGGATCAGGATCCGCGGGTCGGCCAGGATGGCCCGCGCGATGGAGAGCCGCTGCGCCTGGCCGCCGGAGAGCTTCACGCCGCGCTCGCCGATCAGCGAGTCGTAACCGGCCGCAAGGTCGACGATGAACTCGTGGGCGTTGGCGTGGCGGGCGGCTTCTTCCACCATCTCGTCGGTGGCGTGGGGGCGGCCGTAGGCGATGTTCTCGCGGATCGTCCCATCGAAGAGAAACACGTCCTGCTGCACCACGCCGATCAGCTTGCGGTACGTGTCGAGCCGGAAGTCTCGCAGGTCGGTCCCGTTGAGCCGGACGGCGCCCTCGGTCGGGTCGTGGAAGCGGGCCAGCAGATCGGTGACGGTCGTCTTGCCCGCGCCGCTGCGGCCGACCAGGGCGACGACGCTGCCGCCGGGCACGGCCAGGTCGAAGTCGTGCAGCACCGGGTCGCCCGGGTTGTAGGCGAAGGTGACGCCATCGAAGCGGACCTCTTCGATCTCTCGCGGCGCGGCGACCGCGTCCGCCTTGTCGGGCTTGTCCTGGGGGCTCTCGAGCACCTCGAAGACCCGCTCCATGCCGGCGAGCGAACGCTGCATCTCGCTGAACGAGTTGACGATCTGCCAGACCGGGTTGAGCAGCATGAACGTGTACCACTGAAACGCCATGATGTCGCCCACCGAGGCGTTGCCCGCCAGTTGCAAGAAGCCGCCGTACCAGATGATGACGACGTTGACCGCGGCGAGGATGAGCGCCCAACTGCTCCAGAGGATGAGCTCCCGCCGGTGGGCGAAGAGTTCTTTGCGGGCCAAAGTGTGGCGGCCGGTGAGGAACTCCGCGGCTTCGCGGTTCTCGCGCTGGAAAGACCGGACAACGCGGATGCCGCCGAAGGTCTCGCTGACGCGGGCGTCGATCTCGGCGTTCTCTTTGCGGATCGATCGGTAGATGGGCCGGATGCGGCGGGCGACCCACAGGCTGATGCCCATCGCCGGCGGGATGACCGTCATGGCCATGATGGCCAGCCGCCAGTTTAGCGCCAGCAGCACGCCGATGGCGATCGCCAGCCGCACCAGCGACACGCCGGGCGAGATCACCGCCAGCTGCATCAGCCCGCTGGTGCGGTCGATATCGCCCGTGATGCGGCTGATGATGCCGCCGGTCTTCATGTCTTGCAGCGTGCCGAGCGGCTGGCGGAGCAGTTGCTCGTAAAGCGCCTTGCGGAGCGAGAGCATCACGCGGACGTTGAGCAGCCGCTGCTGGCAGTTCTTCCAGATATCGAGCACGCGGCTCAGCACCACCACGGCCAGCAGCGCCAGCCCGGCGGTGTGCAGCAGGAACATGCGGCCGGCGCGGTCGAGGCCTTCATTGAGCAGCACCTGGTCAACGATGTACCGCGTGAAGAGCGGCTGGGCGACCTCGAGCGCCGCGACGGCGATCGCTAGGCCCATCATCAGGGCGATGGCGAACCGGTGCGGCCAGAGCCAGCCCGTGTAGAGCCGGAGGTAACGGCGCCGGCGGTCGCGTGCCTCATCGGGCGGGAGGTCGGCCGGGTCTTTGCCGCTCTTATCGTCCTCCTCGCGCAGCCGGCGGTCGATCTTCGCCGAGTATTCCTTCGAGGCGTACTCCTCGCGGAACTTGGCGAAGCGCGATCGTGAGGTCTTGAGGCGAGGCACGGGGAAGGCGAAGTCCGAGGGTACAGGTCAGAAGTGCGCGGCCGTTCAGCCCACGGCTCTGCCGTGGGTTAGCACACCGGACAGGCTGACGCACGGGACACAACCGACCTGCACGCCGACCGGTCCCACGGCGGAGCCGTGGGCTGAACCGCGTGGTCGCCCTCAGTTCTGGCCGG
>JBCDJN010000174.1:0-6520 GCA_039414355.1 Planctomycetota bacterium | reverse complement strand
CGCCAGCGGCTGTGCCCGCAACGCGCTCGCGATTGGCGCCGACCTGAACACGCGGACGCTCGACCCCAACGACAAGAAGACCTACCCGCTCTTCGGCGACGGCGCCGGGGCGGTGGTGGGCTCGCCTGGCGAGACCACCACCGCCCCGGCGCCGTCGCCGAAGAGCGGGTAGGTCTGCTTGTCGTTGGGGTCGAGCGTCCGCGTGTTCAGGTCGGCGCCAATCGCGAGCGCGTTGCGGGCACAGCCGCTGGCGACGAACTGCGATGCGGTCACCAGCGCGTACATGAACCCCGCGCAGGCGGTCACCACGTCCATCGCTGGGCAGTTGAGGCCGAGCTTGTCCTGCACCAGCGACGCCGACTGCGGCAGCAGGTAGTCGGGCGTGAAGGTGCCGAGCACCAGTAGGTCGATCTCCGATCGGTCAATGCCCGCCGCTTCAATCGCCCGCTCGGCGGCGGCGGCGGCCATGTCGCTGGTACCCATCTCGGGCGGGGCGTGCCGCCGCTCGTGGATGCCGGTCCGCTGGACGATCCACTCGGCGTCGCAGCCGAGCCGGGCGAGGTCGTCGTTGGTCACCACAACATCGGGCAAAAAGCTGCCCGTGCCGGTCACGCGCACGCCGGTGAGCGTGTGCGTGGGGCAGCGGCGGATGGTAACGGCGTTGTCGCTCATGGCTCGCGGCGGGGAGTAACTCGGGAAGCCCCGAAGCTACGCGGCACGGGCAAGCAGGGCAAGGCTCGGATGAGATCGGAATTCGGATTGCGAAGTGCGGAATGACGCGCAATCGGCAGGCTGGCGAGCCCCCAGGCGTAAGCCAGGGGAGTGCTTGTGACGCTCACCTGTTATGCCGCTCGCTTCTTTCGCTTTGTCGCTTTCTTGTACAGCAGCGCGTTGCCGCGTTTGCCGACTTCGGTGATGGCGCCGGTCTTTCTGAGGGCGTAGGCGATGCGTTGGGCGATCCAGCGCTCGATCTCCAAGCCCTTCGCCAGATCGGCCGTGTCGAAGGGCGAAGGCAGTCGCTTTGGCAGCAGCTTCAGCAGGTCGGCGGGCGTGCGGAAGCTTGCCGACTCGACGACGCGGATCAGCGTTTGGTCCTCGACGACATGGTCGTTCCGCCGCCAGCGCCGCCGGCGGCCGTGGCCCGGGACGCGGTGCTCTTCGATCTCGACCAGCGGCGCCTCGATCGTCAGCCGCTTGTGGGGGAAGACCCGTGTGAAGTGGACGAGTTCGTGGAACAGATCGAGCAACGTCCCGCGCTTCGGGCTCCAGCGGCGAGACGCCACGTCGCCGCCCGGCTTCGAACGCCGGGTGATTCGCTTGCGGGCAACGATCGGTTTGACCACCAGCACGTTGTGCTTCTTGACGAGAACGCCGATCTTGTCGCGGATCGCCGAGAGCCCGCCGTGCTGCACTTCGATCAGCAGGTCGTCACGCACCGCGTCGATGCGGTAGCGGCCGAGGCGGACTTCGCTCTCCCCCTCCTCGCCGGCGTAGAGCTGCTTGAGCTGGCGGTGGAGGGTGGTTTCCATGCTGCGGAGTGAACGTCTAGCCGGAAGTGACGCCGAAGTCGGCGACGGTGAACAGCGTTTGCAACTCGTAGCCGCGCTCGGCGAAGTTCTCGCGGCCGCCTTCTAGCCGATCGACAATCGCGAGCACGCCGCGGACCTTCAGCCCATCGGCTTCGCAGAGCTCGATCGCCTTCAGGCTTGAGCCGCCGGTGGTGACGACGTCTTCGACAATCACGATCTCCTCGCCCGACTCAAACGGCCCCTCGACCTGCTTGCCGCGGCCGTGGGCTTTGGGCTCCTTGCGGACCATCACGCCGCGGAGCATCAGCCCGCGCTGGCCGGCGACGGTAAGGATGGCCGCCGTGATCGGGTCGGCGCCGATGGCCATGCCGCCCACCAGGGGCGGGAGCGGCGTGGCGCCTTCGGGGCCGGTCATCAGGTCGAGCATCCCCTCGGCAATGAGCAGGGCGCCCGCCGAGTTGAGCGTCACCTGCCGGCAGTCGAGGTAGTACGTGGCCTTCTTGCCGCTGGCGAGCGTGAAGTCGCCAAACTTGAGGGCCTTGGTGCGGATCAGCTCCGCGAGGGCATCACGTGACATGGAAGTCAAAAGTAAGAAGTACGAAGTTAGAAGGACGAAGCGACCGGAAGCTTATCACTTCTGCCTTCTTACTTCTTACTTCTCACTTCCGCACGGTTACTTGCGAGCCCTCGGAGAGGATGTCGAACAAGTCGCCCATGTCTGAGGCGACCACGGCGATTGGCTCGCTGCCGCCGACCACGCCCACCGAGAGCGGCGTTCTGGCGCCGCCGCCCAGCGTGAGGCTCTTGGCGTAGCCCTGCGGGCCGGCCGCGGGTGAGCCGGGGCGGTACTGGGCGAGCTTGCCGGTCACCTTGTACTGGCCTTCGGGTGTGCTCGCCTCGTTGACGGTCACGGGGAACCGGCCGGCGTAACGTCCGCCCACCGTGAGGTAGAGCTCGGCTTCGCTTAGATCGACCACCGCCTCAAACGGGCCGCGGATCACCTTCAGCATCTGACCGGCTTGCACGCCATCAGAGCTGGCGACGCCGTTGATCTTGGCGAGCAGTTGCCAGGTGGTGCCGTACTGCTTGGCGATGGTCTCGAGCGTCTCGCCCGCTTGCACCTGATGCGGCGGTTCGAGGCGGTGCTCGGTCGAGTAGATCACCGTGCCGGCGAGCTGGCCGAGCAGCCGGTCGACCTCGCGACGCTCTTCGGGCAGCAGCGAAGGATCGGCGTACCAGTTGGTCAACAGCACGTGGGCTCGGGCTAGTTCGTTACGGTCGAGGGCGGCTTGAATCGCGGGCCGGGCGGTGGCGTAGCCTGAGGGGGCGGGCGCCGCGGGCAGCGATCCCGGCAGCACCTCCGAGGCATCCGGCGTGGCGGGCGGCGTGGCCTCTGCCGTCGACGGGTACGTCGGCGGGCTGGTCTCCGGGTAGGCGCCGTATGCCGGTGGGGTGCTTGGGTAGGCGGGGCCTGCGTCGGTAGGCGGGCCTGCGGTCGGCGGGTAGTCGGACGTTGCGGTGCCGAGCGAAGGCACCCGCCCCGTAACCGCCGGGCCGTCGACGCCGTCACTGGCGGACTGCGAGTCGGGGTAGCTGGCCTGCGGGATGCTGTCGGGCATCGGCAGGTCGGGCAGGTTTAGCGCGCTGGGGTCCACGGCGGTCGGGCCGGCGGGCGCCGGCGGGCCGGCCATGGGCTCGCCCTCCATCGGCGGCGGGCCGGCGATAGCCGGGTTGTCCGTCGGCAGCGGCGGGATGGCCGGGAACTCCGGCATCGGCGGATCGGTGGGCATCGTCGGCGGTGCGAGGGCCGGTGCGGATTGGCTCTCGAAGGCCGGCGCGTCGCCCGCTTCCCCACCAGACGGGGCGCCAAAGGCGGGCGCCTCGCCGCCGGCGGATTCGTACGCGGCGCCCTCGCCCCACTCGCCGTCGGCCGAAGCTGTAGGCGCCAGCGGTTCCTTGTTGATCTTCAACGCCAAGAAGACGCCCAGCACCGCCAAAATGGCGAGCGTGGCAAGCGGTCGAATCGCGCTCATGCTAGATTCCCTTCAAGCATTTGGCGCCGCGAGTCGAACCGGGCATCGTGCCCGGCGGTTTTCGACGCGGCATCCGTTGTTTCAACTGGCGACCGCAGGGGTCGCACGCCATGGCCGACCGCCCCCTCGCCGACTGGGAGTACCCCGACGAGCCCGATTACGACGACGACGAAACCGACGTGGTCGTCTGCTCGGCCTGCGGCGCCGAAGTCTACGAGGACGCGGTGAGTTGTCCGGTGTGTGGTGAGTACGTAACGCCGTCGACCGACGCCTGGTCGGGCCGGCCAACGTGGTGGGTGGTGCTGGGCCTGGTAGGCGTGGTAGCGACCGCGGCGGCGCTCGCCCTGTGACGCCCACGGCCTCTACGCCTGAGGTCGCGCGAACGTATAGTGGAAAGCCGGCGGGCGTCGCCAGAGCAGTTTGAGAGTCGGGCGGGCCACCGGCTCGCTTCGACTCGATACGATCGCTTGAGTTCACTCTCCCCATGCCCCCAAGCACCCAACGGAAGCGAATCTTGACCCCCACCTTGATTGCCATCGGTGTCGCGGCCGCCGTGTTGCTGCCGCTTGGTTTGATGGCTTTGTACGTTGAGGATTGGTCGCGGGACCTCGCCACCAATCGCGCCGCTACCGACATCGGGGCGAGCCACCCGCTGATGCGGCCCATCACGCAGCGATTCACCGTGGAGCGGCTCGATGAGGCCCTGGAGGGGCTCTGCCGTGACCTGCCGCACTGGTCGCAGCCCGACCCGCCCAAGCCGCTGCCAACCGACGCCAATCTGCCGCTGCAGGGTGACGCGATCGCGGAGCGGCACTTGGTTCGCACCACGGGCGTGATGCGCTACAAGGACGACTTGTGGCTGGTGGTGGGCCCCAACCCGGAGGAGCCGGCCGACGCGGAGGACCCGCGCTGGCGGCTGCACATCGTGAGCCGATCGCGCGTGGGCAAGGGCGACCTCGGCCAGAACCCGCGGAACATCCGCGAGCTGAACCAAGCGTTGGTCTCGCGATTGATCGTCGGCTCGCCGCCGCCGACAAAACGCTAGCGGTCAGCAGACGCCGCCCTCGGGCAGCAGCGGAGCAAGCGGGCAGCCCTCGCAACGCGGCTTCGTCTTGCAGTGACGCTTGGCGACTTCGACAAGCAGCGCGTGGTACTCACCGTAGAGCGGCGTCTCCGCCGGCAGCGTTTGCTCGAAGATCGCCTGCACCTGGTCGTACTTCTCACCGCCGGCGAGCCAGCCGTGCCGCTGGAAGACGCGTCGCGTGTAGGCGTCGACCACGAATCGCGCCTTGCCGGCGGCGTACAGCACGATGGAGTCGGCCGTCTCCGGGCCAACACCGTTGACGGCCAGCAGCTTCACGCGGAGTTGGTCCGTCGGCAGGGCGAACAAGTCGTCGAGCGAGCCGCCGTGCTGGTCGACCACCAGCCCCAACAGGTTGCGAAGCCGCTGAGCCTTCACCCGGAACGTGCCGGCCGGCTTGATCAGCTCTTCCAGATCATCAACCGGCAAGGCGTAGACAGACGCGGCGTCCATCGGGCAGGCTGCTTTGAGGCGAGCGATGGCGCGTTCCACGTTCTCCCATGCCGTGTTCTGAACGAGGATGGCGCCGACCATCACTTCGGTTGGTGAGTCGGCGGGCCACCAGCCCTGCGACCCGAATGCCGCAAGCAGACGGTCGTGAATCTCCATGAGTGGTGGCTCAGTCGTCATCGCTTCTCGATTGGGTCAACGCGAGAAAGGCAATCGTTTCCAAGCGGCCGAACGAAACGATCAAGTGTGCGACTATCCACGACGTGAACCGCCGCGACCGTCGTTGAGTGGAGACGGGTCAGCGCTTGTGTCAACCCAGAAAACGGCAATGCAGGCGCCCGGCAAGTTTCCCCTTTGAGGCGTTTTTCCGCCGGCACTATAATGGCCACCAGACGGGACGGATGGCGACCGCCGACGCGGCGCCCTTCAACCCTTTGAAGTGAAGCATGCCCACCCCACGCAAGAACCCTCGGCGCCGAAAGGTAGATCACTCCGTGCTGTCGGTCCGGCCGAAAATCGCCGAGCTTGTTTTTCAGTTCTACGGGCGCGCTCTGCACCCCGAGCTGTTCGAGGTCCACAAGGCGAAGCGGATCGAGCGGAACGCCTACACGGCGGACATCAAGATCACCAGCGCCGGACACGTCATCTGCTGGCGCCGGGACGACCTGATCCTGACGGAGGTCGCCACCTCCGGCCACCACCCGCTGCCGCAGAAGCGGCGTCTGATGTCGCATACGCTCCGCGGCGTGCAGAGCGACAAGGTGGAGTGCCGCGGCGGCGTGACCTACGACGTGGACTTCGCCCTGGAGACCGTGGACGAAGAGGCGTTCTTCACCTACCAGAAGGAGTTCACGCTCGCCGGCGCCAAGAGCGGGCTGCTGCACGTCTTCGACTCCAGCGGCCGGTTCGGTCTGGGCGCCCTGAGCTACGTGCACCTGGAGTCCCGCGAGAAGTCGCTCAAGGTGCTCGCGCTGCACACCTTCCCGGACGACTACGCCGTGGTGAAGACCAAGTCGGTCTTCCGCCTGCCGGGCTGAGTTCGGCTAGGCAGCTTCTTCCGGTCGCGTGTCAGAGCCGATTCAACAGCGCCCTGAGCGCGTCGGCGACCGCCGCCGGGTTCTCAACCGGCGCCATGTGACCGGCGCCGGGAATCATGGTCGCCGTTGCGTCGGGCGCCGCGGCGGCGATGGCTTCCGCCTCGGCGGGCGGGGTTAGCGCGTCGTGCTCGCCAACGATCGCCGCGATCGGCAGGTCGATCGAAGGAATCAGCGACGTCTCGTCGGGTCGGGCGGCCATGCCGCGCTGGGCGGCAGCGATCGCCGCGGGGTTGGCCGCCGCGATCAACTCGGTCGTGGTTTCCACCGACGGGTGGGGCGCTTCCAGCGACGCCGGCGCGAACAGCTTGGGGATCATCGCGCCGGCCACGT
>JBCDJN010000173.1:0-6523 GCA_039414355.1 Planctomycetota bacterium | reverse complement strand
GGCAAACCCGCGGTAGTACAGGTTCATGCCGTCCTTTGGCGCCAAGCGGATCGCTTGGTCGAAGTCGCTAATTGCCTGCCGGTACTCTTCGAGCCGCAGGTAAGTCAGCCCCCGGTGAACGTAAGCGGTTGTGTAGTTCGGGCTCACCGCCACCGACGAGCTAAACGCCTTCACCGCTTGGCGGTACTCTTCCAGCTCCAGATGACAGCGGCCGATCCACAGGTTGGAACGCGGGCTGACAAAGTTGATGGCGGCGCCCTGCTTGAAGTCCCCCAACGCCAGACGCGGCTCGTCCAGGTAGTAGTAGCAAACGCCGCGGCGGAAGTAGCCCTCGCCCAGGCCGGGGTTCAGGTCAATGGCTTCGGTGAAGGCCTCAACCGCCGGCTTCAGGTTGCCCAGCAGGCGTTCGAGCACGCCCAAGCGGAAGAGCGTGGCCGACTTGGTGCCGGCCAACTGCGGGTTGTCCGGCAGCACGTCGAGCAGCTTCTCGCAATCCGCCACGCCCTCGCTGTACGCCGCGGTTGCGGCGTCGGGCTGCTCTTCGGCCAGTTCTTTGCCGAGTTCCTCAAGCGCTGACGCCCGGGTCAGGTAGGCCTGCGAGTAGGGGATCTCCAGCTCGGGGTCTTCCGGTGTGTAGTTATCAATCGCCAGCTGCAGCGCCTCGGCGCCGGCGGCGTAGTCCTCTTCCTGCAGCAGGACCAGAGCTTTGGTGAAGTACGTCTCGTGCTCCTCGGGGTCGAGCTCGATCGACTTGTCCAGGTCCTTCAAGCCGCGTGCATACTTTGTCTGCCCCGCCACGGCCTGGCCGCGGTAACGGTACGCCTCGGCGACGTCCTTCGGGTCGAGCTCCACGTCTTCCTGCTCGCTCTCGGCGAAGGTGATGTAGCGATCGAGCGCCTTCTCGGCTTCGGTGATACGGCCGTAGAGCGTTAGGATCTTGCCGTAGACGAGGGTGAAGATCGGGTTGTTGCGGTTGGCCTTCACGGCCGCCTCGGCGTCTTTGATCGCGCGATCAAGCTGGCCCATGTCCAGGTAGACCTCCGCCCGCAGGTGGCGGGCTTCGGCGTCAAAGCCGGGGATCGCTTGGCCGAAGAGCATCGCTTCTTTGATGTCTTCCAGGGCGAAGGTGAATTCCTCCAGCTCCTTGTACGCCTTGGCCCGCAGGAAGAGCGGCCCGGCGTTGGCGCCGCCGGTAGCGGCCACGCAGTAGTTGAACTGCTCCAGAGCGCCCTTGGCGTCACCGTCGGCGAGCAACTCGCCGCCCAGCTTGATCGCGGCGTCGTAGCGCTCGCGGGCCTCTTCTTGCTCCGCTTCGGAGGGGCCTTCCTGGGCGACCGCGGCGGTCGGCCCCAGCAGCGGCAGAGCGAAGGTCAGGCCGAGAGCGGCAATGCGGAGGCGACGGTAGACGTGGGCCGAGGTGGGCATCGGGGGGGTCCTGAAGATCGCGGAAACTCTGCGGCGAGGGCGCCGGCCGACTGGCAAGCATCCAGGCCAGCCGCTGCGGGCGTAATCGACCACCGCATCGTACCATCGCCTCCGCGGGCGCCGCGAACGATTTGTCGCGGCCGCGAAGCGATTCAACCGCCAATGGCGCCGGTTATGCCGGACGCTCCGCGGATGCTGTGATGGACGCCGATCGGGCTTGCTGCGCGCGGGCTCAGATCGCCGGCGCGGGCGTCGTCTCTTTCTTGCCCGCCACGGCCTTGCGGCCGTAGGCCTTGGACGTCCGCGAGTACTCCGTGGCGAATGCCTCGGCGTCTTCGGGCGTGAAGTCTCGCTCCATGGTGCGGAGGAACTCGCCCCTCAAGTAGACGTGGACCACGTAGTTGGCAACCGGCTTGGGGCGGCCGAACTCGTCAAGCGAGTCGTCGGTCTTCGCCTCGCCGTCGTCACCATCGGCCCCGTCGTCAGCATCGGCAGAGCCGGCATCTTTCTTAGCCGCCGTTTCCGGTTCGGGCGCTGGATCGTCTTCGGCGTCCTCGGCTTCGGCCGCACGCTTCTTGGCGGCGGGGCGGCGACGCTTCTTCTTGGGCGGCGGAGCGGCCTCGGCTTCTTCCTCCGCCGGCTCGGCGAGCGGGGCTTCGGCCTCCTCGGTCGCATCTTCGGGGGCGTCGTCCAGGTCGTCCAGTAGCCCGGCGGCAAAGCCGTCGTCCGCTGGCTCTTCCTTTTTCTTGGCGGCCTTTTTCTTGGCGACCTTTTTCTTTTTCTTGACCGTCTTCTTCTTGGCCACCTTCTTCTTCACCGCCTTCTTGGCGGTCTTCTTGGCGACCTTCTTCTTCACTGCCTTCTTCTTCACGGCCCTTTTCTTCACGGGATCGCGCTCGGCCTCTTCTTCAGTCTCGGAGTCTTCGTCGTCGAACTCTTCGTCGTCGAATTCGTCGTCCAGGTCGTCATCGTCGTCGTCAACGAAGTCGAAGTCCTCGTCGAACAGATCGTCGTCGTCCGGCGCCATGGCGGGGCCTTATCGCAAGGGAAAGAGAACGCAGGGCGCCGGTGTCAGCGGCTAACTTCGCCCGCGGCAAACTTCGCCGGGGACAGGCCTGATTCCCGGGCCCGGCTCGGGGCGCGGTGGGAATCCGCCAGCTTGAGAACTCGGCAGGGGGAGAGACCTCTCGCCGCCGCCGGCAAGCAGTATCCGGGGCCGGACGCCCGCTAGCAAGTGGGATCGGGCCCTTTCGGGGCCGAAAAACCAGCCCGCGGCTGTGGCATCGGCGTCAGAACCCGACGCGCGGCGGGCTTCACCGCATCGCCATCTGCCCGCGGGCCACTTCAATCGCCCGGGCCAAGGCGGCGTCTTCGCCCGCTCCGCGGTAACCCACCGTAACTCGCCCCCCGGCCTCGCTCGTAGCACGTCGCACGACGATATCGGGACTAACTCCGACCTTGCTGATTGGCTGGCCGTGAGGCGAGAAGAACTTGGCGGTGGTCAGGCGGATGCCCGCCCCGCTCTGGCCCAGCGGGAAGATTCCCTGCACGGACCCTTTGCCGAACGAGCGGACGCCAACAATGGAGCCGCGCCCACTGTCTCGAATCGCGGCGGCGAAGATCTCGCTAGCGCTGGCCGAGTCGCCGTCGATGAGCACCACCAGCGGCACCCGCCAGGTGCCGGCCCGGTGGGCCCGGTAATCAAAGTCTTCGCCGTCGCTCCGCCCGCGGGTGGAGACGATGGGCCCTTCGGCGATGAATTTGTCCGCAAGCTCCACGCTGGCCGTCAGCAGCCCGCCGGGGTTGCCCCGCAGGTCGATGATCAGGCTCTTCATGTTCTTGCGGTACAGGTCCCAGAGGGCCGTATCCAGGTCGCGGCTGGTCGCCTTCTGGAAGACCGGCACGCGGACGTACGCCACGCCGTACTGCGTATCAACGATGCCGGCGTCTTCCAGGCTTGGCACGTCGACGTGCGCCCGGCGGACGATTACCTCACGGCGGAGGCTCAGCGGGAGTTGACCATCGACCGGCTTCGCCAGCACCGTCTGCCCGGCTTTCGCCTGGCGAGTGGCGGCGGCGGGAACAACCGTCACGCGGACCGTTGACCCCTCTTCGCCGGTGAGCATCGCGGCGGCGTCGTCGGTGGAAAGCTCAGCGGTCGGTTGACCGTCGACGGCGATGATGCGGTCGCCGGCGGCAATCTCGGCGTCCTCGGCAGGGCTGCCGGGGATGACGCGGACGATGAGCAGAGCGCCGTTGTCCGCCTTGAGCTCAACGCCCAGCCCGACGAAGTTGCCTTCGATCTGCGAATAAACCTCGCGGAGCTGATCGGGCGTCAGGAACGAAGAGTAGTTGTCCAACCCGCACGTGGCGGCGGAGGTGAACTCCAGCGCGGTCGCTACGGGGCTCAGCCCGATCCGCGACGCGGCGAGCCGCGCCACGGTGTCTTGGTAGGCGAGCGCGTCCCGCATGGTGCGGATGGGGCGGTGGGCGGAGAGCGTGTCGCGGATCTCCCGCTGCAGGGCGGCCGTGGTTTCGCCGGTGGCACGCAGCCCGTTGTGCCGGCGGACCGATGCCTTGGTGATCGCCAGTTGCAGCGACGCGGCGCCGCGGCTCGAAATACGGTCCCACGGCGGCGAGACGACGTAGTGAGACTGCACCTTCTTCAGCAGCTCAACGTAGAGCTGCCGCGCGGCGTAGTTATCGAGTTGGTTGATCGCGGCCAGGTAGCTCTGGTCGCTGTACCGCCGGCCGATGCCAAAGTGCAGCCGGGCGATCTCGAAGCGGCGTTGCAGCCGCGGCTCGTTCGGCTGCTCGCGGAGAGCTTCTTCGTAGTGGGCCAGCGCGTCGGCCCAGCGTTGTTGGCTTTCGAGCTCGCCGCCGCGGGCGAGCAGCTTGGCGACTTCCGCCTCCGAGGTCGCCGGCGCCACGGACGGGGCTGCGGGAGCCGCCGGCGGAGTGGGAGCCGCCGGGTACGGCTGCGACGCCGGATACTGGGCGAGGGCCGGGCCGCTTGCCACAACCATCAAGAGCAGCGAGGCCAGCAGGCGACCCGAAGCAAGACCGGCGACGCCACCCGTTGCCGAGTTCAGCCGCTCAGCGCGAAAGCCACAAACGTGCATGTGCGTTCCATCTTGCAGGAGCCGGCGCCAAGCCAGCGCAGCACGGCAGGACCGAGCTGAACCAGCGGCAGCAAACCGAGAGCGAGTCCGAAGTGACTTCGCGGCGGCCGTGGCGGCCGCGTCTCAAGCCAACAGGGGAGGTCGCCGTGGGGGTTCGCTGCAGGCAGGCGAGGGCGACATGCGAATATAAGTCACGCTTTGGGGCGGGTCAAAAAACGTGTCGCCTGCTTTTGCAAGCCGCAGCGACATCGTTCCAGCAAGACCCGCACAGCAGGCGCGACGCGACCGCCGCAGCGGCGATCACAACGCTTGTCACACCTAAGACGAACAGCCGGGCTGTACCGTTTGGACGCGGCGTCACCTGTGGGAACGCTCGCTGCTCGCCCGCCGACCGGCGGTAAGGGTTGCGGCGTCGTGCCAACAACAGCCGGCAAAGTCGTGTGCCGGCGAACGAGAAAGATGGCGGCAGGCGATTCACCCCTGCCAAGTAGTGTACGGCCCCGACGGGAAAAGGTTCATCGAAGTGACAAGTGCTGATGGCGAGTGGCAACACCGCGGCAAACGCCGCCCCCGGGTCCGCCACTCGCCACTCGCACCCGCCACGACAAAAAAACGCCGCCCCTTTCATCGGCAGCGGCGGAGGGGGGGAGGACGGTTTGACCGCTGCCGAATCGTTGAAAGGGGCGGCTGGAGGTGCTCTATTGCCTCGCTCCGGCGGCCGCCGAAGCAGGCCCGCCGGTTTGCTGCCACTGCTTTCGATACGCTCGGCACGCCGAGTGGTTCGAAAAACCCCCACTCAGTTGGCGATAAGCCCGCCGGCTGCGGGAAACGCCTCGCCCCTTCGCAATTTCCAGCCCTTCCCGTTCACGGACCCGATGCCGACCATCCAGCCCGATCCAGCCGCCGCCGCTACCGAAAACGCCCCCCTCCGCCGCGCTCTGATCAGCGTGAGCGACAAGACCGGCCTGGTTGACTTTGCCCGCAGGCTCGCGGCGGCGGGTGTAGAGCTGGTGAGCACCGGCGGCAGCGCGAAGGCGATTGCCGACGCCGGCATCACCGTCACCGACGTTGCGCAGATGACCGGCTTCCCTGAGATGATGGGCGGCCGGCTCAAGACACTGCACCCGCTGGTGCACGGCGGCATCCTCTGCCGGCGGGACGACTCGGGAGACATGGCCGCCGCCGCCGAGCACGGCATCGCGCCCATCGACCTGGTGGTGGTCAACCTCTACCCGTTCCGCGAGACCATCGCCCAGCCCGGCGTGTCGCTGGCCGAGGCGATCGAGAAGATCGACATCGGCGGCCCCACCCTGCTGCGGGCGGCGGCCAAGAACCACTCGTTCGTCGCCGTCGCCTGCTCGCCGAGCCAGTACGGCGAGGTGATCGCTCAAGTCGAAGCGACCGGCGGAACGTCGCCCGACCTCAGGCGCAAACTCGCGGGAGCCGCGTTCGCTCACACGGCCGAGTACGACCGGGCGATCGCCGATTACTTTGCCGACGAAGTCCTGTCGGAGTCTTTCAGTGATACGAGCGGCGACGATTCGATGCCGGAGACTCTGAACGTATCGCTCACCAAGCGGGCGTCGCTCCGCTACGGCGAGAACCCCCACCAGTCGGCCGCGCTGTACGCCACCGATGGCGCGCCGGCCGGTTCACTCGTGGATGCCGAGCAGCTCAACGGCAAGGAGCTTTCGTACAACAACCTGCTGGACCTCGACGCGGCGCTGGCGTGTGCCCGCTCGCTGCCGGTGCCGGGGGTGGCGGTGCTGAAGCACAACAACCCCTGCGGCGCCGCGACCGCCGAGACCATCGGCGAAGCCACCCACCTGGCGTGGGAGGGGGACCCGCTGAGCGCCTTCGGATCGATCCTCGGCTTCAACGTGCCCGTGGACGCGGCGGCCGCCGAGTCGCTGGCCGAGCCCGGCAAATTCGTCGAGGCGATCGTCGCCCCCGACTTCACGCCCGAGGCGCTCGAG
>JBCDJN010000172.1:0-6877 GCA_039414355.1 Planctomycetota bacterium | reverse complement strand
GCCGCGTGCTAAACGCCGGCCGCGACACCAAGGAGAACGTCGCTCAGATCTGGCGGCTCCACGCGACCAAGAAAGACGAGCAGCTCGACCACGCCGAGGCGGGCGACATCGTCGCGCTGGTCGGCCTTCGCGACAGTGTGACCGGCGACACGCTTTGCGACACGCGGGCGCCCATCGTGCTGGAGTCGATCGAGTTCCCAGAGACGGTCATCTCCGTTGCCGTCGAAGCGGAGAACACCGGCGAGAAAAAGAAGCTCGCCGATGTTCTCGAAATGCTCCGCAAGCAGGACCCGACGTTCCGCGCCGCCGAGAACGAAGAGACCGGCCAGACGCTCATCTCCGGCATGGGCGAGCTGCACCTGGAGGTGATCCAGCACCGGCTGGAACGGGACTTCAAGCTCAAGGTGAAGGTCCATAAACCGCGGGTAAGCTACCGCGAAACAGTAAGCCAGTCGGCCGAGGTGGTCGGCGATTGCAACCGGCTCATTAACGGCGTGCAGCACACCGGCAGCGTTCGGCTGCGCGTGGAGCCCTTCACACCAAGCGGCCCGCTCGCGGCGAAGCTGCCGCCGGTGGTGGTGTCGGTTGACCCCACGCAGAACCTGCCCGATGAGTTTCTGAACGTCGTGACCGAGGAGCTTGAGAGCGCCGTCTCGGGCGGCGGCACGCTCGGCTTCCCTCTGCTGCGGCTCAAGGCGACCGTCCTCGGCGGCGAGGTCCACGAGACCGACTCCACCGAGATCGCCTTCCGCGCCGCGGCGAACCTGGCGTTCGATAAAGGCCTGCGCGAGGCGGGCGTGGTGCTGCTGGAGCCGATCATGAAGCTCGAACTCTCCACGCCCGAGGAGCACCTCGGCCCGCTGCAGGGCGATCTTCTGCAGCGGCGGGCGATCATCCACCAGACCGAAAGCCGCGGCGAGCGGACGGTCATCCACGCCGAGGCGCCGCTGGCCAACCTCTTCGGCTACTCCGGCGCCAGCCGCTCGCTGAGCCAAGGCCTCGCCAGCTTCAGCATGACCCCCAGCGGCTACGCCCCGGCGCCAGAAGAGACGCTCAAGGCGTTCTTGGGCTAGAGGCGCCTACCGGACGTTAAACCGCTCAAACTGCTGTTGCTGGAACTGCAACTCCCGGCTGTTCGGCGACACCTGCCCAGACCTGAAGATATTTGGGTCTAACGGCGACACGGCGGGGGCGAGGTTCAAGGGTGTCGCTGATCTCGTCGGTGCGTCACGAATCGGACCATAGTTCAAGGCGCCGCGGTTGGCTTTGATGTCCGCCTCGGTGGGGAAGTCGCAGCCGTACTCTGCCCTCCACTGGTCGAAGGTGAGCTTACTCGTAGGCTTGCTTGGATCACCGGTAACGGTTGGAAAGAGCTTGAGATGATCGGCGGGATAGGCGAGGACGCCTTCACCAAGCTCACTTACTGGTACGTTAACCACCACCGTTTTTGACGCGGTGTCCTTCGTCCCCGGATACTCGTTGCCGAAGCTATCAACCGTGCGGTACAGAGTAATCTGCTTGGTGCGTTCGACACGGGCATCGTTAACCGCGAAGTCGAGAACCGTAAGAGTCAGTCGCGCTAACTGGTCCCGTCCGGGTCCAGGCGGAACCCACACGTAGAGATCGTCGCTGTGGCCGACGTAGCGGCGATTGATGCCCTTGGGGACCTCACTCTTGGGGCCGAAGGAGAACCAAGTGCAGCAGCCGGGCTGGAGGCAGTTGCTAGTGACGGTCCCGCTCGCCTCGGGCGAGCACGGGTCGCCAACCCGATCGCCGCTGACAATTCCTCCTTGAGCGAGACGCCAATTAAGAGGCGGCAGCGGTTCGTCTCCCGCGTTGCCTTGCTTCGGGGGCGGCAACACCCCTTGGCCGTCGCCGGCTGACCCGTCGGAACCGTTTGACTCATCGGACTCGCCTTCTTCAAGCGGACAAGGCGATGGCACACGCTCCACCACAAGTTGATACGGCTCTCGCCCATAGGCCTTGCCGGTGTAGAACGCGTTGTATCGCTTCTGGCAGTCGGGGCAGCAGAACGATTCGCCTTCGCCGGTGCAGTTGGCCACCGCACGCTGGAACGCACACCGCATCAGTTCGAGCTTGCGAGGGTCGCTCACGGAATCAAGCGACCAGAACTGCGAGGCGTTGCGCTGCCCGCCGAGACCGATGTCGGCCTTGCTGAACCCGACATTGGTGAAGCTCATCGTAGAGAGGCCGCCGGAGTAACCGTCGTCAACCCTGGCGGTGCCGCTGGTGGCCACGCTGAACGACGGCACCGAGTACGGATCGGCGACGAAACGCGCAAGGTTGTCCAGCACCTGCTGCTGATGGACATCCATCGCCGTCTCGGCAAAGCCGACGGTGTGCCGCTTGAGGACCCGCGTCGTGCCGCAGCCCGAGGCCGCCACCAACGCCAGGACTGAGAAATACAGGGCGAGGCGTTTAACTGATCGGTTTGACATCGAGAGACTCCCAGCAGGGGCGGGCCGCAAGACCGTCGACACCGCCACCATCGGAACACTGGCGGCCGCACATGCGGATTTACTCCGCCCGCAAGAACCCGCCACGCAATCGAACAGGAGCACCCAACCCGCAGACCCTCGCAAATGGGCGATTGCTCCCAGACGACGTGTCCCGGTCGATCCGCGGCCCAACGTCGGGTCAGCAAGGGCTCGGCGTCGCCCTTCGCCAAACGTTGCCTGGACGGCCGGGAGCCGGTGCTTTGGTGTACACTGGCAACCGCGCACCGGCTTATGCCGCCGCCAACAGCACCCACGACGCCAACCGAATCGCCAAGCCATGCCGTACCGTTCGGCCCTGAGTTTCCTCCTCGCCCTGCCGCTCGCCGCCGCCGCGGCCGACAAGCCGAACCTCGTCTTCATCATGGCAGACGACCTCGGCTGGGCGGACACCAGCAACCCGCTCACCACCGCCGGCGACCCCAGCGACTACTACCAGACGCCCATGCTGGAGCGGCTCGCTTCGGAGGGCGTCGCCTTCACCAATGCGTACGCGTTGCAGAACTGCGCGCCGACTCGCGCCGCCCTATTGACCGGGCTCTACGCCGTGCGGCGTGAGAACAACGTTTACCAGGTGGGCAACCTCAACCGCGGCGGCAAGAAGACGATGCTCGTCGGCCCGCCGCAGGGGTGTGACCCGGCCGGCATCAACGACAAGATTCCCGCCGCCGCGGTGACGCTCGCCGAGACGCTGCGCGGGGCCGGCTACCGCACGGGGTACTTCGGCAAGTTCCACGTCACGCAGTCGGCAAGCGCGATCGTAACGGAGCACGGCTTCACCGAGAACTTCGGCGGCAGCACCTCCGGCTCGCCCGGCAACTACCTTGCCCAGCGGGGGCGGTACGACACCCGCATCGGCCCGGCGATCAACCACTTCGCTATGCCGTACACGCAGCCGTACGTGGACCAGAACATCAAGCCGTTCGCCAATGGCACGAGCCTGACCGCCATCGATGCGTTGGTGGGGACCGAGAAGCACCTGACCGACGCGACAACCGACGCCGCCCTCGACTTCATGGAGCGCAACGCCGGCGGTGACCCCTTCTTGGTCTTCTTCAGCACGCACGCGGTGCACTCCCCCATTGGCGACAAGCAGGCGCGGCCCGACCTGCTCGCCAAGTACAAAGCGCTGCCGCCCGGCGATGAGGACTCCAACGCGTCGTTCGGCGCGCTCATCGAGGGTCTCGATCAGAGCGTCGCCCGCCTGGTGCGGCGGCTCGAGTCGACGCCGGACGCGAGCAACCCGGGCCGGACACTCGCCGACAACACGGTGCTAATCTTCTTCTCCGACAACGGCGGCAGCCAAAGCCAGTCCAACAACGGCCCGCTCAAGGGCCAGAAGGGCGAGCTAGACGAAGGCGGCATCCGCGTGCCGATGATCGCCTGGAGCGCCAACCCTACGCTGGTGCGGGGCGGCCGCGTGATCGATACGCCGGTGCACTGCGTCGACTTCCACCAGACCTTCGCGGCGCTCGCCGGCGTCGAGCCCGCCCCCGGCGCCGGGCGGGACGGCGTGGACCTCAGCGGCCTGTTCGCTGATCCCGACGCGGAGCTCGCGGCCCGCAACCTTTACTGGCACCTGCCGGGCTACCTGGTGGATCAACGCCGGCAGCGGCCGCAGTCGGTCGTCCGATCGGGCGACATGAAGCTGCTGTACAACTACGAGGACCATTCGTGGGAGCTCTACAACCTGGCGAGCGACGTCGGCGAGGCGAACAACCTGGCCGCCACGCAGCCGGAGGTCGTCGCGAAGCTCGGCGCCGAACTGATGGCGTGGCTCGACAATGCCAACGCGCCGCTCGCGATGCTGCGTGAGGGCCAGCCGCCGCTCCGGTTAAGGGTGACCGGTAAGTCGTACGCCGACGGAGAGATTCGAGCGCACGCGGGCGAGACGATGGTCATCAACCCCGGCGACGAAGTGCCAATGATGCTCGGCGAAGTTGGAGTTGTCAGTGTTAGCGACTGACGCGCAGGCAACCAGCGTAGCGTTCGAATCACTCGCTCACCGATGTAAACATGAAGACTACCCTCTGGCTCGCCACGATTATCGGCTTGCTGCCGGTGGTGCTCTTCTCGCTGGCTCACTTGGCGATGTGGTGGGCCAGCCCAGGCGTAGCGTCAATACTTGAGGAGCAGAACGAGAGACCTAACGAGGACGAAACCTCGTTCGTGATCACCGAAACCAGCGTGCAGTTCGACGGAATGTCGCACCCGCTGATCGTTAACCCGAAGGCTTGGCCCGCGGCTCTCGCGCTCGTAGGCGCGATGCTCTGCGTCATTGGTCTGTGGAGCCTACTCCCGCGTCAGCCTGTCTACGCTGACTCAAACGGGCACGAACGCTTCGAGCGTCTGCTGGCCCGCGTGTACAAATCCTCCGCTGAATTTCCGTCTCTCGGCGCCTCGACGACAGACGGCCAGCGAGCGATTGGCATTACGCGCACTGACACTGACGAGTGGCAGATCGGCATCCCGATGGACAAGGGAGAGTCGGAAACCCTCGACGCACTCCGCAGTTACTTTGAGTCGAAGGGCGTCGCACCGGACCGCGAATACGAGAGCCGCGACGAGCAGTTCAACATCACCACCGTCCATCTCGACTACCCACTGACCGGCGACGCGAGCATTGACGCGGAAGTCTGCACCGCCGTTTTCCGCGACATCTTTGGCGTCGATGATAACGAGCCGATGCGTTTTGACATCGAGGACTAAGCGGGTGATCGCGACGACAATCGCCAAGCGTTAACGTGACCAAACCAGCCCTCACCGAAGAACTCGCTACCCGCTTCGCCCGCTTGGCGATGGCGGGCATCTTGCGGGAGTTCCCCAACAAGCCGAGCAACGTGCTCGCCAGCGCCGCCGACGCCAAGCGGCCGCGCGATCTGCACCCGGTCTTCTTTGGCTGCTTCGACTGGCACTCGGCGGTGCACAGCCACTGGACGCTGGTGCGGCTGCTGAAAGAGTTCCCGGCCGCCGAATTCGCAAGCGACGCCCGCGCGTTGTTGGCGTCTCAGTTGACCGCCGAGAAGCTGCGGGCCGAGGCGGACCACTTCCGCGTGCCCGACAATGCTCACTTTGAACGCATGTACGGCTGGGCGTGGGCTCTGCGGCTTGCGATGGAGCTGCGGACGTGGAGCGACCCGGCGGCCGGTGCGCTCGCGGCCGCCATGGCGCCGCTCGAGCAGCAGCTCTGCCGGCTAACCGCGGACTACCTGCCGCGGCTCACCTACCCCGTGCGGAGCGGCGTGCACACGGACACGGCGTTCGCGTTGGCGTTTGTCTTGGACTACGCCCAAACGGCGGGCGCCGCGGACCTTGCCGAGCAGGCCGCCAACTACGCCCGCCAGCGTTACGCCGCCGATCGCGACTACCCGACCAGCTACGAGCCGTCTGGCGAAGACTTCTTCTCGCCGGCGTGGAACGAGGCCGACCTGATGCAGCGGGTGCTCTCCGCCGAGTCGTTCGCCGACTGGCTGGGGCGCTTCGTTCCCGGCTTGGCGAGCGGTGATGCGGTGGGGCTGAACCCGGCGGAGGTTTCCGATCTGACCGATGGGCGGATCGTGCACCTGGTGGGGCTCAACCTCTCGCGGTCCTGGGCGCAGCAGGGCGTGCTTGGGGCGCTGCCCGATGACGACCCGCGGCGCGCCGTGCTGCGAGAGTCCGTCAACCGCCACGCCAAGGCGGGGCTCGCCGGCGTCTTCAGCGGCGACTATGCCGGCGAGCATTGGCTGGCGACCTTCGCCGTCTACCTGCTGACGGCCAGCGGCCGACCGGTGGGTTCTTGACCGGCTCCTAATCGTTTAGCGCTTCAACTCACTGAGCACGACGACGCGGACCCGCGGCCGGCGCTGCAGCCACGCTGTGTAGTCGGACAGACTGATCGTCTCGTCGCCGTTGGCATCGCCCAGGACGCCGAGAGACGTGCACTCAAGCCGCGCGGCCGGCGACTCGCCTGCGTCGGCCAAGAGGCAATTCTTCAACCGATCGCTAGACAAACCGAGCGCTTGAAGGGCCTCGTTGTGCCGGCCGAAATCGTCGACCGGATTCGAGATAACTCGCGGGGCCAGCGTGCTCAGTCGGAACGGCTCAGCGGGCAAGCCGGGCCGTCTCGTGGCCGAAGCGGAGGGAGTTTTGGCGGGCGGGGCGGCAGCGAGGGAGGGGGCGGCATTAGTCGCAAAGACTAACAAAACCGCTAGCCGCACCTTGGGCGGCAGCTCGATCGAAACCATGGAATCAACACTGGGAGGAATCGCCTGATTCCGATCGCCTGCGGGGGCGAGTCTATCCACGGCTTCCTGAATCGCAAGCGCAATTGGGACTTTTGCACCAAATCCGCGACAACGGCTTCGGAGGACCGAAAAAAG
>JBCDJN010000171.1:0-7035 GCA_039414355.1 Planctomycetota bacterium | reverse complement strand
GGGGAGGGGGATTGCGTTCGAACCCGATGCCACCGCGGGCTGACACCCCTTCGCCGCCGGCCCTGATCACCCTCACCACCGACTTCGGCGAGGGCAGCCGGTACGTGGCGGTGATGAAGGGCGTGATCTACTCGATCAACCCCGCGGCGACGATCGTCGACGTCACTCACGCCGTGCCGCCGCAGGACATCGCCGCCGGCGCCCGCGTGCTTCGTGAGGCGGTATTGTGGTTCCCGGCCGGGACAATCCACGTGGTCGTGGTCGACCCCGGTGTGGGCGGCGCCCGGCAGGTTGTTTGCTGCGAAGCGGGCGAGCACCGAATCGTCTGCCCCAACAACGGTCTGCTCACGTTCTTGGCGGCCGCGGAGATGCCCCTTAAACTCTGGTCTGTGGAGAACGAGCGATTCCGCCTGCCGGCGGTCTCGGCAACCTTCCACGGCCGCGACATCATGGCGCCCGCGGCGGCGCACCTGTCGAGGGCGACGCCGCCGCATGCGTTTGGGAGCCCGGTCCCGGAACCCGTGCTCCTCACGCAACCGCGCCCGGTGCGGAAAACGGTCGCCGGCGAGCCCGGCGGCCAAGAAGGAACCCCCGATCAACAGGAGGCGCCCGTGGCGCAACGCGTCGAGGGCGAAGTGATCGAGGTCGACTCGTTCGGCAACCTCATCACCAACATCAGCGAGCCGATGCTCGAGGCGTGCCCGCGGGACGAGTCCGTGCTGGTGGGGTGCGACGGCCACGAGACGCTGGGCATCTGGCGGACCTATTCGGATCAGCCCGAGATGACACTCATTGCGCTCGTCGGCTCCAGCGGCGAGCTGGAGCTGGCCATCGTGAACGACAGCGCGAAGATGATGCTCGGCGTTGGCGTTGGCGCCAAAGTGACCGTGAAGTGGTGAGCGTGCCGTGACGAATCCTCCAAACGACGGGGCGGCCGCCCCGACTCTCGAGCGGTGGGACCGCGATCACTTCTGGCACTCCTTCACGCAGATGCAGGAGTACACGCCGCTGGTGATCGAGCGGGCCAAAGGCGTCTGGCTCCAGACCATCGATGGTCGCCGGCTGCTGGACGCCGCCTCGAGCATTTGGTGCAACGTCCACGGTCACAACCACCCGGCAATCAACGCGGCAGTGGCCGAACAGCTCGGCCTTGTGGCTCACTGCACATCGCTGGGCATGGGCTGTGACACGACCATCCGCCTCGCCAAGCGGCTCGCCGAACTGGCCCCGGGCTGCCTCAACCGCGTGCTGTTCTCCAGCGACGGCTCATCGGCCGTCGAGGTCGCGCTGAAGGCCGCGTTCCAGTACTGGCGACAGCGGGCCGAACCCCAAACACAACGGACCAAGTTCCTCGCCTTTGGTCAGGCGTACCATGGCGACACGATCGGCGCCGCGAGCCTGGGGGGCATCGATCGCTTCCACGCGGTGTTCGCCCCGCTGCTGTTCGAGGCGGTTCGATCTCCGCTACCCGACGCCCATAACCTGCCGCCGGGAGTGGCGGCGGGCGAGGCCGCGGACCACTACCTTTCCCAAGTCGCCGGGCTTATGGCCGAGCACGCGGGAGAGATCGCGGCGGTGGTCATCGAGCCGCTGGTGCAGTGCGCCGCCGGCATGGTGATGCACCCGCCCGGGTTCCTCTTCGGGCTGCGGCGGCTGTGCGATGAGCATGACGTGCTGCTCATCGCCGACGAGGTGGCGGTGGGCTTCGGCAAGACCGGCGCCATGTTCGCGTGCGAGCAGGAGGCTGTGACGCCCGATTTCCTGTGCCTGGGCAAAGGCCTCACCGGCGGCTACCTGCCGATGGCCGCAACGATTACCAGCGACGAGATCTACGAAGCGTTCCTCGGCCCGGCCGCGTCAGACCGGCAGCTCTACCACGGCCACACCTTCTGCGGCAATCCGCTAGCGGCGGCGGCGCTCGCTTCAATCGACTTGTTCGAGTCGGACGCGTTGCTCGACTCGCTGCCCGAAAAGTTCGCACGCATCGCCGAGCACTTTGATCGGCTGCTCGATCACCGGGCGGTCACCTCGGTCCGCCAGCGGGGCATGATCGCGGCCGCGGAGCTGGCTCCCGACGCCGAAGGGCGATCAATCGGCCGCCAGGTTGCATCTTTGGCTCTCCAGCGTGGCATCTGGCTCCGGCCGCAGCCCGATCGCGTTTACGTGATGCCGCCACTGTCGATCTCACTCGAGGAGATCGACCATCTGATGGGCGTTATCGGCGACGCAATCGACGCCGCCACAGCGGTGCCCAGCGTCTAGGCACGCTGCCCGCCGGCTAAGCCCTGCGTGCCCGACTTCGCGGCAGAACGACGGCTGCGGCCAACTCCAGCCTTTCTGTCAGATTATTCCCAAGAATCGCAAGTCGTTGCCTTGTAATGTCTTGCGCCGTAATCAACCACCTGGATCGGGGGCTGTGGCACGGCCGTTGCTGTTTAACTGCGGCGAGCTAGCTCGGGTAGTACGCCACTTGGAGGTGGTGAGACGCCCTCGGCGGCGGTAGCTCCGCAGGTGGAACAGTTCGCGGACTACTGCCGGTTCAACATCCTTCTGACTGAATCACTGATTAAGGACCTGCAATGGCGATAGCTCTGCGACAAAGCGGGCTGCTGGCACTGATGCTGGCCGGTCTGCTCACAATGTTCGGCCCGCCGACCACGGCATGGGCCCAAGAGGACGGAGAATCAACCACCGAAGAGACAACCACCGAAGAGACAACCGCCGACGACGGCGGAGACGAGGCAGAGGCCGAAGAAGAAGCGTGGGATGGAGGTCCAAACTACGCCATCAACAACGCGTTAATGTTCCTCTGCGCTGTACTTGTGTTCTTCATGCAAGCCGGCTTCGCGATGGTCGAGGCGGGCTTCAACAGCGCGAAGAACGCCGTCAACATCTTGTTCAAGAACTCGATGGACATCTGCGTTGGCGTGCTTTTGTTCTTCACGGTGGGCTTCGGTCTCATGTATCCCACTTTCTACGAACCGCCAAAGGTCGGCGAAGAGGAAGGGTCTTGGGATGACGTTAGTGGTTATTTCGCCTTCGGTGGCGTCGGACTGGACGGCTACAAGGCAGCGGATGGCCGATCTGTGAGTCCCGAAGTTGACTTCCTGTTTCAAGCGGTGTTCGCTGCTACGGCCGCAACCATTGTCTCCGGAGCTGTCGCTGGCCGTATGAAGGTCAGTGGCTATTTGGTCTACAGCGCTATTTTGACAGCCGTGATTTACCCCATCAGTGGCTACTGGAAGTGGGGTGGCGGTTGGCTCATGCAGTTTGGTGAGAAGCTTGAGGACGGCAGTTACCCAATGGCCTTCCAGGATTTTGCCGGGTCGGCCGTGGTGCACGGCGTCGGCGGCTTTGCCGCTCTTGCGGGGGCCATCATCCTAGGTCCGCGTCTCGGTCGCTACGTTGACGGAAAGTCCGTGCCGATGCCAGGTCATAGCCTCCCACTCGCCGCATTGGGCGTGTTTATCCTTTGGTTTGGCTGGTTCGGCTTTAACCCTGGGAGCATGCTTGTTTACTCGTCGACGGGTGATTCTGACGGCATGATCCACTGTGCACTGACGACCATTCTCGCAGCCGCGGCCGGTGGATTAGTTTCCACGCTGCTGAGTTGGGTGATGTTTGGTAAGCCCGACCTTTCCATGGGGCTGAACGGCATTCTTGGTGGATTGGTCGGTATCACCGCGTGCTGCGACTGCATGTCCACATGGATGGCAATCGTCGTCGGCGCTGTAGCTGGGCTCTTGATCATTCTTGGAGTCCTGATGCTAGACAAGCTAAAGATCGACGACCCTGTAGGTGCGTGGCCTGTCCACGGGCTATGCGGCATCTGGGGCTGCTTGGCAATCGGCATCCTGCCAAATACCCACCTCGAAGCCGGATCGACGACCTTCGCGATCCAAGCGATCGGCACAGGCGCGATCTGTGCTTGGGCGTTCGCGACTATGCTCGCTCTGTTTGCCGTGCTCAAGGCTATCGGCATCCTGCGGGTCTCGCCGGAAGAGGAGCAGGCCGGTCTCGATGTGAGCGAGCACGGCATGCAGGCCTACGGTTGATCCGCGGCCGACAGCGAACTGTGAAACGCAACCGGCAGGCAAGGGATTTGCAGCGGGTCGGTTGAGAGAGTTAGCCGCCAGCCATCGATGGAACGAGGCTGGCGAAACGAGACGGGTTCCCCTCCGGCTCGGGCGGGTTTTCCGCCTGGCTCGCCCGAGCCGGGGAACCTTATTTCGCGGCGAAGAAGAAGGCGTGATCGGCCGGCCTGAATCGCCGCGCCTAACAAACCAACCGGTAGTCCCGTCGGTCTGGGTGAGTTTACCGCCTGGCTCACCCAGACCACGGGACCTTCCAATCTCGCTTTCGAGCCAGCAGGCCGACGCCGAGCGGAAATGTTCTCACCGGTCGCCTACCGGTTTTCCGTTCGCCCAGCGTGCCGCGTCCACGCCATCATGCGTTGCTGGCTGCATGCGTTCCAGAAGGATGCCCCATATGGCGTGGGTGGGTTATCCGCCTGATCCGCCCACGCCGGGGTATCCTTGCTTTTCGGAGCCGCCAAGAGGCCGAAGGCCGCCCAGGCTGAACACGCGGCGTGCGGTTCCCCTTCTCGTTGTGCCGCCGTTAGGGGATAAAGGTTCAGCACTCTCATCCGCAGACCCGGCAGCCACGCATGAAGCTCATCATCGCCATCATCAAGCCCAGCAAGTTGGAGGACGTCAAAGCCGCACTGTCCGAGGTCGAGGTGGTTCGCCTCACCATTATGGACGTGCAGGGTTTTGGTCGGCAGAAGGGGCAGACTGAGCAGTACCGCGGGCACGAGATCTCGATCAATCTGCTCCGTAAGGTGCAGCTTCAGATCGCCGTGAACGAGGAGTTCGTGGAGCCCACCATCGGCGCCATCATCAAGGGCGGCCGCAGCGGTGAAGACGGCGAGATTGGCGACGGCAAGATCTTCGTCCTGCCGCTAGAAGACTGCGTCCGCATCCGCACCGGCGAGCGCGGGCACGAGGCGATTTGAGCGGTAGGCGATCGCATGACGGTCGCCTACATCTTGGTGAGCACGCCCTTCGTCTCTCTTCACGCGAGTTTTATGCAAAGCGACGTCCCTGAGAGCCGCGTCTGGTTGTTCGGCGACCGGCCGATCAACGGCGACGGCCAGTTCGTTCTGTACTGGATGGTCGCCAACCGGCGGCCGGCTTGGAACTACAGCCTCGACCGGGCGATTGATTGGGCGGTGGAGCTCGGCAAGCCGCTGGTGGTGCTCGAAGCCCTCCGCTCGGACTACCGTTGGGCGAGCGATCGGCTGCACCGGTTCGTGCTGCAGGGCATGGCGGACAACGCCGCGGCGTTCGCTCCGCAGAAGGTGCTTCACTATGCCTACGTGGAAGCCCAAGAGAATGCCGGCAAGGGGCTCGTTCGGGCCCTCGCCCGGCGGGCGGCGGTGGTGGTGTCGGACGACTACCCCTGCTTTTTCCTGCCGGCCGCCCACCGCGCGGCCCGGCCGCTCGTGCCGGTTCGTTTCGAGCTGATCGATTCGAATGGCCTCTACCCGATTCGATCCACCGATCGCGTCTTCAGCCGGGCGGTCGACTTCCGCCGGCACCTGCAAAAGACCATCACGCCGCACCTGGTTGAGATGCCGCGGAGCGAGCCGTTCGCGGGCCGAAACCTCCCACCGGCGCCGGAGCTCGATCAGGCCATCACCTCGCGGTGGCCGATCGCGGACCTCTCGCAGGGAGAGTTCGACCTGTCCGGCCTGCCGATTGACCACTCGGTAAAGCCCAGCCAGATCCACGGCGGCGCGGTGGCGGGTCAGCAGCAGCTAGAGCGATTCCTCGACGACCGCCTGCCGATCTACGACGAGGATCGCAACCAGCCGGACGAAGAGGCGGCGAGCGGGCTGAGCCCCTACCTGCACTTCGGGCATGTCTCCGCGCACCAGGTCTTTGCCGCGGCCGCGGAGCGAGACGGCTGGAACCCCGGCAAGGTGGCGCCGAAGGCGACCGCCAAGTCGAGCGGTTGGTGGGGCGGCGGCGTTAACTTCGAGGCGTTCCTCGACGAGCTGATCACCTGGCGGGAGATCGGCTTCAACCGCTGTGCGCTGACGCGGGACTTCGACCGGTACGAGTCGCTGCCCGGCTGGGCTCAGCAGACCCTCGCCGAGCACGCCGGCGACGAGCGGGACTATGTCTACGATCCGGCCCAGTTCGAGTCGGCGGCGACGCACGATGAGATTTGGAACGCGGCCCAAACGGAGCTGGTGCGCGAGGGCCGGATGCACAACTACCTGAGGATGCTGTGGGGCAAGAAGACCCTGCACTGGTCGGCGACGCCACGCGACGCGCTGGCGGTGATGATTGAGCTGAACAACAAGTACGCCCTCGATGGCCGCGATCCGAACAGCTACAGCGGCATTTTCTGGGTCCTTGGGCGGTACGATCGGGCGTGGGGGCCGGAGCGACCGATCTTCGGCAAGATCCGCTACATGACCTCCGACAGCACCCGCCGAAAGCTCCGACTGACGAACTATCTCAGCCGATACGCGCCCCAGGTCGGGCGCGAGACGGGGCGGTTGTTCGACTGAACCGGGCGTTCCGCCGCCCGTGCGCGGGCTGTTTTGTGCGGGCCCTTGTGCATCGGAAACGCGCAGTCCTATAAATCGGGAAGACGACCCCACCCCGCTTTCCCACAGCGCCACGCCGGTCTCTTGAGGCGCCGGCCTCCACCGACACTGGGCGGGCGCCGCGACCCCACCGAGGAGTAAACCGATGAGTGTTCTCGTCCAGAAGCCGGCCCCCGATTTCGCGGCCCAGGCGGTCATGCCCGACGGCACGTTTGCGGAGGTCAAGCTCTCTGACTACCAGGGCAAGTACGTACTGCTGTTCTTCTACCCGCTCGACTTCACCTTCGTGTGCCCCTCGGAGCTGATCGCCCTCGACCACAAGGTGGACGAGCTGGCCAAGCGCAACTGCGTGGTCCTGGGCGTTTCGATGGACGACGCGGAGACCCACGCCAAGTGGCGCGCCACCAAGATCGAGG
>JBCDJN010000170.1:0-7112 GCA_039414355.1 Planctomycetota bacterium | reverse complement strand
CCGGCGCCTACGCGAAGACCCCGGCCGGGCTGCTGGCCAGCTACACGGCCGGCTTGCCCTTCTACCGGCAGATGCTGCTTGGCGATCTGTTCTACGTGGGCGTGCTGTTTGGCTCGATGGCCGCCGTCGGCGCCGACCGGCCGGTTGAGGCGAAGCAGGCGTCGTGACGCCGGCTCGGATGGCTGGTTGCGTGGCTGTTAGAAGAGCTGTTCGCCTTCTTCGATCTCGGGCTCGTCCTCGGCTGGCGCCGCGTCCGCTGCCGGCTTGTTATTGCCTTGCGCGCCCTCAAAGGCGTCCTTCATCGCCTTGATCTCGGCCGTGATGTCGAGATCCACCGCGTTGGTGCTGGTAGCCAGCTCTACCACACGCTGCATGGCAGCGGCCGCGGTGTTGACGGCGTCCGCCTGATCGCCCGCGGCGCCGGCCACGGCTGTCAGGCCTTTCCGGAGGTTCGCAAGCCGCGCCGCCAAGCCACGGCGGATGTACTCCAGCCGAGACTCTTCGGTGTTGACACGGAACCGGTCTGAATCGATCGGCGCCGCGTTTCGTGAGTAACTGCGGCTCGAAATCTGCATCTCCTCGAACTCGAGGGCCTGCTCGACCTCGTCTTCGATCGCCGCCTTCGCAAGGGCAAGCATGTCTTTTGCGGCAACCTCGCCGTTGGGCAGAGTCAGGCCTTGCAGACTGGCGGCAATGGCGGCCCGGGTGTCGAGCGTCAGGCTTTCGTCCACAAGCAGATCGGCCAGCGAAGCGGCCGCCTGAGGCTTGCCAACCGCCTTGGCGCCAGTCGCCAGCGAGACGGCCGCGCTGCGGCGGAGCCAGTTGCGCGACGAGACATCCACGTCCCGCTGGAAGGTGTCTTCCGCTGTCGCGGCCGCCAGAGCGATCAACGTCTTGGTTTGCTGATCGGCGGGGAGCTTGTCGAGCTGTTGGGCATGCGTGGCGAGCGCAACGAGGGCCCCGGCCTGCATGTACGCCGGCACCTTCTTTTGCGAAGCCGCCTGCGACACCTTGCAGAGGAACGCGTTCGCGTCGGGCAGCGGCTTCACGCCGTCGGTGGTTAGCGACCCCAGCATGAGCAGCCCGTTGAATCGCACCGCCCGGTGGTAACCGTTGCCGCGGACCACCTTGTTGGCAAAGGCGAACGCCTTGTCGGTGAGCTGCTTGCGGAACACGGGAGTGGCGGGTGCCAGGAACTGCCGGAACAGGTCTGCCCGCAACTTGCCGAGGTCGCCCAAAGAGTACGGGTCGGCCTGCGTCATCGCCGGGAAGTAGTACTTGTCGAAGTAGTCCGTAAAGAGCTGAGCATCCTCAGCGGACGCTGATCCCTTCTTGACCACGTTCTTCACAATCGAGCCCCGCCGCGAGAGCTTGCTGTCGACCGGGTCGGTCTTATACCGCTGAGCGGCGGCCTGCTCGCCGACCGCAAGGACGGCAACCAGCGCGGCCGCGGCCAGTGCGATCGCGCGGCTCAGTGGCGTAGCGGAATGTGGAGGAAGTATCGTCATCAACCGGGACTCCTGGCTCAGGCTGAACGGCGGCGTCGGCCTGAGATTCGTTGCGTGGCGGGCGGATTATCGCGTCGCCCTAAATCGACTCGCCTGCGAGGGTTGCGGCAGTCGTCACCAATAGCCACTATCAACCGGCTGCGGTCGAGCGTCAAGCAACCCGCGGCCGCCTGCCCCACCACCGGGATGCCGTTGCGTGCCGCATTTCTTCTACAACCCGGCCTTCCTGACCCACGACACCGGCCAGCACCCCGAAAACGCCGGTCGCCTGCGGGCGATGATCGAGCGGCTCACCGAGACCGGCATGCTGGAGAAGCTCCCGCAGCCGGAGTTTGACCCCGCCGGCAATGAGGCAATTGCGCGTGTGCACACCGATGGAATGGTCGCCCAGGTCCGCGGCCTGGCCGAGGCGGGCGGTGGGCAGATCGACGCCGACACGGTGGTCTGCCCCACCAGCTTCGATGTGGCCCGCCTCGCCGCCGGCGCCGCGTGTGAGGCGACCCGGCAGGTGGTTTCCGGCCAGGCGAAGACCGCCCTGGTTGCGGCCCGCCCGCCCGGCCACCACGCCACCGCGGGCACGGCGATGGGCTTCTGCCTGCTCAACCATGTGGCGATCGCCGCCCAGTTTGCGATCAGCGAACTGGGGCTGGACCGGGTGCTGATCGTCGACTGGGACGTGCACCACGGCAACGGCACGCAGGACATCTTCTACCGCGATGAGCAGGTCGGCTTCTTCTCGGCCCACCGCTACCCGTTCTACCCCGGCTCCGGCGCCGGGGACGAAACGGGCGCCGCCGCCGGCCTGGGCGCCACCCGCAACCTGCCGGTCCGCTTCGGCACCTCCCGCGACCGCTACCTGGCGTGGTTCGGCCGCGAGCTGACCGACTTCGCTGATAAGCTCCGCCCGCAACTGGTGCTGCTGAGCGCCGGCTTCGACGCCCATCGCACCGACCCGGTCGGCTCGCTCGGCCTGGAGACCGAAGACTTCGGCGACCTCACCCGCCTGGTGCTCGACGTCGCCGACACCCACGCCGGCGGCCGCGTCGTCAGCCTGCTAGAAGGCGGCTATAACCCGGCCGCCCTGGCCGAGTGCGTCGAGTTGCACCTGGCGGAGCTTGGAGAGTGGGAAGCGGAACGGGCGAGGTAGCAATCCGATCTCGCGTTGTTCTCTCAGCTTGCTCCGAAACCTGGTTCACCGCACAGTTCGCAAGCGCTCAGCGCCCCCCGCAACCGGCCACATCTCGGGCAAATCGAAGTTCCGTAAGGTTGCACAGCGTCTTCACCAAACTCTTCGAAGAACGGTGGTGGAATGGTGGCGTCGTGGAACGCACGAACGTCAGCGCCGCACGCGTCACACTTGTCGTAGACCTCGGGCCATACGTCGTCGATCTGCTTCCACATACCGCATCGCGGGCACCTGCCCTTCTCTCGCTTCTCCATGGTGGCGAAGGCTTGGACCTTGCCCGGGCAATGAGGACAGTCGAAGTACTGCGTCGGGCACTCGGAGGGCACTGGCGCCTCGGCGCCACATCCGCGGCATGGACTGCAAGTGTGCCAGAGCTTGTACGTCATTGCGTTTGCCGCGAGAGGGATGATTGCCGCGGCAGCGTGCCAAGCGTACGGACTCGAATTAATTGAGCAAGCCAGATGCTAATACTAGGCAATTGCGATTCCCAAATCAGTGCAACGACAGTTGGCGAAGACCTGCTCATCGGGAAACGCTGCGCGCCGAGCCTTCATGAATCATCAGAGACCCTGAACACGTACCACTCGCCAAAGAGATGACTCGTGTGGTAGTAGGCGTTTCCGAACGGTGTTCCATCCAGGTTGGGCCGATAGGCGAAGCCGAACGACAAAGTGTCGATCATGTCGTCTGCGGCGAGCGTTCGAAAGTAAACGCCGCCGCGTTCGTCGACCTTGTAGCAATCGATCGTGTACGCCCCCGCGGCGATGGGCGCGGTCAGCTCACCGGGCTGCTGTTCCTAGGCTCTCTTTGCCAAGGTCGTTAATCGCGATTGACTGAAAGCGAACGCACACCGCTGCGGGATGTGAAGCGCCAGAAGCGTCACCACGCCCAACATGACGGCAGCAGACCACGTTCCCCAGCGCGGGCGTCCAAGACGCAAACGTTGGTTGACGTAGTCCATCGTGGTGAGGAACGCCACGAGCAAGACCCAACCAGCAAGCGCCAGGACTACAAAGGCGCCGAGGAAGAACGGAAAGAGCGCTGTCCCGATCAGGCCTGGCCAAATCCCCATCACCAGTAAACCGATCGCGCCGACCACCGTGGGCACGAAGACCAGTGCGAAGATTCGATTGAAGGGTTGGCTTTGAATCATCGCGATATCGTTCGATCGCCGGGCAGACACAAGCGAACGATGGCGATTGGCGAAGGTCGGACGCCGCTCACTCCCCACCGGCGGCGCCGATCTCAACGACTACGCCCTCTCGTGCCGATCGCCGCGCCGCGTCGAGGATTTCGACGACGATCAGGTTGTTCGCCAGCGACGAAAGCCCCGTGGAGGCGTCGAGTTCTCCGCGGACCGCGGCGCGGAAGTAGGCGAACGGGTCGTGCCGAGGCTCAATGAGCGGCGGCGCGGTGACGGCCTCTTCAGTGGCTTGTTCGCTGAGCCGGATCCGCATCTCCGATCCATCGATCGTCTTCACGTAGCCATCGGCGCCGTAGGCGTGGAGGTCTTTGCGGCTGAAGGGCCAGTTCCAGGAGGCTTGGATTACCATCTGGGCCGACGGGTAGGTGAGCAGGATCGTCGCCTCGTCGTCCACGTGCGGGTACTTGTCCGGCTTGAGCTGCTGGGTGACGGCGGTGACCGACCGCGGCCGCTTGTTTTGCATCAGCCACGTGGCGAGGTTGGCGCCGTAGCAGCCGAAGTCGGTAATGGCGCCGCCGCCGTTCTGCACGGGGTCGGTCAGCCACTCGAGGAACTCCGCGTTGCAGCCGATCTCGATCGGCCCGCGGTGGCCGTCGTGCACGACCAGCTTCCGCAGCGTGCCGACTTGGCCTTGATTGAGGACGCGATCGTACAGCTCGTGGTTGCTGCCGTACCAGGTGGTCTCGTAGTTGGTCAGCAGCAGCACGCCGTGCTTGCGGGCGAGTGTGGCCATTCGCTCAGCGTGCTTGCCGCTGACGGCCAGCGGTTTCTCGACCATCACGTGAATGCCCCGCGGGGCGCACGCCTCGACCACCGCTAGGTGTTCGTAGATGGAACCAAACGCCGCCACCGCCTCGGGCTGCGTGGCATCCAGCAACTCGTTGAGCGTTGGGTAGACGAGGCTCCGATCCAAGGCGTGCTGCTTGAGGAAGCGATCGGCAAGTTCGCCATTTGCTTCGGCGATGCCAACCAGCTCGACATCGGGGTCGTGCGCCCGATTGAGCACCGCGTGCACGTGCGTGTGCGTCAGCCCCGCCACGCCCAGGCGGAGCGGTTTCGCGTTGGCGTCGTCGGCGCCCGCGGACGCGGTGGAGAAGATCACGGCCACAAAGGCAAGGATCGCAAACGTGTGAGCGTTCATCGGGCTGGGCGTGCGTTTCAGAGGAGTGGACTGCCCATCCAATGTAACCGCCCGTCACGCCGATCGCGCTTGACGAAGTCGCGCTGGCGTTTGCCCCGCTCGACGGCTAGTTTTTTTGGACCGCGAATAGAGCGAATGAAGCGAATCATCTCGCTGGCTCATGACGGCTTCTCTTGCCACTCCTTGAAAGAAAACGGCAAGGGACCGGCGTCTTCGTCGCTTGCGCGTATTCGCTGAATTCGCTTCATTCGCGGTCAATTCAACCGCTTCGCAAGCTCCGCGACAGTCAGCCAGCCGGCGACGGCATTACTCGTCGCCGAAGACGCGCGTGCTTTCTTCTTTGACCACTGGCTGGGCCAGGTCGTCGGACGAGAGCTCCACGCGCAGGCGTTGGTCGCCGGCGGCGGTGCCTCGGCAGCGGATGCGGAAGAGCGACTCGCCCTGCGGCGCCAGACGCTCAAGCGGTGCGAACACCACGTCGCCGCCCTGCACCTGGTGGCGGGTCTCGCCGCTGGCGGCGATGGGCTCCAGGCCCGGCGGCGTGACGAAGCGCACCGCCACGCCCGTGGCCGCCTTGGTGCCAGAGTTGGAGACGCGGACCTCGTAGACAGTCTCGCTGCCAACATCGATCGGGTCTTCGACATCGAGCACGTTGAACTCGAGCGCGGCGACGCCCTCGACGCGGACCGCCATCGTGTCCTCAACCTTCAGGCCGTCGCGGGCCTCGCCCTCGACCTGCAGCGTCTGCTCGCCAGCCGAGGTGGGCAGCGCCGTGAGCTGCACCTCGCCGCCGCTCCCTTCGGGCAGCTCCGCTAGCGACCAGTAAACGCTGTGGCTCGCCCGGTCGTACTCGCCCAGGTTGTTGGCTTTGACGAACTGCATGCCGCGCGGCAGCCGGGTGACCAGCCGCACGTCCTTGGCGGTGGCGGTGCCGGGGTTGTCGATTTTCACCGTGTACGTGGCGGGGCGTTCCAGGTAACGACGCTTCGGACCGGTCAGGGCGACCGAGAGGTCCGGCGCGACGATGTCGAATTCGACCTGCTGATCGACCGAGAGATTGCCGTCAGCACTGGCCGTGAGCTGGTTTAGCACACGGCCCGGTTTAGCCGCCTGCATCACGAGTTCAAGCTGCCGCGTTTCGCCGGCCCGGAGCGTGCCGACTTCGAACTCGAGCTGCGGCCCCGCGGCGTGGCGGAGCTGCTCGGGGACGTTCTCGAACAGCATCACGCCGGTCGCGTCGCCCGTACCCGGGTTGTGCAGCGTAATCTGAATCCGTTGCTGCCGGCCGACCTGCACCTGGCTTGGCGCCGTCATGCGAACGGCGAGCTGCGGCCGCGTGCAGCGGCTCTTTGCAGTAGCCTGTGCGGAGAAGGTGACGGTGGCGACGCTGCCGATGTCGCCCTCTTCGGTCGGCGTGACTTCCATCTCGAGCGTCCGTTCTTCGCCGGCCGCGAGTTCGCCGAGCTGCCACGCGATCTGATCACCGCTAACCTGGGCCTGCGGCGTGGTACCGGTTAGCCGGGCGCCGGCTGGGGTCTGGTCGCGAACCACCACACCTTGTGCGGGCCGCTGGCCGACGTTGCGGACCTTCACCACGAAGCGAGCCGGCTTGCCGATCTGCACCTCCGCAGGGGCAAACTTCTGGATGGCGAGCGACGGCTGCTGCCGCCCTTCCATCGACCGATCGCCCGGCCGTGCCGAGCCCATGACGGGCGCCGCTTCGATCGATCCACCTCCTGCGGCGGACTTGCCGATGGGCTGGAACGCGTCAGGCGAGCTGCCGCCCAGCGGGGCGGACTCGCTGCGCAGCTGGTTGAACGCGCCAGGCTTTGCCTGTGAGAAGGCGGCCGGAGGCGGCGTGGACTCGATTGGTTCAACGGGCGGACCCGGTTCGGGCGCTGCGGTCTTCGGCTGCGTCTGAGGTTCAGGCGCCGATGGCATCCCCGGCGGGCCGGTCGGCGCCGGTGGGAAGTCGGCGGCGTTGAAGGCCGCGGGCTCCGGCAGCGGGGCTGATCGGAGCGTGCCCGCGGGGAGTGCGGGCGCTGAGGGCAGGCCGACAATCGGTTCGGCCTG
>JBCDJN010000169.1:0-7139 GCA_039414355.1 Planctomycetota bacterium | reverse complement strand
CGAGTTCGTGGCTATGTGGGGGGTGAACCGGACTATCATCCCCAGCGTGCGGGGGAATACCCGCGTGTAGCCCGCCGTGGCCGCGGCGCCGAGCGCCTCGCTGAACAGCAGCCAGAACAAAAAAGGCTGCACCAGCGCGCCAATGATGCGGTTGCGTTGGCGGCGGAATCGCGTGAACTCACGCCACGCCAGCGTCATCACAGCGGCGAACGGCGAGGCTTGGGCAGGGGGCATGCGGGGCGGTTTGGGATCGGCTGGTTGGCTAGGCGGCGGAGTCTTCGTCGCCGAAGAACCGGTGGCCCGTGCGGGCGATGAACACGTCTTCCAGCGTTGGCTTGCCGATGGTGAGTTCGTTGATCTGGTCGCCGAAGGCCTCAAACAGCCGCGGCGCCCACTCGGCGCCGTTCTCTTGCTCCAGGCGGACGGCGCCGTCGAGCACCGTGGCAGTCTCGGGCCATCGGTGGTTGATCGCGTCGGCGAGCGACTCGGCGTCGCCGGCGCGGATGGTGATAGCGTCTTTACCGATGGAGGACTGCAACTCGGCCGGCGTGCCGAGCGCGGCGAGCTGGCCGCGATCGAGGATGGCGATGCGGTCGGCCCGCTCGGCTTCTTCGAGCAGGTGCGTCGTGGCGACGATCGTCACGCCCTGTTCTTCGCGAACGCCGAACAGGTACCGCCAAAGGTCGCTGCGGGCGGCGGGATCGAGGCCCGTTGAGGGCTCGTCCAGCAGCAGAACCCGCGGCTCGTGCAGCAGGCCCTTCGCCAGTTCAACCCGCCGGCGGAGGCCGCCGCTGAGAGTGTTCACGCGCTCGCGGCGGCGGTCGGTCAGGCTCAGGCGGTCGAGCATCTCGTCGATCCGCGACTTCAGCGTGGCGCCGCCAAGACCGTAGAGCGAGCCGTGACACTGCAGGTTTTCTTCGACGCTCAAGAACCGATCGAGGCTCGGCGCCTGGAACACCACGCCCAGCGTGCGCCGGACCTCAGCGGCTTGCGTCCGGAGGTTGGCGCCCATGATCTGGAACTCGCCCTGCTGCGGCGGCGCCAGGGTGGAGAGCAGCCGGAAGAGCGTGGTCTTGCCGCTGCCGTTCGGCCCGAGCAGGGCCATCACTTCGCGCTGTTCAACGGCCAGCGTCAGCCCGGCGAGCGCCTCGCGATCGCCGTAGCGGTAGCGAACGTCGCTGAACTTGACTGCAAACTCGTCTGCCGGCATCGGTGCGGGTCTTTCGCTCGGTCGGAGCGGCGTGGGAGAGAAGGGTCGGCGTTATGGCAGGCACAGCGAGAGGGCGAGCATCCACCCGGGCAGATAGAGCAGGCTGGCGCGGAGCAGCCGGCGAGCCGTGAGGTCGGTGCGGTTGCGGTAGAAGGCGACCGCGTAGACCAGCTGCAAGACCGCCAGCAGCACGGCCAGGCAGGCGTAGGTCACGGAGCCATCGCCGCCAATGATGGCCGCCGGGTACAGAGCGGCGGGCGCCAACAACGCGGCGCCGGCCACGGCCTGCACGCCGGCCCAGCGGCCGGTGGGGTCGACCACGGTGCTCATCCGGTAGCCACCGCGCGCGTAGTCGTCTTTGCACAGCCAGGCGATCGCCATGAAGTGCGGGTACTGCCACAGCAGCAAGACCGCAAACAGCCCCATGGCAACGCCATCCAACGATCCGCCGCCGGCGGTCCAGCCCATGACGATGGGCAACGCCCCGCTCACGGCGCCCACAGTGGTGTTAAACGTAGAGTGGCGCTTGAGCGGCGTGTAGACGCCCACGTACAGCCACCAGCAGACCAAGCCAATCGCCGCCGGCACGGGGCCCACGCCGAAGGCGATCAGCGTGATGCTTACCGCCAGCGACACCAGCCCAAACCATGCCGCCTCGCTGGGCCGCATCCTGCCGGCCGGCAGTGGTCGGTCGGCGGTGCGGAACATGCGGCGGTCGTGCTTGATCTCCAGGTATTGGTTGAGCGTGTTCGCGCTCGCGGCCAGCAGGGTGGTGCCAACCATCAGCACCATGAAGACCGTGGGCGACCATTCGCCGCCGGCCGCCACGGCAAACCGGTACGCTACGCCGACGGTCACCAATTCCAGCAGCGAGATCCTCGGCTTGGCCAGCGCGGCGTAGTCGGCCAGCCGCGCGCGCAGCGTGTTCGGGCGAGCGGCCTCAGCGGCAGTAACGGTGACGCCTGTGCTCATCGGGCTCGCGGAGCGTTGCGGAAGGAGGTGACCGGTGGGAAGAATCAGATCATTCGGCGGTTGACGCCGCCGCTTCGGGCGACGGGGCTGCCATGTGAGACCGCCAGGCAAGCGTAGCCATGGCGGTCAGCAGGCCGAGCAGCAGCGAACCGCCTGCGGTGTGGGCGGTGACGGTGTGGGTTTGCGTCAACCCGCTTGCCACCGCTGCCGACATCGTAGCTGGCAGCCAAGTGCTCGCCCAGTCGGGGGTGCCGTACTTGACGAGCCACGTCGCCACACCGAGGGAGAATTGCAGCAGCACCAGCCCGCCAATCAGCCGGCAAACCCAGCGGACCGCGGCGCCGGCGCCGGTTGTTTGACCTGCCGTCCACGCCACCGCCAGGGCGTGCCCGGTCACCACGCCGGCCATCGCCAAGTGCAGCTTGACCAGCGAAGCGAAGCTCCAGGGGCCCATCTCCGCCGGGGCGTGCCGCAACGCTGCGCCGAGCACCAGCTGCAGGTAGGCCAGCCCGGCGGTCAACGTCGCTAGCACGGCCAGCTTCGAGAAGCCGGATTGGGACCCAGTCTTCGGGCGGCTGGTCAACGCCACCGTCGAACAGGTGAGGGCGAAGAACAGCGGCCCCGTGCAGCCGTGGGCCATTGCGATCAGGCGTTCGTTCTCCAGCACCCGGACGCCGCCCAGCACGCCTTGGAAGATCACCAGCGCCAGCGCCACCACCGCGAGCCGCACGAGCCAGCCCGGGCTGCGGGTGACGAGCGTCGTGATCAGCAGCCCAATCGCCAACAGCCCCACGACCGAAGCGAGCAGCCGGTGCCCGTGCTCGATGAACAGGTCCCACGGCCCGAACACCCAGCTCTGCCACGGGTAGGCGAACATGTTGTAGCCGTAGGTCCCCGGCCAGTCCGGCACGGCCATGCCCGCGTCGGTGGTGGTGATCAGGCCGCCGACCCACAGCAGCGGGAAGGTGGTCACACACAGCAGCCACGCGAAGCGGTGGACCGACCGCGGGGTGTCCGCCGTGGGGTTGGTGGCCGAAGTCATGGCTGCTCGCCTCCGGTCGGCATGGCGATGGACTGGACGTACGCCACCAGGCTCCAGATCTGCTCGTTGGTGAGCGCCTCGCCCGCGGCGGGCATCGGCGAACCGGCGATGCCCTCGTGAAGGATGCGGAACAGGTCGTCGGCCTCGCCGCTGCTGCGTAGCCGACCGCCGGCGAGCACCCGGGATCGCGTCGGCTGAGGCGGAAGCAACGAGGCGCCCACGCTTCTACGCTCACCAAGGTCGGCCCGCGCCCGGGCGATGCGGTCGGCGAGCTGTTCGCGGGACGATTTCGGGGTGCTCGCAAGCCGGTCAACTAGCGTGCCGAGCGACGCCGCCAGCGCATCGTTCTTCGCCAAGAAATCGCGCCGCCGGCCGTTCCACAAATCGAGTTCCTGCTGCACGCCCGACCCGCGGCCGCCTTCGCCGTGGCATTTGACGCAGCCGGCGAGCTTCTCGTCGTGGAACAACTCCTTGCCCCGGGCGATCAGGTCTGGCGAGTCGAGGTTCTCTGCCTCGTCGGCGGCGACAACGCGGGCGCCGGCCGAACGCCAACGCTCAGCGACCTGAACGATGGTCTCTTGAACCAGCAACGCCACCCAGGGAGCTTCGCCATCCGCGAACTCTTCCATGTCTTCCGGGTCGCTGTCCGCCAACTCCTGCACGAGCGTGCGTTCCACCTCGCCGCGGACCGCCAGGTACTTGGTGTAATCGACGAGCGCCGCCAGTTCGTCCTCTTTGAGCAGCTGGAACGACGGCATCGCGGCGCCGGCCAGGCCGCGGGTGAGCGTGGCGTGCAGGTCGGCGTCGGTGGGCGGGGCGCCACGCTCGGTCGACTTGAACTTGAAGGCGCCCGCGCGGAAGTCACGCGGATAGGGCGATTGGTACAACGCCGCGGCGCCACGGCCGTCGCCGGTTAGCCCGTGGCAACGAGAGCAATGCCGGCGGTAGAGCCCGGTCGTCACGCCCTCGGTGTGGCTCTCGACCGGCCCGGCGGCATCGGCGACCCGCTCGACGTCGATCACACCGGCGAGCGCTGCCGGCACGATCGGATCGTCGGGCGTGCCGAACGAGTCGGTGAGCAATCGATCGACCGATTCAGCGGCAGCTCGATCCAGACCAGCCTCTGCGGCGAGCTGCCGATCGATCGAGAAGCCTGGCGGCGACCCACAGCCAGCTGCGACGAGCACCGCCCACGAGCTAAGCAGGAGTCGGGCGGCCAGCAGGCGGGTCACGCTGTCTTGCCCACGGCACACGGTAGATCGCCGGCTGCTGGTCGCCACGACTGCGGAAAATGCGGGGATGTACAGTCCCTCCAAGTTTGTACTGTCGCCCATCAAATCGAGCAGAGGGGCTCGCCGCAAGTGCCGCCCGCTTTCGCGAATTGGCTTCGGGAAGCCGCGATTTGGGGTCAGCGAGTGAGCGAAGCCGCGTCGATCCGCACTTCGCCCAGGTCGATTACTTCGCCATCGCCGGCGGCAACTTGGAGTCGTCCGCGGCGGTCGGCCGTGCCCGCGGCGGTCTCGGCGTTGGCGAGATAGCCGGTCTCGTGCCAGAGCTGCAGCCGGTGCTCGCCGGCCGGGACGCCGGTCATCTCGAAGCGGCCGTCCTCGCCGGTCAAGGCCATGTGCGGATCGTCCCTAACCAGCACATAGCCACGCATGAAAGGGTGGATGCTGCACGAGACCGGCATCGGAAGCGACTCGCCACGCTCCAGCCGCACGGTCATCTCGCCCTTGGCCGCCAGCACGCTGTTGACGCCTTCGTTGCGGACCAGATCGATTTTGGTGTTGTGAGCCGTGGGGTCGGCGTTGCGGATGACCAGCGGCTGCCCGGTTTGCAGCAACGCAATCCGCGGCGTGAACCGGCACCGCTTGTTCTCTAGCGTAAGTGGCTCGAGCACGCGGTCCTTCGCCTCCGGCCGAACCGCCAGCCGCTCGCCCCGCGGCGCCCGGATGTAGACCACCACATTCCGCAGGCCGCCGCCCTCGCCGATGAGGATTCGCTCATCCACGGGTTTGCAACGCTCACAGTACGGGTCCTTCTCAACCTTCACCTTCGCCGGCTGTGATGGTTCCCCATCAACAACAAACCGCCCCCGAATCGTCGCCCATCCGTCGGCGGCAGCGAGACTCGGAAGAAGAACCAAAAACGGTGCGAGGGTCTTGAGCATGCTGCGATTGTAGTCGAGCGGCAGCCGAACGGGGGAACCGCCAAGGACGCCAAGAAGCATTGGGAACACTAATCGTCGCTGATCAACGCTAATCCCCCGGTCTCCTCATTAGCGAGGATTAGTGGCGATTAGGGTTCCGACTTCTCCGTGGCGGTTCCCTTACCTGGCCGACCGGCGAGGGCTTAGAATCACCCGGCACACGAAACCGGGAGCGAGGCGATGAAGGTTCTCATAATCGGCGGCGGCGGGCGGGAGCACGCCCTTGCCTGGAAGATCGGCCAGAGCCCGCGGGTCGACACGGTGTTCGTCGCCCCTGGCAACGCCGGCACCGCGGCGGAGGCGTCGTTCGCCTGCGAGAACGTCGATATCCCGGTGAGCGACCTGCCGCGGCTCGTCGCCTTCGCCAAGGACAACGCCATCGACCTGACGGTGGTCGGCCCCGAGGCGCCGCTCGTCGCCGGCCTGGTCGATGAGCTGGAAGAGGCGGGCCTCCGTGCGTTCGGTCCGAGCAAGGCGGCGGCCGAGCTCGAAGGCAGCAAGGTCTTCTGCAAAGACCTGCTCCGCTTCGCCGACGTGCCGACCGCCGACTATCGGACCTTCCGCAAGGCGGAAGAAGCGCGGACCTACCTGCTCGATCGCGAAGACGTGCCCATTGTCGTAAAGGCCGACGGCCTCGCAGCCGGCAAGGGGGTGATCGTCTGCGACACGCGGGACGAGGCGCTCGAAGCGGTCGAGCGGATCGCGGGGCAGAAGGAGTTTGGCGACGCCGGCGCGCGGCTCGTCATCGAAGAGCGCCTTGCCGGGCAGGAGGCGAGCGTCCTGGCGCTGACCGACGGGCGGACCATCCTCACCCTGCCCGCCGCCCAGGACCACAAGCCGGCCCACGATGGTGACACCGGGCCCAACACCGGCGGCATGGGCGCCTACTGCCCGACGCCGCTCGTGACCGACAAGCTGCTGGCCCAGGTGGAAGAGGAGGTGCTCGTCCCCACCGTGCACCACATGAAGCGTGGCCGCCGGGCGTTCCGCGGCGTGCTGTACGCCGGCCTGATGCTCACCAAGAAGCAGCCCAAGGTGCTGGAGTACAACGTCCGCTTCGGCGACCCGGAGTGTCAGCCGCTCTTGATGCGGCTTAAGAGCGACTTGGTCGATCTGATCGAAGCGGTGGTCGACCGCCGATTGGAAGAGATCGACCCGCCCGAGTGGGACCCCCGCCCCGCGGTCTGCGTGGTGATGGCGAGCGAAGGCTACCCCGGCGGCTACGAGAAGGGCTTCCCGATCCGCGGCCTCGGCGAGGCGGCCGAACTGCCGGACACCAAGGTCTTCCACGCCAGTACGGCAAGCATCGACGGCCAAGTGGTGAACACCGGCGGCCGGGTGCTAGGCGTCACCGCCATGGGCGACACGATCGCCCAAGCCAAGCTGGCCGCCTACCGAGCGGTGAAGTGCATCCGCTGGCAAGGGGCGTGGTGCCGGAAAGATATCTCGGACAAGGCGCTTAGCTACGGGAGCTGACTTGCGGGCCGGCGACGGTAGGGAGATCGGGGGGATGATGGGAGATGGCTTGCGATGATTCAAGCTCTGATTGCCATGGCCAACGACACCACGCAGCGGGCAGAGCTGGAAGTGAGAGTTGCGCGGCGGGGGGGGGGGGGGGGGGGGCCGCGGGCGCCGCGCGGGGCGCCCTGTGGGGGGGGGGGGGGGGGCCCCCCGTCGAGGTCGACTTCAGCTGCCGCATCTTGCGG
>JBCDJN010000168.1:0-7157 GCA_039414355.1 Planctomycetota bacterium | reverse complement strand
CCGCGAACCCCAGAGCCGCCGCCCGCCCCGCCGCGGACGGCGCCCGGGCCCGCGCTTGGAAGTTCATCGACCACGGCGATCGCCACTTCCGCGCCGGCCGCTACCGCGAAGCGCTCAGCCGGTATCGCCGGGCGGTTGATTCGTCGGGCGATGTCGCGGACGCCCGGTTCCGCGAGGGCTTCGCCTACCTCAGCCTTGGCAGCGTTGAACGCGCGGCTCTTTCGATCCGTCGCGGACTCGACCGCGACCCGGCCTGGCCCGACTCGGCGTTTGTGCTCGACGATCTGTACCCCGACGAGGCGGCCCGAGACGCGGCGTACAAGGTGCTGGCCGACCGATTGAAAGACCGCCCGAACGACGCGGACGCCCGGTTCCTGGCCGGCGTCCTGCTGCACTTCGATGGACGCCCCAACGAAGCCGAGCGGCAGTTCCGCCGCGTAATCAAACTCGCCGGCGACGACGCCGCGTCAAGGCTGTTTCTCTCGCCCGAAATCGCGGGCGGAGCCGGTCGGTGAGGCCCAATAAACGCCGATCGCGTCAGCTCACCACGCCGGCATTCCTCTTGCAGGCTGCTGCTCATCACCTATCCGCGTAGCGGAACGTGGTTGAGACCAGTGTGGTGTCCTTCAACACCAGCTTTATGGCGACCGAATCGCGCAAGACGTGTCCGACGACGTGGTCGTCTTCGATCTCGAAGACTGTCCCCGGGCTATCCCCGGACTTTGCATCGATCTGGTAGTCCTCCGTTTCACCTTCTTCCTCGGTGAAGACCAGCGTTACTTCACTCGCGGAGACCCGTCTCGGACGCTTCTTCCCGTCTAGCAGATAGACGTGAACGAAATCGCCGTCCACAAGAAGTTCAGCTTGCAAACCCGTTTTGTCTAGGCCGACGAGTTCACCGCCGTGCGGCCCGTGAGGGTAGGAGAACACGTGCGACTTGTAGAGATCGCCGCCGACGCTAACCGTGACCGCCATCGTGTCCTGCATCACGTGCTCTACCACGTGGGAGCTCTTCCGCTGAAAAACCTGCTCGCCGGTTTTGAGAGTGCGGGCTCGCACCTTGTAGTCTTCGACTTCGCCGTCTGATTCTGTGAATGTCACGGTGAGCTGCTTGGCGTCGCTTTCGACTGGCTTGCTTTCTGAATCGAATACTCGAATGGTCAACAACTCGGCGTCGCGCACCAGCACTTCGACTTGGAAGCCCTTCTCGCCGACAGGTAATAGCACCCCACCATTGGGGCCGTGGGTGTGCCGAATCGCGTGGTGGTCGGGGGCGCCGAGGGCCGTGGCGGATAGGCAGATGAGCATGGAGATCACTCGCAGAAGACCGGGCATGCGGTTTATTCCTTTTGGGCGCTATTGTTGAGACTGTGTCTCAACAATAGCGCCCATTGGACAAGACTGCAAGCACCGCTCTGTAAGTGGCAGCCGTGCGACTGGAGCTGCGGCGACTTCTTACTCGCCTTCGACCCGGGCGCTCATCGCGTCGAGCTGGCCCTTGAGGTTGGCCATGAGCACCTGCGGGCTGGCGCCGCGGGAGAGGTCGGCGTAGAAGGCCGAGGGCGTCGCGGTCCGCAGGCCGGCGAGTCCGTCCGCGGTGCGTTGCAGCCTGCGGATTTCGTAGTGCAGCGTGATGAGCCGGCCGGTCGCCTCGCGGCCGGCGGTCCACAGGTTGGCCAGCAGTTGCACCAGGCCGACGATCATCAAGCCCTGCCCGGCGAGCGAGGCGCCGACGCCCCAGTTCCAGAGCACGGGCCGCCCGCCAAAGAGCGACCAGCCCATCAGGCTGATGCCGCCGCCCAGCATCAGGGCGCCCGCCAGCGCGATGAGCCACGCCGCCAGTTGGCTCGACCGGCTCGTGGCGCGCGGCGCCGAGGGCGGCGCAGCGGCGTTGCGGCGAGGGCTGGGTTCGGCCGTGGGAAGCGTCGCTTCGGGGCGATCAAAACGCCAGCTCGGCTTCGGCGAAGACTGCCCCGCTGACAGGCCCCGGCACGAGCGGAGCTGGCGCTCGATGGACTGCAATCGTTCTTCGTCGGCTGGCCCCAGCAACTCGCTCACGGTCCACGGCGCCGAGGCGGCGGCCTCGGCGGCGTCAACGCGAACGCCACCGGCTTGTTCGCCGGTTGGCTGCTGGCAGCGGGCGCACCGCACCACGTCCTTGGAGCCCTGCGCCACCGCGGGCGTGTCTTGCTGGCAGTGACGGCACCACATAGCCCCGCGCCTCCGCGCGTTCAGAACGAGCCGCGCAGCGACACCGCCGCGCCTGTGTGCCTCATCGGCTTGCGGGCTAGGGAGACTTTGACGGTTTTGAGGCGAGGGCCGCGTGCCGGTGGCGAGCGGTCACGCGTTCGCAACTACTCGGCGTTCATCCTTCGCTCGATCGACGCCAGCACCATCGCCAGCGCTTCGTCCACCGGCTTCTTGATCCGCACGCCCGCGGCCTTGGCGTGGCCGCCGCCGCCGAACTCTTCGGTCACGTCGCGGACGACGAAGTCGCCCCGGCTGCGGAGGCTCACCTTGGTGACGCCGTCGTCCATCCACGCTAGCAACGCGGCTACCTCCACGCCGGCGATGCTCAGCAGTCGGTTCACCACGTCTTCGGTGTCGGTGAGGATAGCGCCGGTCGCGGCAAAGTCCGGCTTGTCGACCGCGGAGTACGCCACGCGGCCGCCCATGGCTAGCTGAACGCCCTCCATCACGCGGCCGTGCAGGCGGACCCGCGCGGCGGAGTTTCGTTCGAAGAGCAGCGCGAAGAGTTCGCCCGGGTTGACGCCGGCGGCCACCAGCTTGGCGGCGGCGCGGTACGTCTCCTCGGTGACCGACGAGAACCGGAACCATCCCGTGTCGGTCGCGATTGCCGCAAAGAGCGGCGTCGCCATCGCGGCGGTGAGCGGCACGCCGAGCGCCTCAATTGCGTCCAGCACCAGCCGGCCGGTCGCCTCGGCGGCGGTGTCCTTGAGCATCACGGCGCCCAGATCGTCGCCGCTGGCGTGGTGATCAAGCACCAGCTTCTTCGCCGGCGAGTCGCGGATCACCTCGGCCATGTCGCCGAGCTGGCCCCACGCGCTGGTGTCGAGCACCAGGTGAACGTCGGCGGCGTGCACGTCGGCAACCGTCACGCCCTCGCCCAGGACTTCGACGCGGTGGTCGGGATCGATGAACGCGATGTGTGGCGGCGGGGCATCGGCGTTGACGATCCGCGCCGTCTTGCCCATCGCCTGCAGCGCCAAGAGCAGCCCGAGCTCACTGCCAACCGCGTCGCAGTCGGCCCGCGTGTGGCTGGTGAGGACGAAGGTCTCGTTCTCTTGGGCGAGCTGAATCAGCGGGGCGTAGTCGAGCATGGAGTTGGGAGCGAGGGGCGGGGAGCGGAGGCCAAAAACCCACAGCGTACCGTCGCAAGCTCCACAGCGGCGAGCCCCCGGCGTCCGCCGGGGGAGTGGCCCACCGAGCTACCCCGCCAACGAGTCCAAGAACCGCCGGCCAATCGCCTCCGCCTTCGCCACGTCCTGCCGCAACTGGACAAGCAACTGATCGACCGACTCGAAGGGGCGGATGTCGCGCATGCGCTCAAGGAAATCGACCTCAAGCGTCTGGCCGTAGAGGGCCTGCTCGTAGTCGATGACGTGCACCTCGACCTTGGTGAACTCCTCGCCAAACGTTGGGTTGGGGCCCACGTGCACCGCCGCGGGTCGGCCGGCGCCGTCGATCACCGCCAAGCCGGCATAGACGCCGTGAGCGGGCAGCAGCGTATCGATGCCCTCGAGGTTGGCGGTGGGGAAGCCGAGCTTGCCGCCGCGGCCGGCGCCGTGCGTCACGAGCCCTCGCACGCGGTAGGCGGCGGTGAGCATCTCGCGGGCCGGGCCCACGGCGCCCTCGTCGATGATGAGCTTGCGGATGCGGCTGCTGGAGACCATGCCGCCGGCGGCCTCGACCGGCGAGACGATGTCGAGCGTCATGCCCGCCTCGGCGGTGAAGTCGCGCAGCACGTCGATCGTGCCCTCGCGTCCCTTGCCGAAGTAGAAGTTCGGCCCTTCGACCATCGCCCGGGCGTCGAGTGAGTTGCGCACAATCCGGTCGAAGAAGTCCCGCGCGGAGAGCCGCAGTAGCGCTTCGTCCGTGGGGTAGGCGATCATCCAGTCGACGCCGAGCGCCGCGAGCAGCTCCGCCTTGCGTTCGGTCCAGGTGAGCGGCGGCGGCGCGAGTTCCGGCCGCAGCAGGCGGACCGGGTGTGGGTCGAACGTGAACACCACGGCCGGCCCGGTTGACTCGCGCGCCCGCTCCAGCAGCTTGGCGACGATCTGCGCGTGGCCACGGTGCACGCCGTCGAAATTGCCAATCGCCACGGCGCCCCCGCGGGCGTCGGATGGCAAGTCGGCAAGCTGGCGAACGACACGCAAGAGAGAGGTGAGGGGTTGGAGGCGAGCGGTTAGGGAACGCGTGGCAGCCGACGAGCAACGCCTCGTCGGAGAACAACCGGCCGACTCAATCCCCGGACCGCTCAAGCATCTGAAACGCCGCCGGCAGCCGGTCGATCAGGTCGGTAGCAATCAACGATACCTGCCCGAGCGCCTCCGCCGCCAGATCGCCCGCCAGCCCATGCACGTGGGCGGCGAGCCGGGCCGCGTCCAGCGGCGAAAGCCCTTGGCAGAGCAGGGCGGTTAGCACGCCGGTCAGCACATCGCCGCTGCCGCCCGTCGCCATGCCGGGGTTGCCCGTTGTGTTGATGGCGAAGTGCTCGCCGTCGGTGACCACGGTGCGGTGCCCCTTGAGAAGCACCACGGTCTGCCGGTTGTCGTCTCGGTGGGTAAGCGCCGCGGCGGCCTCCACCCGCTGATCGTCGCCGCCGGTGGCCATTGCCGCCAAGCCCGGGTCGCGGACCAGCCGGGCGAACTCGCCGGCGTGGGGCGTGAGCACCCGAGGGCCCGGCGGCGAGGCGAGCACCGGGCCGCGGGTCCGTTCGAATTCGACCACGGCGTTGAGCGCGTCCGCGTCCACGACCAGCGGCGAGAGCCAACCGGAGTAGAGCCGGGCCGCCAGCGTCGCGTTCGCTTCGGGCGAGCCGAGGCCCGGGCCGATCGCCCACGCGTCGTACCGGTCCGAGATCGACTCCAGGTCGATGGCGTTCGCCCAGTGGGCAAGGCCGCCGTCGTCTTCCACCAGCGGCAGCGTCATCAGCGCCGGCGAGTGGACCGCGATGGCCGTCATCAGCGATTGCGGCGCCGCGACGGTCACCAACCCGGCGCCGCTCCGCAGGCACGCCACGCCCGCCATCGCTGGCGCCCCGGCCATGCCGCGTGAGCCGCCCACGATGATGCCGCGGCCGAAGTCGCCCTTGTGGCTGGTGGGGTCGCGGGGCGGGAGCTGGGGGAGCGGGGTGTTGGAGAGGTCGATCATGCCGGCGCCGCCGCCTCGTGTCGCGTCATTGCACTCCCGCCGCCGCCCGCGTGGCGATCAGCCCGGCGACGTAACCGCCTTTGAAGCCGCCATCGATGTTCACCACCGACACGTTGGAGGCGCAACTGTTGAGCATGGCGAGCAGGGCCGCGATGCCGCCCAGGTTGGCGCCGTAACCAACGCTTGTGGGGACCGCGATGATGGGGCTATCGACGTGGCCGCCAACGACGCTGGGCAGAGCCCCTTCCATGCCGGCGACCACGACCACGGCGTCGTGGTTTCGCAACTCTTCGACCCGCTCCGGCAAACGGTGCGGCCCGGCGACGCCGACGTCGTTGACGCGAACCACACGGACGCCCATCCAGAGGAGAGTCTCGGCCGCCTCTTCGGCGACGGGCAGATCGGTGGTGCCGGCCGTCACAACGGCGACGCTGCCCTTCGTCTCGTCCGCGACGCCGAGTCGGAGCGTCCGCGCGACCGTGTTGTGAACAATCTCCGGCAGCCGCTCGCGGGTGGCGTCAGCGTGTTGCTGTGTAACCCGCGTGGCGAGCGCCGGCTGCCCGGCGGCGGCGAGCTGACCAAGCGCCGCGGCGACCGCGTCGGGGGTCTTCCCCTCGCCGTAGACAACCTCAGGGAAACCGCAGCGGCGCCGGCGGTCGAGGTCGATTGAAAGGCCATGCTCGTCAAGCTTGGCGGTCGCCGGTTGGTGAGCGTCCTTGGGCATGGCGGTTCACACTCTCCCGGAAGCTCAACTGGCGCATCAGACCGCGAGCGATTACGGGATCTCGATGTCAATCTCTTGCGGCCCGGGAACGACATCCTTCCGGAGTGGCGTGGTGCCCTGCGAGCGGTAGCCCGGGTGGATTCGCGTGGGTACCCGATCGGGGTTGGCGGCGCTGAGCTTCCGAGAGTCTGCCAAGGCCACGCGGTGCGTCCCAACCACGGCGCCCTCCTGCAGGGGCTTGCGGCGTTCCTTGTAGCTCAGCTTGTAGCGGCCCTGGGCATCGGTTGTTCCGGCCGACATTGGTCCCGCGTCGGTGTCCAGGGTATCGGGGTAGAACTTAACGATGATGTCCTCGAGCGGTTTCCCTTTTGCCGTGACCGTGCCGGTTACGTACCCAACGTCGTAGTTAGATCCGCCGCAGCCGCCGCAAAGCGGAAGGGCGGCCGCCACCACAAGAGCGATCGGCACGGGGTGGAGTTGCATGACGTGGCGGTGGGCTTGCGGGCAGGACGTCGGTGGAGGCCGGCGCAGGTAACACGGCTGCTGAGGGCCGCTAGAGGTCCGAGACACTCACGGTGACTTCGGCCTGTTGGCCGAAGCGGGGAGGCTCCCGCGTTGAAAGCGCGTCCAGGGCTTGATCCGCGACGCCCTCGGCGATGCTGTGCACGGAGCCATCGCAGAAGGCGAACTGTGCCACGCCGGGGTGACCGCTCCCCCAGGCGTTGTAGCGGAGGTCCTGCTGCTGAGCGGGGCTGGTAGTGATCGCCTGATAATCGTCCATGAACGTATTGATGCCGGCGGCCGAGGAGCCGAAGAGCGGCGCGCAGCCCTTGAGGCCGCCGGTCCAGGCCCAAGAGGCGACTTCGCTCATCGTCTTGAACCCACTGGTCTGGGCGGGCGCCCGGAGCGGGAAGGTCGGGTCCGCGTGATGCTTCTCCCCCATCATGATCGTGTTGGAGAGGCCATCTACGATCTTTCCAGCGTTCACCGGGCGGAGGTTCTGATGATTGACGGTGTCGCCTTCCGTGGGCGGTTCGGG
>JBCDJN010000167.1:0-7181 GCA_039414355.1 Planctomycetota bacterium | reverse complement strand
GGCCGCCGCGATGATGTCGACTGACGTTGGATAGGACGCTCGAAAAACCTCTTCGCCGTCGCGGAACACGATGTAGCTGGGACACGTGGCGAGCTCAAACTCCCACGTGAGCTGAGGATGCTGCCGGAGGTCGACGCGGCGAACGGTGAGCCTGCCCCGCCGCTCGCTCGCCAACTGATCGATCGAGTCTCTCATCGTGCTGCATCGGGAGCAACTAACGGGAACGCAAAACTCAACGAGCACCAGACTGTCGTCATAGGACAGAGCGCCGCTCAGCTCGTCGAGAGTCACGTACGGCGTTGGCTCGGCTAACAGGCCGACTGGCGGCGCCTGAAGATGGGTTTGGCACCCAGCGGCCGCCAGCAGCGACGCCGCGAACCCTGCGTAGAGTCGGCAATTCATCGTTTTCCTGCACGGCTAAGGGGAAACCTACGGAGCTGCGGGTCTCTGACCGGAGGTCGGAGAATAAGGACCCAGCGGTCGCCGCAGCCTTCAGATTCTAGCGCACATGCAATCGAGTTGCAATGCGCCCGGCGGGCGATTGGCAGCTGCCGCCAATCGGTAGCTTGGGAGCCGCGTCGCCCGCACCGAAAGCGCCCACGCCGACGGGGCGAGGCCGGCGTCGAATCTCTGCGACGAGATCGGGCGAGAACACAGCGGCTCCCTCCCGCCACTTCTCGACCGAGTACCTTAGTGTTGGGGCCGCCGCGACCCCGGGAGTCGCCGGGTGGCTTGGCATCAAGATCATTGGCCAGGAAAATTCGACTGGGGGCGCCATGAACACGAGACTGGCGGCGTTGCTGTTGACCGTCGGTCACGCCTACAGCGTCACTCTCGGGGCGCAGGCCGCGAAGGGTTGCGACGACGCTGAGGGGTCTCTGCATGAGACTCGCGTGGTCGCGAAGCTCAATCCACTGGTGGCCGAGAGCCATTACAAGCTGTGGCTTCCTGAGGGCGCCTCGACGATCCGCGTCATCTTCGCGATCAACATGCGTGCCGCAGGCAGGCGCCTGTTCTTTGAGGATCGAGAGTGGCGTGCCATGGCGGCGCGGAACGGCGCCGCCATGCTCTACTGCGAGTTCGAGGCGCGAAGTGTCCGCGACAACGGCTACGGGCAGTCGATGCTCTCCGCCTGCGAGCAGTTCGCGTCGGCGCTGGATCGCCCCGAGCTAGAAACCGCCCCCTTCGTCCTCTGGGGCCATTCCATGGGGGGCCGCGTCACGCAGGACTTTGTCCGCTTCATGCCGTCGCGGGTCGTGACCTTTCACATCGCGCTCCGCGGCCACCCGAGCAGCAAGCCGTTCATGGAAGAAGAAGAGGTCGCCCAGAGTGTCCCGGGTCTCTATCTCATGGGCGCGAAGGATGGGCGGCCCAAAGACATCCGCGAGCACTTCGAGAGCGCTCGCAAGCGGCAATCCCCGCGTGCTTGGGTTTGGCTCCCCGGTCAGTCGCACTGGCCGAAGGGGATGAGCTTCGACCAAGACGCAACAACGCCGGCCGACTGGCGCGCCTGGTCTGCCAATGAAGTGGTCATCCCGTGGACCGAGGCGATGATCCGCCTGCGCCTGCCCAAGGAGACGCCGCCCGCCGGCGAGACGATCGAACTGCTCCCGATCGACATGACGCGCGGTTGGCTAGGAAACCCCGAGACCGGCCACGTGGCGCCCTACTCCGCCTACAGCGGGACTAAGCCGCAGGCATCGTGGTTCCCGAGCAAAGAGGGCGCAGAAGCCTGGACGAGCTACGCGTTCGGTGGCCGGCGGTAGTGCGGTCCGTGGCTCGCTCCGCCTACGCGAGCTCGGCCTTCAGCCGCTCCGCCTGCTCGCGGATCTCAGCCAGGTCGTCGGCGTCTTTGCGTTCGACGTTTTTGAGTTGCATGGTCATGCGGTTGTTGCCCTTCAGCCGCTTCTGGTTGCGGGCCAGGAAGTCCCAATACAGCGTGGTGAAGGGGCACGCGTCTTCGCCGGTCGCCTTAGCGGGGTTGTAGCGGCAGGCGGTGCAGTAGTTGCTCATCCGCTGCACGTACTTGCCGGTGGCGCAGTACGGCTTGCTGGCCATCACGCCGCCATCGCCGTACTGGCTCATGCCAAGCGTGTTGGGCAGCTCCACCCACTCCACCGCATCCACGTAGACGGCCAGGTACCACTCGTGCACCGCCTTGGGGTCCACGCCCAGCAATAGCGAGAAGAGGCCCGTAACCATCAGCCGCTGGATGTGGTGGGCGTAGCCGTGCTCCAGCGTCTGGCCGATGGCTTGGCTCAGGCAGCGCATGTCGGTCTCGCCGGTCCAGTAGAACTCCGGCAGCGGGGCGGTGGCGCCGAGCTCGTTGCGTTCGAGGTACTCCGGCATGTGCAGGAAGTAGATGCCGCGCACATACTCCCGCCAGCCAAGGATCTGGCGGATGAAGCCCTCGGCCGCCGACAGCGGCGCGTGCCCCGACCGGTACGCCTGCTCCGCCTTCGCGACAACCAAGCGCGGGTCGAGCAGCTTCAGGTTGAGGCTGCTTGAGAGCATCGCGTGATAAAGGAACGGCTGGTCGGTCCACATCGCGTCTTGGTAGTCGCCGAAGCGGGGCAGCCGGGTTGCGATGAAGTGCTCGAGCGCCCGCTCCGCCTGGCCGGGAGTGGTGGGCCAGTTGAAGTTCTCCAGGCTGCCGGGGTGATTGGCGAAGCGACTGGCGACGAGCTCAAGCACCTCCTTCGTCGGCCCGTGGACGCGGAAGGTTGGCGGCTCGGGCACGTCCTGCGGGCCCTTCTTGCCGAACGTGCCGCGGTTGTCGGCGTCGTAGTTCCACTTGCCGCCCTCGGGCTTGCCGGCGTTGTCGAGCAGCACGTTGTGCTTCTTTCGCAGCTCGCGGTACCAGAACTCCAGCCGCAGTTGCTTGCGTCCCTCGGCGTGGTCGGCAAACTCGTCGCGCGTGGAGTAGAAGTGCCGATCGGTGTGCACCTCCAGCGGCAAGCCCGCCTCGTCGGCGGCGGCTTCCATCTGCTGCTGCACGCGGTGCTCGCCCGCCTCAACCATCGCGAGCTCCTCTGGTTTAAGCCGCTTGCAGGCGGCGACCAGCTCTTCGCCCAAGGTCTCTCGGCAACCGCGGTCGTCCAGCTGCCGGTAGTCCAAGCGAAAGCCCTCAGCCCGCCGCTGGTCGCGGTAGTGCCGCATGGCGGAAAGGAAGAGCGCGATCCGCGCCTTGTGCGTCCAAACGTGCGTGCTCTCGGCCGGGACCTCGGCCATCCAGATGGCGTCGCGGTCTTTGTCGAATTCGTCGAAGACCGCCGAGTCGGCGTTGAGCTGGTCCCCAAGGACGATGACGAGTCGGCGGACAGGTTTTGGCTTGCTCGGCATTGGACGGTGGTTCGGACCGGCCGCGAATGAAGCGAATCAAGCGAATGAGCCAACGGCTCGCCTTCAACGGCACTGCATTCGCTTAATTCGCTTCATTCGCGGTCAGAAAAGGAGCAACAGCACGGCGTCCTAGCCGGCGACGGCGGGCCGCCTACAGTGCCGGACGGCTGACTATTGACCCGCCCCTCGCCCGCGACAACCGCGATGCCCGCCGGCCGCCCGCAACTTGTCTGGTTCAAGCGCGACCTGCGGACGTTCGACCACCGCCCGCTCGTTGAAGCCGCCCGCCGCGGGCCGTGCCTCTGCCTGTACGCGTACGAGCCGGACATTCTCGCCGGCGAGGACAACGACGCGTGCCATCTGGAGTTCGTCAACCAGTCGCTCGCCGAGTTGCGGGAGGACCTGCGATCGCTCGGCGGCGAGCTGATCATTCGCACAGGGCGGCTGCCGGAGGTGTTGGTCGAGCTGCGTCGCGAGGTTCCCTTCGAAGCAATCTGGGCGCACGAAGAAACCGGCAACGCGCTCACCTTCGCCCGAGACCGGCGCGTCGCCCGCTGGGCGAGGGAGAACGGCGTCGGCTTCTTCGAGACGTACCAGCACGGTGTGGTCCGCCGGCTGAAGAGCCGCGACGGCTGGTCGCGGCAATGGGAGCAGCGGATGAACGAGCCGCTTACGCCCAAGCCCGAACGCCTCGCCCCCATCGCAGGCCTAGCAGCCGGCGAGCTACGCCCGCCGGAATCCCTCGGCCTGAAACCCTCCACCAAACAAGCCGCCCAACGCGGCGGCGCGGCGCTGGGCAGGCAGGAGCTCGATTCCTTCCTCGGCAGCCGCGGCCAGAACTACCGCAGCGACATGTCGAGCCCCGTCACCGGCGAAGACGGCTGCAGCCGGCTCAGCCCGTACTTGGCGTATGGGTGCCTCTCGCTCCGCCACGTGCACCAAGCCACCGTCCGCCGCGCCACGCAGGTGAAAGCGTCGAAGGCGCGGGGGGAACCCGTCGAACCGGGCTGGGCGGAGTCGCTGCAGGCGTTCGCCGGCCGGCTGCGATGGCACTGCCACTTCATGCAGAAGCTGGAGGACGAGCCCCGCATCGAGCACGGCAACGTGAACCGCGCGTTCGACGGGCTGCGCGAAGACGACTGGACCGAGGACTACTCCGCCGCGTGGACGCGCGGCGAGACCGGCTACCCGATGGTCGATGCCTGCATGCGGGCGCTGCATCAAACGGGTTGGATCAACTTCCGCATGCGGGCCATGCTCGTCTCGTTCGCCAGCTACCACCTGTGGCTGCACTGGCCGCGGCCGGCGGCGTACCTCGCCCGGCAGTTTGTGGACTACGAGCCCGGCATCCACTACAGCCAATTTCAGATGCAGGCGGGCACCACCGGCATCAACAGCGTGCGGATCTACTCGCCCCTCAAGCAGGTGGCCGACCAAGACCCGCACGGCGTCTTCATCCGCAAGTTCTTGCCCGAGCTGGCCGACGTGCCGGACGAGCACCTCGCGGAGCCACACAAGCTTCCGCCGGTCTTGCAGCAAGACGCCGGTTGCGTGATCGGCCGCGACTACCCGGCGCCCCTCGTCCCCCACGGCTCCGCCTACAACGAAGCCCGCCGCCGGATGGACCTATGGCGGAAACGCCTCGGCGTGCGACGCGAAGCCCGCCGCGTGATGCAAAAACACGGCAGCCGGCGGAAATCACGTTGGCGATAAACGGGCGAGGGCGGCGCGAACGGCGGCCGAGGGCTTACGCCCGACGGCTGGGACGAACACTTCTGACTTCTTCAGTCTGACTTCTGACTTGGCATGCCTGAAGGCCACACCATCCACCGCATCGCCCGCGACCAGACGCGGGACTACGCCGGGCAGCGGCTCGAAGTCTCCTCGCCCCAGGGCCGCTTCGCCGATGGCGCCGCCCTGCTTGATGGCAAGCGGCTGGTGACGATCGAAGCCCACGGCAAACACCTTGGCTACGTCTTTGATGGCGCCGGCGTGCTGCACATCCACCTCGGCCTCTACGGCAAGTACCGAAAGCACACGGCGCCGCCGCCCGAGCCCCGTGGCGAAGTCCGACTGCGCGTCGTGGGCGAGGCGAAGGCGTTCGACCTCAACGGCCCCAACTGCTGCGAGCTGCTCGACACGGCCGGCTGGGAGGCGGTCCGCGCGAAGCTCGGCCCCGACCCGCTCCGTGACGATGCCGACCCTGAGCTGATGTGGGACCGCGTCCGCAAGAGCCGGGCGGCGATCGGCACGCTGCTGCTCAATCAATCGGTGGTCGCCGGCGTCGGCAACATTTATCGCAGCGAAGCGCTTCACCTCTTAGACATCCACCCCAACCGCCCCGGCAAGGAGCTAACGCGCGATGAGTTTGACGCGCTGTGGGACCTGCTCGTCGAACTCCTCAACATCGGCGTGAAGTACAACCGGATCATCATCGCCGACCCCGAGGAGCTCGGAAAACCCCGCGGCCGCATGACCCGCGACGAACGGCTGCTGGTCTACAAGAAAAAGCAGTGCAGCTACTGCGACAGCGCGATCGACGAATGGCAGTTGGCTGCGCGGAAAGTGTTTGCTTGCCCCGCTTGCCAGACGTGAAACAGGTAAGGAGATGTGGGGATGTTGGAGATGAAGGGGATGGCCTGCTGGCGGGGCCTCGCTCTTCCTTGAGACGAACAATCAATTCCACGACGTTGGCTTGATTGGACGGCAGCGCTCTCGGCTAAGACCACAAAACCAAGTTCACACGCGTCATCTCCCCCATCCCCAACATCCCCCTCATCTCCTTTCTCAATCCGTCATGACCCCGCAAGAAGCCATCCTCTCGCTGCTCGCCAAGCGTGGCCCGGGTAAGACGATCTGCCCGAGCGAAGCGGCTCGGACTCTCGATCCGGTCGACTGGCGGGATCGGATGGGCGAGGTGCGATCCGCCGCCGAGGCGATGGCCGACGCGGGGCAGCTTATGTTCACGCAGCGAGGCGAGGCGGTCCACGCCCGCACGGCCCGCGGGCCGATCCGCCTACGGCTTCCCTGACGGCGGGGCGGGTGGTGTAATAGACGCATGATCACCGGTCCGCCGCCCGCCGCCGACAGCGCCCTCGCCGCGTTCCACCCGGCGACGCAGACGTGGTTTACCGAGGCGTTCGCCGCGCCCACCGGCGCCCAACGCAAGGCGTGGCCTGCGATCCACTCGGGAAAGAGCACGCTGCTGCTCGCCCCCACCGGCAGCGGCAAGACGCTCGCGGCGTTCCTCGCGTCGCTCGATCGGCTGATGTTTCAGCCGCGCGCCGAAGACGCCCCCAAGGGTGTCCGCGTGCTGTACCTCTCGCCGCTCAAGGCGCTCGGCGTGGACATCGACCGCAACCTGCGGGCGCCCATCGCCGGCATCACCGCGGTCGCAGCGCGAACCGGCGCGGCGATCCACACACCAACGGTCGCCGTCCGGTCGGGTGACACCTCAACGCGTGACCGCCAGCAGATCGTCCGCCACCCGCCGGACGTGCTGATCACCACGCCCGAGTCGCTTTACCTGATGCTCACCAGCAAGGCCGAGTCGGTGCTGGCGACGGTCGAGGCGGTGATCATCGACGAGATCCACGTGATGGTGCCCACCAAGCGGGGCGTGCATCTGTTTCTTTCGCTCGAACGCCTCGAACGCCTGCGTCGCTGCGAGGACGACCGTGCGAAGCCGATGCAGCGGATCGGCCTCTCGGCAACGCAGCGTCCGCTGGACGAAGTCGCCCGCCTGCTCACCGGCGCCGAAGCGACCGCCGACCCCAACCAGCCGGTCATCCCGCGGCCGGTGGAAGTGGTCGACGCCAGCGAGCCGAAGCGGCTGGAGC
>JBCDJN010000166.1:0-7273 GCA_039414355.1 Planctomycetota bacterium | reverse complement strand
GAGCCGATCAGTAGCCGGTTGCCATCAATTGCTACCGCGCTGCCAAATCCTGCGCCTCTCCGCGGGTTTGGGCTACTAATTGTACGTATAAGCGCGCCGTCCAATGCATCAAACAGGTAGGTAACTCCAGCATCGGTAGCGTCTAAGTCCGATCCAGGATCACCAACCAGTAGAGAGCTTCCCTGTAGTGCAAGCCCGGCCCCGAACGAGTCTTCGGGCTCGGGAAATGGGTCTTCCAGAACATGAGACAAGTCTCCGGTGATGGCGTTGTAGACCAGGACTCGGCCGGGAACCTCGCGCGAACGGCCAACTGACTGAACAGCAATAGTGTCGCCAGCAATCGCGACCGCGTTCCCATACCGTCCTCCAGCGCGTGGGTGAGGATCCTCGAGAGTGAGCACTAGGTTGGCGGTGTCTCTTGTGTAGACGTACACCGCTCCCACGTTTCGTTCAGTTGACGAGTCTTCGAAAGGGTCGCCGACCACGATGTACCGATCACTGATGGCGACTGACTTGCCGAACCCGTCATACGGCTGACTGGAAGGATCATTGAGCGTGAACTCCAAGACGCCAGTAGAAACGTCAAATACATGCGCTTGACCGGGCGCTTGACTGCTGTTGAGGTCGCCGACGATCGCCGAGTCCCCGTGCGCCGCGATCGCGCTTCCAAAACCCGACAGAGTACTCGGCGTGGGATCGAGGATCGTGTGGGCTAGCTCGCCGATCGTTGCGTCGAAGATGAAGACTCGGCCGCTGCTGTCCGGCGTAGATGCGTCGAGTCGATCCGACACTATGAGTCGATCCTGCTCGAACAAGGCGGGTGCGCCGAAGTCTGATCCTGGGTAGCTGTTCGGGCTTTGAAAGACCGACTTGAGAACAGCTGCGTCGATCGCATCACCCGCCACCAAGTAGGGCAAGGCAAGGGCCAATAGCAGACCCCGTATTCCGAAGAGTCGACTAGTTGGACACAGTTTGTAGCTCACCACAGAGTCGCGCAACGCATAGCGCAGACTGAGCTCAACGCCGCAGCGGTGTCCGTCCATGGATCAACGCTCTCAAGAAGGGAAGTCCGTTGCCGTCGCTTCGCCAGATCGTAACCCGCTTTGGCCGGCGCGTCCTACGCCAGCCTGCGGCAAAACTGAAATCGGCCCCGCTCGCTAGCACTCACTCCGCGTCGATCGCCTTAATCGCGTCGCGGATGGCGTTGAGTTCTTCGACGCACTCGGGGCAGATCGAGAGGTGGTGCTCGACCATGGCGAGCGCCTCGGGCAGCGGCTCGCCCGCCATCTCGTGCTCAACGACCACCGCCAAAAACGGCAGGACCTCGTCGCACGTCAGCTCTTCGTCTTGGGTCTTGCCCAAGACATCGAGCAGCAGGCGGACTTGGTCGGCGTCGAGGCGTGGCATGGTACGCGTGGGAACTAGAAGTCGAACGCAACGCGGATTTCGCTGCTGCTGTAACCCGAGTCGGTGAGCGTGTTGCGGAGCCGCTTGCGGGCGTCGTGCATCATCTTGTAGACGGCGTTGCGGTTGCTTCCCGTACGTCGCGCGATCTCAGCTTGCGGCATTCCGCCCAATTCGGCCAAGAGCGCCTGCCGCTGCTTGTCCGTGAGGTGCTCGCGGATCGCCTTGTCCAGGTCGGAGAGGATCGCCTTGCGCTCGGTCTTCTGGTCGGGCCCCGCATCGGCGTCGGCGGGGTCCATGGGGCGGGCGACGTCTTCGTCGCTGGCCATCTGGTCGAGCGAGACTTCGCTCCACTTCTTCCGCCGCAGCTCGGTGATGCCGGTCCGCACGGCGACAGTGATCGCCCAGCTGGTGAACTTGCTGTCGCCGCGGAAGGTGTCGAGCTTGTCGAGCACCTTCACCAGCGAGTCCTGAGCGATGTCTTCAAAAAAGCTCGGCCCGTCCGCCCGGCCGCGGAGCGAGTGTCCCAGCCCGGCGACCAACTTGACGCGCAGGTCCTCGAGCGCCGCGGCCTGGCGGTCTCCGCCGGCCCGCAGGTCGGCCAGCCACTGCTCGTTGTCTCGCTCCATAACGCTGAGGCTTGCGGGATAGAGGTTCCTCGTCCGGCTGCCTGCCGGCCCGCAGTCTAGCGATCGTAGCCGTCAAGAGCGATGCCGGCCCGACTGATCAGGAGATTGGGGGGATGTTGGCGATGAGGGAGATAGCTGAGGATTAGACCAACCGCCGCCGTTTGCCGTTTCCGAATCGGTGGTTCGCTGTCGAGTATTCTAGTGACGATTAGATAGCCGCCGTTCGGCCCGCGGGCCAAGCCGATCCGATGGGTGACTGAATCTCCCCCATCACCGACATCTCCTTTGCCTCGTCCCGTCCGCTACTTCCACCCAGCGTTGACTCACCGTGCCCGGCCGACTGATCGCCATCGGAGACATCCACGGCTGCCTCACCGCGTTTGAGGCGCTCTTGGAGCAGGTGCAGCCCGCCACCGAGGACAAGGTGGTGACGCTGGGGGACTACATCGACCGCGGCCCGAACAGCCGCGGCGTGGTGGACTTGCTGATGGGCCTCCGGACGCGGTGCCAACTGGTCGCCATCAAGGGCAACCATGAGGAGATGATGCTCCAGGTGCTGGCCGGCGAGGCGCCGGCGCCGTGGTGGCTGCGGCACGGCGGGGTGGAGACGCTGGACTCGTACGGCTTCACCGGCGACATGACCGCCGTGCCGTACGATCACGTGCAGTTCCTCCGCGGGTGCAACGACTTGCACGTGGTGAAGGACTATTTCTTCACGCACGCCAACTACGACGCTGACGCTTCGCTGCAGAAGCAACCGGTTGAGGCGATCCGCTGGCGCTCGCTCTTGGAGCGGATGCCGAGCCCGCACCAGTCTGGCCGAACAGCGATCGTGGGCCACACCGCGCAGAAGAGCGGCCGGGTGCTCGACGTCGGCCACCTGCGGTGCCTGGATACCGGCTGCTTCGCCGGCGGCTGGCTCACGGCGATGGAAGTGCAAACCGGCCAGACTTGGCAGGCGAACGAGCAGGGCGAGACCCGGGAGTGAGCGGCGTGGCCGGCCTCGCGCGTTAAACCTTGCCGGTTGTCCGGCTCGTGCCGATTCTCCGCGTGATGCGGCTGGCGCCGGTCGTGCCGCGCGTGGCGGTCGTTCGTCCGCCCGAAGTGCCGCATATCCGCTACGAGCGGACCTGCCCGGTGACGATTCTGGGGAATGCAACGGCCATCCTCGTGCTACGGGTCGGCCGGTGATGGGAATGGTCCGATCAAAGCGGTCCGCATGCACGCGGCCCGCCGCGGCAGCCGAAAGTCATTCCGACGAGATACCCCACGCGCGGCCGAGCCATGGATTGGTTCGCCGCTCCAATCGCTCCCGCGGTTGGTGAACCCTAAACGGAGTTAGGGATGAGTCACGGAAGGCGCTTCTGCGCGCTCATTGCCGCGATCGGTGCACCCCGCTTCGCTGGGCTGACCCTGCTGTGCGCGGCCGTCTTGGTCGCCACCGGCTGCGGAACGACCCGCCGCGCGATTGACACCGGCAACAAGTACCTCGAGGCGAAGGCGGCCTACGCCCACAGCCCGCGGCCGAACCTGCCGCACGCTTACGAGCGGCACTTCGAGCGTGGCTGGCGGTGCGGCTACCTCTCGGTGGCCAAGGGCCGCGACACTTGCCCGCCGCCCGTTCCGCCCGAGGAATACTACGGCCACAAGTACCAGAGCCCGGATGGCAAGCAGTTTGTCTGCATCTGGTACGACGGCTGGCGCGCCGGCGCCGCGGTGGCCAAGAGCAAGGGCCTGGACGTGGCGTACCGCGTGCCCGCCATCCGCAACGAGTGCTGCGACTGCCGCAACGCCTGCAACGTTGCCGGCACCGGCGTGCTGCCCAACCCGGAGTCGGTTCGCGGCAGCGAGCTGGGCCCGCCGCAGTTGCCGCCCCCGCCGCCGACGGCGCCCGTGCGGCTGCCGACCGTTCCCGAACCAGCCGCCGCGGCCGACGGCCCGGAAGAGGTTTCGCCCCTGCCGCCCGCCGAAGCCAACTGACGCGCCGGCAGGACGCCGACGCGGATCGATTCAGCACTACCCGCCCTCACGCGGAAAGCACCTGAGCCCATCATGACCCGACTTCAACCAACCGTCGCCCTGCTGCTGGCCGCTGCGGCCTTGGCGAGCACCGGGTGCATTACCAGCGGCAAGAAGGGCATCTCCGTTGGGCAGATGCAGCCCTGCTGGCTGGCCGAGCCCAAGGCGTGCAAGCGGCCCATCGACTTCACCATGCTCCGCCGCCGCCCGGTGGACTACCACGTGATCGCCGAGCGGGACACGCTGGGCGTCTACGTGGAGGGCATCCTGTCCGGCGAGGAGATCTCTTCCGGCGGACGCGAGCTGCCTCGCTACGACTTGGTGCAAGACGACCCGGACCGCGCCGTCCAGTCGCCCGTTATCGGCCAGCCGGTGCTGGTCCAGCCGGACGGCACGCTGCACCTGCCGCTCATCGACCCGGTGCCGGTCACCGGGCTCACGCTGCAGCAGCTCGCCGACCGCATCCGCACCACGTACATCCAAGCCGGCGTCCTCAAGGACGACCCCAACAAGTCGTACGTGCAGGTCAGCCTGATCAAGGCCCGCACCAACCGCATCCTGGTGCTGCGGGAAGACTCACCCGCAACCAACACGGAGCTGATCCGGCGCGATACCTACGTGCTGAGCAAGCGAGGCTCGAGCCAGGTAGTAACGCTGCCGGAGAACGAGAGCGACCTCTTGCACGCGCTGGTCGCCTCGGGCGGTCTGCCCGGTGAGGACGCGCGGAACGAGGTCTGGATCCTCCGCGGCGGCGGCGCCAACTGGCAGCACGCCGCCCAACAGTTCGATGCCGGCGTTCAGGCGGGCAAGATCAACCCCATGGCGCCCGGCTCGGGCTACACGGTCATCCCGCTCCGCCACCGCTGCGGCGCCGCCCTGCCCTTCACGCCGGACGACGTGACGCTGGCCGAGGGCGACATCATCTTCGTTGAGAAGCGGATCGAAGAAGTCTTCTACACCGGCGGCGTGCTGCAGGCCGGCCAGATCCCGCTGCCGCGGGACGAAGACATCGACATCCTCGAGGCGGTCGCTCTGGCCAACATCGGCGTCGGCGGCCCGGCCGGCATCAACGCCGCGGCCAGCCAGTTCCGCAGCGGCCCCGGCAACGTCGTCCCGCCGACGCGGGCCCTGGTCATCCGCAAGCTGCCGGGCGGCGACCAGGTGAAGATTGACGTCGACCTCCGCAAGGCGGTCAACAACGCCGAGGAGCGGATCCTGATCCAGCCAGAAGACTTCATCATGGTCGAGTACCGCGGGCACGAGCTGTTCGCGAACATCGCCCTGAACTTCGTCAACGTGAACTACGTGATTCCTAACGACTGATCGCGGGCGGTAGCGACCCGGCGTGCGGAAAGCGCTTCCGCCGGCGGGGTGGCCCAAGGGTGACGCGCGCGTCTCCCCGAGCATGGAAGCGCAAGGCAACCCGCAAAAAATCCGGAAGGGGAAACGATGCGACTCACAAACACACTTGCCGGCACGATGCTGGCGGTAGCCGCTTTGGCGACGAGCGCGTTAGGGCAAGCCGATCAGTCGGCGATCCGTTGGCTCGGCGAGATCAGCGCCGCCGACCTGCCTGTTGGGCCGGTCGTCGAGCAGGCCTCGCTCACCGAAGCCGCGCCCGCCGAAGCCGAGCCGATGCCCACGCCACTGCCGCCCCAACCGGCCGCGCCAAAGATGGAGCCCGCCGCGCCGAAGGCCCAGCCGAAGCCACAACCGGCCGCGCCGGCTGTCGAAGTCGCTCCCGAGCCGACCAAGGCTCAGGCAAAGGCGGAGCCGGCCGCGGAAGTGAAGCCGGCCGTCGCCGACCAGCCGGTTGTGACCGCCGAAGCCAAGACCGTCGTTCAGTCGGTCGCCACGGTTCAGCCCGTCGCCAAGAAGGCGCCGTCCGCCGGCAAGACCGATGTGGCCGGTGGCCGCTGGACCGTGAGCTCCAGCCCGTCGAACGTCGGCCGCCAGAACCTGCTGGCCAACGTGCTGAGCGATCCGTTCGCTGATCGTCGGCCGCCCGAGTGGAGCCCGCTCTACCGCGCCGGCGGCGAGCCCGGCCGCGTCCGCCTGATGGACAACCCCGGCGCCAACCCGGTCAACGCCACGCCCAGCGACATCGTCCCCGCCGGCTTCGCGGCCGCCGGTTGCGGCGACGCGGGCTGCTCCACCGGCTGCTCAACCGGCGCCTGTGGCAGCGATTGCTGCAGCAGTGGCTGCGGCGGCGGGTGTTGCGGCGGCGGATGCTGCTGCGGCCCGACCTGGTCCGCCGGCGTCGACGCGCTGTTCTTTTGGCGGAGCTCGCCGGACTCGAACACGCCGCTCGTTGCCTGCAACTGCGTCGACAACCACATCGACTTCCAGGCCACCGACTTCGACCTGGGCGTCGCCGCGGCGCCGCGTATCCGGCTCTTCCGCCACGACCCGTGCTGCTGCGACTTCGAGGTGATGTACTTCAACTTCGATAACTGGGACGAGTACCGCCACTTCTACGGCGACCTGACCGTGCTGGGCAACAACCTGGGCGCCGGCACCACGGCCGCCGCTCAGTACGAGTCGTCGCTGCAGAGCCTCGAAGTGAACCTGCTGAAGAGCCACGGCTGCTGGACCAAGCTGCTGGCTGGCTTCCGCTGGTTGCAGCTCGACGAGTACGCCAGCGTGTACGGCAGCAACGGCTCCACGACCGTCTTCCAGAACAACAACACGCTCAACAACCTGTACGGCGGCCACATCGGCTTCCGTCGCCTGCTGTACGACTACGGCGGATGCCTCACCGTGGACGGCAGCGTGAAGACCGGCGTCTTCGGCAACGACGCGGAGCGTAACACCTACGGCTACGGCACCCAGCACCTGAACAAGGGCGGCGTGTCGTTTGTGGGCGACGTGGAGTTCCAGGCGAATTTCGCCGTGACCTGCCGCTGTGCGATCACCGCCGGTTACCAGCTGCTGTGGATCACCGGCCTAGCGTCGGCGCCCGAGCAGTTCCACGCGTACGACTACATCAACAACGGCGAGACCATCTTCTTCCACGGCGCCAACGTCGGCGCCGTCTACACCTGGTGATCTCGCCGCCGCCTAGCGTCTCCAAGCCGGCTGGCCCCACTTCCGGGGGTCCAGCCGGCTTTTTTCGTGCCGGTCGTGGAGCCGCCCCAGGCAAGACAGGGGGATTCGGAGGTTTTTTCGGATTGTCGCAAGTATCTGATTGACGCCCCCTGCCGCGCTGCGTAACCTACCCG
>JBCDJN010000165.1:0-7521 GCA_039414355.1 Planctomycetota bacterium | reverse complement strand
GCATCGCCTTGCGGCGATCGCCGAAGCCCGGCGCCTTCACCGCACAGACGTTGAGGATGCCGCGGAGCTTGTTGACCACCAGCGCGGCCAGGGCTTCGCCCTCGACGTCCTCGGCGATGATCAGCAGCGGCTTGCCCTTCTGGCTCACGGCCTCAAGGACCGGCAGCAGCTCGCGGAGGTTGCTGATCTTCTTCTCGTGGATCAGCAGGTAGGCGTCTTCGAGGACGGCTTCCATCGAGCCGGTCTCGTTGACGAAGTAGGGCGACAGGTAGCCCTTGTCGAACTGCATGCCCTCGACGAACTCTAGCGTCGTCTCGGTGGTCTTGCCCTCTTCGACGGTGATGACGCCGTCCTTGCCAACCTTCTCCATGGCGTCGGCCAAGAGGTCGCCGATCACGCGGTCGTTGTTCGCGCTGATGGCGCCGACCTGGGCGATCTCTTCCTTGCTCTTGACCGGCTTGGCCTTCTCGTCGAGGAACTCAACGGCCGCGGACACGGCCTTCTCGATGCCCCGGCGGACGGCCGTGGGGTTGCTGCCTGCCACGATGTTGCGGAGGCCTTCACGCAGCACGGCGCGGGCCAGCACCGTGGCGGTGGTGGTGCCGTCGCCGGCGAGGCTGGAGGTCTTGTCGGCCACTTCGTGCACGAGCTTGGCGCCCATGTTCTCGAAGGGGTCTTCCAGCTCTACCTCCTTGGAGACGGTGACGCCGTCTTTGGTGACACTGGGTCCGCCGAACGACTTGTTGATGATCACGTTGCGGCCGGTCGGGCCCATGGTCACGGCCACGGCGTTGGCCAGCTTATCGACCCCCGCCAGCATCTTCTGCCGGGCGGCGTCGTCGAACATGAGTTGTTTTGCCACGAGGGACTCCTCTTTGCTTCGAGCCAGGTGTGCTGGCTAGGTGCGTTGGTGGTTCAAAGCGATGAACGATAAGTAATGAGCGATGAAGGGAGCTTGAACTAAAACCGGCTACGCCGGCCATTCATCGCTCATCGTTCATCACTCCTCGTTTGGTTTCCTAGCTCAGCCTGCGACCTTCGCGAGGATGTCGCTCTCGCGGAGGATCTTGTACTCCTCGCCGTCGACTTCCACTTCCGAGCCGCCGTACTTGCCGAAGATCACTTCGTCGCCAACGGCGACCGACAGCTCGCCGCGGTTGCCCGAGTCGAGCAGCTTGCCGACGCCAACGGCGACCACCTTGCCACGCTGCGGCTTTTCCTGGGCGGCGTCCGGCAGCACGATGCCGCCGGCGGTGACTTCTTCGGCCTCAAGCGGCTGAACAACAACGCGGTCGTCGAGGGGGCGGAGGTTGGTTGCCATTTGTGACGTTCCTCTTTGGGTTGGTTTTCTGTCTTCGTTTGAGGGGCTGTCAGCTTTCAGCGGTCAGCTGTCAGCTCCTTTTGATTCAGGCGAGAACGCAAAGTAACGCTGTCATGTACTCGGGCACGCTCCAAGGCTTCTCGGAGCTGATGGCTGAAAGTTGATCGCTGACAGCCAGCGGCGAAGCCGCTTACATCATGCCGGGCATTCCGCCCATGCCACCCATACCGGGCATGCCGCCGCCCATTCCGCCCATGCCACCCATGCCGTGGTCGTGGTCATGGTCGTGGCCGCCGGCTTCCTCCTCTTCGGGGATGTCGGCGACGAGCGAATCGGTCGTCAGCAGAAGGGCGGCCACGCTCGCGGCGTTCTGCAGCGAGGTGCGGACCACCTTGGCCGGGTCGATGATGCCGGCCGCCACGAGGTCGGTGTACTCGTCCTTGTCCGCGTTGTAGCCCTCGGTCTTGCCCTTGAGCTGGCGGACACGGTTCACAACCACCGCGCCGTCGGCGCCGGCGTTCTCGGCGATGTAGGTCAGCGGGTGGGCGAGCACGTTCTTGATGATTTGGGCGCCGAGCTCCTCGTCGCCCTCCAGGCCGAGCTTCGCGACAGCCTTCTCGCTCCGCAGCAGGGCGACACCGCCGCCGGGGACAACGCCCTCTTCGAGTGCGGCGTGGGTGGCTTCGCGGGCGTCGTCGAAGAGCGCCTTGCGTTCCTTCATCTCGCTCTCGGTCGGGGCGCCCACCTTGATCTGAGCGACGCCGCCGGCGAGCTTCGCCAGCCGCTCTTGCAGCTTCTCGCGGTCGTAGTCGGAGTCGGTGCCTTCGATCTCGGCCCGGATCTGCTCGGCCCGGCCGGTGATGTCGGCCTTGGCGCCGCCGCCACCGACGATGGTGGTCTTGTCGCTGGAGACGATTACTTTCTTGCACTTGCCCAGGTCGGAGATCTGAACGCCGTCAAGCTTGATGCCCAGGTCCTTGAACACGGCGTTGGCGGCGGTGAGCGTGGCGATGTCGCCCAGCATCGCCTTGCGACGGTCGCCGTAGCCCGGCGCCTTGACGGCACAGACGTTGACGATGCCCCGCATCTTGTTGACGACCAGCGTCGCCAGGGCTTCGCCGTCGACGTCCTCGGCGATGATCAGCAGCGGCTTGCCCGCCTTGGAGATGGCTTCGAGCAGCGGCACCAGGAGCTTGGCGCTAGAAATCTTCTCCTCGAAGACCAGCACGTGGCAGTTTTCGAGAACCGCTTCCATCTCGTCTTCGTCGGTGACGAAGTGCGGCGAGAGGTAGCCGCGGTCGAACTGCATGCCTTCAACCACCTCGACCGAGGTCTCGGCGCCGCGGCCCTCGTCGACGGTGATGACGCCGTCTTTGCCAACCTTCTGGAAGGCGTCGGCCAGCACCTTGCCGATGGAGGGGTCGTTGTTGCCGGCGATCGTGGCGATCTGCTCCAGGCCCTTCTTGTTCTTGACCTCGATGGGCTCGGCCTGCTTGAGGATAGCCGCGCTGATGGCCTCCACCGCCTTGTGGATGCCGCGGCCCAGGGCCATGGCGTCGGCACCGGCGGCGATCATCTTCAGGCCTTCGCGGAAGATGCCGTCGGCCAGCACCGTGGCGGTGGTGGTGCCGTCGCCCGCTACGTCGTTGGTCTTGCTGGCGGCTTCCTTGACGAGCTGGGCGCCCAGGTTCTCGTACGGGTCGTCCAGCTCGATGTCCTCGGCGACGGTCACGCCGTCTTTGGTCACCTTGGGCGAGCCCCAACCCTTGTCCAGCACCGCGTTTCGGCCGCGGGGGCCGAGCGTGCTGCGGACCGCCTTGGCCAGCTTGCCAACACCGGCCGCGAGCGGCTTGCGGGCGTCGTCCTCAAAGACCATTTGCTTCGCCACGTTGGAACCTCCTGAGAGTCGAATTGAGTCGGCCTGAGCTGGGTGGCCAGCGGGGCCTGGAGTATCGAGGGGCGCCCGGTCGGGGCGCAGATTTGGCATGGTGCGGAACGCGGGGCCATGATGAGCAAGTCGCATGCCATCGGCGCGAAGGGTGGGAAATCGCCGGTACTCGACCGCGATTTCGCGTCGACCAGGTGCAGGCCGCGTCGGAGCTGCCAATGTGGCAGCGCAGCAAGGGCCGGCTGAGTCACGTGCCTTTACTCGGGCCGCCGGCGAGCCGATCATGCTGGCACCGCGTCAAACGCCTCTTCTCACGCCCGCCGTTTTGACCGCTCCCAACGACGAACACCCGCCGACCGACCAGCTCACGCTCTGGCCCGCCGAGCGGATCGCGGCGATCGATATCGGATCGAACAGCGTCCGCCTGGTCGTCGCCCAGGTCGAGGCATCCGGCGGCTATCGGGTGCTGGACGAAGAACGCGAGAACACCCGGCTAGCGAGTGAGATCGACGAGACCGGCCTCCTCTCCGACCGGGCGGTGGAAGAGACCTTCGTCGCTCTGCGGAACTTCATGTCGATCGTCACCGGCTACGGGGTGAAGCAGGTCCGGGCGATCGCCACCAGCGCGGTCCGCGACGCGGCGAACGGGCCTGACTTCTGCTGGCGGGCGGCCCGCGAGCTGGGGCTGACCGTCGAGGTCATCTCGCCCGAGGAAGAAGCCCGGCTGGCGTACCTGAGCGTCGCCCGGGCGTTTGATGTCACCGGCCGGCCGATCGCCGTGGCCGATATCGGCGGCGGCAGCACGGAGATCGTCCTCGCCTCGGCCGGCATGGTGAACGAGGTCTACGCCACCCGGCTCGGCGCCGTTCGCGTCTCCGAGCGCTGCAAGCTGATCGACCAAGCGTCTTCCGGCACGCTGGCGGACGCCGAGGCGTATGTCGATCGGCAGCTCAAACGCGCCGTCGGCAAGCTGCCCTTCGTGCCCTCCATGCTGTTCGGCACCGGCGGCACGTTCACGGCGATGGCGTCGGTCCTCATGGCTCAGAAAGGTGAAGAGGAAACGACCGCCCGCGGCTACCAAGTCGCCCGGGCCGAAGTGCGGCACCTGATGCTCGACCTGGCGAAGATGCCGGCCGACCGCCGCAAGAAGACGCCCGGCCTCAACCCCCGGCGAGCGGAGATCATCGTCGGCGGGCTGCTGGTCATCGACCGCATCCTCCGCCGGCTGCAGGTCAACACGGTGCAGGTGCACACCCGCGGCGTCCGCGACGGGCTGCTGCTCACGATGGTCCGCCAGGCGCCCAAGCGGACCGTGTCGCAGGCCGACCGCTGGGCGGGCGTCGAACGCTTCGCGGAGAACTGCGGCGTCGACCTCAACCACGCCCGCCAAACCGCACGGCTCGCCGGGCTGCTGCTCGACCAGCTCGCCGGGCCGTTGGGGATCGACCCGCACGACCGGCAGTTGATCGAAGTCGCCGCGATGCTGGCCAACGTGGGCTACCTGATCAACTTCGACAAGCACCACAAGCACAGCTTCCACCTAATCCTCAACAGCGACCTGATCGGCTTCGAGCGGCGTGACCTGCTGCTGGTGGCCAGCGTGGCCCGCTACCACCGCGGCGCCGCGCCCAAGCAGAAGCACCGCGGCTTCGCCGACCTGGCGCCGGGCGACCAGCAGCGCGTGGCGAAGATGGCGGCGCTGCTGCGACTCGCGCTCGCCCTGGACCGCACCCACCAGCAGCAGATCAACGACCTGCGGTGCCGCGTGGTGGGCGACCGCGTGGAGGTCTCGATCCGCGCCCGGGGCGACGCCGAGGTCGACCTCTGGGCCGCCCGCCGCAAGGTGGACCTGTTCGAACGCGTCTTCGGCAAGCAAGTGCACTTCACATCGGTCGGCGACGGCGAGATCGACGAGGAGAACCGCGCGAAGCCGGATGGTGTCTCGGACACCAGCGAGCAACTTCAGAAACTGCGAATCCGAGCTCGTCGTGTGAGGCCCGCTACATACCCAATGGCGGGTGTCGTGGATGATGGGGCATCGCTCGGCCAAAGGCGGCTTGGCGGCGTGGTCTCGCCACTTAGCGTCGCGTGAATCTTGCAGGAACGGAGAACGCCGGGATGAGTAGTCAGCTAGGCGACCAGTTCGATAGTTCGTCGCAACGCCAAGGTTTTACGCTGGTGGAGCTCTTGGTGGTGATCGCCATCATCGGCATCTTGATCGCGCTGCTGCTGCCGGCGGTGCAGTCCGCCCGCGAGGCCGCTCGTCGCTCGCAATGCCTGAACAACCTGCGGCAGATCGGCCTGGCGATCCACAACTACGAGTCGAGCTTCAAGCGTTTCCCCGCCGGCGGTCAGGGGACCGACTACCCGGCAAACTTTCCCGCCACCAGGGCGAGCACCAATTTCGACACGCACTCCGTGTTCGGCTACGTGCTCAACTACCTGGAGCAGGGGAACATCGCCGATCGAATGGACCTGACCCTCAACTACCGCGACAGCCCCGAGAACTTGGAGGCGGCACGCAACGTGGTGACGGTCTACCTCTGCCCGTCGAATCAGATCCGCGACGCGCCGGCCGACTCCGAAGGGTTTGGCGCCGTTGACTACGGGGCGACCTACTACACCGACCTCAGCCCGGAGACCGGCGAGAGGGACAGCACGCACCGCGCCGACGGCGCGCTCACCACCGGAGGCGTGCGGGTGGCGAAGATCTCCGACGGCCTGAGCCGGACGATCGCCGTGGCCGAGGACGTCGGTCGGCAGGAAGCGATCAACGGCGTGGCGATGACGACGGTTTACAGGTACTCCGATGGCGAGCCCCGCCGCTTCTGGCGGTGGGCCGAGCCGGACAACGCGTTCGGCGTGAGCATGCCGATCAACAACAACTCGCAGCCGTTCGGCGGCCCGGAAGACTGTCGCTGGACGAGCAACAACTGCGGCCCGAACGATGAGATGTTCGGCTTCCACCCCGGCGGCATCCAGGCCGTTTACGCCGACGGCCACGCCGACTTCCTGCAAGAAGAGCTCGACCCGCGGGTGCTCCGCGCGGTGGTCACGCGGAGCGAGGGCGAGACGTTTGGCGTTGGGGACGACCCGGTGTTTGGCGGCGACGGCAGCGGCACCAACGGCAGCGGCACACGCTAGCAGCCGGCCGCCTCTCAGCCCGCACTTTCCCCCGACAGCGTCCGCTTGATCGACTCCGCGTTGACCGGCGAGATGACGCCGCGTTCGGTCACGATGGCCGTGATGAGCTCAGCCGGGGCGACGTCAAAGGCCGGGTTGTAGACCTTCGCGCCGTCGGGGGCGAAGCGGGCGCCCTGCGGGGCGGTGATTTCGTCGGCCAAGCGTTCTTCGATCGGGATCGCGTCGCCGCTGGCTAGCGTGAGGTCGAACGTGGTGCTGGGTGCGGCGACGTAGAAGGGCGCGTTGTGGTGCTTAGCGACAATCGCCAGGGCGTACGTGCCGATCTTGTTGGCGGCGTCGCCGCTAGCCGCGATGCGGTCGGCGCCGACGATGACCGCCTGCACCTTTCCTTCCCGCATCACCTGGGCGGCCATCGAGTCGCAGATGAGCGTCGCATCGATGCCGCGCTGCATCAGCTCCCACATCGTTAGCCGGGCGCCTTGGAGCAGCGGGCGGGTCTCGTCGGCGAAGACCTTCGGCTCGCGGCCACGCTTCTGCAGCTCAAAGATGACCGCGAGCGCCGTCCCCTCGCCGCCGGTGGCCAGCGCGCCGGTGTTGCAGTGGGTGAGGATGCCGGCGCCCCCATCCCGAAACCCGGGCAAAGCACCCAGCAGGTCGGCGCCGTGCCGTGCGATGGCCTCGCAGAGCTGGCGGTCTTCGTCGTGGATCGTGCGGGCCTCGGCCAGCATGAGTTCGGGCAGGCGGTCCTCGGCGTTGTCCTTTTCGGCGGCCTCGGCGACGGCCTTCATCCGGTCGAGCGCATAGAACAAGTTGACCGCCGTCGGCCGGCTGCCGGCGAGGAACTGGCACGCGTCCCGAACGGCCTGAGCGGTGCGGTCCTTCTGCACGGCGAGGCAAACGCCGTACGCCGCCGCCACGCCAATGGCCGGCGCCCCGCGGACGCTGAGCCGCTTGATCGCGTTCCAGACGTCGCGCGTGTCGAGGCACGTCAGAAAGTGCACCTCGCCCGGCAGCTTGGTCTGATCCAGCAGCCGAAGCTGGCCAAGCTCGTCGCCTATCCACTCGATGGGGTTCGTTTTGGCCACAGATGAACGCTGATAAACGCGGATTTGGGGTGGGAACGCTGATCTTCGCTAATCGACGCTAATCCTTCGAAAGGTCGGCGAAG
>JBCDJN010000164.1:0-7841 GCA_039414355.1 Planctomycetota bacterium | reverse complement strand
CGCCTCGACCACCTCGCAGAGGAAATCGGGCTCGGTGCGGGCGGCGTCCTCGGGCGAGAACTCGATGTTGTCGCACAGGCCGCGGGCCCGCTCGACGCCGGCGATCGCCTGGCGGACGATCTCCTCCTTGCCCATCTTCAGCTTGAACTCGCGGTGGATCGCACTGGTCGCCAAGAAGACGTGGATGCGTGGCCGGCTTGCTGCGCCCAAGGCTTCCCACGCCCGATCGATATCCTTGCCGTTGCAGCGGGCTAGGCCACAGACCTGCACGTCGCCGCCGCGGAGCGACTCGGCGATCGCCTTCACCGCTTCGAAGTCTCCCGGCGAGGCGATCGGGAAGCCGGCTTCGATCACGTCGACATTCAGCTCCACCAGCTTCTGAGCAACCTCGAGTTTCTCCGTGAGGTTCATGCTCGCGCCGGGAGACTGCTCGCCGTCGCGGAGCGTCGTGTCGAAGATCGTGATGTTTCGCATGTCGGGTCTTGCGGGTTCGCCGCTGCGTGGCGGGGAGGAGTGATGCCGAGAAACGAAAAAACCCCGAAGCCGGAGGGCTTCGGGGTGTCGAATTCACGCGAACTTGTCGGTGTACGCCAGCCCTAGGCCCCGGTCCCGGGGAGGAGTAGAAGCAGGCGTAGAAGGTTCAATCGCATTCGTATTTTGTAGTTGAGCACGAGGGCAGAGTCAAGGTTCGCGGGCTGGCAGTCAAACCCGCGGTCCGCCAGCAGCGTAACACCGACGCGGCGAGGGCGGGTGATCTTGTGGCAATCGGCTGAATTGGCAGAATCCGACTCCTCGCCGTCGCGGTCAAGCTCCCGATTAACTTGGCCGATGAACGCGCAGGCCAACCGATTCATCCGCGAAGCCCCAGGCAGCCATGACCAGGCAGCTATGAAAGGACGCCAACTCGACCTGTCGAGCGAAGCCCCGGCGCCGCCCGGCACGGGCGAAGCGGCCGCGGAGCAGCGGTCGTTCTTGGGAGTCCGCTTCGACTGCTGCGGCATCTACGCCCGCGTCTACAAGAACGCGGCGGGCGACGCCTACGAAGGACGCTGCCCCAAGTGCGCCCAGCCCGTGCGGTTCGACGTGGGGCCGGGCGGAACCTCGTCGCGGTTCTTCGGCGTCAGCTAGCATCCAGCGGCAGGCGGTGACGCGTCGCCGGCGGCATCCGCCTTGTTGCTGGCGAGCCGATCCTCTACGGTCCGCGCTGCGCAAAAGCTGTCGGCAGTCTGGCTTGGGGCGAATCGTGGCGATCGAGTTCGAGGTCCAACGGAGCACCCGCCGCTGCGCGGCGACCGATCGGCCGCTGGCGCCGGGCGAGCAGTGCTTCTCGGTGCTACGCAGGGAATCGGGCGAGGTCCGCCGGGTCGACTATTCGCGCGACGCTTGGCGGGCGGAGAGGCTTGAGAGTCTCACCGCCGATGCGATCGGTTGGTGGAAATCGCGTGTGCCGAGTGGATCGTCGGGGCCGAAGCTGGCCCCCACCGACGTGTTGCTCCGGCTGTTCGACGACTGGGCCGACGACCCGCACCGGCAGGACGCACGCTACGTGCTCGCGCTGCTGCTGGTGCGGCGCCGCGTCTTCCGCATGGTCGACACCCCGGTCGGCTTGGGCGATCTGGACGAATCACACGAGCCGTCCCCGGATCCCGAACCCCTGCTCCGCGTCGAATGCCCAACAAGGGGCGAGAGCTACGAACTGCCGGTCGCCCCGCCGGGGCCCGAGCGCGTGAAGGCGATCCAAGCCCAGTTGCACGAGCTCCTCGACACGGACACGCCATGACCTGCAAGCGACGCGTCCTGCCAACAACGATGCTCCAGCGGTCGCTCCTGGTGGCGGCGGCCTTCGCGTTGATCGCTCACACGGGCTGCCGACTCTCGCGTTCGGGAATGAGATTGGGGTCGCCAAGTCCTGCGCCGCCGACGGTGCTCGCGCCGGGGGCGACCGCCGCGCAGGTCGTCGCCGCCGTCAATCAGAACACGTCACGCATCCAGAGCTACACGGCCCCCAACGCGTCGTTCACCACCCCCGGTCTGCCGGGCGTGCCGCTGCTCAAGGGCAGCATCGTGCTCGAGCGGCCGAGGCGTTTCCGGCTCCGGGCGGGCACCGCGCTCTCCGGCGGCGAGGTCGACCTGGGCAGCAACGACGACCTGTTCTGGCTGTGGGCCAAACGCAACGACCCGCCGGCCGTCTACTTCGCCAGGCACGATCAACACGCGACGGGGGCGGCCCGGATGCTGCTGCCCATCGACCCGGCTTGGGTGGTCGACGCCCTCGGCCTGGTCACGCTCGACCCAACGGCCGCGTATCAGGGCCCGTTGCCCCGGCCCGACGGGTCGCTCGAGTTGCGGCACGCGGTGGCCGGCCCCAGCGGAACAACGCAACGCGTTACCGTCGTCGAACCAACGCGGGCCTGGGTGATTGAGCAGCACGCGTACGACGCCGCCGGAACGCTGATCGCCAGCTCCACGGCGCGCGACTTCCGCTACGACGCGGCGGCGCAGGTCTCGCTGCCTCGCCGTGTAACCATCCGCGTTCCCAATGCCGACATCTCGCTCACGGTCAACACCGGCGCCGTGGCCGTCAACACACCGGTCGCCAATCCGGGGCAGCACTGGACGCTGCCGACGATAGAAGGCTACCCGCTGGTCGACCTCGGTCGGAGCGACGGCCTCCCGGCCACGGCGGGCTCGCCGGTGAACCAATTCGGGGTCATCGGCGCCACGGCCGCGCAGAACGTTCAACGCCGCCCCGTGGGCGGAGTCGCCGTCCCGACGACGAGTGGCCGACGCTAGTTGCTCTCGCGCGGAGCGCTGAGCGTGTCGGGCGGGCAGTCGACGGGGTCGACCGGAGGCGGCGGCATGCCTTCTCGCAGCCGCGTACGCGCACGGGTGAGGGTTGGTCCGATGCTGCCGGCGGGCATGCCCGTGGCGGCGCTGATCTCGCCGTAGCTCATCCCTTCAAGGTGGAAGAGGCGGACCACCTCGGCCTCGGGCCCATCGAGCCGCCGCAGCATCTGCTCCACTTCCTCGGCGTTGCCCAACCGCTCCTCGGGCGGCGTGGCGTCGGCGGAGGTCGTTTCCGCCGGGGTATCGCCCAGCGTAACCGCGGGGTTGGAGAACGTCTTGATAAGGTTCCGCACGACAACACGCCGCGCGACAACCGTCAGGTAAGTCGCCAGCGAGCTCTGTCCGCGAAAGCGGCGGAGCACCCGGTAATCGTTCGCGATGATCGCCAGCAGGACTTCCGAGACCAAGTCCTCGGCGTCGGCGACCGAGAGACGCATCGACCGGCTGTCGGCGGTGTGGTTCACAACGTGGACCACCAGCCCCATGAACCGGTCGACGAAGTCTTGCCAAGCCTGCGGCTTACCCGTCAGGCAGCGGTCGAGCAGCTGGCGGTCGATCTCAGAAAGCGCCACGGCGGTCACCTTACGGGCTTTGTCGATTCGCGTTGGCTGTGGAGACGCCTCGCAGGCGGCTCCGCCACTCGCACTTCTGCCCCTCGTTGCCCTGGTCCCGCGTGGGCCGCCACCCACGCTGCTGGCCAAACCAACGCGGGCTGATCAACACGAAAGCGAGATGCGAATGAGTCGCATCAAGCCGATCGCGTCAGCGGCCGTAATTTCTTCACCTATCAACTTTAACTACCGCCGGATTCCGCGGCAAGTTGAGCGAAATCGCTAACTTGACACCTTCGCGGCCCGTTCCTAGGATTCGACGGATTCGGTCAAAACGTCTCTAGGCATTTTACCGAAGAGAGCAGAAAGCGGCCTACGCCGGGCCGTTTTTTCGATCCCCTAGTTTGTCGACCGCCAGCGACCAGCAAGCACGCCGACGCGGTGCGAGCGAACCTCCGGCGACACCCGAAAGAGGCCCGACATGCCCCACGTTGTTTGTGAACCGTGCGACAACTGCAAGTACACCGACTGCGTGGTCGTCTGCCCGGTCGAGTGTTTTTACGAAGGCGAGACGATGCTCTACATCCACCCCGAGGAGTGCATCGACTGCGAGGCGTGCGTGCCCGAGTGCCCGGTGGAGGCGATCTACCACGAGGATAACGTTCCCGAAGACTGGAAGAACTACATCGACATCAACGCCGAGAAGGCCCCTGAGCTCGAGGTGCTCACCGACAAGAAAGAGCCGCTCGCGGAAAGCTGAGCGGCGGCGGCTTGACACCGACGCAAGAGTCGAGCCCGCGGGGCCGGTTGCCGCGGGCTCTTCTTGTTTTTTAAGAGCCCGTTCTTGTGCCAGTGCAATTTCTTGCAGCTCGCCGTGCTACGCCGGCAAGCCCTACTTCAGGTCAACCGACCAGTAGGCCGAGTCGACAAATGCTTTCCAGCTTGCGTACTTCGGGTTCCCCAGCTTGACCGAGAGCATTGGGCTCCGCTTGGGACGCACCGGCTGCTTGCGGAGTTTCATGTTGGCCTCTTGCGGCGTGCGGCCGCCCTTGCGGACGTTGCACTTCACGCACGCGCAGACGACATTCTCCCAGGTCGTCTGCCCGCCGCGGCAGGTCGGCACCACGTGATCGATGCTCAGCTCGCTCGTGGGAAAACGCTTGCCGCAGTACTGGCAGCTGTTGTTGTCGCGGGCGAACAGGTTCCGCCGGTTGAGCCGCACCCGCTGCCGCGGCACGCGGTCGTAGTTCAGCAGCCGGAGGACGCGCGGGACCTGGATCTCGAAGTTGACGCTCCGGATCCAATCGGAATTGGGCTCGTCGAACTCCGAACGCAGTTCGCTGATTTCGCGCCACGAGGCGAAGTCGTAGTTGGCGTATTGGCCGTCTTCGATGTGGATCACTTCCGCCAGCTCGCGGAAGAGCAGGCGGAAAGCGCGGCGGACGTCGATCACGTGCACCGCCATGTAGTTGCGGTTGAGGACCAACACACTCGAATCGAGGGCCGAACCGGCAGAGATCGACATAGCACCTCGCCAGGGAGGAAGGGTGGCGGCGTCGCCCGTTGCCTTCGACTGACGCACGGCGTCAGAGCGAAAAAGCCTCAACGGCGTTCAAAACGCCGCTTCGGGGCGGTCCTTGCAACGCTTCGTGTCTCGAGCTCCGTGTGAAACCACTCCGTGTGGAAGCGAGCCGCGAGTCCGAACCCCCGGCAGGACGAGCGGACCCGGCAAGAGGTTCGCCCAAAGCCGGCACGCCGGCTGACTCCCCCAGCAAGAGGAGTGCTAAATCTTGATCAAGCGGTCGCCGCCTCGGAACAGCGGCTCGCCCCCTCACATCATCGAGTTTAGTCGGCCGCGCAGACAGGGGCCAGCCTGACACGGCCGTCGATTCGCGTCTTCATGGATTCTTCAGTTCTCCACACGGCGATCACCGCTTGCGAACCCGATCGCGACAAACCGCTAAATAGTCTTGCTTGCCGTTTCTCTCCGTCGTTAGGATTGAGTCCAGCGGTTGAGGATCGCCCCCAAGCCGCAGCGCATCCGACCCCCGGGGCCACCGCCATGATCCACTACACCTGCGACGGCTGCCAACGGCCGATCGACGAAGACAACGATACCCGCTACGTCGTCCGCGTCGAGGTCTACGCCCCGGTCGAGCAGGACGACGACGCCAGCAGCGAGCGTGACCACCTCGAAGAGATCGACGAACTCCTCGAGCGTGCGGACGGCCTCGACGCGGCCAACGACGACCTCTACAAGCAGGTCCGCTTCGATGTTTGCAGCGAGTGCCGCGAGGCGTTGCTCCGCAACCCGCTCGCGAGGCTGTCGATGACGAACATCGGCTTCAGCGAGAACTAGCCGGCCGCCCGGCGCCGACCTTTTATCCGGGCGGGCTTATGGCGGACCACCAACACAGGGCCAATCGCTTCCGCCGCCCGGTCTTTGGGCCGGCCCGTTTGCTCATCTTTTTCGTCGGCTTCATCGCTCTTTGGAATTGGTGGCTCTCGAACAAGCACGCCGCGCCCGAGGTGTTGCGGGAGGGCGTCCACCGGGTCCGCTACGTCGTCGACGGCGACACCCTCGTGCTCGAAAGCGGCGCTCGCGTTCGGCTGCAGGGCGTCGACACCCCCGAGGTGGCCCACCACGGCCGGCCCGCGGAGCCGCTCGGCGGCGAGGCGAGCCGGTTCGCCGAGTCCTTTGTCCAGCGGAGCGACCGCCGCGTGCGGCTCTCTTTCAGCGTCGAACGCCGCGACCACTACGGCCGTTTTCTCGCGTTTGTTTGGCACGGCGACGCGATGCTTAACGAAGAGCTGGTACGCAACGGCTTGGCCCGAGCGCGGCCCGACTACCGCTTCAGTGGTAGAATGCGTAAGCGCCTCCTCGCAGCGCAGGAAGCGGCCGTTGAGGCGGAGGTCGGTCTTTGGTCGCCGGCCTTACGCGGCAACAACAACGGAAGCTAACGCGGATGCTCTTCGAGAAACGGCTCAACGGCAAACCGCTCGCCGACCTCTGCCATCGGCTGGCGATCTCGACCGAGTCGGGGATCGATGTCCGCCGGACCTGGGAGCGAGAAGCCGACAGCGCCCGCGGCGGACTGCGCGACGCCTTCACCACGGTGCGGGACGGCGTCTCACGCGGCGACACCCTGGCCGAGTCTTTAGCGCGGACCGGGAAGCGATTCCCTCGGCTCTTCCTCGAGATGACCGAGGTGGGCGAGCAGACCGGCAGCTTGGCCGAGGTGCTCCACCGGCTGAGCGACCACTACCAACGCCGCCACGAGATGAACCGCTCGCTGATGGCAGGCCTCGCCTGGCCGTTGATGGAACTAGCCGCCGCCGTCTTCATCATCGGTGTCTTGATCGCCGTGCTCGGGGCGCTCGATCTCAAACGCCTCAACGGCGAGCCAATCGACGTGCTGGGGATCGGCGCCACCGGCTCGGGGGCGGTGTTCGTCTACCTGCAGCTCGTCACCGCGATCGGCCTGGCGGTTGGCGGCCTGATCTTCGCCGCACGCCGCGGCGTCTTTTGGGTCAGCCCGCTGCAACGCCTCGCCATGGACCTTCCGAGCATCGGCCCCTGCCTGCAGAAGATCGCGCTCGCGCGGCTCACCTGGGCGTTGCACCTTGCGCTGAATGTCGAGATGGACCTCCGCCGCGTCGTGCCGCTGGTGCTCCGCGCCACGGGCAGCGACTACTATACGCGTTGGAGCCGGCAGATCACCCGGTTGGTCGCCGCCGGCAGCCCGCTGCACGAGGCGTTCGCCGCTGCGAGCGTTTTCCCCGTTCACTTCACCGACGCGTTACAGGTTGCCGAAGAGAGCGGCCAGATCGTCGAATCGATGGGCCGGCTCTCGAAGCAATACGAGCAGGAGGCCCAGTCGGCGATGGCGACGCTGTCCACCGTGTTCGGCTTCCTGCTCGGCGGCGGCGTGATGGTGCTGGTCGGTGTGATGATCGTGCGACTCTTCCAGGTGATCTACGTCGACGCCATCAACGACGCGCTTAACTTCTGACGCCCCGCCCGGAAAGAGGACGCCGGTTAGCCGGGGAAACGATCGGTGAAGACCACCTCGCTGGCGGGCAGCTGCCCGCCCCGCGCGTAGGCCGGCTTGAGCGCCTTGCCGACGGTGATCATCAAGCCAACGAGGTGCCCCTCGGGCAGGCCGATGATCTCACCCACCTTCACGGGGTCGAAGCCGATCATCGGGCAGGTGTCGTAGCCCATCGCCTTGGCGGCGAGCATGATCGTTTGCCCCGCGATGCCGATCGACCGAAGCCCCTCGTCCCGCTGCAGGGCGTCGTTGCCTTCGTAGAACTTGCCGATCATCGGCACCAGCATCTGGGCGGTTTCGGCGGGGGCGTTGGCCCAGTACCGCTCGGGGCTGTCGGCGTGGGCGTCGAGCTTCGCGCACAGCAGGATCGTCAGGCTGGCTTCTTCGACTT
>JBCDJN010000163.1:0-7961 GCA_039414355.1 Planctomycetota bacterium | reverse complement strand
TGGCCGACCAGGAGCCCTATCGACTGAGGGTCCTGGCGAGAGTGCTCGAGCAGCATGGGGGCCACGATGAAATGGTCGGCGATCTACTCGAGAAGAGCGCCCGCCTGCGAGTCGAACGGGTGTTAAGCGGCAATGCCACGGCGAACGAAATCGCCGTCACCGCCGTTGAGCGCGCCAAGGCCGGCGACCTTGCCGCCGCTGCCAAGCTGTACCGCGGGGCGCTCGGCAAGGACTACGCGAACACCGCCTGGCGGCTGGCGTTGATCGACGTGCTCACGCGTGCCGAGTCGTTTGAACAAGCGCAGGCCGAGACCAAGACCTTGCTCCGACTACGCCCCGGCCTGCCCGCCGCGGTCCGACGCCTCGAAGAGCTAAGCCTGCTGGTCGAACCCGAGAGCACCGTTGAGCGCGCCGCGGACAGCTTCCGGTCGAACTAACCGCCGGAACCGGCTTCAACCGAGGCGGCGGCGGCCTTGTCGGCCCAGAAGGTGACGTACTCGCGGTGGTCTTGTTGGTCGGACGGGCTGAAGACGGCGCCAATCAGCTCTTCCTTCTGCTCGACAAAGCGGCTCACGTCCCGCTGGTCCTCCGGCCGAAAGACCGGCGCCGGCTTGTCGTAGACGATGGTCGCCCCGTTGGCGCCATCGGCGTGGTACTGCGACAGGCCGACCACGCGGTTGCTCACAAAGAGCGCCTCATTCAACTCGTGCGTGACGATGATCACCGTGTACGGCGGGGTGCGATTCTGGGACTTCGCTTGCAAATTCTCTTCGTACAGCTTCAGCAGCATCAACTGCAGCGACTCACGGGTCGACTCGTCCAGGGCGCCAAACGGTTCATCGAGCAGCAGCACGCGTGGCTCCATGATCAACGCCTGGGCGATGGCCACCCGCTGCCGCATGCCGCCGGACATCTCGCCGGGATAGAGGTCACGCGCTTCGAGCAGGCCGACCTTCTCCAGCATCGCGTCGGCTTGCTCCAGGTGTTGCCGGCGGAGGTCACGCCAGTTGAAGTAGCTGAACAGTCGGTACGCCGTTGACGTCTGATCCAGCTTAAGCCCGAAAGCGACGTTCTGCCGGGCGGTCAAGAAGTCGTACAAGCTGTAGTGCTGGTAGACGATGCCCACGTCGCGTGTTGGCCGCTCAATGAGCGTGCCGGCGACACGCACTTCGCCCGACGTCGGCGGGTGCGTGCCGAGGATCGCCCGCAGCAGAGTGGACTTGCCGCAGCCGCTGGGCCCAACCAGCGCCACTACCTGCCCGGCGCCCACCTCAAGGTTTACTCCGTTGAGCACCTGCTTCGGGCCGTAGGCGTGCGAGACGTTGATGACTTCAAGGTTCGCCATGTTCGAACGATAGCAGGCGCCTCGCCGATAGTGAACTGCTCGCGGGAGCTTGGGAAGCAGGGTCGAGCCGTCGGCCCGCAAGACCAGCCGGGAGACGCTATACTCCCGGCCATGGACCTGAGCTTTGACCCTACTGTGCCGGTCGAGTCCGCGGCCACGCCGCCCGCCGCGTGGTACACCGACCCGCACGTTTACGATGCCGAGAAGGCCCGCGTCTTCGAGAAGTCCTGGATCGCCGTCGGCCGGACCGACCAGGTGGCGACGCCCGGGGCGTACTTCACGGGCGATGTTGTTGGCAATCCGTACGTGGTGCTGCGGGACGATGCGGGCGAACTCCGCGCGCTGCACAACGTCTGCCGGCACCACGCGGCGGTGGTGGCCCAGGAGTGCGGCCGCACCGCGGAACTGGTCTGCCCGTACCACGGGTGGAGCTACCGGCTCGACGGCAGCCTGAAGCGGGCGCCGCAGATGGGCAGGATGGAGGACTTCGACGCGGCGAAGTTGTCGCTCCCGCCGATCAGCGTGCGCGAGTGGGGACCGTTCGTCCTGATCGATCTCGACGGCCCGCTGGGCGGCGTGGACAACCCACGCCCGCTCGACCGCGACGTGGCTCCCATCGCGGGCCCGCTGAACGAACTGGGCATCGACAGCATGCGCTGGGTCGAGCGTCGCACCTACACCATGCAGTGCAACTGGAAGGTGTTCGTCGATAACTCGCTGGACGGCGGCTACCACGTGAGCTACGCCCACGAGCAACTCGCCGAAGGCTTGGCGTTCGACGGGTACACCACGGAGATGTTCGACCGCTCGTCAATCCAGTACTGCGAGTCGAGCGGCGCCGACGCGCGGCTGGGCGAGAAGGTGATCTACGCCTGGCTCTACCCCAACTTCTTCGTCAACCGCTACGGGCGGATGATGGACACCAACGTGGTGATGCCGCTCACCGTGGACTCGTGTCAGGTGATCTTCGACTTCTACGTGGACTACCAAGACGTGGACGAGTGGACCGCCAAGAAGACGATCCGCAAGTCGGTGAACCAGAGCCACATCATCCAAGAGGAGGACATCGAGATCTGCGAGTCAACCCAGCTCGGCATGCGATCAGTGTCCTTCAACCGCGGCCGCTACTCCGCCAAGCTTGAGCAAGCCGTGCACGGCTTCCACGCCATGCTGTGGGACGACATCAAGGACGACCTTTCGCCATGAGCCACGCGTACGACTTCTTCACCCGCTTCGCGCGGCTGCTCAACTCCGGGCAGTCCCGCAGCGTGCTAATGTGCGGCAACATCTACGACCTGTTCTGGGACGGCGAGCAGTACGCGCCGCTCATCCCGTTCCTGCTGGAGAAGACGCAGACGCCGGGTCTGCTGCAGCTGGTCTACGAGCTGAACGGGCCGATCCGGCTCTCCGACGCCGACCGCGACAAGCTGCGAGGAGCGTGGGTGGAGTGGAAGACCGGCGTCGACGCCAACACGCTCGCCCTGCAGGAGCTCCGCCAGCGTGGCTCGCAGCTGGAGCTCTATCAGGAAGAGTTCGACCGCAACTTTCGCGACGCGATCGGCCACCCATCGACGGCGCTCGAGCTGCTCCGCCAGCTCACCATTTGTTCGCGGGCGGCGCTCCGCGAGAACCTGCTGATCATCGTCGAGGCGGCCGACATGCTGCTGCCAGAAGGGGGCGCGCTCTCCAGCCTCAATGACCGGCAGCTCCACCGCATCAGCATCGTGCACGACTGGTTCGGCGACCCCGACTTTGTGGAGGGCGCCGACTCGGTCTGCCTGCTCGGCGAGTCGAAGAGCCTCATCCACAGCCGCATCGAGCGCATGCCGCAGGTGCTGAGTGTCGACGTGCCCGCGCCGTCGCTTGAAGAACGCCGCCACTACACCGAGTTGCAGCTCGAGCGCACCGAGCCGGCGCCGCAGCTCTGGTCCACGACCACGGCGCTTGCCGAGTGCAGCGCGGCGCTCTCCGTGCAGGCGATCCGGCAGATGCTGGCCGGCGCCGCGTACACGGGCGAGAAGATCACGCCCGACCACGTGTTCGACAAGGTCGAAGACTTCATCCGCACGCAGCTGGGCGACGACGTGGTGGAGTTCAAGAAGCCGGGGCACTCGCTGGAGGACGTCGTCGGCTTCACTCGGCTAAAGACGTTTCTGCGAGACGAACTCATCCCCCGCTTCAAGGCGACCGGCAAGAAGGCCCTGCCGGGCGCGGCCGTCGCGGGAGCGATCGGCAGCGGCAAGACCTTCATCTTTGAGGCGGTCGCCGCGGAGCTCGACCTGCCGGTGCTGGTGCTCAAGAACATCCGCAGCCAGTGGTTCGGCCAGACCGACGTCATCTTCGAACGCCTCCGCCGGGTGCTCGACGCGCTCGACAAGGTGGTGATCTTCGTCGATGAGGCGGACACGCAGTTCGGCCGGGTCGACGCGTCCGCCCACGCCACCGAGCGGCGGCTGACCGGCAAGATCCAGGCGATGATGAGCGACCCGCAGCTCCGCGGCCGCGTGCTGTGGCTGCTGATGACCGCCCGCATCCACCTCCTTTCGCCCGACATCCGCCGGCCCGGCCGCGTGGGCGATCTGATCATCCCAGTGCTCGACCCGACGGGTGAAGACCGGCAGGACTTCATCCGCTGGGTATTGTCCGCCGTCGACATCGGCAGCGAAGAAGACGGCGAAGAGGCTACGCCGCAAGAAGCGTTCGTCGAAGAGCTCGACCGCGAGATCCTCCCGCCGGAGTACTCGGCGGCGGCCTACGCGTCGCTCCGGTCGCTTCTGCTGTCCACCGAGCCAAAGTCCTGGGAAGAGGCGAAAGCCGCGATCCACGATCAGATCCCGCCCGCCATCGGCCTGACGCGTGAGTACCAAACGCTGCAGGCGCTCATCAACTGCACCCGGCGTTCGCTGCTGCCCAACCCCGAAATCTCGCTCACGGAGCGTGACGTCTGGGAGAAGCGGATCCGTGAGCTGGAGCTGCAGGGCGTTCAGTGAGGGGCGCTCGGTGAGTGGGCGCATGGCGTCGAGGCGATTACCTTGCTCGCAGGCTTTCTCCAACGCGAAATCGTCAGCGCGGCTGCCAAGATTCGGGCGGCGGCGACGAACTAGCTTCAACCGAATACCTCAGCCAAGAGGAACTACCCATGCCGCACCCCATCCGCTGTTGGTTGATCGCCCTCACCGCCACCGCGGCCTTGGCGGCGACGAGTTCTGCGCAGAAGAAGTTCTCGGAGATCACCGGCCCGCTGCGTGTTGGCTCGGTTTCATCAAGCAATGCCGGCAACGTGCCGTTCATTACTTGGGGCGGTGACGCGGCCACCTTCTACGCCAACGGCGGGCTGAAGACGCAGCGCGGCACGATCTACGACAAGCTCGGCCTCAAGCTCAACCTCACGCCGGGCGACGACTTCGTTCAGCAGGTCAAGGACTACGTCTCGGGCAAGTCACCCTACCTGCGGGGCACGTTCCGCATGCTGGGGCAGGCGAGTGAGGTCATCGGCAATGACCCCCGCACCAAGCCCGTGGTGATCCTGCAGCTCTCCTGGAGCGGCGGCGACCACATCGTTTCCCGCGAGGGCTTCAACACGCTCAACGACCTCAAACGCGACGGCAAGAAGGCCCGCATCGCCTGCCAGCAGGGCGGGCCGCACGTCGGCCTGCTGTACGACGCGCTCGCCGCGGCACAGCTCACCAACGACGACGTCGAGATCGTCTTCGTCCCCGACCTGACCGGACCGAACGGCGCCGCGGAGAAGTTCCGCAACGACTCGTCGATCGACGCCTGCTGCGTGATCACGCCGGACATGCTCGGCCTGACCGGCGGCCTCGACACCAAGGGCACCGGCGCCGAGGGGACGGTGAAGGGGGCGAAGGTGCTCGTCTCCACGCAGAACATGTCCCGCTCCATCGCCGACGTCTACGCCGTGCGGAGCGACTACTTTGAGTCCAACCGCAGCGACGTGGAGAAGTTCGTCGCCGGCTACCTGAAGGGGACCGAAGCGGTACTGGAGATGCGCGATGGGTTCGAGAAGTCGCAACGCATGTCCCGCGACTACCGCAAGCTGCTCACCACCTGCCAGAGCATCTTTGGCGAGGAGGTGATCCCCACGCTCGAAATCGACGCCCACGGCCTGCTGCTCGACTGCCGCTTTGTGGGGCTGCCGGGGCAGATCGCCTTCTTTGAGCAGTCGGGCAACCTAAACGGCTTCAACGCCAAGCTAACCGCGGCGCTCGACCTGGCAACCAACTGGGGCTACGCCGGCGCCCGCGCCGGCTTTGACCCGGCCGGCTTGGACTACCAGAAGATCGCCAAGACGGCCGGCGTTGAGTATGTGAAGCCGAGCACCGTTGTGCAGGGCGAAGGAGTGACCGAGTTCCTGGACGACGACCTCGACGAAGGGACGATCGTCAGCTTCACCATCTCCTTCCAGCCGAATCAAACCGACTTCTCGGTCGATCGCTACGGCGCCGAGTTCGATCGCGCGCTGCAATCGGCGAGCACGTTCGGCGGCGCCGCGGTGGTGGTCCGCGGGCACTCCGACCCTACTAAGACGTTAGTCCAGTTGATCAAGTCGGGCCTGTCGAAGGGCATCATCAGCCGCACCGGCAGCCGCGGGTCGTACCGCTACTTCCTCAAGACCGGCGGATCGGCCAAGGAGCTCGACCTGTCGCAGATGGATGAAATGGTGCGGCTAATCAAGTCGGGCTCGTTTGAAGGCGCCGCCGACAGCCCGATGCAAACCATGCAGGCGGCGCTCAACCTCTCGCAGGCCCGCGCGGAGGCGGTCAAGGAAGCGGTGATCAGCTACGCCCGCTCCAAGGGCATCAACGTCAACCTCAGCCAACTGCAGCCGCTGGGCGCCGGCATCTCCGACCCGGTGATTTCCAAGCCGACCAACATGGCCGAGGCGAGGCAGAACATGCGGGTGGAGTTCCGCATCGTGAAAGTGAAGCCCGAGGCGCTCTCCGACTCCGACTTCGACTTCTGACCGACGCCGATTCCCAGCCGCGACAATCCACAAGGAGCACGCGATGTGCCATTGGTACCTAACGGCGGCGGCCACCCTCGCCATGGCGGCGGGCCAAGCCTCGGCGAGCGGGCTGAAGGTGGTGGTGATCGTCGACAACTCCGGCTCCATGCAAACACTGATGCGTGGCGCCGGCAACCGCATCAACGCCGCCAAGCAGGCGTTGCAGACCGTCCTCGACCAGACCCCCGACGACGCCGAGGTGGGCGTGCTGCTGCTCAACCCGGTCGCTGGCCGCGACTGGCTGATCCCGCTCGGGCCTGTCGATAAGCAATCGACCCGCGCGGCGATCGACCGGCTCGACGCCCGTGGCCCGACGCCCCTGGGTGCCGGCATGAAGACCGCGGTTGATGCACTGCTCAAGTCGCGCGAAGAAAACCGCTACGGGACCTACAAACTGCTGGTGGTGACCGACGGCGAGGCGAGCGACCCGGACGTGCTGGAACGCTTCTTGCCAGAGATCGCCAAACGCGGCCTGCTGCTCGACACCATCGGCGTGGCCATGGGGCAGCAGCACAGCCTGGCGGCCCGCTCCAATACCTACCGCAGCGCAGACGACCCGGCGTCGCTCGAGCAAGCCATCTCCGAAGTCGTCCTAGGCGAAAGCAGCACCGATGGCGGCGCCGCCGGTGAGAGCGATTTTGAGTGGCTCGAGGGCCTCCCGTCCGAAGTGGCGGCCGCGTCGCTCGCCGCCCTGGCCAGCCCCGTCAACACACCCATCGGCGCCCCGCCTGCGGCGGACGTAGCAGCGAACAATCAGCCGGCGCCCTTCGGCGGCAATCCACCGGTGGCCGCCGCGCCACCGCAAGCGGAACCGGAGAGCGGCTTCCCTACGGGCCTCGTCGTCTTCGGGGTTATCCTGTTCGTGATCGTTCGCTTCATTTCGTCGCTCGGCAAGAGCAGCTAGGCACCGCCGCGACGAATCATCCCTCGCTGAACCCCAAGAACTGAAAGGCCGCCGCGGCAGTGTCCAAGGGCAAGCTCCTCGCCGTCGCTATCGTCTGGCTGATGATCCTCGCCACGGGCGTTGGCATCTGGAAGGTTGTCTTCGCGCCGGCGGTGGAGAAGTCAAAGGCCGAGCAGGAACGGCTCGCCGAAGAAGAGCGCCGCGCGGCCTTGGGCCGCGGCGGCTCCGAGAGCCTGTACAGCAAACAAGTCACGCTCAATCTCGACGGCTTCAGCGGGTACGCGGTGTTTCGTTCCGATACGTTCGAGACCGAACTCCGCAAGCGTGGCATCCGGTTGAAGCTGGTTGACGACGCCGCCGACTACCCGGCACGCCTCAGGGCGCTAGCCACGGGCGAGGCGGACATGGCGCTCTTCACCATCGACGCGCTGATCAAGGCGAGCGCCCTGGCCGGCGACCTGCCCGCCACCATCGTCGCGCTGATCGACGAGACCGTCGGGGCCGACGCCGTGGTCACTTACAAGTCCGCCTTCGAGACCGTCGACGACCTCAACACGCCCGGCGCTAAGTTCGTCATCACACCCGACTCGCCGAGCGAAACGCTGGCACGCGTCGTGATGTCACGCTTCCAGCTCGACCAAATGGACGCGGAACCTTTCATCACGACGCCCGACCCCGAGTCGGTC
>JBCDJN010000162.1:0-8277 GCA_039414355.1 Planctomycetota bacterium | reverse complement strand
CCAGGTCCTGCACCGGATGGTTGGCGCCGCGGTGGCCGAACTTCATCTTGAAGGTCTTGGCGCCGCAGGCGAGCGATAGCAGTTGATGCCCCAGGCAGATGCCAAACACCGGCTTCTTGCCCAGCACGCCGCGGACGGTGGAAACGGCGTACTCCAGCGGCTCCGGGTCGCCCGGCCCGTTGGAGAGGAAGACGCCGTCGGGGTTGAGCGCCAGCACGTCTTCGGCGGTGGCGGTGCCCGGCGCCACCGTCACGCGGCATCCTCGGCCGACCAAATGCCGCGGGATGTTCCACTTCATGCCGAAGTCCAGGGCGACCACGTGCGGCCCGCTAGCCGCCTCGCGCCCGCTTTTGCCGATGGTGGTCCACTCGCTCAGCGGCTCGTTCCACTCCAGGGACGCTTCGGGCGTGACTTCGCGCACCAGGTCTCGGCCCACGAGCCCGGGGCTCGCCTTGGCCTTGGCCACGAGGCTGGCGTCATCCAGGTCGGTGGTGGAGAGCACGCCCCGCATCGAGCCCTGTGAGCGCAGGCGCCGCACCAGCGCCCGCGTGTCGATCGATTCGATCGCCACCACGCCGCACTCCTTGAGGTAGTCGCTCAGGCTGGTTTCGCTGCGGAAGTTGCTGCGGATGCGGCTGTGCTCGCGGACCACAAAGCCGGCCAGGTGGGGCTTCTTCGATTCAACATCCTCGGTGTTGACGCCGTAGTTGCCGATCTGCGGGTAGGTCATGGTGACGATCTGCCCGCGGTAGCTGGGATCGGTGAGGATCTCCTGGTACCCGGTCATGGAGGTGTTGAAGCACACCTCGCCGTCGACTTCGCCTTCGGCGCCGATGGAGGTCCCGGCGAAGACGGTGCCGTCTTCCAGCGCTAGTTTTGCCGGTTGTGTCACAGGTAGGGGCTCCAACGCAGGGAATCACAGGACGCCAATCCGCGGCGGGCGGCGGATGTTCGCGCCCACCGTCAAGAAGGCGGCGTCGCATCGCCGATAGCGGATTGTGGCTGTGGGTCTCCGGCCGATCAAGCCGTCGGCGAGTGAAGCCGGTCAGCCGCGTAAGCGAGAAGGGCCCCCGCACGGCGAGCGGGGGCCCTTCGCTTTTTCTAGCGGTTGATCGCGCGTCCGGCTCAGCGGCGGCGACGGCTGCCCGCGGCGGCCAGCGCCGTCGCAACCAGCGCCATGGTGGTCGGCTCGGGCATGCGGCCGTGAACGTCTCCCTGCAGGACGTTGTAGGTGATGCCACCCAGCGTGAGCGTCTGCGGGAACCGGGGCATAAACCATGCCGCGAATTGCTCGTCGAAGCCCAGGTTGGGAATGCCGGGCGAGGTGCCGAGGAACAGGTTGAAGGCGTCGGCGCCGAAGATTCCCCAGGTGTTGGTGCCGGTGTTCGGGCCGGTGTCAAACTTTGACTTGTCGACGAAGTCGAGCGTCACCAGACCACCTCCGACCGAGGCCCCACTCAGCTCGACGGTGCCCTCGCCCATAGCGGTCAGGTTGGAGCGGCCAATGGCGACGATGGTTTCGCCGGTCACCGGGTCGGTATCGAAGTCGATCCCGGAGAACGAGAAGTCGAAGGTGGCTTGAATCGGCGTCGGATCGGATGGCGGGCCGGCGGTGACGTGGGCGTCTGAGTTGTACAGAAAGCCCTCTCCGCTGCCGGTTACGTCAACCGTTCCAGCGGGGCGGTCGAGCGTGACGACCACGTCAATCGGCTCGTCGCGAAAGAGATTGCCGATGTAGATCCGCTTTTCGTCCGATGGATCGGAAGCGTTTTCGAGAAAGATCGCCAGGTGGCCCGGCAGCGCCGGCGCCACGGTCAAAGCCTCGCTGTGGCGCGCAGCAACGCCAGCAAAGACCGCCGCCACCGTGGCGGCGCAGAATACCCCTCGGATGCCAATCATTAGTCCCCCCAATTCAATCGCTAGACCCCTGGCCAATGCCTTGCCATGCGGGGCTTACGTTAATCGCCAGCAGCTTGCTGCCACATCTTCGCAGAAGCTCGGCGCCCCCGCAACGATCGTGCTGCCGTACTTGGGGCAACTCGACCAACAACAGTGCGCGACGGTCTCTCGAAATTGCGCAGCGACCTTTAGACCGCGGCAGCGGAACCCGCTGAAGCCTGGCCACGCTCGGCAGGCGATTCCGAGTCGCGCAGGCAGCCCTTGATCTGCCGAACTGCCTGCCGGAGCCGCTCTTCGTTCTCCACGAGGCTCATCCGCAGAAATCCCTCGCCGGCGGGCCCAAACCCGCTGCCGGGGCTCACGGCAACGTTGCCCTTCTCCAGCAGCAGCATGGCGAAGTCCATGGTGCTCATGCGGCTCCGCCACGGCTCGGGGATCGGCTGCCAGACAAACATGCCCGCCTTCGGCCGCGCGTCCTCCCAGCCCAACCGCACCAAGCCGTCGCACAGGGCGTCTCGCCGCTGCTGATAGACGACCGATTGGCTCTCCACGGCGGCGTCGGTCTCGCGCAAGGCGACGATGGCGGCGATCTGGATCGCCTGGAACATGCCGTAGTCGTAGTAGCCCTTGATGGTGCCCAGAGCGGAGACCATCTGCCGGTTGCCGCAGCAGAAGCCGACCCGCCAGCCGGCCATGTTGTAGCCCTTGCTCATGGTCGTGAACTCAACGCCCACGTCCTTCGCCCCCTTCGACGCCAAGAAGCTAGGCGGCTTGTAGCCATCAAACGCCACATCGGCGTAGGCAAAGTCGCTGATGACCATGAACTGGTACTTCTTCGCCAGTTTCACCACCTCATCGAAGAACGCCTGCTCAACCACCACGCTCGACGGGTTGTGCGGGTAGCAGAGCGTCAGCAGCTTCGGTCGCGGGTAAAGCGTCTCGCACGTGCGGGCGATGGCCGAGAGGAACTTGTCCGAGTCCGTTACCGGCAGGCTGATCACGTTGCCCGAGGCGAGCGCCACGGCGTAAACATGCACCGGGAAGTACGGCGCCGGCACTAGGGCGGTGTCGCCGGGGCCCATCAGCGCCAGGCACAGGTGGCTGAATCCCTCCTTGCTGCCCAGGCAGGTCATCACCTCGGCATCCGGGTCGAGCCGCACGCCGTACTTCTTGAAGTACTTGGCGCCCACTTCCCGCCGTAGGTTGGCGATGCCATTGCTCTTGCTGTAGCGGTGGTTCCGCGGGTCGCGTGCCGCCTCGGCCAGCTTGTCGATCACCGCCTCTTGCGGCGGGTCGCTGGGGTTGCCCATGCCCAGCTCAATGACGTCGTCCCCGGCCACCCGCTTGTCGTAGATCATCTTGTTGATCCGCCCAAACAGGTAGGGCGGCAGCCGGCTCACACGCTCGGCAACTTCGATGGGGAACGGGGGATTCTCGTTGAATTGGCTCATGCGACTATTCTAGCAAACCCCTCGGCGCCCCAACCCCCGACTGTCCAGAGAGATCGGCCAAACCACACCCGATGGCCCAGAACCGAGTCTTCGCATCGCTGACCAAGCTGCTCGCGCTGCTGGCGTGCGCGGTGATTTTGCGGGCGACGGCGTCAATCGTGTGGGTTTACCGCGACTACTTCCCGCCGAACTTCGCGGCGGAATTCCTGATCGGCCGCCAGGCGTATTTCTACGGGCTGTACGGGGCGGCTTTCTACGTGCATATCGTGGCCGGTCCCATCTGCCTGCTCGCCGGCCTGGCCCTGTTGGTCGATGCCCGCCGCGGGCGCCCCGCGCGCTGGCACAAGGCCGTCGGCCGGATGACCGGCGTGCTCGTGCTGCTGGCCGTCGCTCCCAGCGGGCTCGTCATGGCTTTCCGGGCGCCGGGGATTGTCAGCGGCTCGGGCTTCGCCGCGCTGGCCGTCGTAACGGGCGCCAGCGCGGGGCTGGGCTGGCGATCGGCCGTGCGTCGCCGGTTTGCTGACCACGAGCGTTGGATGCAACGCACCTACGCGTTGCTCGGCTCCGCCGTGGTACTGCGAGGCATCGGCGGAGCGGCGGCGGTGTTGGAACTCGAAGGAACCTACCCGATCGCCGCGTGGGTAAGTTGGTTGGCGCCGCTGGCGTTGCTGGAAGCAGCCAGATTCACTCGTCGGTGATTCGCTCGCCGCCGGCGATGGTTACCAACGCCCTCAATTGCTCGGGGTCGCACTCGTTCGCGATGGCGCTCGCGTGCGCATCGGCAAACGCAGCCTGAAAGACTCCCGGGTGGGTGGCGTGCCCGTGCTCGGGGACGGCGCAGAACTCGTCCATCGTCGCGTCGACAGGTTCCATCCAGTGCGTCGCCCGCGACTGGTGCATCTCAACAATCGCGATCGTGTTGGCCGTGCCGTCCTTGATGTCGGCAAAGGTCTTACCCTCGGCGCCCGAGAAGAGCGAAGTTCCATCGACAACCACCACGTAGCTCGGCTTCAACCAGGCTTCGACGGAACTTGGGCATTGGTACAAGTCGATGGCCACTTCTCGTGCAGCGGCGTTTGCTGGATCGTCCCACGGCTTCGTGAGGTCGATCTGCTCGTACAGCGCCTGCTGCTCGATGAATGGCAAGATCAACGTCCGCCAGCTATGCAGCCGGTTGCCATCAGCGTCTACCGTGTAAGCCGGCGGGAAGGCGCCGTGCGCGTCGTGGTAGCTGTGCAGCGCTAAGCCGATGTTCCTTAGATTGTTCCTGCAGTGATTCGCTCGCGCCGGTGTGCGAACGCCGCGGTGCATCGGCGCCAAGAGCAGGTAGAGCAGCATTCCAATCCCGAAGACGGCGCCCAGCAGTTTGAGCAGAGCACTCAGACCGCGATCCACCGTTGGGGGCGAAGTGTCTGGCAGTTGGTCCGGGCTGCGGTACGGGTTCTCGACCATGGCTGTCTCGTCCGAAGGGTCGTGTTGCTCCCTCATGAACCGTTTCGTGAACTGGTCTCATTGTATTGCCGCGGCCGCGAGCCACGCCGAATACCGACAGCAAAAAAGGCGGCGCCCCGGGGGCGCCGCCTTGATGGAGTTTGAGCGTTGTTGAGCGGTCACCGCGTGCCGGCCGTGGGCCGGACGGCGGTGTCTCGGCGCGGGCCGGCGGTCTTCGCCGGTGGCGCCTGGCTGGTGCCGGCCAGGTAGTTGTCAATGCGGCCCCGCTCGCGGATCTTCTTAAACCGCTCGGCCATCGCCATGCGGAGCTTCTTCTCGAACAGGTCGCCGCGGAGGATCGGCGCCACGGTGGCCATGTCCACCTCCACGGGCTGCGTCCGGCCCTCGCACCGCAAGATGACGAACTTGTCGCCCACCTGCACGATGCCGGACATCTCACCGTCCTGCAGGGCGAACGCCGCCTTCTCAAGCTGGGGCTGTCCGCCGTGCTGGCGGAGGGGCGGCACCTCGCCGCGGAGGGTCTTGCTCGTCGGCTCAATCGAGTACTCCGCCGCGAGCTCGCCGAAGTATTCCAGCGTGACGTTCTCGCGGGCCTTGGCCCACACCTCTTGGGCCCGCCGCATGCTCGGCAGCACAATCGCCCGGACGCGGACCCGCTGGCCGTAGTTCGCCTCGAAGCCCATCTTGAGGTCTTCTTCGGTCACCTCCACCTCGCCGGTAGTCAGCTTCTTGAGCGCGGCCGACGGCCACACCGAGTCACGCAGGTAGACCTCGTACGAGACATCGGCCTCTTCCGTGTTGGTCTTCACCCACTTCGGCATGTCGGGGTTGCCCTGCGGGTCGACCACGCCGGCCAGCGTCGCCGCGTGGGCCATCTCTTGGTGCAGGTCGGCTTCGCTAACCACCACGCTGGCGCGCTTCAGTTCTTGTTGCAGCAGCAGCCGGGTGATCTCGCCTTCCAGCACCACCCCACCATGGCGGGCGAGGCACTCCTTGCCGAGCTCGTGCATGGGGATCTGCTCGCCGTTCACCGTGGCGACCACGCCCGGCATGCGGGCCCGCAGCTCGGGCGTGTTGTAGACGTTCACCACCGTGGCGGTGGTCTGAACCTCTTCAAACACCTTGGCCGCGACGCCGCGGAGCTTCTCTTCCTTGATCGCTTCGACCAGCGACGCACGCACCTCTTCCAGCTTCACGTTGCGTTCCGGAAACTGCTTCTCGCACTTGATGATGGCGAACTGGTTCTCGACCTGAATCACGGCCGACACCTGCCCCGGCTCGAGCGCGAACGCCGCCTGCTCGATCAGCGGGTCGCCCGTGTGGAGCCGAACGGGCTGGATCAGGCCGCCGATGCTGGCGCTGTTTACATCCTCGGAGTTCTGCATGGCGACGCGGGCGAAGTCGTCCGGCCGCGCGGCGACGATCTTCTGCAGCTCCACCGCGCGCTTGCCGTCGGAGACAACGATCAGCCGAACCTGAACCGACGGCCCGTAACGCGTGCCGAAGGCGCGGCCGATCTCTTCGTCGGTCACCCGGATCTCTTTGCCGGCCAGGCGCCGCAGGGCGATGGTCGGCCACAAGATGTCGCGCTTGTACTCCTCGGCCTTGATGCCGCGTTCCTTCTCCAGCAGGCTGAGCCACTGGTCGCGGTCCAGCTTGAAGCGGGCGGCGATGCGATCGACCTCGGCTTCGAGGTCCTTGGCCGTCACGCTGATGCCACGGTTCGCACAGCGGTGCTGGATGAGCCGCTTGTTGACCAGGCTCTCCAGCACGTCCTCGCCGTGGCGTTCGATACAGGCCTGAGCGAGCTGTGTGCGGTTGATCTCTTGGCCGTTGACGATGGCCATGATGTCGTGCGGCGGATCGGCCGGCAGCGTGAGCGCCTGGGCCGAGGCCTGCCGGACCGGCTGGGTCGCCGGCGTGTTTCGCACCGACTGAGCCGTGGCGTCGGCCGCCGTGTCGAAGCTCTTGATGACGACGCAGACCGCCACGACCGCGGCGGCCGAGCCGATCAGCACCCAACGATTGGGCTTGCGCGAAGAATCACTCAGCGGGGCGTCTGCCCCAGCATCCGTGCGGGCCATGACGGTTTCTCCATAAACCGGGCGGGGATCGCGGGAACGGACCACCGACGAGGCGCCTCCGGCCCCGCATTGTGGTCACGCGCAAGAACCTAACACGGCTTGGAGAAAAGCGGCAAGGCGAGAGTTTGGGGTGCTAGCAGGAGGCGTGCTGCTACGGAATCAAGCCTGTTCTGCAGGACCGTGCATAGTCCTGAATGTCGAGAGCGACGTCGATTCGTTGCAGAAAGCGATCGATGCACTCTGTCGCGTAGTCGGGCCGATCGTTCGTTAGGTGCCCAAGCAGGTGAAGAAAAGACTCCTGGACGGCGGCGTGGTTGTGCTGCAAGCCGAACTCGACAAGCTCCTTGCCATGCGAGAACAGCTCGGCCCGACTGTTGAACGTCAGATACTCGAGGCCACCGTTCATGTCCCACAGCATGTAGCAGGCGGTTCCGAAGCGGTTCCCATCCCGATCGGAGTGGCCGCATGCATCAACGCAGTGCTTCGCGAAGCCCTCGTCGTACAGCGTTTCGAGAGATTGATAGAACTCCATGCACTCGCTCGCGGGCGCCGTCTCAATCGCGTCGCGCGCGTAGTCGCCAACGCAGCCGTAGAGGTACCAGATCGCCTTGCCGATTGGTTCCTTGCCGTACTCGTAGACAAGCGCGTCTATCGAGCGATTGAAGGCGACCAAGTGGCTCCTAGCCCAATCCGGTCCGCCGATGTGAAAGCTGCCATCCTTTTCGTGCTCGCCGTGGGCGATTGCGTTCTCGACGAAAGGCTTGATCTCAACATTCATGGCCGCGACCAACGAAGGCGGATGCCTCGGCCTGCGTCTAGCTCGCGGGCGAGTCTGACCCGACCGGCTCCACCGCGGCGATGTGCAGCAGGCTGCACCAGACGACCTCTTCCGCAAGATCGTCGCTGTTCTGTGGGACACCCACGTACAGGCCGCTCTTGTAGAGCAGCGCCATCTCGGGGTGACGGACCTCGTAGGCTTGGCCGTTGGAGAGGCGCACGCGGAATGGCTCAAACGGTTGGCGGAAGAGGCGTTCTTTCAGGATGCTGGCGCTCATGCTTGCATCTTACACGGTGCTCGATTGCGGGGCCAACTCCGTCGAGGCGTTGCTCGTCGGTTACTCGGATTCGCTCATTCCGCAATCCGCAATCCGAACTCCGCAATCCCGCTTACTCTTCCATCACCTCCGACTCCTTCGCCTTCGCCAGGTCGCTGGCTTGCTTCTCGTACTTGTTCGTGAGCTCCTGCACGTCTTCCTTGTAGCTCTTGCAGTCGTCTTCGCCGATCTCCTTGTCCTTCTCAAGCTGATCGAGGTGCTTGTTCGCGTCGCGGCGGACGTTGCGGATGGAGACCTTCGACTCCTCGGCCAGCTCCTTGGTGCGGGCGACCATCT
>JBCDJN010000161.1:0-8377 GCA_039414355.1 Planctomycetota bacterium | reverse complement strand
GGGGGGGGGGGCGCCCCTGGCGTGGCTACCTGCGGTGGGTGGGGGGGCGCTCTGCCCCGACGCCACGGGTTCTGTCAGCGCAACGCTCCCTCGCGGCGCACCCCCCCCCCCCGGCCCCCCCCCCCCCCGGGGAGGGGAGTTGTGGGCGAGTCGGGCTTGATTGGCAGTCTTCGACATTTCAGGCGGCGTTGGAGTTGACGGGCGTGGCGGCCCCGGGCGTCGGCAGGCTGACCGTGAAGCGGGCGCCTTGGCCAACGCCCTCGCTTGCGGCTTCGATCTCGCCGCCGTGCTCTTGGATGATGCGGTAGGTGATGGAGAGCCCCAGCCCGGTGCCCTGGCCGCCGCGGCGGCGGGTGAAGAAGGGTTCGAACAAGTGCTGGATCACCTCGTCGGTCATCCCGCACCCGTTGTCCACCACGTTGATCCGGGCGGCGGCGCCGTGCCGATCAAGCTCCACGGCGACCTCGCCGCCGGGGTCGAGGCTGTCGAGCCCGTTGGTGATTAGGTTCAGCACCACCTGCTTGATCTCTTGCGGGTTGACCTCGGCCACCACGGGCGGCCCGTCTCGCAGCACAACGCTCTTGTCTTGGTACTTGCCCAGGTGCTGCACCATCTCAATGACGCCCGCCACCAGTTCGCGCAGCTCCGTGGGGTGGCGTTGGCAGTCGCCCATGCGGGAGAAGTCAAGCAGCTTCTCGGTGATCTGTTTGCAGCGGAACGCCTCGCGTTGGATCATGCCGAGGTAACTGCGAACGACTTCCCATTCGGGGCCGGCGTCGGGTTCGGGGCCGCTGATCTCGTCGATCCGCCCTTCGAGCGACTCGCTGCACAAGGCGATCGCGGCGAGCGGGTTGTTGATCTCGTGGGCAATGCCGGCGGCCAGGAAGCCGACGCTCGCCATCTGCTCGCTCCGGACCACCTGCTTGGTGCGGTCGCGGACCTGCTGGTCGAGCTCGTCACGCGTCTGCCGGAAGCGGACGGTCATGGCGTTCATCGCCTCGGCCAGCTCGCCCATCTCGTCGTTGGTGTCGAGGTGGATGTGGTGCTCGAACTCGCCCGAGGCGACCGCCCGCGAACCGCGCACCAGCACCCGCAGCGGCCGGGCGACGGCGGTGCGAAACAGCTGGATCGCCAGCACCAGCAGGCCGCCGGTGATCAGCAGCGTGACCCACGCCACGGGGATGGCGAAGCGGTACTGGCTGGCCACGTCGCCCGCCAGGTCTCCTAGGCGGTGGTGGAGGTGGCTTGGCAGCTCGCTGGCGAGCTCGCGGAGCGACTCGATCGCCTGCTCCAGCCGCTCGGTCTGCTCGCCCAGTCCGTCGAGCAGCAGGTCTTCGTCGAGCGCCTCGGTCTTGATTAGGGCGATGACGTTGTCGATCCGCTGGAGCGTCTCACGCTCGCGGCGATCGTCGCCAATACCGGAGTTGTCGGCCACGTTGTCGTCAAGCTGCTGCCGATACTTGGCGAGGGCTTCTTCGACCTGCTCAAACTCGTTCTGGTACTCGTTGCGGAGCAGGCGAAGGTCCCACGGGTCGTCGCCGGAGTCTTCGGCGCTCATCACTTGGTCGAAGACGGCGTTGTATTGATCGCTGGGATCGTGGCTCGCGATCCGCTCGCGCAACTGTCCCACCACGACATGTAGGTTCGAGACGTGCTGGCTTAGCTCGTTGGCCAGGGGCAGCTCGGTGGAGCGGCCGCTGAGCGACTTCACCAGCCCGCGGTAGGCGTACAGGCCGTAGAGCGCGGCCAGAAAGAGCGCTAACGTGCTGCCCGCCAGCAGGCCAAGGCCCAGGCGGAGCTTGTTGCGGATTGAGAGATTTGCGAGCACGCCGGGCGACCTCCTTGTCGCTGCCGGCAGCGTTGCCCCATCCTTGGAGCGCACGATCGATCCGCCGGCGGACGGGGAGTTTATCAGCGACCGGCAAACGAGAACAAGAAAAGCTGGGGGGGCTGGCGAGGCCTTGGCGGCGAAAGCCGGCGCCGATGATGGGTATCGACAAACGCTTGCGCGCCGCTGCCCCTTTCGCCAACGAGCGGCCGACTCCTTGCGAGCCGAGCTTGCGGCGCGGACTAGTACCGAATCACCTTCCGCATCAACATCCACCCGACGAACGCTAGCATCACGTTGGCCGCCCAGACGGTGATGGGCCAGACGTCGCCGCCCTTCGCTTCACCGATGCTGAACATGAAGACCGGGTAGTACGCAAGCATGATCGGGCCGAAGCACATGAAGAAGCTGTTGAGCATCTCGCTTGTGCGGAGAATCACGGCCACCGGGATGCCAACGGCCACGAACGCCAGGCAGCTAAACCCGGCGGCCCATCGCCGATAGGGTTCGGCGCCGAGCCGCGAGTGTGTGAATCGAGCGCCGGCGAGCCGGCGCTCGTCGGCTTCCCAGGCGGGTTGCGACAGCAGGCCAAGGTCGCCGGTCAGCAGGGCGATGGCCGCGTCGGCGGCCTGCTGCTGCTCAAGCTGGCTGATCAGCTCCGCGGCGCGGCGACGGGCGTCGCTGATCTCGGCCAGGGCGTAGGTCGAGGGGCTGCGGTGGCCGTCGCGGCCGGCGAGTTTCTCGAGGCCGATCACCTGCTCAAAAGTCTTGGGGTCGAAGGCGCCGTTCGGGCCGGTGGTGATCTCGCAGTTGTGGAAGCGGAAGATCACCTGGTCCTTGCTGGGCAGCGACTCCAACTCCGCCCAATCAGCCGACCCGGACCACGCCTCGCCCGACTCACTCAGGAATCCGGTGACGCTGGGTTCGATCAGTTTGTGGCCCTCGACTCGGCGAACCGAGATCGAGATTTGGTCATTCGCGTACGCGTGGTCAACACGGAGCTTGCCGTAGATGACCTCGTCGATCGATTCGATGAAGACCCGTTCAACGCCCAGTCGCCCCCACGATACGGCGATGTCATTCAGGGCGACGGCGATCAGGCTCACCAGCGCCGCGAGCGCCAGGGTGGGCGCCGCCAGCGACCAGGGCGAGACGCCCGCCGCCTTGAGGGCCACCACTTCGTTGGACGACGACATCCGCCCGTAGACGCTCGTCACCGCTAGCAGCATGGTGGCGGGCACCGCGAACTGCATGGCCTGCGGCAGCAGATACGGCGTCATCCGCACCAGCGGCCCGGGGCCGAGGCCGTGCCCGATCGCTTCCTTGCCGATCATCGCTACGAAGATCAGCGTGGTCATGCCCAGCAGCGTGAGCAGAAACACCGCTAGCAGGTCGCCCAGCAGGTAGCGGGTGATGATGCGCACAACGAGGCGGCCGGGGGCGTGGGTTGCGTGGTTCGGCGCGGGCCGGGCGGCGAACCTTAGCAACGCTACGCCGCCGGCGGAACAACACTTCGCCGGCGTCTGGTCAACGCGGCGGCTGCGACGCTGAGCATCATCGCGGTCGACGGCTCGGGGATCACCTCCACGGTCAACGACCGGAGGAAGAAGCCGTCGCCCCCCCGCCGCGACGATGAGCTCAGCGAGAGGACCGTGCCCGCTTCGATGAACAACGGGGTCTGATCACCAAAGCCGAACGCGACATTGATGCCCTCTCCTTGCCAAGCCGGGGCACGGAAGAGCATCTGATCTTCGCCGAGCGAGTACGCTCCTTCGTAGCCTTCTAGCTCCGCGAACGGGTTGACCCCTTCGAGGAACCGCAGCGACATGAACTCGCTCCCGTCCGTAGCAAGCCCGGTCAACTGAAGGCTCTCGAGAATGACCGGCGTGTCGAAGGAGAACTCGATCGTCTCACCGGGGCCGATCTGTGATAGAGGGCTGTCGAGCGATTCAAGTGGTGATAGCACGCCGAATCCGCCGGGCTGGGCAGAAAGGTCTGTGTCGTCGCGGCCCGCATTGAGCCTCAAGATGGCCCCGTCTTCGCCCAGCGCCGCGTTATCGAACGACGCGCCGTCAAAGCCGGTCAGGTCGAACGTGGCGCCCTCGCCCGGGCCGGGGTTGAGCGCCGCGTCGAGGCGGTAGAGCTGGATTTGGCGGTCCAGCCCCTCGACGCGGGCTATCAGCGTCTCACCGGCCGCGGCCGGTACGTCGTCAATCGTGATCGTCTCGCCCAAGGACTCCGCTACTCGGTTGGCGACCACGTTCCCGATACTGTCGAAGATCGTAATCCCAAGCCGACTCAGTGCCGATGTCGCGAAGGGAGACTGCGTGCCGCCTTGCGGGCCCGAGTTATAGGTGGGGCCGACCGGTATCACGCGGAAGTCGAACAGGCCGTCGGCTTCGGCGGTAAAGCTGAAGTGGTCGAGGTCGGTTCGGTCGTCGATGCTGACGAAGTCGACCTGATCCGGGGTGATCCTCGTGCTGGGCGAGGCCAATTCACCGTCGGTGCCAATCGCCCACGCGGTAAACATGTCGATCGTGCCGGCGGCGGTCGGGCGCCTTGCCGAGTCGTTGCCGCCGTTCTTCTCCCAGGCGTCGCCGTAGTTCCGCTGCGCGGCAAGGATGTCGTCGATCTGCGGCCCGTCGAACGAGGTGTTGATGAACGGCTCCATCAACTGGCTGCTGTTGTTGGACTCCAGGTGGTTGAACCCAAGGCCGTGACCGATCTCGTGCATCACCGTGTTGCGGAGTCGGATGAAGTTGCTGCTCGGGTTGCCGTAGAAGCTGGTGTTCGACGTATCGATGACCATGTCCCCCGCTTGGGGAAAGTAGTTGTACGCCAGCACATTGCCGCCCACCTGGCCATCAATGAAGTGGCCCGCTACCCGCATGTCGGCCCGCACGCCGAGCCGGCCCTGGCGGGAACTGGCCGTGGAGCCAGAGATGGGCTGCCCGTCGTCGTTGGGCTCGTAGTTGAAGGTCAGCCCCGAGATCGATTCCCACCGTTCATACGCGGACTCGAACAGTGAGAACCACGGCCGCGTGGTTAAGTCGGCGGTTTGTCCGCCGCTGCCGAAGCGGGTGTCGAGAAGGGCGATCAGATCGCTCGGGTCGCGGCGGAAGGTGCCGTCGTCTTGCGGCTCAGACGGCAGTGTGGCGCCGTCTCTCACAAAGCCCCAGGTCAAGGTCACCGGCGAGCCCATCGCCGTGCTCGAGGGGTTGCTTGCGGTGGCCCCCCAGCGGTTGCGGATCTGCAACTCCGAGCCGGCGCCACCGAACTCGCCTTCGGTCGCTCCGCTGTTCACCAAGTCTTGATACCACTGCGGGCCCGCATATGGCCGCTCGCCCCCGTCGGTTTCGTCGATCCATAATCGACACGGTCCGTTATGAAGGTACCCGCAGGAGCAGACTTGCTGGGCGAATACGATCGCGGGCACCGAGAGCGCAATGACGCTCCCATAGATGAGGGCTGGTGAGTTGTAGGTACGCATTCAGGTCTTCTCGGCAGTTGGGGAGATCGGCCAGGAACGGCCGAAGGGCGATCGAGAGCACGAGCCCGACAGACACGAATGCGCGGCGACCCAGCATGGAAGCTGGGGGAAGGACGAATGGCGAGCCGAGCGACGCGTTCAACCACAAATCAGCCACCGGCGGCGGCGTGGTGGTTGCGGGCTGTCAGTGCTCGACAAGCGGTCCTTGGAAAGAGGTGGCGTGGGGCGAGTCCCCACTACCGTGCACAATAGCTCGGAGACGGGTGACTCGTCAACTACGCAGGCAAGGAAAATCCGTCGCGAGTGGGCTAGTCCACAAAATCGCGCGGGCTCAGAGTCCAGAGGCGAAGCCCGAACCGCCTACTAAGGCCTAGCTCCGCAGGATGGCGTTCATGTTTTGCTTGTACGCCTCGACGCCCGGCTGGCCGTACGGGTTGATGCCCCAGATGCGGCCTTCGACCACCGTGGCGAGCATGAGCATCTGCAGCAGGGCGCCGACATGGAACTCGTCCAGCGTGGGGAGGACGATGTCGGCCGTTGGCCGATCGACTTCGCGGTAAGCCTGGTTGGTGCCGGCAATGGCGGCCGAGAGAATATCGGGCAGCGTCTTGTCGGCGAGTTCATTGAGCTTGTCTTGGTTGCGCTCGCTTTCGCCAACGGCCAGCGGCTCCCGGTCGTAACCCTCGACAATGAGGTTGGTGATCAGCTTGTCGCGGCGGCCCTCCTGGTGCTGCTGGCCGCGGCTGTGCAGGTCGCGCGTGTTGACGATGGTCAGCGGCAACGCCCCCCGTTCCTGCTTGCCGATGCTCTCGGCCAGCAGTTGGTCGTACCACAGGCCGATCGCCTCGCACCGCTTGCCCCAAGTGCTGAGGATGCGGGTAGTGCAGCCCTCGGTTTCTTCGAGCAGGCAGGAGACGGCCGTGTAGTCCAGCACGGCGTTCTCGCCGAGCGGCGCCTTGGCGAAGTGCTCGTTCATGGCTTGGGCGCCCTCGAGCAGCTTCACGATGTCCACGCCCATCAGCGCCGCCGGCAGCAGGCCGACCGCCGAGAGCACGCTGAACCGGCCGCCGACGCCGTCCGGCACTTCGTAAACCTCTTGGCAGCCGATCGACTGCGAAAGTTCGAACAGCTTGCCACTGGTGCCGGTGACGGGGACCACAAAGTCTGCCAGCGACGCGTCGCCCGAGAGCGAGGCCTCGAGCTCACGCAGGAAAACGCGGAACGAAGCCGCCGTCTCCAGCGTGCCGCCGCTCTTGCTGATGACCACCACGCCCCACGGGTCGGTGTCGCTGCCGAGCACGTCCAGCAGGCCCTGGGCGGCGCCGTTGTCAACGTTGTTGCCCTCGAAGTACATCTTGGGCCGCTGGTTGCGGAGCGTCGGCGGTACCTCGTTGTAGTACGGGTGGCACAGGGCCTCGAGCAACGCCCGGGCGCCCATGTAGCTGCCGCCGATGCCCAGCACCACCACGCTGCCGCACTGGCCGGCGAGCCGGTCGGCGGTGGCTTGGAGCCGGCCGAGCTCGCTCTCCGGGCCTCGGTCGGCGTGCTCGGCCAGCAGCCGGTCCGGCAGCAGGTGGAAGCCCGCGTCCAGCGGCTGCTTCTCCGCGGGCACTTCGACGCCGTCGGTCCAGAGCTGCGCGTCGGCCAGCACTTCTTCTCGGGCCGCAAGAATCCGTGGCGACCATGCCTGGATCTCCTCCGCCGAGGTGCCGCCGTGCTCGAAGAACGCACCGGTGGGGTCGTAACGAAGCATTGTGGTTCTCCTTGGAATTCGCTGCCGCGACGGCTCGGGACGACGGACCAAAATATCTCCCGGCGCCACGCTGCCGACAAGCCTGCGTCACGCCGGACTCAATGGCGGCTCGGCACTCTGTGCCTAAGGGTCGGTCGTCGACGTCGGCACGACGCTCGCGAGTGCCGCCTGGATTCGTTCGCACACGGCTTCGGTGGTGGGGCCGGCGGCGTCTACGACGATTTCGGCCCATTGCTGGTACAGCTGGGTCCGCTCCGAGAAGACCTCCTCGAAGGATTGCCGCGGCTGCTTGGCGATGCCGCGTTGCGAGTAGTCGCCCACTCGCCGCTCGAGCGTCGCCAGATCGACCTCAAGCCAGACCAGCGTTCCCGCCCCGCGGAGGTGCCGCATCGCTGCGTCGCTGTAAACCACGCTGCCACCGGTGGCGACCACTTGCCGATCGGGCTGGAACGAAGTGACCGCCTCCGCCTCGATGTCTCGCAGGGCGGTCACGCCATCGGAGTCGAGGATCTGCTGCAGGGTGCGACCCGCGCGGCTTTGGATGATCAGGTCGGTATCGACGAATCCCAAGCCGAGCCGCTTGGCGAGTACCACGCCCACCGTGCTCTTGCCCGAGCCCGGCATGCCGATCAGCACCACGTTTGTTCGCGACGGCGGCTTTGCCGGGGGCTTCATGCCAGGCCATCGTGCTGCCGACTGGGCTGGCAGGCAAGCCCTGTCACTTTGCCAAGCTCCGTGGACCCGTGGGCGCCTGTGACGAGCCGCGGCGACTGCAGTAAACTGCCGGCTCCCGCCACATCTTCACCCCCAATCAATTGCCGGCCATGAACGTCCACGAGCTGATCAAGCCGCTGCTGCAGAAGAACGACTCGAAGATTGTGATGTATGTGGCGGACGGGCTGGGCGGGCTGCCCAAGGCGCCGGGCGGACGGACCGAGCTGGAGACCGCCAGCACGCCCAACCTGGATAAGCTGGCGACCGAGGGCGTGCTGGGCGGCAGCATCCCCGTGGCGCCGGGCATCTCACCGGGCAGCGGGCCGGGCCACCTGGGGCTGTTCGGCTTCGACCCGGTGCAGTACCTCATCGGCCGCGGCGCGTTGGAGGCAACCGGCATCGGCTTCGAGCTGAAGGACGGCGACGTCGCCATCCGCGCCAACTTCTGCACGCTCGACGCCGACGGCAACATCGCCGACCGCCGCGCCGGACGGATCCCCAGCGAGGAGTCGTTCAAGGTCGTCGACAGGCTCGCCGCGGGCTTAGCGATTGATGGCGTCGAGGTGATCGTTAAGCCGGTCAAGGAGCACCG
>JBCDJN010000160.1:0-8424 GCA_039414355.1 Planctomycetota bacterium | reverse complement strand
GCGCCCCGCCCCGCACCGGCCCTCCCCCCCCCCCGCCCGCGCCCGCCGCGGCGTCCCGCCACGGCCAGCTTCAGCACCGACGCGCCCGCGTCGATCCCCACCCAGCCGTCGGTTGGCGTTAGTCCAAGCATGATTTGGTGACAGGTGACTCGTTACTGGTGACCGCTTAGTGTCGACTCCGAAACTCAATGCCCTCCGCGGGCGACCGTCGCCAGGTCGAACACCGGCAACATCACGGCCAGCACCACCACGGCGACAATCGCGCCCATCACCACGGTGATGAGCGGCTCCAGCGCGGCGGTGATGGAGCGGGCGCCGGCCTCGCCCTCTTCTTCGAAGTAGGCGCCGATCATCCGCAGCACTTCGCCCAGCTTGCCGCTCCGCTCCGCGGTGCCGATCATCTCGGTCGCCGCCGCCGGGAACACTTCCGACTTCTCGAGCGTCGCCGTCAAGCTTTGCCCGTTGGTGACCGCGTTCTCGAGGTCGTTTATCAGCGAGCGGTAGATGGAGTTGGAAGTAGACTTGCCGGCCAGCACCAACGCGTCGAGCAGGGTGACGCCGCTGCCGATCATCAGGCCCATCAGCCGGCACAGGCGGCCGACGATCAGCTTCTGGCTCACGGGACCAATGCCCGGCCCGTACAAAAGCCCGTGGTCCCAAACCCGCCGGCCCGTCGGCGTTACGCGGAGCGAAACCAGCCCCGCAACGCCGCCGATCGCCACGGGTCCCCACAGCCACCAGCGAACCTGCAGCTCTTCGGCCACCGCGAGCAGTGCCTGGGTAACGGCGGGCAGCGGCGTGTCGTACTGCTCGAAGATGCCGGCGAACTGCGGCAGCACGAAAACCACCAGCGCGATGATCACCACCACCGAGACAACCGCCAGCAGGATGGGGTAGACCAGCAGCGACGCGATGGTCCGCCGCAGCCGGAGCTCGGAGCGTTTGAGCTCCGCCAGCTGGGCGAAGATCTCCGCCATCTGCCCGGTGGCTTCGCCGGCGGCCACGGTGGCCACGTAGGCGTCGTCAAAGATGCGGGGGTGCATGGCGAGCGCGTCGGAGAAGCGTTTGCCGCCAATCACGTCGTCTCGCACCGCCTCCAGCACCTCGGCCAGCGCCGGCCGCGCGCACTGCGCGGCGAGCGACTGCATGGCCGTGGCGATGTCCACGCCGCTCTTGGTCATGATCGCCAGCTGCGCCGTGATGTCCGCCACGTCCTTGGCGGGCACCCGCGCGTTGCTGACGCGGCGGTCCGACGCAGAGTCGAGCCCCGCCGATCCGCCGGGCGCGCCGGCGACGAGTTGTTCCCAGGGGATAGCGGTCATGGTCTGGTTTCGGCTGCGGCGCCGTGTCGGCGGCGGCTTTGGGGGTTACTCGAAGAACGCGACACGCGCCACTTCTTCCAGGCTGGTGAGCTCGCGTTCGGCGAGCGCCAGGCCGTTGGTGAGCAGCGTCCTCATCTCGAAGTCACGCACCTGCTGGCGAACCTCTTCAATCGGTGCGTCGCGGCCGATCAAGCCGCGCATCGACTCGCCCACGGGCAGCACCTCGTAGACGCCGGTCCGGCCCTTGAAGCCGGTGTCGTAGCAATCACGGCAGCCCTCGCCCCGGGCGAAGGGTCGCTGGGCGTCGCCGGTGTAGTGGAGCGACTGCAGGTACTCTTTGCTGGGGTAGTGCGTCGAACGGCAGTGCGGGCAGATGGTCCGCAGCAGCCGCTGGGCGACCACGCCCACCAGCGACGCGGCAAGCTTGTACGGCTCGACGCCCATGTCCCGCATCCGCGTCAGGGCGCCAACCGTGTCGTTGGTGTGCAGCGTGCTCAGCACCAGGTGCCCGGTGAGCGCGGCCTGCACGGCCACCTGAGCGGTTTCCGCGTCGCGGATCTCGCCCACCATGATCACGTCGGGGTCTTGGCGGAGGATCGAACGCAGCACCGACGCAAAGCCCACCTCGCGAGCCGAGTCGACCTGCACCTGGTTGATCAGATCAATCTGGTACTCAACGGGGTCTTCCACTGTGACGATGTTGCGGTGGACGGACTTGATGAGCTCCAGCGCCGAGTAGAGCGTGGTGGTTTTGCCGCTGCCCGTGGGACCGGTGACCAGCATCAAGCCGTGCGGCTTGGCGAGCATGTCCTTGATGTGACCGAGCTCGCCGGTCGGAATGCCGAGCTCGTCCAGGTTGAACGTCAGCCGCCCGCGGTCTAGGACACGCAGCACGGCCTTCTCGCCCAGCACGGTGGGCAGGGTTGAGACGCGGAGGTCCACCTCCTTGCGGTCAACAATCACCTGGCAGCGGCCGTCCTGCGGCTGGCGTTGCTCGGCGATGTCGAGCTTCGCCATAACCTTGATCCGGGAGATCACCGCTGGGTAGATGTCGCGCCGCGGGCGGATCATCTCCACAAGCTGTCCGTCGATGCGGAAGCGGACGATCCCGTACTTGCGGTTGGGCTCGATGTGGATGTCGCTGGCGCCCTTCCGGATAGCCTGCAGGATCAGGTAGTTGACCAGGTTGATGACCGGGCTGCCTTCAACCAAGTCCTGCACGCTGCTGGCGTCGACCTCGGCCATGTCGGCCTGGAGCTCAACCGCCTGGTCGTCCATGTCGGCCGTGACGGCGTCGACCTGGAAGTCGTCCTCGTAGCACCGCCGCAGCATGCGATCGATCGACGCCCGAAAGGCGAACACCGATCGCACGCGTATGCCAACGATGCGCTCAATCTGGTCAACCCGGTCAAGGTCGAGCGGATCGTCCATGGCCACGGTCAGCGTGTCTCGCACGCGGAACATAGCCAGCACGGAGAAGGTCTCGGCCGCGGTCCGCGGGATGCAACGCACCACGGCGGGGTCGATCAGGCCTTCTCGCAACCGGATGGCGGGCGTCGCCAGTTGGCGGGCGATGTACGGCAGCAGCTCCTCTTCGGTGGCGACGCCCATCTCCAGCAGCGTCTCGCCGAGCCGCTGGCCACGCTTGGACTGCAGGGAGAGGGCCGCCTCCAGGTCGTCTGGCGTGATCAGGTCGGCGCCGATGAGCTGCTGACCCAGCGGGCCCTTACGCTGCTGCGACGCGGCACCGGCCTCGCCCTCCATGGGGGCGGTTAGCTGGCCGATCAGGGCCGGGTCGTCGGTGGCGAGCACGTCGCGCATCAGCGGGCGAAGCTCCCGACGGCGGCCTTGGTGTTGCCGAACAGCTCGAAGTGATCGCCCACGCCCGAGGCGACCAGCGCGTCGTTCACTAGCGGGTTGGGCCCAGCGATCCGGATCACACCGCCGCGGGCGCGGACCGAGTCACGCGCGTCGAGCAACGCCTCGAGCCCGCCGCTGTCCATCAGCGGCGTCGAGGTGAGGTCCAGCACCAACTGCGGCAGGCCCTGGCCGAGCTGCGCGTTGATCGCGGCGGTCAGCTCCTCTGGGTGGTCACCCGTGAGCGGCACCGCCGGCGTGAGCACCGTGACGGCGCCCTGCTTCTCGCTGGCGATCATCATTGGCTGTCCCTTTCCGTCCGGGGCAGCGAGATGGTGAACAGGCTGCCCTCGCCAACGCGGCTGGCGGCCGTGATGTCGCCGCCGTGCAGCCGGGCGATCTCCCGCGCGAGAGAGAGCCCCAGCCCGGTGCCGGTCTCGTCGCGGACGCGTGGGTCTTCGCTGCGGAAGAACTTGTCGAACACCTTCGGCAGCTCGTCCGGCGCGATGCCCACGCCGGTGTCCGCCACGGTGATGGCGAGCGCGCTCTCGTTGAGCTCCGCCTTGAGCCGGACCTTGCCGCCCTCGGGCGTGTACTTGCTGGCGTTGCCGAGCAGGTTGACCAGCAGGGCGGAGACCTTGTCCTTGTCCAGGTGCATCTCGCCCAGCTTGGGCGGCAGCACCAGCTCGAACGCCTGCGACTTCTTCTCCGCCACCGGCTTGATCTTGGCGGCCGCCTCACGCAGCAGCCGCTCCACGTCGACGTTCTGCCGGCGGATGGTGAGCGAGCCCACCTCCATGCTGCTGATGTCCAGCAGGTCGTCCACAAAGCGGGCCAGCCGCGTCGCCTCGGCGTTGATGGTGTTGTAGAACTCTTTCTGCTGCTCCGGGTCGTTCACCTGGCACGTGGCCAGCGTCTCGGCGTACGCCTTGATGTTGGCCAGCGGCGTGCGGAGCTCGTGCGTCGCCGCGTCGATGAACTGGTCGCGTGACTTCTCGGCGAGCTTCTGCTGCGTAACGTCGCGGATGCTCCAAACGGCGCGGCCCTCGCCGGCGCCAAGCGGCTGGCGTTCCACCCGCAGGACGCGTTCTTGGTTCTCGTCGGCCGCCTCCACTTCGGCGACCACGGGCGTGGCGATCGCGGCGTCGAGGACCCGCTCGTAGCCTTTGGTCGAAGACGCGAGCAACGCCGCCAGGCTGCCCTCGGGCGCCTTGCCGTCCGCCGACCAATCCAAGAGCGAAGCCACCGCGGCGTTGGCGAACTCGATCCGCCCCTCGACGTCGGTCACGGCGATGCCCTCGTGGAGCGCCTGCAGGACCTCCATCGATTGCCCGCCGCGTCGCTTCTTGAGCGCGTCGACGAGTTTCGCTTCCAGGTCCTCCTCTTCAGCGTGCGTGGCTCCTTGGCTCCACTCCGTGAACAAGCGGTTCCAGCCCGTGGCGGCGGGGCCCTCACTGGCCACTTCTTCCAACGAAGCCCGCTGGCCGAAGGGCGTGGCGGCGATGGATTGGAGCTGGCAGTCAATCTCAGCAACCGGCCGAACTTGTCGCACCAGCACCAAGGCGCCGGCCACGACGATCGCCAACGGCGCGAGGACCAGCACCGGCGCCGACTCGGCAACTTCTGAGAAGACGCTCAACATCCCCGGCTCGACGACACCCAGGCGGAGCGAACCAAGTGGCTTGCCGTCAACGGCGAGCGACGCCCGGTACTCGTTGATGGTGCCGCGTAGATCGTCTTGATAGCGCACGCCGTCCACGCTTCCCCAACGCAAACGCGTGCCGCTCGGCTCCGCCGCGGGGGCGCCGACCAGCGGCCGCGTGGTGTGCGCAAGGTAACGGCCGTCGACGCCCACCAGCGTGCAGTAGGCGAGCCGCCCCTCCGCCCGGGCCTGGCCGACCAACTGCTCGACACCTTCCCCCTCGTTGCGGAGGTATTCCATCTCGATCGCAGCGCCCAACTGACCCAGCCGTGAGAGGCAAGCGCTGGTCGCCCGGTCCATCAAGACTCGCCTTGCCGTGGCCAGCGTGCCAACGCTCAGCCAAGCCACTGCGAGAAGGCTGCAGAGCAGGTAGTACGCGACCACCCGGCGGGCGAAGGTGGATTGGCGATAGATTTTCTTCATGCCCCCCTCGGCTTGTCAGGCGGCCGCTTTGAGCGGGGCCTTGATTACACGGCGACGGAGAGCAGCTCCTTGGCGAGAGTCGAAACCTCGACGGGGCTGAAAGGCTTCCGCAGCACGTGGTGCACGCTTAGTTGCTCGGCGAGCTCGTCGCGGCTCAGCTCCAGCGCTTTGGCCGTCAGCAGCACCATGGGCGTTGTTTCGTATCCCGGCAGCCGCCGCGCCTCGCGAAGGAGGTCGGTGCCGCACAGCCGGGGCATCTGCTGGTCGGTGATGACCAGCCCGTATTGCCGCTCCCGCATCTTGTCCAGCGCGAACTGCCCGTCCCGCGCCTCGTCAACAAGCAGCCCACTACGCTGAAGCGCGAAGCTCGTCACCCGCAGCAGGGCGGGGTTGTCTTCGACCAGCAGGATTTGCGCTTCGTCGGGCATGGTCGGTGACGTGCAGGCCGAGCGGCTGGTAGCGACGGGTCAAAGCTCGTCGTAGTTCACCGAGGCGTCGCTGGCGGTCGCGCCGTTGAACGCGCAGATGAACGTGCCGTCGTTGGTGCTAAACAACCAGCCGGTCGCCGGCGCGACGGCGCCGACGGGATTGGCGGCGCCGCTGGGCGTGAGCAGGTTGTCCTGCGTCGGCCCGACCGGGCACGTGGGAAACGTGCCGCGGATGTACGGCGAAAGCAGGTCGTGGAAGTTGCCAGCGCCGGTCCCATCGCCAGTGCAAGCGGGCAGGGCGCCCGCGTTTTGAGCGGCGTAGAGCTCGATCGCGTCTCGGACAATCGCCAGCGTCTGGCGAAGGCCGTTGTCGGTCGCCTCGCTCGACGTGTTGAACAGCTTCGGCGCGGCGACCCCGGCAAGGATGCCCAGGATCAGGATCACCACCACCAGCTCAACGAGCGTAAATGCCAGGCGTTTTTTCATCGTTTCGACTCCGTAGAGGCTCAGCAGCCACTCGCGACGTTGCTGGAAGAGCTTCTTCTCGCAGTGTTTAACCGTCTGAGCCGCATCGGCGGCCCGTTGCCAATCCCCGAACCGATAGCCCGGTCGGAACGGCAACCCGCGCAAGGATAGGACACGCAGAGGGCGCGGCAGAAAAGCACCGAAAACGGTACACAAACCCGGGGCGGGGCGACGTCCAGACGATCGTCACCAACAGAAAAGGCGACGCAACCGAACCAGACAGCTCGCGTCACGTCCGCAGCGGCCTTGCTTCGTACCGATGCTTAACCCGTTACGGCTTCGGCCGTTGACACGCCGCGGCGTGACGGGTCGCGATTATCGGCTACCCAGTCCTCACGCGTGTAGCGGACGACCGAAGAGTCGGTTTCACGGACCTCGATAGCGCTCAGAGAGAAACCGAGTTCGGTGATCTCTGTGAAAAGCTGATAGGAGAGGTTCTCGACCGTAGTCGGTGCGTCGAAGCGCTTCAGCCGCAGCGGCTCTCCGGTCCGCTCGGTGTGCATCAGCAGCGTTTCGTAGAACGGATCGCCCGTGTGGATCAGCATCGCGTGGTCATACTGGCTCTTCAGCAGCGGCTCGACTTTCGCGTCGAAGTCGCCAAAGAGGGTCGTCAACGCGTCGGTCCGTTCAACCTGAAAGAAACAGCGGACCCCGTACCGGTGGCCGTGCAGATTCCGGCACTTGTCTTCAAGCTGCTCGTTGCGATGCGCCGCGTAGAACTTGTAGTCTTTTTGGATCAGCATCGTCGGGGCACACCGGTTGGTCAGGGCGTAACGGAAACGCAGTTCGCAGGGAGATGATCGGGTCTACCGACCAGCCCCAATCAGCGACATGATCTCGGAACGGCTGAGCGGGCTGGTCTTGAACACGCCACGCAGTCCGCTGGTAATGGTCTCGCTACCCGGCTTCCGCACGCCGCGGATGGACATGCAGGAGTGCTCGGCCTGGATCACCACCGCCACGCCCGCGGTATCGAGTTCCTGCTCAATTAGGTCAGCAATGGTCTGCGTCATCCGCTCCTGCACCTGCGGGCGACGGGCGACGTCTTCCACAAGCCGGGCCAGCTTGCTCAGCCCCGTGACCTTGCCCTTCGGCAGGTAGCCAACGTGGGCAGTTCCGGTGAAGGGCAGCAGGTGATGCTCGCACATGCTGGTGAACGTGATGTCGCGGACCAGCACCAACTCGTCGTACTCTTCGGTGAAGGTCTTTTGCAGGTGGCGGCCGGGCTCCTGGTGCAGGCCGGAAAACATCTCGGCGTACATCTTCGCAACACGGCGCGGCGTCTCGAGCAAGCCCTCGCGGTCCGGGTCTTCACCCACCGCCGCTAGGATCTGACGAACGGCGTCCTCGATCGCCGGCAGGTCAACCGGCGGACCCGGAGCCTGCTTCACGGCGGGCGTGGCTGACCCGTTGTGTTTGTGATGGCGGTTACTCTCGGTACGGCCGTTGAGCTCGAAGTCCTCTTCGGCAACACCAACGCAGCTTGAAAGATCAAGTCCAGCAGACACGGCGAGTTCTCGACAACGAGGAGTGGTCGCTGCCGCTGCGGCAGCCGTCGCAGAGTCTTTAGGGCGGTCGCCCGCTTTCGGCAACCAACTTGTCGCAGGCTGCGCCGCGACGCCGCCATCAAAAAACCCCCAGTCGGAAAACCGACCGGGGGCTTGTCGTTTCACAACGCGGCGCCGCGAGGCTTGGGCTACTTCGCGTACTCCGCCTCGAAGAAGCTCTTGCTGTCGTCAATCGTGGGCTTGATCGTCCGCTCGCCTTCCTTCCAGTTGGCGGGGCAGACTTCGCCGTTCTTCTCGAAGTACTGCAGCGCCTCAACCATCCGCAACGCCTCATCCACGCTGCGTCCCAGCGGCAGGTCGTTGACCACCTGGTGGCGGACAACGCCCTCCTTGTCGATCAAGAAGAGCCCGCGGAGCGCCACGCCGCCCTCAAGCAGCACGTCGTACGCCTCGGCGATCTTCTTGTTCAGGTCGGCGATCAGCGGGTACTCGATCTTGCCGATGCCGCCGCGGTCACGCGGCGTCTCACGCCAGGCGAAGTGCGAGAAGTGGCTGTCGACCGACGAGCCAAGAATCTGCACGCCGAGCGCCTCAAACTTTGCGGCCGCGTCCGAGAAGGCGATGATCTCGGTCGGGCAGACGAAGGTGAAGTCGAGCGG
>JBCDJN010000159.1:0-8444 GCA_039414355.1 Planctomycetota bacterium | reverse complement strand
GCAGCTCCATCGGCTGCGTGCCGGAGAGACGCAGCCGCGGCGCGATCGCCGACCGCTGGTGCGGGGCGATGCTCTTGACGGTGTCGGCGAACGCGGCGATGTGGTCGGGCGTTGTGCCGCAGCAGCCGCCGAGGATGTTCACCCAGCCCTGCTCGGCGAACTCGGCGACCAGGGGCGCCATCTGGCCGGGGCCGAGGTCGAACTCGCCCATCTCGTTCGGCAGGCCGGCGTTGGGGTACGCGCTGATCGGCAGGTTTGCCACGCGCTGAAGCTCTTCCAGGTGCGGTCGCATGACGTCGGGGCCGAGCGCGCAGTTCATGCCGACCGAGAAGAGCGGGAAGTGCGAGATGCTGTGCCAGAACGCCTCGACCGACTGCCCAGAGACGAACGTGCCGCCGCCCTGGTCGAACGTGCCGCTGACCATCACGGGCACGCGGCCGCCGAGGTCGGCGAAGACACGTTCGATGGCGAACAGGCACGCCTTGAGGTTGAGCGTGTCGATCACCGTTTCAGCCAGCAGCAGGTCAACGCCCGCCTCGACCATGGAACGCGCTTGCTCGTAGTACGACTCGACCATCTCCATGAAGACCACGTCGCGGTGGCTGGGGTCCTCGACGCTGGTCGAGATCGCCATCTGCTTCGACGTCGGCCCGATCGAACCGGCGACGAACCGCGGCTTGTGCGGGGTCTTCTCGGTGAACTCCTCGGCCGCCTGCTTCGCGAGGCGGACCGCGGCGGTGTTGATCTCGTGGCCCAGGGCCGAGGCGTCGATGCCCGCCTCGGTGAACTCAAAGTCCAGCATGCCCACCGGGCTGGCGCCGAACGAGTTGGTCTCAATGATGTCCGAGCCGGCCTCAAGATAGGCCCGGTGGATGCCGAGGATGGCGTCTGGCTTGGTGACGCAAAGCAAGTCGCCGAAGTTTTTGAGGTCCTTGTGGTGGTCCGCAAATCGCTCGCCGCGGATCTCCGCCTCGCCGATGCCCAGCTTCTGAATCTGCACGCCCATGGCGCCGTCGAGCAGCAGGATGCGCTCTTTGAGAAGCGTTTCGAGCTCGGCGGTGCGGTCGATGATCTGGGGCGGAGCGGCAGAGGACATGCGGTCGGTCGCGAAGGGCGGGGCAGGCGGGCGCCACGGCACTAGCCGTGATAGTCTGAGAGCGTTCGCATTAGTTTAGTTCGCGCTCCCTCGATCCCCCAGCCCTTGGCAACGAGCACTCTGGAACCAGCCCCGCCAGCACTGCACGCTATCCATCGCAACCTCTCAGCGGCGGCGATCGAGGATGTGCCGAGTGAGGTCCATCGTCAGCTTGACCAGCTCGGCGTTGACCCGCCGCGGGGTCCGATGGCCATCACCGCGGGCAGCCGGGGGGTCGCGAACATGGCGGCGATCCTGCGGGCGGCCGGCGAGTGGCTCCGCGCGCGGGGCTCCGAGCCGTTTGTGATTCCTTCGATGGGCTCGCACAACGGCGCCACCGCCGAGGGTCAGCGGGCGATGCTCGAAGGTCTCGGCATGACCGAAGCGGCGCTGGGCATGCCGATCCGCTCGTCGATGGAGACCGTCACCATCGGCGAGGTGGCAACCGGTCCCATCACCATGGACCGCTTCGCCCACGAGTCGGCCGGCGTGCTGGTGGTGAACCGCGTGAAGCGGCACACCGGCTTCGGCGGCCCTCCGTTTGGTGGGCACTGCGAGAGCGGGTTGGCGAAGATGATGACCGTCGGCCTCGGCAAGATCGAGGCGGCCCGCACGTTCCACGCCGCATCGACTACCGACAAGCCGAACGTTATCCGCGAGATGGCCGAGCGGGTCGTCGCCACTGGCAAACTGTGGGCGGGCCTGGCGATCCTCGAGGACGCGCTCGACCAAACCGCCGAGCTGCACGCCCTGCCGGCCGGCGAGATCCTGAGCCGCGAGCCGGAACTGCTCGCCCGCCACGCGGAGCGTTACTTCGTCGGCCTGCCGGTGGACGAGCTCAACGTGCTCATCATCGATCAGATCGGCAAGAACTTCAGCGGCACCGGCATGGACACCAACGTGATCGGCCGCCGCGGCCTGTCCGACGCGCCCGACCTGGAGTCGCCCCGCATCGGATCGATCGCCGCGCTTTCGCTTTCGCCCGAGTCGCAGGGCAACGCCGTGGGCGTCGGGCTGGCGGACGTCGTCACGCAGCGTCTCGCGGACGCGGTGAACCACGAGAAGACCCGCCTCAACGCCGAGACCGCCGGCGCGCCGAACAAGGCGGTGCTGCCTCTTGTGCTGCCGGACGAAGATGCCGTGTTGGCCTGGCTGCTCGAACGCCACGGGCCAACCCGGTGGATGCGTATTGCCAATACGCTTGAGCTGGAGCGCGTATGGTTGTCGGAAGACCTGCTAGCCGAAGCGCAGGGTCGCTAAGCGGCATTCGCTGCTAAGTCAGCTCGGCGGCTAGTGCTTTAACCAAGCCGGCATACATCCAAAACGCGATGATGCCACCAATCCACGCGCCGAGCGCCGTGAGCCCAAGCGGCACGACGAGCCACAGGAGTGTTTCGGATTGTACGAGGATGATCGTGATAATCGGAATCGCGATCACAAAGCCGAAAACGCCCACGCCGAACATGGTGAGAGTTTGCGCGGTGCCGAGCAGCTCGTCTTGTTTCTGCAACTCCGCCAACCCGCGGGCGTACTGCAAGAAGGAAAAGTACGATCCGCACATAGCGAGCAGGGTCAGCACACCCAGGACGCTGGCGTCAGACGCCTTCATCTGATCCGCTTGGAACAACAGCAGCCCCAGCATCGCAAAGTAAAGCACCTGAAAGACGGTCGCCGTTTGGGCTTTCATCTGCAGGCCGGTCTTCTTCGGCACGACCATGCAGAGCAGGACGCCGAGTGTTAGGCAAGCCTGGAACGTGACCGACGCGCAGTTGAGGTACCAAAGATAATCCGCTTCTAGCGCGTTCATGCGGGTGAGCGTTCGCTCGATGATGCCAACAAGAACGTCCGCCATCATCGAGAAGTAGATCATCCACAGCCCGCGGCGAGCCCACCGCATCGACTTGCGGCTCAGCCCCCGCTTCGGCTCCGCGTAGCTGTGGAGCTTCTTGATCTCGTCTTCGCCGCTGGACTCGGGCGCCTCGAACGGGTTCAGCTCCTGTTCCCATTCATCCTCGTCGAAGGGCAGGGCGTCTTGCTGGGGCGCCGGCTTCGGCGGGGCGGCCGCCTTGTGCCTGGCCGCGCCGGCCGTTGCGGGCTGCGGCGTCGGGATCTTGATCTTCACGCCGCAGTCGGGGCACTTCGCCGTCTTGCCGGCGAGCTCCGAAGTCGCCTTGATCGACTTCTGGCATTTTGGGCAGGCGAACTTGAAGGTCATCGTCGGCGGGCGCAAGGGCGGGGCTCGGTTAGAGGAGCCCAGTATACGCAAATCCGCTCCGCGATGAATCAATCGCCCCGCGGCCGAGAATTTCAGCCCGCCGGCGGCGCCAGCGGTGTGCCCGGGAGCAGCGGGCCCGGCAAGGCGGATGCCACTGCCGCCAGCTCAGAATCGCCCGCCGACAGGCGAGGCATCGCCGTCAGCTCGGGGGCGGGGTCGCGGTCCTCGCGGATGGCCGCTCCCGTGTGCGAGTACTGCCGCCCCGGTCCGGCCGCCTGGGCGCTGTAGGCGGCCGAGTCCGCCCGGGCCAGCAGGCTGCGGGGCGTGTCGGCCGGCATCGATTCGGCAATGCCGCAGCAGACCGACAACCCGTGCCGGCCGCGTAGTGTGGTCCGGAAACGCCGGGCAAAGCTGCCGGCCCCGGCAAGCGTGGCGCCGGTGATCACGGCCACGAAGTCGTCCACGCCGTAGCGGGCGGCAAAGTCGTCGCCGCCGCGGAGCGCGTCGGAGAGCGACTTCCCAACGCAGCACACAAACTCTTCACGCTGCCCGGGGCTAACCGCGTCTGGGTCGAGCGCCACGACCACCACGGCGAATCCGTCGCGGCCCGCCTCGGCGGAGTTCAGCATCACGGCGAGTTGTTCTTCCAGTGATCGCCGGTTCGCCAAGCCGGTGAGTGGATCGGTCCGGCCACCGGTGAAGTGCGTGAGCGAATGCGACTGCTGCCGGATCTTGTCGTAGGCCGTTGAGAGTTGGCCGACGAGCCGCAGCGTGGGCTCGACCATGCCGTCCGCCTCGTCGCGGAGCCGTTTCCAGGTTTCATCGGAGTCGGCCGTCTCGGCGCGGCGGAGTTCGTTCTTAAAGCGATCGACTTGGCTGCGGTGCAGGGCGAGCTCTTGCCGCAGCCCGTCGGCGATCTGTTCGAGCTCCCGCGCGATGCGTTTGGCGCGTTCGATCTCCTGTCGGCTCACAGGCGTCGGCGCCGACTGGCCACGCCGGCCGAACAGGTAGCCAATGGCGGCTACGGCGGCCAACGCGACGACGCCGGAGAGCCCGACCTGCCAATCGTCGAATACTTGAGCGCCACGCGACTGGGCAAGCAGCCAAGGCGCCAACGTTTGCAAGGAATCGCCCATGTTGCCGACCCGGGGCGATCTAGTAGTTGCTGCGCGAGCCGAAGCCCCGCATGCAGAGGAAGCCCAGCAGACACCCGACGGCCAGCACCACCAGCCACTCTTCGCGGTTGAGGGCGGCGAACCAAGCCCAGCCCGAATCGTAGCACTCGGACCACGTCTCGGAGACGAATTCGATGATGGTCGACACGACTCGGCCTTGGAATCGGTGGGTGCGAAAGGTCCGGTTGAATCCGACGCATCGTCGGCTATCGAAACCCTAGGCCACGGCACGCCGGCGCAGCGGCAGAGGACTGAACGTTGCCGGCGGCGCGAGCCCCCTCGCCCGATCAATCGTCAGAATCGCTCCCGCCGGCACGCTCGGCTTGGTATCCTTGGCTCGTCTGACAGCTCCTCCTCGGGTATCGCGATCGATGACCAGCCGAATGACCTTCTTCCACCGCTGCCTGCTGGCCCTGCCGATTTGCGTTCTGCTCGGCACGGCCGCCGCCGCTTCGGATCGACCGAATATTCTGTGGCTCTCTACCGAAGACATCTCGTGCGATCTCGGCTGCTACGGCGACGCCGTCGCCAAGACGCCCACGCTCGACCAGCTCGCCGCCGACGGCGTGCGGTACGACAACGCCTATACCGCCGCGCCGGTCTGCGCGGTAGTCCGCAGCGGGATCATCACCGGCGTTTACCCCGTCTCGATTGGCACCCACCACATGCGTTGCCGGGTGCCGCCGCCGCCGGACATCAAGTGCTTCACCGCGTACCTCCGCGAAGCGGGCTACTACTGCACCAACAACAGCAAGCAGGACTACAACTTCCGCCCCAGCAAGGACGCCTGGGATCAGTCGTCCGGCAAGGCGCATTGGAAGAACCGGCCGAGAGGCGACCAGCCCTTCTTCGCCGTCTTCAACTATACGGGCACGCACGAGAGCCGCGTCCGTGGCGACCAACCGGCGTACAACAACGCGATCAAGAACCTGCGGCCGGAGCAGAAGACCGACCCGGCGGAAGTCGAGCTTCGGCCGTACCACCCGGATACGCCGAAGGTCCGCGAGACCTATGTCCGCTCGTACAATACGATTGCGGCGCTCGACGATTGGGTGGCCGATCACCTGAAGCAGCTCGAAGACGCGGGCTTGGCGGACAACACCATCGTTGTTTTCTGGAGCGACCACGGCACCAGCCTGCCGCGCGGCAAGCGGTGGCTGTACGACTCGGGCACCAAGATCCCGCTCATTGTCCGCGTGCCGGAGAAGTGGCGAGCGATGGTCAATGCACCCGAGGGCGGCATGACCGACGAGCTGGTGAGCTCCATCGACTTCGCCCCCACCACGCTGAACCTCGCCGGGCTTGAGATCCCCGATTACATGCACGGGCGGGCGTTCCTCGGGCCCAAACGCACGGCCGAGCGCGATCACATCTTCTTGCACCGTGATCGCATGGACGAGCGGTACGAGATGAGCCGAGCGGCCGTGACAAAGCGCTACAAGTACATTCGCAACTTCACCCACTGGCGCCCGTGGACGCAGTGGCTGGGCTACGCCGAGCAGAGCCCCATTATGCAAGAGCTCCGCCGCCTCAAGGGCGAGGGCAAGGTAAGCCCTGAGCAGGCCCGTTGGTTGGCTGCCGCCAAGCCGCCTGAAGAGTTCTACGATCTAGAAGCCGACCGGCATGAGCTGAACAACCTCATCGGTAGTGCTGAGCACGCGGAGCCGATTGAAGCGATGCGTGCGTGGCTGAGCAAGAAGATGCATGGCATTCGCGATCTGGGCGTCTTTCCCGAAGGCGAGCTCCATCGCCTCGGCGAGACGGCGGGCAACCAGGGCGCTGTTGCGACGTTGCTTAGCCCCGCGCGAGACAGCTTGTCGGGCTACTCGGCTCTGCTCAGGGCGGCCGAGTTCGTCGCGTCGCCGCCGCCGCCCCCCGGGGACCCGGTTATCAACACGCTCCTCTACGGCGGGCGTGACAAGGGCGACGAGCCAGTTGGCCCAACAGCGATGGTGTGGGGCTTCCGCGTCTTCACCGCCTCGCCCGCCTTCGCCGACGCGAGCAATCGATCCGACGACCTGGTGGCGAGCATCAACCTCGACGCCAACGCGCTGCCGGAAACCGCGAAGGTCGCCGCCGCTGAACTCTGCGTGAAGGCGGGAGCTCTCGATCAGGCTATCTCGCTGCTGAGCGAGGTCATGCTGAACAAGAATGCCGGGTTCGCCCGAGTCGAGGCGATCAATGCGCTCGACCTCGTGCCCAACATGGAAGACTACGCGGATCAGCTTCGACCCATCGCCAGGAAGCTGCGCGAAGAGCTCGGCACCCGGAAGGTCAACCAGACCGCGGCCGACTACATGCGGCGGTGCCTGGACCGGCTTGAAGATCGACTCGAAGCAACGCCCGAGAGCTAGCCCGCTTCGCGGAGCGACGCCTCGGCGTTGAGCTTGTTGTAGAGCGTCTTGAGGCTGATACCGAGCTCCTCGGCGGCCTTCGGCTTGTTGCCGTCGTGCCGCTCGAGCGCCTCGTGGATCGCCTCCATCTCCAGTTCCTTGAGCGTGATCGGCCCGCGGCTCTTGGCGGCGCCAGTGAGCTGCCGTTTGGCGAAGTGCCGCGGCAGGCTGTCGGCGCCGATGGGGCCGCTGTCGCACAGGATCGTGGCGTGCTCGATCACGTTGGCCAGCTCCCGCACGTTGCCGGGCCAGACGTGCGACTTGAGCATCTGGACCGCCTCGTCGGTGAGCTGCTGCTCGATCGCCCGCGCCGCGGGGCGGAAGCGACGCAGCAGGTGCTCGGCGATGTGCCGGATGTCGCCAAGCCGTTCGCGGAGCGGCGGGATGTGGATCTCAAACGTGTTGATGCGGTACATGAGGTCTTCGCGGAAGTCCTCCTCGGCCACCATCTCCTCGATGTCGCGGTGCGTAGCGCAGACGATCCGCACGTCGATCTTGGTCGACTCGTTCTCGCCCACGCGGCGGATCTCGCGGCTCTCGAGCACGCGCAGCAGCTTGGCCTGCATCGCCTTGGGGAGCTCGCCGATCTCGTCCAGGAAGATGGTGCCGGTGTTGGCGACTTCGAAGAGGCCCACGCGGTGCTCGTCGGCGCCGGTGAAGGCGCCCTTGGCGTGGCCGAACAGCTCGCTCTCGATCAGCGTGTCGGGCAGGGCGCCGCAGTTCACGGCCACAAACGGCGCCGAGGCCCGCGGGCTCTGATCGTGCACCGCCCGGGCGACCAGCTCTTTGCCCGCGCCGGTTTCGCCGCGGATCAGCACGGTGGAGTCGGTGGGCGCCACCTTGCTGATGAGCGACTTGACGTCCGCCATCGACCCGGAGTCGCCCACCAGCGTCGGCGAGCCTTCGATCGATTCGAGCCGCCGCTTCAGCGCGACGTACTTCTTGGTCAGCTCTCGCTTGTCCGCGACGCGCTTGAGCAACGCCTCGATCTCGACCAGCTTGCACGGCTTGGTGAGGTAGTCGAAGGCGCCGTAACGCAGCGCGGCGATGGCCGACTCGGTGGTGCTCTTGCCGGTGAGGACGACCGCTTCGGTCTCGGGCGAGACCTTCTTGAGGTGGGCGATGACGTCAATGCCCGTCATGCCCGGCATGTCGAGGTCGACGATGATCGCGTCGTAATTAGTCTTCTCGATCGCGGCGACGGCGGTCGAACCGTCGGGGCAGACGGTCACACGGTGCCCCATGCGGGGCAGCTCGAGCTTCATCAGCTCTTGCAGGTTGCGCTCGTCATCGGCGAAGAGCAGCGTGAGGCCGGTGGCCTTTGTCGTGGGATTCTTGGCGGGCATTTGAGGTCTCAATCGTCCCGTGGCGTTGCCAGAGCAAGTTCCCCTCCCCGGCAGGGGGAGGGGTTAGGGGAGGGGGTTGGAGTGGGTACCAGAGCTGCGTTGGTGGGCGCTCTGACGAGACGCCAACGGTTCTGTCAGCGGAAAGCTCTCTAGCGGGGCAACCCCCTCCCCCGGCCCCTC
>JBCDJN010000158.1:0-8502 GCA_039414355.1 Planctomycetota bacterium | reverse complement strand
CCGGGCGGCTCTTTTCTGTTGGTGCAACAGGGTTAGCCAAAGCGTGAGGCGGCGACTCGTGTTCATGTAGCCCCGCTGCAACTGCGACCGCAGTGTCCATGTCCCTAGTCCGGCAGGGCGCCCGGGCCGGTAGCGGTTCCTTCCATCTTGTAGAACCGGTTGTGACAGAGAGGGCCTGACGGCAGCGGCGCCCTGTCGGGAACAATGAAGGCACGCGAATTGCGGCCGAACAGGCCATCTGGGAGGGTGACGGTATCGAGGACGACGTAGGTTCTGCCGACCTTCATCGGAGTCTCTACGCGCAGTCTAGGGTTGAAACGCCGGTACTTATCGCTCGCTTTATCAACCCAAGCAGCAATGTCGTCGCTGGTGGCGGGCCGCAGTCTTCCTGCTTCGACGAGAGCCCGTAGAGCCTTCAATCCCGACGCAGTCTTCCCGGTTTCAGCGACGCCTTGGACGCGTGGTTCATCCGAGTAGATCACCGCGTCCTTGCGGGCGGGTCGATCGCCAACGTAGAAGACGTGGTCTTCTGGCTCGTTTTGGAAATGGTCGATCTCTCGGCCCACGAGACTGAGGACGGTATCGTTCATTGCGAGCAGCCGCGGCGACGCCTTGTAGGCGAGGAAGTAAGGGAAGTCGCCCTTCTTCTCGTAACTGGAAATCTTGGACGGAGTCTCCTTAGGCGCCCCAATCAAGGTTTGACTGTGGTAGCCGCTGACAAGGACGCCGGCGATGTTGGTCTCCGCCGTGCGTCCGACACGCCAGACGGCGGATTCATACGCCGTGAGTATGAGCACCACCGATTGCCCCGGCTTATTCACGACGACGCTCGTCAGGCCGCCTTCGTACACGCCGATCGCCTGGACCGTGAATTCCTCCGGAAGCGCCCCGAGTATCGACGGATCACTGGCGGAGGCGTGCGTTGTGAGCGCGAGCAGGCCAATGACTGGCAGCGTGGCGCGACGTAATGCTTGATGTCGCCATGGGCACGAGTCGTGCATGATTCACCCCTCAAGACTTGTGAATGAAGGCTGACGTAGTTCGCGACCTCCCCGCTCGCGCGGAGGGACGATTGCCGACGCACCGGTAATCATCCCGCTTGCCCTTGGCGCCCGCAAGCACGTTCCGTCGGTGCGGCGAGACTTTGTCACCGTGCAGCCGCCGCCGTTGGCCCATAGCCACTCGACGCCGGTGGGGCGTGTGAGTGGGGTTCTCGAGGAAGGGGCTTCACGGAGTTCACTGCGAGCGATCGCCGAGCGCCCCCGCAAACCCAAGCCGTGACAAGGTGACCCCCCCTGTCTTTGCGGGACTTGGTGATTACTTGGGCGTCGCCGCCTGCCCATTAACCTCGTTGAGAAACGACCGCGAAATGAGGCAGACGGCGAGCAAGAACGATGCCGCTAGCCACATCCGGCAGCCGGAGAGCTTCGTGTAGCCGTCAAGCTCAAGCAGCAGCGCCACCAACGCCGTCGATAGTCCCAACCAGCAGCCGATTATTCGGCTGTGCCGCGTCTCTAACGAGGGCTTGATCGTCAGCACGATCGCGACGACGAGGGCGATGTTGTGAAAGACCGACACGAGACTCGAGGGATCCCCGCCAAAGGCGAATACCACCAAGGCGAACGCCATGTAGCCGCGGTCGATGTGCACGCCTCGATTGCTGACCGCTGGCAAGAACAGCGACACCACAAACATACCAACCGCACACCAGCCGAGACCCCGCGTGAGCAGGGTCTGCAGGCTGAAGCGTGCGATCGATGGCTTCTTGGTCGTTTCGACCCAGCCGCGACTCAAATCACAACCGTCTTACCCGGCACGGGCACGGGGTAGCGGCCGTCTTCGTCCGGTTGCACCGGGGCCTCGGCGTCCCAGGCCAGTTGCTTCGGGCCAAGCGCCAAGTCGCTGTTGAGGGCGTCTTCCCATTTGACCATCTTGCCGCCGGTCGTTGCCATGCGGCCCATGATGGCGGTCATGGTCGACATGGCGCCGTACTCGCACTCGTCGGGGCGCTCGCCGGCGCGGAGCGCGTCGATCAGGTTGAGCTGCTCCTGCTGGTGGCCCTGCACGTTCTTGCCGCGGTAACGCCAGACCAGGTTGCCGTCGCGGTCGAAGATCTTGCCGCGGCCGATGTCTGCCGTGCCCTTGGAGCCGGTGGCGTACTCGCCGACCTGACCCCAGGCGCCGTCGATGTGGCGGCAGCAGCTCAGCATGGTGGAGCCGTCCGGGTAGGTGAACTCAACCATGTGGTGGTCGAAGATCTGCCCGGTCGCCTTGCTGGTGCGGACCTCGCGGCCGCCTTGGCCCTGGGCGGTGACCGGCGTGGCCTGCTTGACCCAGTTGCTGATGTCGATGTTGTGGATGTGCTGCTCGACGAGTTGCCCGCCGCACGTCCAGAAGAAGTAGAACCAGTTGTCCACCTGGTACTGCATCTCGGTCTGATCGGGCCGGCGGTTGCGCACCCACAGGCCGCCGGAGTTCCAGTAGACCTTGGTGAGCAGGATGTCGCCGATGGCGCCGTCGTGCAGCTTGGCGATGGTCTCCTGATACTTCGGCTCGTGGTGGCGTTGCAGGCCGACCTGCACGGCGAGGCCCTTCTCGGCCGCCTTCTGGCCGGTGGCCAGCACCTTGCGGATGCCCGGCGCGTCGGTCGCTACGGGCTTCTCCATGAAGACGTGCTTGCCGGCGTCCACGGCCGCTTCAAACTGGTCGGGCCGGAAGCCGGGGGGCGTGGCCAGCACCACCAGATCGCAGTCGCTCTCCATCACCTTCTTGTAGCCATCGAGCCCCAAGTACCGGCGGGACTGCGGCACGTCCACCGCCACGCGGTCGCCAATCTTCTTGGCGGCGCGGGTCAGGCGGTCGTAGCTGGAGGCGAGGCGGTAGTCGAAGGCGTCCGCCATCGCCACCAGGCGGATCGGTCCGGCGCCGTTGAAAATCTGCGAAACCGCGCCCGTGCCGCGACCGCCGCAGCCCACCACGCCGACCTTGATTTCACGCTCGCCAAACGGCTCGTACGAAGCGAGCGACGTCCGGGCCGCCATCGCCGAGGCGGCCACCGCCGCGGCGGAGGTCTTGAGGAAGGTTCGGCGGGAGCCGTTGTGCGACGAGTTGTTAGCGGGGCGTGCGTGTTCGGTCATGCGGTCGGCTATTTGGAGGAGGGTTGGGAGGTCCAATCGCTGCCACCAGCGTAATGGATGCGCAATGGCGATACAAACTCAACGAAAGCGGAGTCGTCACGCCGGCCGCGAGGCGACGGATGACCCGTTCGGCTAGAGTTAGTGCTCCGTGGGGGGAACAAACCGCCAAGCTTTCGGCTGGCGCGGCGAAGAGCTCGCAGCCGGGAGCTGTGCTTCCGGGGTTTTCCTTCCAGATTCTTCTTCGTAGGCGAGATGCTATGCGATTCCGATCAACGAGGCTTTACCTCCGCCTGCTAGCGGGGCTGATGGCGTGTGGCTTCGCGGTGGCGGGGGCGACAGGCGGCGAACTCTCCGACAAGGTGGACGAGCTCGCCAAGCCCTACGTCGACAGTCAAACGGTTGTCGGCATGACGGTGGGGGTGGTTCGGGGCGGCGAGACCGTGGTCCGCGGCTACGGGCAGCTCTCTAGCGAAGACGCCCGCACGCCCGATGGGCAGACGCTGTATGAGATCGGCTCGGTCTCCAAGGTCTTCACCGGCTTGCTGCTGGCAGACGCCGTGACCGCCGGCCGAGTGGAACTGACTACCCCGGTCAGTGAGTTGCTTCCGCCCGGCGTCACGATGAACCAGCGCGACGAGAGCGTTCCTGTGCAACTCATCAGTCTTTCGACGCACACTTCTGGTCTGCCGCGGCTGCCGGACAATCTCGACCCGGCTGACCCCACTGACCCGTACGCCGACTACGGCGGCAAGCAGCTGGCGGCCTTCCTCAAGTCGTACCGTCCCCGCAAGCGGCCCGGCGAGCGGATGGAGTACTCCAACTTCGGCGTCGGCATGCTGGGCACGTTGCTCGCCTTTGAGCGGAAGAGCGACTACGGCACGCTGCTGGGCAAGCGGGTGACGCAGCCGCTGGGCCTAACCGACACGACGCTCAAGCTGAACGCTCAGCAGCGAGAGCGTCTCGCCCCGCCGCACTTCGAGGGTGGCGTCCCCGGGAACAACTGGACCTTCGACAAGCTCGCCGGCGCCGGCGCCATCCTTAGCACTGGCGAAGACTTGGTGAAGTTCGCGCTGGCGCAGCTCAACCCGCCCGGGGGGCCGTTGGGTGAGTCGATCGACCTCGCCTGGAAGGTCCATCAAGAACCGATCGCGGACGGCGACCTCGCGATGGGCCTCGGATGGCACGTCGCCCGCGACGGCTCGACCCGCTGGCACAACGGCCAGACCGGCGGCTACCACGCGGCGTTGTTCGTCAGCCGGCGATTCAGTGTTGCCGCGGTCGTGCTGACCAACACCGCGACCGGGGAGGTTGACGCCCTCGCCGGTCAGCTAATCCGCATGCTGATCGGCGCCGACGAGAAGCCACGCCAGTTTGACACGACCCCGGCGGTCGACCCCGCGAAGCTTCGGCGCCTCGCCGGCAAGTACCAACTCGCGCCCGGGGTAGTCTTCACCGTCACGGCCAAGGACGGCAAGCTGATGGTTGGCCTGACCGGCCAGCCGACGTTCCGCGTCTACCCCCGCAGCGACACGGAGTGGTACTACAAGGTAGTCGAGGCGACGCTCACGTTCGACGTCGACGCCAGCGGCAAGTGCAACGCCGTTGAACTGTTCCAAGACGGCGTCAGGCAGAAGGCGAGGCGGATTCTCTAACCGCCGGCCAGCTAAAAATAAACCCGCCGGTTGTAGACGTACCACTCAAAAACCAGCACGCCGATCGCCAGAAGCAGGATCGTCCGCCATGCTTCTTTACGGGCAGGGTTCTCGCGGGCTTGGGCGGTGACGTCGGTGTAGCCGATGCGGATGCTCGCGGCGTCGACGCCCTCTTCGCTGCCGGTGGTCTTCAGCGCGATGTCGCTCTCGGCGCCGTCGAACAGATTGACCGCGAAACGCTGCAGCAACTGGTCGCCCGACTCAACGCGGTAGACGCCGCGCTCTTGGGTCTGCTGGAAAACGAACGGCTCCTCGCCGTCGCGGGTGAGCGTCTGCGACACGTCGCCGGGCCCGGTGACGGTGATCTGGCGGACGCCGCCGCGGGGGCGGACCTCGACCGTGGCGCCCGGCAGCGTGTTGCCCCGCGTGGCGTCGCCTGCAGCGCCGACGAAGTAGTCCAGCACGTTCAGCAGGAAGGTGGGGAAGCCCCGCGTCTTGAACCACGTGGTGTTCGCGGCGAGCTGCCCGTCGACCTCGTCCAGGATGGCGAAGCCGAGCACCAGGTCTTCGTAGCTGTCCCGCGGGGCGATGGTCATCAGCGGCCCGGCGGTTGAGTCGATCAGCGACAGCCCGCCCGCCGGCGTCGGAACGACGAGGCTCTCGCCGATCAACACGTCGCTGAGTTGCACGTACGACATGACCGGGTGCGATCGATTCCAGTCGATGACCTGCGGCCCGGTAACGGTCTCTGGCTCGATCGCTCCATCGCCATCACCATCAGCGGTGACGCCCTGGTCTTCGGCGATCGCTTCGATCCACGGCCGCGTTGGCGGCACGGCGCCGATCAGCAGCGTGTTGGCCCGTGGCATCTGCTCGGCGGACTCGGGCAGGCAGCGGTCGTAGATCACCAGATCGTACTCGCCGCCGCGGAGCCGCTTCCGCCGGTCTTCGTTCTCCAGTTCCGACGGGCGGATGATCTCGATGCCACTCAGCTTTGCCGCCCGACCGGTGCACAGCGCCGTCTCCAGCACCAGGTTGCCCGGCGTGACCACCAGCACGGCGCCGGGGGCGAGCTCGTCGACGCTGGCGAAGGCATTGTCGTCGAGCGGCAGCCGGTCGCCGGCGGCTTCGCGGGAGTCGGTGTCGATCTTCGCTTCGAGCTGGCCGGTGGCGCCGTCTGCGAGCGAGAACGTGAGGCTCGCCGTTTCGCCGGCTGGCGTGTCGACCCGCTTGGATTCCAGGTAGACGCTGTCCAGCGCCAGGTCGACGACGATTGACCGCGGCTCGGCGGTGTAGTTGGCGACCTGCACGAACGCCTCCTTCGCCTCGGGCCGGGCCTCATTGCGGCGGGTGTTGAGCGCCGTGATCGCCAGGTTGCCCGTCTCCGGTTCGCCAACCGGCACAAAGACCGGGTCGAGGTTGCCGAGCGAGAATCCCTCGACCGCGTCAAAGCGGCCATCGGTGAAGAGGTAGAGCGAGTAGGGGGTCGGCTCGGAGACCTCGGCCTCAAGGCCGTCCTCACCCAGCGGCACTTGCCCGGGGTTGGCGAGCCCGTCCGCCAGCCGCAGCGCGCCGGCCAGGTCGGTGGTGGCGGATGTGGGCTTGATGCTTTCGAGCCGCTCCTTGAGCAGCCGGCGGTTGTCGGTCAGGGCTTGGACGACCGTAGGCGAGTCGTTGAAGCTGATGATCATCGCGCTCATGTCGCGCTCCATCTGATCGATCAACGCGGCGACGCGCTCCTTGGTGACCGCAAGCCGCGTGGCGCCCGACGCTTCCCCTTCGCCGCCGCCGTCGGTCGCGCTCATGCTGGCGGAGTTGTCCACCACGAAGATGATCTGCTGCCCCTCCAGCCGCGTCCCCTGCCAGCCCGGCCGCAACAAAGCGAGCATGGCAAGCGCCACCAGCAGCAATTGCAGAAGCAGGAGCAGGCTTTTCCGCAGCCGCTGCCACAGGCTGTTCACGTGCAGGTCTTCGATGGCCCGCATCCAGAGGTACGTGCTGGGCACCTCCACCGGCACGCGGCGGAGCTTAAGGAAGTACAACGCCAGAATCGCCGGCGGCACCGCGGCGAGCAATGCCCATTGCGCCGGGGAGAGCGTGTTGCGGAAGAGGCTATCAAGCACGGCAAGCCCCCCCCGTTTTCGCCGCGAGGCGACGTAGTTCCCCCGCTCCCCGCCGGGGAGGGGAGTTGTGCACGCTTTCACTCGACTGAGTCTTGATCACGCTTCGGACCATCCTCATCGCACCAGCCCTCGCCGCCGCATGTAGCCGGTCATCAGTTCCTTCACCGGCGTTTGGTTGCTGGCGAGCAGGTAGCTCATGCCGCGTTTGCTGCAGTATTGCTGGGCGCCGGCGGTGAACGACGCGAGCGTTTGTTTGTAGCGGGCGAGCAGCGGGGCGCTCACGGACACCTCGGCGATGTCGCCGTCTTCGCAGTCTACTAGCTTGAGGTCGCCCGCCACGTCGGGGTCGATCTCTTCTTGGCTGAGCACCTGGATGACGTAAACGTCCGCCCGGCGGGACATCAGGTACTTCAGGGCCGACTCGTAGCCGTCCTTGTCCATCAGGTCGGAGATGAGCACCACAACGCCGGCGCCGCGGTTGCGCAGGCAGAAACGCTTGACACCTTCCGTCAGGCTGGTGGCGTCGCCCGGCGTGTCTCGATCGGGCTGGATCGCGTCGAGCGTCTCAAGCATCCGCCAAACGCTCCGTCGCCCGCGGAGCACGGGGCCGCGGTCGCGGACGCTCTGGCCGAGCGACTCAATCACCACCCGGTCGCCGCGGATCATGCCGATGAAGCCCAGGGCCGCTGCGAGTTGCTTGGCGTAGTCCAGCTTGGTGGGCTCGCCGAAGCCCATCGACAGGCTCGCGTCGATCAGCGTGTAGAAGTGCAGGTCCTCTTCCTCTTGGAAGAGCTTCAAGATCAGCTTGTCGAGTCGGGCGTAGAGGTTCCAGTCGAGCCGCCGCAGGTCGTCGCCCGGGACGTAGTTGCGGAAGTCGGCGAACTCCACCGACTCGCCCTTCCGCTTGCTCCGTCGCTCGCCCTTCATCCGGCCCCGGAAGACCTTGCGTGTGACGAGCTCCAGCCGTTCGAGCTGGCCCATCAGTTCGGGCGGGAGCAGCGTGGAGTCAACGGCCGGCATGATTAGTTCAGCGTTATACGCGGCGAGGGCGAAGTTGGTTCACGCGGCCGGCGGATGGTTGCCATCCGCCTGGTGCATTGGTCCGGCCGGTTTCCGACCTGTACCGTTTCATAACAGGCGGGGCCCGCACTTGGAAAGGAGACACACCGGACCCCTTGGCATCTTTGTCCTCGAGACGCGTGGAGTGAATGATGTTGAAGGTCGCTTTGTCGCTCGCTTTTCTCCTGACCGCCGCGTCGGCCAACAACGCTTTGGCGATGACCGACGACTACGGCTTCTTGATCGAGCCGCCGCCGCAGCGGTCGGTCAACATTTGTCCGCCGCGGGTCACCCGAGCCTCGTCCACGGTGCGCTACCAGGCGGTCGCACCCCGAGCGACGGTGGCCCGCCAGGGCGGGTTCTTCAGGCTGTTCCGCTAGGCCCATACCCGGTCCCCTGTCGAGCGGGGGGGGGGGGTGGTTGCGCGCCCCCAGGCGCCGGGGGGGGGGGGTCGCGGTTGGCGGTGGGGGGGTTGACGGGGAACGGGGGGACAAGGGTGTTGGGGTATCTTTTTTTTTAGCGCGGGGGGTT
>JBCDJN010000157.1:0-8508 GCA_039414355.1 Planctomycetota bacterium | reverse complement strand
TTCGCGACGGTCCTCCTGCGGAAGCAGCGGCAGCATCTGCTCGACGACTTCTTCGTCGACCTCGTTGAGCAGGTCGACCCGGTCGTCGGCCGGCAGGTCGGCGACCAGCCCGCTCGTCTCCGATGGCGGGATCGACTCCAGGATCTGCCGCTGGGTCTCCTCGTCGAGGAAGCCGAAGATGTCGACCCGGTGCTGGTGGTCTGACGCCTGCAGCACCCGCCAAGCCTCGCCCGCCTCAAGGCCCTCCATGAACTCCGCGGCCCGAGCCGGGTGCAGAGCGATGCAGAATTCGCGGAGCCCGTCAGCGTCTTCCGCGGCGAGCATCTCCCGCAGTTCGGGCAGGTAGAGGGTGTTGATCATGGTCCACCGAACGCGGAGGGGCGGCAGTCTTTGCTTGAACGGGCGTTGGCCTTACGGGACGGGGTTGAGGGCACTCTAGTCGCGTGCCGACGATGACCGGGACGCGAAATGCCCTTTTCGACCGCCAAGGCGGAATTGACGCAAAAATTCCCGCTGGCTACGGTAATCCCCGGGCGGAAGTAGAGTTGTCACCCAGCGTTGCGTCTAGTGGCTTGTCGCCGTTGCCGCCGTTGTCGCGGCCCGCAATCGCCTGTCCGCGCTAATCCTCCAGTCTCAACCGGGCACCAGCTGCCAACGCATGGCCGAACCGGAGAGCACGCCCGACGATCTCTTGGCCGAGTGCGAGCAGCGGCTCGGCTACCGGTTCGTCGATCGTTCGCTGCTCGAGTCGGCGCTCACCCACGCCTCGAGCGCCGATAGCCGGATCACCTCCAACGAGCGGATGGAGTTCCTGGGCGACGCCATTCTGGGCGCCGTGGTTTGCGAACAGCTCTACGAGCAGTTCCCGCAGTTCCTGGAAGGCGACCTCACGCGGCTCAAGTCGGTGGTCGTCAGCCGTAAGACCTGCGCCCGGCTCACCCGGCAGATGGGGCTCGGCGAGTTCCTCATCCTCGGCAAGGGGATGACGACAAGCCCGCACGTTCCCCCCTCGGTGCTGGCGGACGTCTTCGAAAGCCTCGTAGCCGCCATTCACCTGGACGGCGGACGCGAGGCCAGTGAGGAGTTCATCCGCCGGGCGATGGGCCCGGAGATTGAGCTGGCCGCGTCGGGCGAGATCGGCGGCAACTTCAAGTCGCAGCTCCAGCAGTTCGCCCAACGCGAGCACGGCGTCACGCCCACCTACCAACTGCTGGACGAGAAGGGCCCGGACCACTGCAAGTGCTTCAAGGTGGCCGCCCAGGTTGGCAAGCAGCGTTTCCCCGCGGCGTGGGGCCGCAGCAAGAAGGAGTCGGAGCAGCGGGCCGCGCAGAACGCCATCTGCAACATCGAGGGGGAGCAGACGCCCTACCCCTCCGAAGACGACGAGTGCCTGTCGCACGACTCCTGACCGGGTAACGCCGGTTGTGACGGATTGCCGGCTCGCGACGCGCCCAGGCGCCGTGCGGAAGGGTTTCCGGCAGGCGAAGCCGGGCGGCTTCGGCCGACTTATCGATCGAGGGGCGGCGTTGACTGATTAGACTAGAGGTCCGCCTCGCGACAGTGACCTCCGCAACGGCCCCCGCCGCCATGCCCCGAAACCTGCTAATCCATCGACGACTGACCGTGCCCATGGCGGCCGTGTTGGTCGCGGCGTTGGTGGGGTGCGACGAAGACAAACGGCGGGCGCCGGTCACCACAGCCGCGGCGCCTCCGACCAGCGTCGGCGCGCTCGGTTCGCTGCAACCGGCAGACGGCGTCATCGCCATCAGCGCCATGCCGGGCGATCGGCTCAAGCAGTTCGACGCGGCCGTCGCCGTCAACAAGCCCGCCCCGGCGGACGGCGTGCTGGGCGTCATGGCGAGCTACGACGCTCGGCTTGCTCAGTGCGAAGCGATCGAAACCAAGCGAGAGATCACCGCCGAGAAACACCGGCTTGAGCGCGAAGCGGCCACCGCTCGGGTGGAAGCCGCCGCCGCGCAGCTCTCGCAGGCCGAGGCGAAACTCGCCGAGGTCACCAGCCAGGCCAAACGCCTGAGCTACCTGCGGGAAGCGGCCGCCATCGCCGAGAGCGACTTCGCCGAGTTGGAGCGTTTGGCGGACGAAGACCCGGAGCTCATCACGCGGAGCCAGCTCCGCCGCAAGGCGAACCAGGTTGACCGCGCGACCAAGGACTTCGAGATCGCCCAGGAGACGCACCGCGCCGCGTTGACCGCCGCCAAGCAAGCGGTGACCGCTGCCAGCAAATCGCTCGACTCAGCCGAGCGCAGCCGGGCGACACTCGACGCGATCGACCCGGTTAGGGTCGTTGACGAGGAACTCCGCCTGGCGAGAGAATCGCTCATTCAGTCGATCCTGCTCATCGATCCGGAAGCAGACCGGGAGAGCCTCGACCCAACCAACCCGCCGCTCGACCCGACCACCGGCAGCGAGCCCGGCCGGCACACGGTTCTGCGGGTCTACCTGGACAAGGGCGAAGCGGTCCGCCAGACGCCGGTGCTTGAGCTCGGCGACCTTAGCCGGATGGTGTGCGTCGCGGAGGTCTCGGTGGTCGACGCCAAGCACGTCACCACCGGCCAAGCCGCGAAGATCACCAGCCGGTCGTTCGGCGGCGAGTACTTGGGCAAGGCGCTCAGCGGCGTGGTAGAGCGAGTCGCGCCCGTGGTCGGCGCGCCCGGGCTGCTCAACGCCAACCCACTGGCCCCGGTCGATCGGCGCGTCGTGGAAGTGCGGATCGCCATCGATGCGAGAGACTCCGCCGAAGCGGCCCGTTGGGTCGGCATGCAGGTGGAGGTCCGCATCGACCTCGAAGACGCCGACGCGAAGACCGAAGCCAAAGCAAACGCCGAACCGAAGGCCAAGGCGGACGACAAGCAGCCGACGACCTGACCGAGACTACCGGCCCCAACCTTCTGGATCGCCCGCCCTTCGCATGACCCCGCTCGCCTGGAAGAACCTCTCGCACAACTGGGTGCGGACGTCGGTGGGTGTGGCGGGCGTGGGCTTCGCGGCGATGCTCATCTTCATGCAGATGGGCTTCAAGGGCGCCATCGAGAGCACCGCCACCCAGGTGTACGACGCTCTTGAGTTCGACCTGATGATCCGGTCGCCCGCCTACCTCCACCTGACCGAGCCACGCACGTTCTCACGCCGGCGGCTCCGGCAAGCGGAATCGCTCCCGTCGGTCGCCGCGGCGCGACCACTGCTGATTGCGCTCTCCGAGTGGCAGACCCCCGGCAAGCGAGGCCAGGACAACTCCCCTGACCTGGCGGGCGCCGCCTGGACGCTCGATCAAGGCCCGGCGTCCACCGTCACTTCTGGCGAAGCAAAGCCCGGGCTTGGGCGCGGCATCCTCGTGCTAGGCGTCAACCCGGCCGACCCGCCGTTCGCCGTCGAACGAAACGACCTCGCCGACGCCTCGAAGAAGCTCACCTCCTCGCGCTTCGTCCTGATGGACGACAAGAGCAAGCCGGAGTACGGTCCACAAAACGACGAGGAGTTCGGTGAGGACGACCTGAACGTCCGCACGGCGCTGGGCCCCAACCGCGTCGTGATTAAGGGCGTCTTCACGCTTGGGTCCGGGATGGTTTGCAACGGGGCGTGCATGGTCAACGACGCGGGCTTCCAGGCCGCCTACCCGCTGCAGCCGCCCGGGGAAGTAAACTTGGGGCTGGTCACCCTGGTCGACGCCAACGCCGACGACGCGGATCGGAACGCCGCCAAGCTGGCCCTCGAACAACTCTACGACGAACCCGACGACGTCGAGATCCTGACCCGCCAGCAGGTCGTTGCCCACGAACGCGACCACTGGATGCAGGGCACGCCGTTCGGCGTGATCTTCACGCTGGGAGTGTTCGTCTCGATCCTGGTGGGGGTTGCGATCGTCTACCAGGTGCTCTCAACCGACATCGACAACCTGCTGGGCGAATACGCAACGCTCAAGGCGATGGGCTATGGGAATAACTACCTCTCGTCGGTCGTCCTCCGGCAGGCGTTGTTGCTGGCGTTGGTGTCTTATGTGCCGTCGCTGCTCGTCGCGCTCGGCCTGTACCAAGCCATCCGCAACGCCGCCGGGATCCCCATGGAGCTCACGTTTCCCATCGCCGCCCAGGTGCTCGCGCTAACCATTACCATGTGCCTAGTCTCCGGAGCCGGCGCCCTGCGCAAGCTCTTCACCGCCGACCCCGCCAGCCTGTTCTAACTTAGCGCACACAACGACCCTCGCCACCAATCACCTCTGACTTCTCCCTTCTAACTCCTTACTTGCTTTGACCCGCCTCGCCTGGAAGAACCTGACGCACGACAAGCGCCGCCTGCTGATCGCCTGCACAGGGATCGGCTTTGCGGTGCTGCTGATGTTTGTGCAACTCGGTTTTGAAAGCGCGTTGTTCTCCAGCCAGATCCAACTAATCGACAAGCTGGCCGGCGAAGTGTTCATCACAAGCCCGGCTCGTTTTGCATTGGCGGCGGAGAAGCGATTCCCGCTCGCTGCGCTAGCGCAGGCCCGATCCTGCGAGGGTGTCGAGGGCGCTTACCCGGTCTACGCAGAATGGATGGCCGCGGTGCTGCGGAATCTTGACCCGCTAACCAACGACCCTTCGGAGCGGCAGAAGCAGCAGAAGGGATACCGGATCCGCGTCATTGGCTACCAGGTGGGCGACCCCGTGTTTCGCGCGACGGACTTCGCTGCGCTCGGCCCCGCCCTGCGGCCGCCGCAGACGGCGATCATTGACGTGAAGAGCAAGACGCCCAACTTCGCATTCCCGGTTGAAGACCTGGAAACCCTGGCCCAGATGCCCGCGGAGCTGGCCGGCAAGCGGGTCCGCCTCGTCGGCGCCTTCGACCTGGGCGCCGACTTCGTCCACGACGGCAACCTGGTGATGCACGCGCCGAACTTCGCAAGCTACTTCCCCAATCGCCGCCGCTTCGGCGATCCGCTGAGCGTGGTCGACATCGGCGTCGTGGAAGTCCAAGACGGATACGACGCGGCTGACGTGGCGGCCCGCATCTCCGAAAAGCTGGGGGACGAGGCCGTCGCCTACACGCACCGCGACTTCGTCCGCAAGGAGAAGGGCTTTTGGCGCCGGAGCACGCCGATCGGAGTCGTCTTCTCCGCGGGCACCATCATCGGGTTTATTGTTGGCGTTGTGATCTGCTATCAGGTGATCTTCTCCGACATCACCGACCATATGGCAGAGTTCGCCACGCTCAAGGCGATGGGATACGGCGCCGACTACTTCACCCGCCTAATCGTCGCCGAGGCGTTTTGGCTTTCGATCATGGGGTTCGTGCCCGGCGCCTTGGTTAGCACAGCGTTGTACGCGGGTTTGGCCGCGAAAACGGGGTTGCCGCTAATCATGACGCCAACACTACTCGCCTGGGTGTTGCTGTTCACCATCTCCATGTGCACCGTGTCGGGGTTGCTTGCGGTGAGGAAGTTGTTGGTAGCCGACCCTGCGAGCCTCTTCTAACGGTTAACGATCCCTGTCGCGGCGATCAACTATGGACTCTATCACTCTATTCCCGTCGGAGCCGCCGCCCGAAGAGAAAGGGCCGCCGCGCGTCGTCGGTCGGCCCCGCGTGCAGGTGGAAGGCGTTAACCACTTCTTCGGCGAGGGCGAAGCCCGCAAGCAAGCGCTGTTTGATAACCACCTGGAAGTCCGCGCGGGCGAGATTGTGATCATGACCGGGCCCTCTGGCTCCGGGAAGACAACGCTGTTAACGCTCATCGGAACGCTGCGGACGGTGGGCGAGGGCAGCCTCCGCATCCTTGGCGAAGAGCTCAACCCCGATCAGCATACAACCGCCGCGATCCAAGACTCGCTGCGCCTCGCGATTGGACGACCGTGGAACTTGCTCGCCGCGCCGATGGGGCTGCCGCTCGTGAACACCGAGAGCCGCTTCCAGCAGCTCATCACGCGACTGCGGCTCGACCTGGGGTTCATCTTCCAAGCGCATAACCTCTTCGGCTCGCTTACCGCGTATGAGAACGTGCGGATGGCGTCGGAGCTGGCTGGTATGGATCGGAAGCTGGCCGACGATCGCATCCGCTACCTTCTCACCCGGCTTGGGCTTGGCGAGCACATGCACAAGAAGCCGAGCCAGCTCTCTGGTGGGCAGAAGCAGCGAGTGGCGATCGCCCGGGGGCTGGTCCACGGGCCGCGGCTGATCCTGGCCGACGAGCCAACGGCCGCCCTCGACAAGCACAGCGGCCGCGAGGCGGTCACTTTGTTCCAGGAACTCACCAGCACGCCGCGCGAGCCACGCCCCGGCGAACCGGAGGGGCCCGACGGCCCCGACACCGACCCACCCTCGGTCATCATGGTCACGCACGACAACCGCGTGCTGGACGTCGCCGATCGCATCGTCAACATGGTCGACGGCAAGATCAAGACAGACAGCTCGGTCCGTGAGGAGCAAAACAAGGTCCGCGGCATCCTCAAGGCCGCCCAGGAGCTTAGCGGCAAGAAGCTCTTCAAGGACCTCACGCCAATCACGCTCTTGCACATCACGCAGAGCATGGGCATCGAGAAGGCAAAGGCGGGCGACATGATCATCCGCCAGGGCGACGAGGGCGACCTGTTCTACCTCATCGACGCGGGCGAGGTGGACATCGTCGTCGAGACCAAGGGCCAGAAGCGGACCGTCGCCCATCTGGGGCCGGGCGACTACTTCGGCGAGGTGGCGCTCATCGAGCAGGAGCCGCGCAACGCGAGCGTGATCGCCACCACCCCGTGCCGGTTCTTCACCATCGGCAAGGAAGTGTTTGAGCGCGTCCTCGAAGCGAGTCCCTCGCTCGATGAAGAGCTGCGGCAAGCAATGGCGAACCGGCAGTAGGCGCGGATCGTCGGCAACTCGCGCTAGTTGCAGCTCACTTCGCCGCAACAGGTTAGCCCGCCGCACGCGCTGCATCCGCCTCGGCAACCGCAGCCGCCGCACTCGCCGGTGCAGCAGTGCTCGCCACAGATCGCCACGCCGTAGCCGCAGTCCACGGCCAGCAGGTGCTGGACCTCGCGGAGGGCGACCTCGGCCACCTTCAGCTCGACTACCTTAGTGACCAGCGCCGACTCCGCGTCGAACAACCGACCGCGGGCGACACTGACCTCAAAGATCGATCGGTCCTCCACGTCGCGGAGCTTCTCAAGCCGTGTCAGCTCGTTCCGCCGATGCTCCACCGCCGCGCGGGCCAGCCGCACGCGATCTTGCTGCACCGCCACCTTGCACGCGGCGCTCTTGATCTTGCCGATGGCGAGTTGCTCGGTGTCTCGCTCAAGCATCGTGAGCTGCCGGCAGCGGACGGAGACTTCTTGCTTGTAACAATCGCCGCAGCGCAGCTTGTGGACGATGCCGCTCGTGGGCGTTACCGTGCCGAGCGAGCCGTCCGCCACCTGCAGCACGATGCGGGCGATGGGGACGGTCGCCTTGTTCAGCTTGCAACGCACCAGGCGAAGGCTGCGCAGGTCGGTTCGGTTGGCGAGCCCAATGTCGACCGCCGCGTTGACGTCGACTCCCGAAAGGTTGGGCGCCCATTGGACACTCGGCCAGAAGAACCGACGCTGGTCCAGCGGGCAGCCGAGCGACCGCTTCAGCTGCCCGTTAAGCTGCACCCGCGCGGCGCCGAGCTGAAGCCGCTTGTCTTCCAGGTCGTCGAGCCGCGCGGCGACTTCGTCTCGATCCAGCTCCTTCGGCACTTCCAGGCCGCTCGAGCGAAGACTATCCACGCGGCGGAGCGTCGCCTCGACCTCGGCGATGCCGCGGCGGAGGTACTCTTCCTGGGCTTCGACGCCGGCGAGGAGGTAGAAGCTGGTCAGCGCCGACGCGGCCGCCGTGTTCCGCAGGTCGGCGGCTTGCAGGGCGAGCAGGCTCCGCGTGAGGCAGAGCGACTCCTCAACGGCGCCCTCTTCGCAGTCGATCAGCACCTCGGCCCACCGCTTCTCGATCAGCACGGCGTTGGCCACCACCGTGTTGGTAGCGGCGTGGCACTGGCACGTGCCGCGGTCGAGCAGGTCGTAGCCGTCGATCGGCCCCGGCAGCAGGCACAGCGAGTCTGCTGGGCTTGCTTCTTCGAAGGGGATGAGGGCCGGCAGGTCGGGGGCGGCGGTGGGCTCGGTGGGCTCAAACGCGCAGGGCGCCACCGGTGGCGGACAAACCGTCCGGCACGACGGGCAGCGGCAGCCGGCGGACAGGGCCAGCAGAACCGTTACGAGCGACAGCAGCCAACGAAACGCAGGCATCACAACCCGGGGGACCGGTGCAGGGGAGGCGACCTGCCCTGGGTATCGTTACACCGGTGCTGCTAGCAGCGACAGTTGGCGCCGTTTTTCCGCAGAATTCGGTGGTGCGGGGTGTGCGGGTTGGTGGGGTCGTTCGGACGGGCCGGCGAGCCGAGACGCTACACAGGTAGTTGATGCCGGATAAAATGCGGTCGCGTACAGGGAGAACCAAGACACCGCAGAGCAGCCAGCCAGTTGACCTATCGTGTGTTCTACAACGCCGTCCGGCTTGGCGAAC
>JBCDJN010000156.1:0-8540 GCA_039414355.1 Planctomycetota bacterium | reverse complement strand
GTCTAGCTAGCGGGCGGGCCTAGCGAGGTAGGACTCGCTAGGCCCGATGTGTCCGCGGCGTATAGGTGGCGACCCCTCAAGGGCGCCATGGACGGTCGTAACTCCCAAGTCCTTGGCAGGCAGGAGTTACGGCCATTTCGCAAACGACCCTTTCGGGGTCGCCGTGGATTGTGCGTACCCACGGAGGCCCTGTCAAGCATGAAAGCGATGCATGGCCACTCCATCACGCGATGAGTTCGAGGAACTGAAACGACAGGTTGAGCAGATCACCGACCTGATGCGGGCCCAGGCGATCTGCCAGCAGCAACTAGCAGCGTTCGTCGCCCCGGCCCCGCAGATCGAGGCCGGCAAGCGGTACACGCGGCAGGAGGCGTGCGACTACCTATGCGTCGGGCGGACCAAGTTCGACGACACCCGGAAGCTTCTGCGGATCAACCCCGCCGAGAAGGTGGGCCGCCGGCCGCTGTTCAGTCAGCAGCAGGTCGAGCGGATGAAGCAGCACCTAACCATGGAAGAGTGACGTATGGCGTCCCGATCGATGCAGTCCAACGGGCACACGTGGGTGTTCGTCAAGGCGGCCAACGGCAAGCGTCGTGCGGTCCGCCTTGGCGAACTCTCGCGGGACGACAGCGAGGAAGCCCACCGCCGGCTCAACAAGGTGGAGGCCCACTACTGGCAACGGACGGAACTCGACAGCGTGACTCGCGAGTGGCTCCGCCAGCTCCCGCAGCGCAGCTACGACGCCGTCGCCCGCACCGGGTTGATTGGTGAGGCGGAGCGCCGGGACGCTCAAGACCGGTTCGACGGCAAGGTCGAGGGCCGTGCCAAAAACCCAAGCCCCGCTGGCGTCCATCGGCCCGGCACCGTCGGCCGGCTGATTGAGAAGTGGAAAGCGACGCTTGATGTCGCCGACTCCACCCAGAAGAACTACCAGCAGCACTGCCGGATGATCGAGGACTACTTCGGCGCCGACAAGCTGGTCGAGGACATCATCCCGGCCGATGCGGACGCAGCGAAGCAGTGGGCGCGTGAGCACGGCAGCGTCAAGAAAGGCGAACTCAGCCGCGCGTCGGTGTCGCGTGCGGTGAAGACCTGGCGGAAGCTCTTTGACTTCGCCGTTCGCCTCCGCTGGATACGCCGAGACCCCAGCGCCCCCATTGAGGAGCCGACCAACCCCTTTGCCCAGTTGCGGGCGGAGGGGGAGTTCAACGAAGAACGCAACTGGTACGTCACCAGCCGGCTCGTCGACAAGCTCATCGAACTGAGCCCAGAGCCCGAGGTGCGTGCGATGCTTGCGCTCTCTCGATACGCGACCTTTCGCGGCCCAAGCGAATTCAGCTCGCTCCACTGGTCCGACATCGACTTTCACGCGGAAGTGGTGGTCGTCACGTCACCGAAGACCACGCGGCACCGCGGCGGACTCCGGCGCACCACGCCGTTAGAGGGGATGGCTCTGCGGATGCTCGACGAGCTGTGGCGAGTGGCGCCCGAGGGCGAGACGCGGGCGCTGCCGAAGCTTGGCGGCGCCGACCACTCGCTGATCGCTCAGCAGATCGAAGCCCTCTGCCGGCAGATCGGCGTGGCCCTCTGGGACAAGCCGTTCACCAACATGCGGGCGAGCTGCGAAACGGACTGGCAAGAGAACGGCATCCAGGCCATGCAGACCGCGGAGTGGATGGGCCACTCGGCGGTTGTGGCTTTGCAGCACTACAACCGGATTGCCAAAGACCGGGTTGCCGACCTGCCATCCGCACTGCTTCGGGGCCCCGAAGCGCACCCGAAGCGCGCCCCGAAGCGAAGCGCGACCCGAAGTACCGCTGGGAACCGCGAAAGGCCGTTTCGCGGTTCTCGTTGAACCGCTGGGAACCGCGGATGTACCGCCGGGAACCGCACTAGTGCTCCCTCTAGGACTCGAACCTAGAACCTACTGATTAAGAGTCAGTTGCTCTGCCGATTGAGCTAAGGGAGCGTGTCGCTGATCATAGCACTTTGGGTTATCGGCCAGCCAGGGGTGTTCGGCCATTGTCGCGGGCGGATTTTCGACTCGTGCCTTGCGGTCACGGCGAAGAACGGCCTCGCCGGATCGGGCGATTCTGTTCTTGGGCGGTCTCGGCTAGTCTTTCTGATGTGGCGGCCCGCTCCGCCGACCGCCGTTCTTTGGGGTTTTCCGCGTGCCTGAGCCTTCGCCATTGCAGGACCCGCTCCCGGTGCTGCCGGTTCGCGAGCCCGTTGTTGGGGCGATCCGCCCGCCCGGGTCGAAGAGCATCACCAACCGGGCGTTGCTGTGCGCGGCGTTGGCCGATGGCGAGTCGACGCTCAGCGGCGCCCTGAAGAGCGACGACACGCACGCCATGGTCGATGGCCTGAGTCGGCTCGGCTTCGATGTGGCGTCGACTGGCGAGGCCGGGCTCCGCGTTGGTGGAAGGGGTGGCCGCACGCCGGCTGCGGAGGCGGACCTGTTTGTCGGCAACAGCGGAACGACCGTTCGGTTTCTGACGGCGATGCTCGCCCTGGCCCGCGGGAGGTACCGTCTGGATGGTATCGCGCGGATGCGTCAGCGGCCGATCGGTGACTTGGCCGACGCGCTCAACCGCCTCGGCGGCGCTGTACGGTGCGAGAGCGAGGGCGGATGCCCACCGGTTGTCGTCGAGGCGAGCGGGCTGCGCGGTGGCGAAGCCCCCATCCGCGGCGACGCGTCGAGTCAGTTTCTGAGCGGGCTGCTGATGGCGGCGCCGTTCGCGGAGTCTCCGGTGACCCTGTCCGTCCAGGGCGAACTGGTTTCCAAGCCGTACGTGACCATCACGCTGAAAGTGATGGAGGCGTTTGGCGTCGCGGTGGATGCCGCGGAGGATCTTTCGCGGTTCACCATCGCCCCCGCCTGCTACACGGCACGCCACTACGAGATCGAGCCCGACGCCTCGGCTGCCAGTTACTTTTGGGCGGCTGCGGCGATTACCGGCGGCCGGGTTCGTGTCGAGGGCCTTACCGCTGAGGCGCTGCAGGGCGATGTCGGGTTTGTTGAGCTGCTCGCCCTGATGGGCTGCGAAGTGCAGCACGATGCGACCTCGATCACGGTGACCGGCGGCAAGCTGCGTGGCGTCACGGTGGACATGAACGCCGTGAGCGATACCGCCCAGACCTTGGCGGCGGTTGCCCTGTTTGCCGAGGGGCCGACTCGCATCACCGGTATCGCGCACAACCGGCTGAAAGAGACCGATCGCATCGAAGACCTCGCCACGGAGCTACGCCGGGCCGGCGCCCAAGTTGAAACTCACGAAGACGGCCTGACGATCCACCCCGGGCCGCTGCGCGCGGTCGACTTCGAAACCTACGACGACCACCGCATGGCGATGAGCCTGGCTCTGGTCGGGCTCCGACATCCGGGGGTCCGCATCAAAGATCCGTCGTGCACGGCGAAAACGTACCCCGACTACTTCGCGGACCTGGACCGCTTGGTCGCTTCAGCACGCAAGTGATGAGAAGGCGTTGATGAGTCCCGCGGCGGTCGCGGATGAGCGTCCGCTTAAATCGCGGCGCGGTGTTGGCGATCGCGACCGCGGATGCCGATGCCGCTCGCTTCAGCGGTTTGCAGCAACTCTTCCGCACGCTGCATAAGCGTGCTCTCGGAAGCGGCTTCGCTTTGGCTTGCCGACGAATCCTGCGTGGCGCGGAATCGCGAGCTGCAGTGCTGACAAACGACTCGCTTGCCCAGGTACTCAACGCGAACTTGCAGGTTGCGGCCGCACGTGGGGCACTCCTGCACGAAGTAAGTTGCGTTTGCCATCCGGCGCCTCCTGTCAGGCAGAAAAGGGGGGCTCCGTCTCCAAATCCCCGTGACCTCTTGATCGGAGATACTAATATCAGCGGCTTATAAAATCAAGGATTGTCCTCCTCGGTGGCGCCAGTTTCGCTATCTTCCGTCGTCGTAAAGCCCTTGCAGGTATTGGTTAACGTGGATGTCCCCGAAATGCGGCCGAGCGCAGACTGCGGTAGACGCTGCTGGTGGCGGGGCTTGGAAGTTCGTCGCTTCTTGCCTTGGTTTCGCTGGGTCACGGTGTCGCCGCAGCGGTGATTCGCGCTGACGCGCCCGCCGATGGGCTCCCGCGTGGCGCAGTGCGTGGCGCAGTGCGTGGCGCAGTGCGTGGCGCTCGCGAGCTTGTTGATCGGCGGCGTTCGCGGCTTCGCGGTGTCGTCTTCCTCGCCCCGGCCTTATCGATGGCGTAGACTAAGAGCCGTGACGCAAGAGTGCGTTGCCGACTTGGGCGGGCCCCGAGCCCGATAGTGCGCCCGTGGCCTGACTGGCGAGGGAGCGATGGGAAATAGGATTTTCCAAGCGGTGGTGGTGTTGCTGTGGCTGTCTGCCATGTCTTGGCTGATGGTGGCGAAGATTTTGCCGCCGTTTTTCCAGGGAGAGCCGCCCCGCGTCGGGGCCAGAAGCCACGACACTCCCGTGGGTTGGCGGATCGAGCTGCAGGGCAAGCCGTGCGGCATCGCGGTGTCTCAGTCGCTTGCCGGCACCGCGGACACCACAGAAGTTCACAGCCGGGTGCGCCTCAACAGCATCCCTCTTCCCGAAGACGCTCCCCAGTGGTTGCTTGGGCTGCTCAGCAATCTTGGTGACGTGGAGCTCGATCTCCGCAATCGTGCCACATTTGATTCGCTTGGGAGCTTGGCCAGTTTTCAGACGCGGGTGCGGGTGAATGACGTCGCCCAGATCGTCAAGATTACCGGCAACGTTCGCGACGGCGTGCTGCAGCTCAAGATGCAAACCGGCGAGTACATCCGCCGCAGCGAGCACCCGTGGCGGAAGAAGAGCATGATCGGCGGCCAGCTCTCGCCAGAACCAAAGCTGCTGAACATGTACGTTGGCCGGCGTTGGCGGGAAGAGGTGTACAGCCCGTTCTCGCGGCCGGGCCAGCCCGCCGAGTTGGTGGAGGCGGAGGTCGAAGAAGAAGAGCGCCTGCTGCACCGCGGCGAGCTCATTCGCGTGAAGCGGATCGTCTACCGGTCGCTCTCCGCCGCGGGGGTGAGCGAGAAAGACCGGCTCCGGTCCGTGCTCTGGGTGGAGGAGGATGGCCGGGTGCTGCGCCAGGACTCGTTCTTCATGAACGTCTGCCTGCGGTTCACCCGGGTGCCGGAGCAAGAGTCGGCGTCGCTTGCCGACGAGTGGCTCGACCTGGACGTTTACTCGTCGGTCGCCACGCCAAAACGACAGCAGCCCGCCGGCGACGATCCGCCCGCCAAGAGCCCGCCCACCCGCAGGGCTATTGAGGCCAGCGAAGAACCCACCGCAAAGCAAGAAGCGCCGGACGCGGTCCATGATTGAGTTCTCGGGCGTGCACAGGAGCTACGGGTCGAAGGTGGCGGTGCGCGACCTCTCGTTGCGGATCGAAAGAGGCGAGCTCTTCTCCATGCTCGGCCACAACGGCGCCGGGAAGACCACCAGCATCAAGATGCTTGTCGGTCTGCTGCGGCCCGGCCGCGGCACGGTGACGGTGTGCGGCTTCGACGTGGCGACGCAGACCCGCGAGGCGACCGGCTGCATTGGCTACGTGCCCGACCAGCCGTTCCTGTACGACAAGCTTTCCGGCCGAGAGTTCTTGCGGTTCGTCGGCGAGATGCACGGCATGTCCACCCAGGCGGTGGGCGAGGCGATTGATCGCGAGGCGGAGCGCTTCGGCCTGGCCGGCTTCATCGACGATCTGACCGAAAGCTACTCGCACGGCATGAAGCAGCGGACCGTGTTTGCTTCGGCTATGCTGCATTCGCCCGAGGTGTTGGTCGTCGACGAGCCGATGGTGGGGCTCGACCCGCAGAGCATCCGTTTGGTGAAAGACCTGCTAAGACGCGAAGCGGACGCCGGCCTGTCGGTGCTCATGTCCACGCACACGCTCTCCGCCGCCGAGGAAATCTCCGATCGCATCGGGGTGATGAACCGCGGCGACCTGGTTTTTGAGGGTCCGGTGGAAGGGCTCCGGGAGCAGACCGAATCGACCGGCGCCACGCTCGAAGCGATGTACCTGTCGTTGGTGTCTCAGCCCGAGGCGCCCGCTTCGAGCGAGGCCTCGGCTGCCGAGGGCGCCTAGCCCGTTGACCGAGATGCCGCCCTTGTCCTCACCGCTCGCCGCCGCCACGCTCCCCCCGGTCGCCAAGTCTTTGCCGACCGAAGACCGCGAGTCGTACCTTTGCTGGCAGCTCCGCTGGCAGGTGGGGGGGACGCAGATCCGCCAGCTTCTCACGGAGTCGCGGCTGCGGACCGCGTTGGTGCTGGGGCTAAGCCTGTTCTTCTGGTGTGGGCTCTTTGTGCTCTTCTACCAGGGCTTCGCCTACCTGCTGCCCTATGTCGGCAAGGCGGGCGGGCAGTACCACGCGGAGACCGTGCGGCTGGTGTTTCACGTCTTCTTCGCGTCGCTGAACGTGATGCTGATCTTCTCGGCCGGCATCATCGTTTATGGCGGGCTCTTTAGCTCCGCAGAGACGCGTTTTCTGCTCACGCAGCCGATCCGGCCCGAGCGGATCGTGCTGTACAAGTTTCAGGAGGCGGTCGCCTTCAGCAGCTGGGGCTTCTTGCTGCTGGCCAGCCCCATGACCGTGGCGTACGGCATCGTCGCCGAGGCGCCGTGGTACTACTTTGCGCTGATCCTGCCGCTGGTGTTGTCGTTCGTTTACATCCCCTGCGGGATCGGAGCGCTCGCCTGCTTGCTGTTGGTCTACAAGCTGCCGGGGCTAAGGTCCGCGGTTCTTGGCACGACGGCTTGCGTGGTGATCGCGCTGGCGTGCTGGTCGATCTGGAAGACGATGGCCGTGCCGCAGGCGGAGCTGTTTGGCGCCGACTGGTTCCACGAGACGGTCAAGCGGTTTGAGTTCACGCAGCAGCAGTGGCTGCCAAGCTCTTGGCTCTGCAACAGCCTGCTCGAGGCCGCCCTGCCCTGGCCGAGCGACACCGCGGGCGGCGTGGAGCTGCCGGTGGTGCAGAGCTGCCTGTACCTGGCGGTCATGGTAACCAACGCCCTGGTCTGCCACCTGCTGGTGGTGGCGTGCGGCAAGCGGATCTACCGGGCCGCGTACAGCTCGCTGGAGTGCCGCGCCCGCGGCAAGCGCCAAGCCCGCGAGGCGATTGTGGACCGCGTGGCCCGCCGCCTCTGCTCAGCCTTCCCCCCGCAGGTGCAGTTGCTTCTCGTGAAAGACTGGCGGCTGCTGCGCCGCGACCCGGTGCAGTGGTCGCAGTTCTTGATCTTCTTCGGGCTGCTAGGCCTGTACTTCCTCAATATCGACCGCTTCAGCAACCCGGGCAACGACGTCAACTACGTCACGTGGGTCAACATGGTGAGCTTCCTGAACCTGGCGGTGGTGGGGCTGATCTTGTCGACGTTCACCACTCGGTTCATCTTCCCGATGGTCAGCCTCGAAGGCCGACGCTTCTGGGTGCTGGGCCTAATGCCCATCAGCCGCGAAACGATCGTCTGGAGCAAGTTCGCGTTCGCCGCCCTCGGCTCCTGGCTGCCGTGCGCGCTCTTGGTGCTGCTGAGCGACTTGATGCTACAGGTCGACCCGCTGGTGGTCTTCGTTCACCAGGTGACCAACGTGCTGCTCTGCGTCGGCCTGGCGGCGATGGCGGTGGGGCTGGGCGCCTCGATGCCCAACTTCAGCGAGCCCTCGCCTTCAAAGATCGCCGCCGGCTTCGGCGGGACGCTCAACCTGGTGCTGAGCGCGGTCTACATCATCCTGATCGTCGCGCTCACCGCCCTGCCCTGCCACTTCTTCTTGATCGCGCAGCAGCAGCGGATGCAGCAGTCGTTCCTCGACGCAGGCAGCCTGAAGATGTGGATGGTGGTCGGCTCCGGCGCCGCGGTGCTGACCGGCCTGCTCGCCACGGTGCTGCCGCTCCGGGCGGGCATCAAGGCGTTCAACCGGCTGGATTTTTATTGAACGGGGGCCGGGGCCGGTTGGCGTGGCCGGCTTGTCCTGGGGCGATTGCGGCTTGCTGAATGATGGGTGATACGTCTGGCGCCCGATCTCTGCCAAACGCCCGCGGCTGGCTATAGTTATGCGGAGACTCGTGTTCCAAACCACCCCGCCATGTCAACCCAGCCCGAGAACTCGCCAACCCTGCGGATCGGCGCGGTCAACTACCTCAACTCCAAGCCGCTGGTGCACGGGTTGGCGGAGCGGTTGCCCGCTTGCCGGGTGCTGTTCGACCTGCCGAGCCGGCTGGCGGATTCGCTGGCGGCCGGGCGGCTGGACGTGGCGTTGATTCCGGTCAAGGAGTACTTCGCCGGCGAGGGCTACCGCGTGGTGTCCGACGCCTGCGTGGCGAGTCACGGGCCGGTTCGCAGCGTGAAGGTCTTCTTCCGCCGGCCGCCTGCCGAGGTCCGGACGCTGGCGCTCGACGAGGGCTCGCGGACCAGCGCAGCGCTCGCCCGCGTGCTGCTGGCCCGCCGGCTGGGCGTTCGGCCCGCGACGGCGCCGCTGGCGATTGGCGACTCAACCGGCGACACCGCGGCCGACGCCGTGCTGCTGATCGGCGACCGCGCGATGCT
>JBCDJN010000155.1:0-8654 GCA_039414355.1 Planctomycetota bacterium | reverse complement strand
TGATCGACACCGGCAGCCGGATGGACGAGGTGATCTTCGAGGAGTTCAAGGGCACCGGCAACCAGGAGATCGTGCTCGACCGGGCGCTGGTCGACAAGCGGATCTGGCCCGCCATCGACATGGCCCGCTCCGGCACCCGCCGCGAAGAGATGCTGATGGACCCGGAAGAGTACCGCCGAGTGAGCATCCTCCGCCGAGTGCTCGCCGAGATGAACCCGCCCGACGCCATGGACCTGCTCACCACCCGGCTGCGGAAGACGCAGAGCAACGCCGAGTTCTTGATGAGCATGAAAGAGGCGTAGGTCGGCACGTGCTACGCCGTGGACGCGGAAACGATCCGATGCGCCATCGACCATTACTTGCTTGGGTTCCAGTGGCACTGACCGCCTTGTGCTTTGGCGGCGATGTCCGAGCTGACGAGCCTGACCCGCTGCAGCCCGGTCAGCCGGCAGTGCGGTACGCGCAGGCTCGATTCGTCACCGGCCCCCACGCCGCAAAGGACCGATCGACGCTGCCGCTCGCCCGTGACGAAGCTAAGAAGACCGTTCTCGCGGTCTACGTCAAAGCCGCTGATCAAAACGCCGTCCACTTGGCGAGAGCGTTGGACCGGCGGGTAAGGCAGTTCAAGAACGACCTTAAGTGGTCTTTCTTGATGGTTAGTGACGAGCAAGGCGAGGTCCCGGCAGGCGGCGACAACGCGCACGACTCGCAGGCTTCGTTTGAGTCCTCCGTAGAGGAGTTGCGTGTGTGGGCTCAGGAAGCTGGGGTTGAATCGATATCGATTGGTATCCTTGACCCGCCTGAGTCGGTGTCTCGCATCAAGAGCAAACTCGGGTTCTTCAAAGAATCCGACGTTGTCGTTGCGGCTATCGAGCCGGGTTTCAAGCGACGCCGTCTCCCGAAGAGCCAGCTCAATAAGCCCTTGCTTGAGCGTCGAATGCTCGCGACTCGTCGGTTGGTTCCCGTGTACCGCTACGTGCGGCGGCTGCAGTCCGCGGAACTGGACGCCGCCGCGGCGCAAGCCGCCATCGACGAGGCGCTTCAATCGTTAGCGGAGTGAGGCAGAGCTGACGGCGACCGCGAACCAACGCCGAGTTCTTGATGAGTATGAAAGAGGCGTGAGCACTCTCAAGCTTCTTGAAGCTCCTCGATTCCGGCAATCGTGACGAGCGGCAGGTGGTGCTGACGCCACTTGCCGTCTCCTTCGCTCTTGACGAGCACAGAAATCGAGATCTGGCTCACCAAGCAGCACTCCATGTTAGGGACGTCGTAGCTACGCCCATCATTCATTGTGATACGGATTGGCCCCTTGCGGATCAGGGCGAGTAGTTCTTCGCGGTCCACAGGCGACTCGTTCGGTAAGGGAGACTTCGGAGATCCCGCCAGTGGGAATTGTAGCAGCAGCTGACGCCGCCGGCTCGCTGTTGTAGATTCTCTGCATGCCAAACGTGATTTCTGCAGCTGACTCCGCCACCTCCGCCACCTCCGCCACCTCCGCCCGCTTCGCCGTCGTCGTCGCGGAGTGGAACAAGTCCATCACGCAGAAGCTCGCCGATGGGGCGGTGAAGACGCTGACCGACGCGGGCGTGGCGGACGAGTCGATTGACCTCGTGTGGGTTCCCGGCGCGTGGGAGATCCCCGTCGTCACGCAACGGCTGGCGGACACCTGCCGGTATTGGGCGATCTTGGCGCTGGGCGCCGTGATCAAGGGCGATACCTCGCACGACCACTGGATCAACCAGGGCGTGACCGATGCTCTAATGCGGATCGCCACCGAGCATTCGCTGCCGGTCCTGTTCGGCGTGCTCACGTGCGATACCATGGAGCAGGCCATCCACCGCTCCGGCGGCGACGTCGGCAACAAGGGCGCCGAGTGTGCCGAGGCCGCGTTGCGGATGGTGTCGTTGCTCCAGGCTTTGCCCACCAAATAAGAAAGTGGCCAGTGCAAGTGGCGAGTGGCCCCTAGCGATCCGGCTTCGAGTCAAGACGCGAACCGCCACTTGCCACTGGCACTTGCCACCACACCCATGTCTCTCCGCTCCCGCGCGCGTGAAGTCGCGCTGCAAATCCTGTTCGAGGACGACGCCAACCCCCGGCAGTCGGCGGGGGAGCTGCAAGAGTTCGTCTACGGACGGATCAGGGACGAAGAGAACCGCAAGTTCGCCCTCGACCTGATTCTGGGCGTGCGGCGGAATCGGCAGGAGCTGGACGACCTCATCACCAAGACGGCGGACAACTGGAGCCTGAACCGCATGGCTCCGACCGACCGCAACTCCCTGCGGCTCGGCGCCTTCGAGATCCTCTACACCGAGACGCCGTACAAGGTCGCGATCAACGAAGCGGTGGAGCTCGCCAAGCGCTTCGGCGGAGCCCAGAGCGCGGCGTTTGTGAACGGGATCCTCGACAAGCTGGCGCCAGAGGCGCGAGGCTAGAGGCTGGAGGCTGGAGGTTAGGGGCTCGCTCCTGAGACCCTTTTCCTGAGTTGTACTCGGCCCCTATGTTGAGTCTCTTCGCGGTCCCCTAGCCTCTAGCCTCCGACCTCTAACCTCTCCTCGCCGCATGGGCCTGTTCAACCGCATCAAGCAGGGTCTCAAGAAGACCGGCAACCTGCTCAAGACCGACATCCGCGACCTCTTCAAGAGCGAGGGGCGGTTGATCGATGACGATTTCCTCGAAGAGATCCGCGGCATCCTCTACCGCACGGATATGGGCGTGGACGGGTGCGAGCAGCTCGTCGAGGAGATCGCCACTAAGATGCGTGGCCGGGTCGTTGAGCTCGGCGAAGTGATTGACGTGATGAAAGCCAAGCTCAAGGAGCTCATGGCCCAGGCGGAGTCGCCCATTGAGTTCGCGGAGTCGGGGCCGACGGTCGTCATGGTCTGCGGCGTGAATGGCGCCGGCAAAACCACTTCCATCGCTAAGCTCGCCAGCATGTTCAAGTCGCAGGGCAAGAGCGTGGTGCTCGGCGCCGGCGACACGTTCCGCGCCGCGGCGGTGGAGCAGCTCACCATCTGGTCGGAGCGGTTGGGGCTTTCGATCGTCAAGGAGGACAAGGGCGCCCACCCGGCGACGGTGGCCTACAAGGCGACGGAGAAGGCGTCGGCCGATGGGGTGGACGTCTGCATCGTCGACACCGCGGGTCGGCTCCAAACGCAGACCAATCTGATGCAGGAGCTGACGAAGATCCGCAACTCCATCGCCAAAGCCTGCCCCGGCGCCCCGCACGAGACGCTGCTGGTGCTTGACGCTACAACGGGGCAGAACGGCATCAGCCAGGCGAACAAGTTCGCCGAGGCGGCCGGCTGCACCGGCATCGTGCTCGCCAAGCTCGACGGCACGGCCAAGGGCGGCGTGGTGGTCGCCATCCGCCAGCAGCTCGGGCTGCCGGTCAAGTACATCGGCGTCGGCGAGTCGCACGAAGACCTGGCGGCGTTTCGGCCCGATGAGTTCGTCGACGCCCTGTTCGACGACGTGCTCACGCCGGCGAGTTGATCGCTTCTGCGGGCGCCTACGGCTCTGCCGGAAGTAGGTTGGCGCCACAACTCGGCGCGCCCGTAAGGTTTAACAGGTCGACCCCTTCTGCCGATCTTTCCGCGGCAAACTTCTTCTCATCGACCCCGGGCACGCGTCGATAGCACTGCCAGCAGACATTGGCTGCGCAGGAGAGGCGCGTTGGCGATCGGGGTTTTGATCCAGCCCCGCGACGGCGTCTCACCCGCGTCCGGACCGTTTCCCGCGAACGTGGAGTGGAAGGAAAATGAAAGTCTACAAGGCCGCCTACGCGGCGATTGCCACGGCCGCCGTGGCGAGCCCCTGTTGGGCGTTGGATGTGAGCCAGGTGCTGGCCCAGCCGTTGAACCAGCCTCAAGCGGTTGAGCCGTCGGCGCTGGAGTACGAGAGCTACTACGGCGGGGCTTCGCCGGCCGACGAGATGCCGGAGCCCACGCCGCTGTACTCCGAGCCGGCCGCCGTGGCGCCGGCGCACTCGGCCGTTCCGGTCTCAGAGGCCCCGTGCGAGCCGGTCGCCGAAGCGGCGCCCGTGGCGTGCGCACCGGTTGAGCCCGCCCCCACGCGTTGCTGCTGCCCGGCGCCCGCCAGCTGCTGCAACCTGGGAGAAGCGTTCACGCTCAGCGAGTACCTGCTCGGCCCGTGCCGCACCTGGGACTTCGGTATGTGGACGCAGATTGGCTACCACAGCCAGCAGACGCCGCTCTCGAACAACTTCGCCGACGGCCTCGCGTTCAACGACGTCCCGAACCAGCTCAACCTGCACCAGCAATGGTTTTGGTTCGAGAAGGTGGCTGACGGCTCGGCTGGTTTGGACTGGGGCTTCCGGTTCGACATCATGTACGGCACCGACGCCCAGAAGACGCAGGCGTTTGGCAACGACAACGCCGTGTGGGACGCCGGCCAAGGCTTTGACTACGGCGAGTACGGCTGGGCGATGCCGCAGGCGTACCTGGAGCTGGCCACCGGCGATTGGTCGGTGCTGATGGGCCACTTCTACACGCTGGTTGGCTACGAGGTGGTTACCGCCCCGGACAACTTCTTCTACAGCCACGCCTACACGATGTTCAACAGCGAGCCGTTCACGCACACCGGCGTGATTGGCACGTACTCCGGCTACGAGAACTTCGAGGTCTACACCGGGTGGACCGCGGGCTGGGACACCGGCTTCGATCAGTACACCCAGAACGGCACCGCTGGCTCCAACTTCCTGGGGGGCTTCAGCGCCAACCTGACCGACAACGTCGCGTTCACCTACATCTGCACGTTCGGCGACTTCGGTCAGCGGAGCGACGGCGCCACGTACGACAACGCCGGCGCCCGTGACACCTCGGCCTACAGCCACTCGATGGTGTTCGATGTCGCCGTGAGCGATCAGCTCAACTACGTGTTCCAGAGCGACCTGGTCTCCGTGGGCAACGGCGTTGGCCACGACCAGGTGGGCATCAACCAGTACCTGTTCTACACGCTCAACGACTGCTGGGCGGTGGGCTCGCGGTTGGAGTGGTGGCGTAACGACAGCCAGGACTTCCACGAGATCACGTTCGGCCTCAACTACCGGCCGCACGCCAACGTGGTGTTCCGCCCCGAGGTCCGCTACGACTGGACGCCGCGCGACGGCGGCTTCGGCGAGTCGCCGGATGGCAGCGGTCGCTTCCGCGACGAGGAAGCCACCTTCGGCATCGACATGGTGCTGACTTACTAAGGAGGTTCCCTGACCAGAGCTGGTGGCGAGTGCCGACGCCCAACGCGGCGCCGCTCGACCACAACGACACGCGATCCGTGGGCTGCTGGGAATACGCGGCGCCACCTTCTGGGCCCCCTCCGCCACCGGCGGAGGGGGCTTTTTTGCGTTGCGGCCGCGGCGTTAGAGTGCCTGCTCACCGCAGACCAGCCCACCGCGTTAAGGATCGCCCGTGATTACGTTCGCAATGATTGCCGGCGGCCTGGTCGGGCTGGTGGTCGGCGGCGACCTGCTGGTGCGAGGGGCCTCGAAGCTGGCGCTTGCCGCCAAGGTCTCGCCGCTGGTGATCGGACTGACGGTCGTCGCCCTCGGCACCAGCGCGCCCGAGTTGGGCGTTTCGGTTCAGTCGTGCTTTGCCGGCGCCACGGAGCTGGCCATTGGCAACGCTGTTGGCAGCAACATCTCGAACATCCTGCTCGTGCTCGGCTCCACGGCGGCGGTCTCCGCCGTGGTGGTCAACACCCGCCTGTTCCGGCTCGACATCCCGGTGATGATCGCCGCGGCGATCGCCCTCTGGGTGCTCGGCGCCGACGGCAACCTGAACCGAATCGAAGGCGGCGTGCTGGTGCTGGCGATGATCGGCTACCTGTGGTGGACCGTGCAGGTGGGCCGCAAGGAACAACGGAAGCTCGACGCGGAGATCGACGAACTGCTCGACGACGCTCCCGCCGGCGCCGCCGGTCTGACGCTTGCGGTCGGCCAGGTTGTGGTCGGCCTGGTGCTGCTGGTCGGCGGAGCAAACTTCTTGGTTGAAGGCTGTGTGCAACTCGCCGAGGCGTGGGGCATCAGCCAGATGGTGATCGGCTTGACAGTGACCGCCATCGGCACGTCGCTGCCGGAACTCTTCACGTCGATCGTCGCCGCGTGGCGGGGCAAGCAGGACCTGGCCGTCGGCAACGTGGTGGGCAGCAACATCCTCAATGTCCTGGCGGTGCTGGGCATCTCGTCGACGGTGGCGCCCGCCGGCATCCCCGTCTCGCCTGACGCGTTGAGCCTGCACATCCCCATCATGGTGGCGGTGTCGGTCTGCTGCCTGCCGATCTTCCTTACCGGCGCCGTGATTGTGCGGTGGGAAGGCCTGCTGATGCTGACCTATTACCTCGTCTTCCTCGCCTTCATCTCGCTTGTGCCGAGCGAAGGCGGCGCCGGCTACGCCGTGATCACCACGCTCCTGCTGGCCGCCCCGCTGGGGCTGCTCACCATCGCCACGCTGCTGGCGCCACGGCCCAAACGGTAGACCGCCTTTGGCGGGCTCTGGTCAAGTCATTCGGTGATGGCGCCGAAGGTAGGGAATACGTAGCGCAACCTGCGCAACCCCTACACCCGGACCCAGCCCCGGCGGCCCCCCGTGCGGTTGTCTCAGCGGCAAACACCGTGCGCGATCCTGCTAGCCCTGCTGGCGGCGGGCCTGGCTGGCTGCAGCCGAAGCCACTACCGGTTGCAGGCGGATGCCGAGGCGAACTGCCTGGTCGACCAGAAGGCGGCGCTCGTTTCGGCCGAGTCGGCCGCGATCGGCATCGAGGTCGACCCGCGCTCGCGGATGTTTTCGCCCGAGTCGCCCGACTGCCCGGCGATGCCGCCCGACGACCCGGTGGCTCACACGCTCATCGAATGCGTCGACTGCAAACGCGGCAGCAAGTGTTACCGCCACGCCAACCGCACGCCGTTCGTTGAGAACCCCGATTGGCTCAACTACCTGCCGCGCAACGAGGACGGCGAGCTCGAACTCGACCTGCCCGCAGCCGTGCAGGTGGGGCTGCTGCACTCCACGCAGTACCAGCAGGAGGTTGAAGACCTCTACCTTTCCGCCCTCGATGTTTCCTTCGAGCGGTTTCAGTTCGATACGCAGTTCTTCGGCGGCTCGGCCCTCTTCTTCACGGCCGACGGCCGCGTGCGGAGCGGCACCGGCAACGCTTCAAGCCTGCTCGAAGTGAGCCCCTCCAACCCAACCAGCCGGCTGCGGATGCAGAAGCTCACCGCCACGGGTGGCGAGCTGGTGGCGGGCTTCGCCAACTCGCTCGTTTGGCAGTTCGCGGGGCCGGACAACTACACCAGCACAACGCTGTTGGACTTCACGCTGCTGCAGCCGCTGCTGCGTCGCGGCGGCCGGGCGTTTGTGCTAGAGCAGCTCACCTTCGCCGAGCGCAACCTGCTGGCCAACGTGCGGTCCATGGAGCGATTCCGCCGCGGCTTCTACCTAAACATCGCCACCGGCGCGAACCCGGGCCCCGGTCCAGCGCGGGGCGGCTTTGGCGCCGTGGGCGGGCCGGGCGGCTTCGGCTCGGTGGGCAACATCGGCGTCGGCCCCACCGCCGGCTACATCGGCCTGCTGCAGCAAACACAGGAGGTTGAGAACCAACGGGCGAACGTCGCACGGCTCCGCGCCAGTGTCGATCTCTTCCAGGCCAACTACGACGCCGGTCGCATCGACCGCTTTCAGGTCGATTTCGCGAGACTGGCGTTGATCACCGGGCAAACAGGATTACTCAACGCCGAGGCTTCTCTTGAGACCTCGGTAGACGCCTTTCTGGTAAACCTTGGCCTGCCGCCGGACGTCGAGGTAAAGCTGACCGACGATCTCTTGGATGCCTTCCAACTGCGGGCGGGAGACCTCAGCGACCTGCAAGCCGAGGCCGATGGGTTGGCGAGTGATCTCCGAGGCGAAGTACAAAGCCGCCAAGAGCAAGAAGAGCAGCGTCAGCTCAAGCAGGACAACGCGGTCGACGAGCCGGACCGCGAACCAGACGGCAAACGGAAACAGCCTGAGCAATTGCCCGAGCTTTCTGAACCGGGTGCGTTGGCTGAAGACGAACCGGGAAGTGAAGCCGAGTCGATCAGTCCCCCCGAGAGAGACAAGCAGCCTATCGATCCCACCGCGCTCGCCAGCAAGTCCCTCTTGCAGCTTGAGGCTGTCGAAGCGGATTACCAACGTCTTCTCGACGCGGCACCGACCCGCCGAGAGAACCTCCGGACGTTAGCGGGCCGCGACGAAGTCGCAGTGGCCAACATCGACCCCGAGGTCCTCTCCGTTGAACGGTTCGACAGCCGCGTCGAAGCCCTGCGGCGAGACCTCGACCTGATGTCGACCGCCATCAAGGCGCTGGTTGCGGATTCGGAAACCCAGCCGGAGGCCGAGCCGGAGAGCCCGGCGGATCGACCGGTCGATTCGCTAGTCGCCGCTAAACTTGAAGCCGAAGAATTCTCTTCGCTGCTGCTGCAGCTCTCGCTTGTGCAGGCACGGATCCGGCTCGACACGATCAGCATTGAGCTAACCGAGTTGACAAACGAAGAGGCCCTGCAGATCGCCATGCTCTACCGGCGGGACATCAAGAACGCTCGGGCGTCGCTGGTGGACAGTTGGCGGCTGATCCACTTTGTCGCTAACGACCTGCTGAGCGATCTG
>JBCDJN010000154.1:0-8758 GCA_039414355.1 Planctomycetota bacterium | reverse complement strand
TGCGGGACAACATGCGGATCGCCGCCCGCGGCGACGAGCGTTTCCCGAAGCACTCCCAGCAGTCGCAGGGCCGGCTGAACTACGCGATCGTCGACGAGGTCGACAACATCCTGATCGACGAGGCGCGGACGCCGCTGATCATCTCCGGCCCCGCCGAAGACGACATCACCAAGTACCAGCGGGCCGACAAGGTGGCCCGCGGGCTTAAGAAGGACGAGCACTTTGAGGTCAAGGAGAAGGAGCACAACGTCAGCCTGACCGAAGAGGGCGTTCGCGCCGCCGAGAAGCTGGCGGGTGTGGAGAGCTTCTACACCGCCGGCAACATGCAGTGGCCCCACCTAATCGACAACTCGCTCAAGGCCCACTACCTGTACAAGCGCGACGTCAACTACGTGGTCAACGAGGGCCGCGTGGTCATCGTCGACGAGTTCACCGGCCGCCTCATGGAGGGCCGCCAGTGGTCGGACGGCCTGCACCAAGCCGTCGAGGCGAAGGAGGGCGTGCCGATCAAGCAGGAGAACCAGACGCTCGCCACGATCACGCTGCAGAACTTCTTCAAGCTCTACAAGAAGCTCAGCGGCATGACCGGCACCGCGCTCACCGAGGCGGGGGAGTTCTGGAAGATCTACAAGCTGGATGTCGTCGGCGTGCCGACCAACAAGCCGCTGCAGCGGGACGAGCAGCCCGACGTGATCTACCGCAGCGAGAAGGAAAAGTACAACGCCATCGCCGACGAGATCGAGCGGCTCAACAAGCACACCAGCGTCGAGACCAAGAAGGGCTACTACTACGTCGGCAAGCTGGTCGCCGAGAGCGACGAGGCCGTGGAAATCCAGTGCGTCGACCCGATCGAGGACGGCGGCGAGGCCGAGGTAATCGACAGCAAGAAACGCCGCGTCAAGATCGCCCGCTCCGCCATCAAGACGCTGCAGCAGCCGGGCCGGCCGATCCTGGTCGGCACTGTTTCGATCGAGAAGTCCGAACGCCTCGCCGCGCTGCTCAACGGCCGGGGCGTGCCGCACGAGGTGCTCAACGCCAAGCAGCACGGCCGCGAGGCGCAGATCGTGGCCCAAGCCGGCCGCCTGGGCGCCGTGACCATCGCCACCAACATGGCCGGCCGCGGCACGGACATCATCCTTGGCGGCAACCCCGAGACGATGGCCTGGTCTGAGCTGCAGGACAAGTACGAGAGCCGGCTCGACGTGCCCAACGAGGAGTGGGACGAGCTCATCGAGAAGTACGACAAGCAGTACGGCCTGAAGGCCCAGGGCGAAGAGGTGAAAGCGCTCGGCGGCCTGAGGATCATCGGCACCGAGCGGCACGAGGCCCGCCGCATCGACCTGCAGCTCCGCGGCCGCTGCGGCCGGCAGGGCGACCCGGGGTCGAGCCGGTTCTACCTGTCGCTCGAAGACGACCTGATGCGGATCTTCGCCGGCGAATGGGTCCGCAGCGTGCTCACCCGCCTCGGCATGCAGGAGGGCGAGGCCATCGAGTCCAAAATGGTCAGCCGCCGCATCGAGGGCGCCCAGAAGAAGGTGGAAGAGCGAAACTTCGAGATCCGCAAGAACCTGCTCGAGTACGACGAGGTGATGGACGAGCAGCGGAAGCGGGTCTACTCGTACCGGCAACGCGTGCTCGACGGCGAGAACACCCGCGAGCTCATCGCCGAGATGATCGGCGACCAGATCGACGAGCGGCTCGGCGTGTTCCTGGAGCCGACCTACGGCATCGAGTCGTTCGCCGCCGCCGCCGGCAGCATGCTGGGCGTGGAACTCGAGGCGAAGGCCTTCAAGGGCATGGCCTTTGAAGAGGCCGACCAGCTCGCCCACGACGAGGCGGTCCGCGCCGCCGAAGGACACGTGCTGGACGCCATCGAAGAGAACCTGCCGCCCGGCGATGAGGAAGACTGGAACTGGGGCGCCATGACCAAGTGGGCCAACACCCGCTACGCCCTGAACCTCCGCGACCGCGATCTGAAGAAGGTGGGCCGCGACATGCTCGACGAGCACCTCATCGAGCACGCGAGCACGCAACTGGCGAAGGTTGACCTTTCGCCCGGCGCCCGGCTGCTGGAGCCCAGCTACCCGGTCGACACCGCCCGGGCGTGGCTGGCGGACAAGTTCGGCGTGGTGCTCACCGAGCAGGACGTGGCCGACCTCGACCCGCAGGAGGTGATTAACCTCGCCCACCAGCGGACCGTCGAGGCGTACGACCGCCGCGAGGGCGAGTACGCCGTGATGGCGGCTCTGCAGCGCTTCGGCGGCGGCGCCAGCGGCCAGCGGCAGCTCGACCGCGAGGGGCTGATCGAGTGGGCGCAGCGCCGGCTCGAGGCGGACCTATCGATCGAAGACATCAAGAACAAGCAGCGAGACGAGGTCCGCCAAGTCCTGGTTGCCGCCAGCCTGAAGGCGACCGCCAAGGCGAACGAGGTGGCGGCCGAGGCCGTCGAGAAGGTCGACAAGCTCTTCGACTCGGCCGAAGACGCCACGACGCTCGGCGCCGCCACCGGCAACAACGGCAAGCTCGATGACCTGGCCGCCTGGCTCCGCGACAACACCGGCGCCGAGCTCGCCACCGCGGACCTCGCCGCGCTCGACCGCGCCGAGGCCCATCGCAAGGTCAGCCAAGCGGTAGAGAACCACTTCCGTCCCGAGATGCGGCGGATGGAGCGGGAGTTGCTTCTTCAAATCGTCGACACGGCGTGGAAGGACCACCTCCGCACCATGCAGCACCTGCGGGAGAGCATCGGCCTGCGGGGCTACGCCCAGGTGGACCCGAAGGTGGAGTACAAGCGTGAGGGCATGCGGCTCTTCGAGCAGATGTGGGACTCAACGGGCGCCTACGTCACCGACCTGATCTTCAAGATGGAGCAGCTTGACGAGGGCTTCGTGGGCAGCACCTGGGTCGAGACCGAGGCGCGCCACGACGAGGGCCCCAGCGCCACCGACATCGCCCGCAGCGAGCAGCAGGGCGCCGACGCCGCCGACCCGAGCAACCAGCCCACCGACCAAAAACTGGACCCCATCCGCAACACCGAGCCCAAAGTGGGCCGCAACCAGCCCTGCCCCTGCGGCAGCGGCAAGAAGTACAAGCACTGCTACGGCAAGCCGGGCTGCAACCTTCCGTAGTTGCTTGGTCCGCCAAAGGAGACGGATCGACGCGATGGATGACCAAACGGAAGTACGTGCTCAACGAACAACCGGGAACGGATTCCCATGCCAACCGCCCTCCGCTGGCTTCTGAACACCGCCTACTGCGCGGCGCTCCTTCTGCTCTCGCCCGCGATCGCGTGGCAGGCGTGGCGGACGGGCAAGTACCGGGAGGGCTACCGGGAGAAGCTGCTCGGCGCCGTGCCGAGACGCTCCGGGGATCGCCCCTGCGTCTGGCTGCACGCGGTGAGCGTGGGTGAGGTGAACCTGCTCGCGACGCTGATCGCCGAACTCCGCCGGCGGCGGCCGGAGTTGGAACTGGTCGTCTCAACCACCACCAAGACCGGCCATGAGCTAGCCACCAAGAAGTACGGCGGCGAGCACACGGTCTTCTACTGCCCGCTCGACTTCTCGTGGGCCACCGGCCGCGCGATGCGGCGGGTGCGGCCCGACCTGTTGGTGCTGGCGGAGCTGGAGCTGTGGCCCAACCTGATCGCCTCCGCCAAGCGGCACGGCGCCCGGGTCGCCGTCGCCAACGGCCGGCTGAGCGAGAACAGCCACCGCGGGTACCGGCGGATAGCCCCGCTTGTGCGTCGCGTCTTGGCCATGGCCGACGTGGTGGCGGCTCAGGACGCGGCGACCGCCGAGCGGTTCACCGACCTCGGCGCCGAGCGCGTCGCCGTCACCGGCTCCCTGAAGTACGACGGCGCCGAGACCGTCCGCAACATCCCGCGGACGAGCGAACTCCGCCGCCTCGCCCGCTTCGGCGAGGGTGATACCGTCTGGCTCGCCGGCAGCACGCAGGCGCCCGAGGAGGCGATCTGCCTCCGCGTCTTTACCCGCCTGCGTGACGAGTTCCCAAGCCTCCGCCTAATCCTCGTCCCCCGCCACCCGCAGCGATTTAAAGAGGTAGCCGCCCTGCTGTCCGATTCCGGCATCCCTTGGAGGCGGCGAAGCGAGCTAACTCCCCAGCCCGAAGCCCCCAACCCCCAGCCCCTCCTCCTCGTCGACACCGTCGGCGAACTCGGCGCCTGGTGGGGCCTGGCGGACATCGGCTTCGTTGGCGGCAGCTTCGGCGACCGCGGCGGGCAGAACATGATCGAGCCCGCGGCCTACGGCGTCGCCACGTGCTTCGGACCGAACACGAGAAACTTCCGAGACATCGTCGCCGCGCTCAAGGCGGCCGACGCGGCGCGAACCGTGGCCGACGAGGCGGAGTTAGAAGCCTTTGTGCGACGGTGCCTGGTCGAAGACCAGTTCGCTACTGGTCTCGGCTTGCGGGCGGCGGAGCTTGTCGCCAGTCAATTGGGCGCCACCGCGCGGACGGTTGACCTGCTTGAAGGACTGCTTGCCGGCGCCAAGAACGTGCCTGCGGCGGCGTGACGCAACGCCCTCGCCGTCAATCGCGGACTTCGTCCTCAGTCACGTGCTCGTGATCCTTGATGTGGTCGGGGCAGTAGCACGCCTGACCGGCACACTTCGAGCAGTACCGGAACGCCGTCTTGGGCGCCATGTCGCTGGTAAGCCCGCACACCCGGCACTCGTGGGAGAGCTTCTCGGAAGTCTTGAGCGCCTTCGCACGCCAGACGTTACGCCGGTGGCCGTGGCGGATGTCCCGAACGATGTCGCCGCCGAAGAACAAGAAGTAGTTCGCCACCGCCGCCGCGATAGTGAGCGGGATATACCAGTCGCCGGCGTTCAGGGCGACCGCAAAGGTCAATCCGTAGCCGATCCACTGCAGCAACGCGAGCCACTTGATCTTGATCGGGATCAAGAAGAACAGCATCAGTTGGAAGTCGGGAAAGAGCCTCGCGAAAGCGAGGAAGATGCTGCCGTACAGGTAATCGTTGTTCGCAACGCCCAGTCCCGGGGCCAAGGCGTGCGCCAGAAAGGCGGAGCCAACAAGCGCGACGTAAGAGATGCCGCAGAACAGGTTGTACCGGAACACGCTCCAAGCCTGCTCGAGCGCCGTCCCCATCAGGTAGAACAGATACCAAAAGAAGAAGACAAAGAGCGGCCACTCGTGAAGCGGGGCCAGGAACATGAACGTGACCAGCCGCCAAACCTCGCCGGCGAGAACCTTCGAGGGGTCGAGCTGGAGCCGCTCGAACAGATCGGCGGCCCCGCCGGGCTGGCTGTACTGAGCCAGAAAGACGATGACCTGCCCGACAATGACCACCAGCGTGCTGTTCTCAACCGCGTAGCCGCCGAAACGCTTCTCCAGCCGATCGAGCAGTTTCATGGCGGGCGGGACCGGCGAAGGGGGTCGTCAGCCTTCGGTCGTCAGCTCTCGCTCGACGGGGCGCCGGCGGTGGAGGCCTCGGCCGTCGCCGGTTTGCCGAGCGCCAGGTTGATGCCCGCCAGGAGCAGGGCGACGCCCACCCACATGGCCGGGTAAATGAGCAGCGGCGCCATGCCCGCGGCCCACGCCCCAACACCCCAGGCGACGGCGATGACCGGAAGCGTGATCTTGATGCTGGGCAGCGGCATGGAAGAAGCCTCGGCTGTTGTTTCGGGACGCCTGAGCTTAGTCGATTCGCTCGCATCCCGGGAGGCCCGTCTTCGCCCGCCAGCCGCTCGGTGTTGAATCCTCCGCCGGCGAACTCCCGGGGGGCCCTTACGAACGACGCTTACGCTTCACTCCGAATTCCGCACTCACACATGGTCCGCGGCGGCGTGCGTGCTCGCCCGTTACCGTTGGGCGGCCTATAATCGCGGGCCATGAGCGTGATCCAAACCCGCGGCCTGAAGAAGTCCTACCGCGTCTACCAGAAGCAGGAGGGCTTGTGGGCGTCGGTCCGCGGGCTGTTCGACCGGGAGTACCGCGAGGTCGAGGCGGTCAAAGGCATCGACCTGCAGGTGGAAGCGGGCGAGTTCGTCGCCTTCCTCGGCCCCAACGGCGCCGGCAAGACCACCACGCTCAAGCTGCTCTCGGGCGTCATCAGCCCGACCGACGGCCAGGCGAGCGTTATGGGCTTTGTCCCCTGGGACCGGGCGGACGAGTACCGCCGCCGCTTTGCCCTGGTGATGGGCCAGAAGAACCAGCTCTGGTGGGACCTGCCCGCCGCCGAGTCGTTCCGGCTGCACCAGCAGATCTACCGCATCGACCTCACGGAGTTCGACCGCGTGGTCGAAGAGCTGGGCGAGCTGCTCGACGTCAAGCGGCTGCTGAACCAACCGGTCCGCGAGCTCTCGCTCGGCGAACGGATGAAGATGGAGCTCACCGCCGCCCTGCTCCACTCGCCGGAGGTGCTGTTTCTTGACGAGCCGACCATCGGCCTCGACGTGGTTGCCCAGCACAACATCCAGCAGTTCCTCAAGGAGTACCAGCGGCGCCGGGAGACCACCATCCTGCTGACCAGCCACTACATGAAAGACGTGGCGGCGCTCTGCAAGCGGGTGGTGATCATCGCCAAAGGGCTGATCATGTACGACGGCTCGCTGGCGGGCATCGTCGACCGGTTCAGCGGCCACAAGGTGTTGACGCTGCAGATGGCCGAGTCGAGCCTCGAGGGCGAGGCAGCGTTATCAGGCGCGCCGCTGGGCATGGAGCGCTTCGGCGAAGTGCTCGACGCCGACCCGCCGAAGGTCAAGCTAAAGGTCGAGCGCACCGCCATCGCCGAGGTCCTGTCGGCGGTGCTGGACAAGTACGCGATCGAAGACGTCAGTGTCGAAGACCCGCCGCTAGAAGAGGTGATCGCCGAGATGTTCAGCGTGTCGGAAGAAGGGGCCACCGAACCGGCCACCGTGTGAGCTTGGAACCGCCAAGGACGCCAAGAGCGCCAAGGCGAACACATATCACTTTGGCGACCTTGGCGTCTCGGCGGTGAACAAGTCATGCAAGCCCAAGCCACAACCTGTTGGACGATCCTCCGGATCTGCATCGAGGAGCGCCTCGTTTATCGGGGCGACTTCGCGCTCGGCACGCTGATGCGGTTCTTGCCGATCCTGACGCAGATCTTCCTCTGGACCGCCATCTACGCGTCGACCGGGTCGAGCAACCTGCAGGGGTTCTCGCGCGAGGACGTCATCGCCTACTACCTGCTGACGATGGTCGCCCGGGCGTTCTCCAGCATGCCGGGGTTGGCGTCGGGCATTGCCCGGCAGGTGCGGGACGGGGAGATCAAGAAGTTCCTCGTGCAGCCCATCGACCTGGTGACGTTCCTGCTGCTGGCCCGCGTCGCCCACAAGCTGGTCTATTACGCCGTGGCGATCGGCCCGTTCGCGCTGGTCTTCTGGCTCTGCGGCGATTATTTCCCCGCCGAGTGGCCCGAGCCGACCACCATCGCCGCCTTCATCCTGAGCTTGGTGATGGGCTTCCTGCTCGGCTTCTTCATCGAGGCCACGCTCGGCATGATCGGCTTCTGGTTCCTGGAAGTCAGCTCGCTGCTGTTCGTCTACATGCTGTTCAGCTTCTTCTTCTCGGGCCACATGTTCCCGCTCGACTTCCTGCGGGCGGTGCTGCCCGAGTGGTTCATGCAGGTCGTGGCCTACCAGCCGCTGGCGTACTTCGCGTACTTCCCGGCCGGCGTGTGGCTCGGCAAGATCCAAGGCCAGGAGCTCGCCATCGGCCTGGCGGTGGAAGCCGCGTGGATCCTGATCTTCTACGTCCTCTGCCGGCTGTCGCTGAAGATGGGCTACCGGCGTTACAGCGGGTATGGGGGGTGAAGCGAATGCGGAATTGGGAATGCGGAATGCGGAATGACGCGCAAGCGTCCGCCGGGCGAGCCCCCGTGCGTAAGCCGGGGGAGGGGCGAGGGCGGAAGGCGGAAGGCGGAAGGCGGAATGACGCGCACGCGGAGCTTCCAGCGCTACGCGAGGGAGACGCGGCATGAGCACAACCTGCTCGCTCCCCGCTCCCCGGTCACCGCTCCGCCGCTACGCCGGCTTGCTCGTCACGTTCGCGCGCAACAGCCTCATCCGGGACATGACGTTCCGGTCGAACTTCATCATCGAGGTGCTCAGCAGCCTCTCGTGGATGGTGATGAACCTGGGCTTCTACGCGCTCATCTACCAGTACACGGGCAGCGTGGCCACGTGGGACAAGTACCAGTTCTTTGTGTTCATCGCGACGACGATGTTCATCAACAGCCTGGTTCAGTCGCTCTTTATGCCCAACATGCAGGAGCTGAGCGAGCTGGTCCGCACCGGCGGGCTCGACTTTGCGCTGCTCAAGCCCATCGACACGCAGTTCCTCATCTCGCTGCGCAAGATTAGCTGGAGCTCGCTGGGCAACTTTTGCGTGGCGGGGCTGCTGCTGGCGTACGCGCTGCTGCACCCGGAGGGGCCGCGGCCCTCGCCCTGGGCGGCGGTGCTATACCCGGCTTACCTAGTGTGCGGGGTGCTGATCCTATACAGCGTGATGATCACGCTCGCCGCCACGAGCATCTGGCTGGGGCGTAACCAGTCGCTGTACGACTTCTGGTTCTACATCACCAACTTCAGCCGCTACCCGATGGAGATCTACAGCGGCTCGATCCTGGGCACCTCGCTGCAGCTAACGTTCACCTACCTGATCCCGATCCTGGTGGTGATCAACGTCCCGGCCCGCATCATGGCCAAGCCCCTCACCGCCGAGGGCGCCGGCCTGATCGCCTTCGCCCTGGTCG
>JBCDJN010000153.1:0-8837 GCA_039414355.1 Planctomycetota bacterium | reverse complement strand
GCCCGCGGAACTTCGTCTGCGCCAAGGACGCGTCGTCGCTCAAGCTGATCGACTTCGGCCTCACCGTGCCGGCGGAGCCAAAGTTCATGCAGCCGGGCATCCGGACCGGCACGCCCAACTACATGGCGCCGGAGGTCGTCCGCCGGAAGCCAACCGACCATCGGCTGGACATCTACTCGTACGGCGCCTCGATGTACGAGCTCTTCTCGTTCGAACTCCCCTGGGTCCGCGGCACCGACGGCCTGGCCGCCATGAGCCACGGCGAGGGCGATCTGCCGCCGCTCTCGCAGTACGTGCCGTGGGTCCATCCCGACATCGAGCAGGTGATCCTGAACTGCCTGCAGCCCGACCCGGCCGACCGACCGAGTTCGATGAAGGCGGTCCTCAAGCCGCTCGCCCGCCTCAAGAGCGAACGCCGGCCCGACGCTTGAGCACTTGAACCTAAACAGACCCGGCCCAACAAACCTGGACAGATCCACCCTCAAAAGGGGATTGAGGGGACGTTGGAGATAGGGGGGATAATCTGGTCCCAGGCTCGGCACTCTGGAACCGCCGTAACAGGCGGTGCTTCACGAGAAGGCTGCCTTCACAATCCCCTCCGGACGCCCGAGTCCCCAAAACGTCGGAAGCCTGCGGTCGGACTAGCGGAATGGGCAGGATGCCGCTGGCGAATCGCACCTCGTTTGCTTATCGCTCTGAGCCAACCCATGGCTTCGCCCGCTTAGCATCTCCCCCATCTCCAACATCCCCGCTATCCCCTTGGTCGTTCGACTCCGTAAGTCACGGGCCCGACGCCGGTTGATCGCCCCCGGCGGGGCCGCTACTATGTGGGGCTCGAATCACGCGTGGCGGCCCCAGGGCGGCCCGATAGCGACCAGCCCGACGATCAGAGGGTGCGGAAATGACCATCGACAAATCTCTCAAAGTCCGCCGCGGCGCCGTTGGGAACCGCAGTGTGCTGACCCGCGTTGAACGGCTCACCCAGCTTGCCGAGGGCGAGCGGTGGTCCGAGGGCGACTCGCCGTTCGGCCTGCCCAAGGTGCGGGTCCGCAAGCTGACGATGAAGAAGAAGAAAAAGAAGAAGAAGGAAGACGAGGACGAGTGATCGTCCCGCAGGCCCTTCTTTCGTAGGGCCTTCTTCCGTACTCCACTGTTCCGCGTGCGGTTTCAGCTACCGCCGCCCGCCGAGAGCAGCCCGCTGGCTTCTCTCAAAACGGCCTGCTCCGCCTGCGAGTTGCGTGAGCCCTCAACGGCGACGCCCGCCGATCGGCTGGAGATGCGGGACGCCAGCAGCTTGCGAACGGGTGTCGTCCGCGGCAGCTTGAACTCCTCGCCCGACTCTTGGGCGACCACCTCGGTGTAGAGCTCGGCGACGGCGATCTGCTCCTCAAGCTTCGCCAGGTCCCGCGCCCAACCGGCCAGCCGGAAGCCGCTCGCCTCGGGCGACGCCATCAGCTCCGCTTCGATTTGGCGAAGCTTGAGCCGGAAGCCACGCAGCCTCGCGGCCAGCTCCATGCGGTTGATCTCAACGTCGGCGACTACGGGCTTCAGGCGTGTGGTCTCTTGCTGCTCGTCCGCCGGCAGCGGGTCGTCGGCAAACGGATCGCCCCACACCAACTGCGTGGCGGCGGGATGTGCCGCGGCGGGCGCCTCAGCTACGGGCGACTTTGCGATTGATGACTCTCCGATTGGCCGTTCGGCAGCGGGCTCCTCGAAGACGAACTCATCATCGTCGGCGAAGGCGTCGGCCGCGTCGTCCACCATCGCGGGCTCACTCGGCGCCGCGGGCTCGGTGGCCAACGACTCCACGGGCGGCTCTTCGGGGAACAACTCATCGATCATCGAAGGCGACTCACCCTCGGTCTCCGCGGCGAGCGGCTCATCGAAATCCGGCGTCGCCGCTGCGGCGATGGGCGCCGGTGCGGCTTCGGTCGGCGGCGTCACGGGGGCGGCCTGGACAACCGGGCTCGGCTCAACAGCCGAAGGCGTGGTTATGGGCGAAGGCGTCGACTCCGGCGAGGCGGGCCTCGGCAGGCTCTCGACCACCATGGTCGCCGGCGCCGCGAACTCCGGCGCCGTGGGCATCGAGCGCTTCACGCCGGGCATCGTCGCGCGGATCGCCTCGCGTAGCCAGCGGTCCATCATGGCCGCGTCGGCCGCGGTCTTGCTTGATTCGTTCCAGTTGCCCAGCACGCCGCGTAAGAACTCGTACCGTTCGGCAAACGCCTTCGGCCGGCCGCGGTAGACCATGCGGAGTTGGAAGCCGAGGTCTTCGATCAAGCCCTGTAACTCCGCGGTGGTCGGGGTTGCCGACTGCCCGTCGGCTGGCGAGGCGACGAGCAGCGTGGCGAGGCACAACAGTAAGCCGGCCGCGAGAGGATGGCGGCGGCGGAGGGAGCGGGCCATAGTATTGCCTTGGGCGGGGAGCGGGCCGAACGGACCAGCCGCGTGGCGACGGGTTCAGGCTCCCTAAAACTAGGTTTGCAAGCCGCCGAGTCAACCATTACGCGATGACCCAAACGCCCCCATCGTCGCCTTCCCACGCCCGCCTGCTGACGGTTATCGCCCTGGTGCTGGCGGCGCCGATTGTGCCGGCGTTGGCCTTCGGCGAATTGGGCGCCGGATGGATCGAGGCGTGGCGTGAGTCGCCGCCCGCCGCGGGCGTGGCGGCGGCGGCCATTGGTGGGGCGCTGGCGCTGGACATCGTGGCGCCGCTCCCCTCGGGCCCGCTGATGACGCTCGCCGGCGCGCTGCTCGGCGGGCCGGTTGGCACGCTGGTGGGCTGGCTTGGACTGACAGTTGGCGCCGGGCTCGGGTACGTCGCCGCCCGGGTGTTTGGGCCCCGCGTCGCGTCGCGGCTGGTGAGCGCTGAGGACCTCGCCCAGATGCGCGGCGCCTCGGCGGAGTGGGCCGTGTGGGTGCTGCTCGCCACCCGCCCGCTGCCGGTGCTGGCCGAAGCCGCCGTGCTGTGGGCGGGGCTCGTCGGCGTGCCGTGGGCCCGGTTCTTCGCTCCCGTGGCGTGGGCCAATCTGATCCTCGCCGGGGCTTACGCCTCGTTGGGGGTCTGGGCGGCGGATGGCGGGTGGCTGCTGGTGGCGCTGTCGCTGGCTTGTGTCGCGCCGCTGGTGTTGCTGCTAGTGGCGCGGCGGGTTCCGGTTTTGCGGGCGATGTCTGGGTCGTGAGGGTTCGGTCCGGCGGCCGACGCCAAGACGCGGCGCTCGTCGACGAAGTGCTCTGGTACGCTCGGCCGTTCGTTCGATACTTGCCCTATGCCGCTTCTTTACTTGCTGATGCTGTTCACCGTGCTGCCACTGGTGGAGTTCTCTCTGCTGTGGCAACTCGCCGGCGGCCTCGGGCTCGGCCCGACCATCCTGCTGGTCCTGGTCACCGGCGTTATCGGCGCCTGGCTGGCGAAGGCCCAGGGCGTGATGACGCTGCTGCGCGTGCAGCGAGAAATGGCCAGCGGCAAGATGCCGGCCGACGCGCTCTTTGACGGAGCGCTCATCCTCGTGGCGGGCGCCGTGCTCATCACGCCGGGCATCCTGACCGACCTGTTCGGCTTCTGCCTGCTGATCCCGCCGATCCGCTTTGTGGTCAAGCGTGGGCTGATGGCCTGGGCGAAGCGCAACGTGCGGGTCGAGGTCTCCTCGTTCGGAGCGGCCCCGCAGGCGACGCGGCGCGACGATTCGGTGATCGATGTCCACGCCACCGGCACGCGGGTCGAGGACCCGTGAGCTTCACGCCCGCGGCCGCTACTTCTTGCTCGCCCAGCGATCGAGGAAGTTATCCGGCGGCGCCGATTCGATGACCCGCGCCACTTCTTCGGCGGTCATGCCGCGGTCGAGCATCTCGCGCTTGAGGTCCGCTTCCGCCTTCTGGCGGTGGATGGTCGCCGTCATGCCGGTGAACATGCCGGTCATGCCGAGGATGATCCCCGTGGCGAGCGACGCCATGACGATGATAAAGGCGAAGCGCTGGCCGGGCTCGAAGCCGAACATCAGGTCGCCCCAACGATCGGCACTCACCGCCACGGCGGCAGCGGATTCTTCCGCCTGGGCGAGCAGAGTTGGAACGTTGAGCATGGCGATCGGCCCTCCGGCGCCGCGTTCAGCAGGTTAGCGTATTGAATCAAACGACACTTCGCCGAGGCTAGCGAATCTTGGCCGCCGAGTTGAACTTTCGCCAGGATTCTGCGGGCTGGGTGTGCCTAGTTTCTGGGCGTTGGGCGCCGGGCGGGCGTTGACCAACGGCCGTAAGCCATTTACTGTGGCCAACTTGCTGGCGTTCTTGTCGCTGCCTGCGGCGTTTCCCCACGCCTCCCACCATCAGCCAGCTATCCCGCCCAAGAATTAAGCACCATGGCGGATTCACCCACCAAAGCCGACGCCGCGACGGCGAAGCCCTGGGGCGGCGTCTTCGACTCGGCCACCGACCAGCGGGTGGAGCGCTTCACCGAGAGCGTCAGCTACGACCGCCGGCTGGCGGAGCAGGACCTCCGCGGCTCGACCGCCCACGCCCGGATGCTGGCCGAAGTGGGCGTGCTCACCGCCGACGAGCGGGACCAGATCGTCTCCGGCCTGGCCGAGATCGGCGAGGAGATCCGCGACGGGCAGTTCGTCTTCCGCCAGGAGCTGGAAGACGTGCACATGAACATCGAGCGGGCCCTCACCGAGCGGATCGGCGACGTGGGCCGCAAGCTGCACACCGGCCGCAGCCGCAACGATCAGGTCTCCACCGACTTCCGGCTGTGGGTCCGCGACGAGATCGATACGCTCGACGAATTGCTGACCCAGCTGCAGCGGGCGTTCGTCAGCCGATGCGAGCGCGACGCCGGCGTCATCCTGCCGGGCTACACCCACCTGCAGCGGGCTCAGCCGGTGCTGGCGTGCCACTACTGGCTGGCGTACTGCGAGAAGCTGCAGCGCGACCGCGACCGCCTGGCCGACTGCCGCCGGCGGGTCAACCTGCTGCCGCTCGGCACCGCCGCCATGGCCGGCACCACCATGCCGATCGACCGCCAGCGGGTGGCGGACGAGCTGGGCTTTGAAGGCCTGGTGGCCAACAGCCTCGACTCGTCGAGCGACCGCGACTTCGCCATCGAGTTCGTCTCGTGCCTCGCCCAGATCGCCATCCACCTGAGCGGCTGGGCCGAGGAGTGGATCCTGTGGGCGACCACCGAGTTCAACTTCCTCCGGCTTCCCGACGCGTTCTGCACCGGGTCGTCCATCATGCCGCAGAAGAAGAACCCCGATGTTCTTGAGCTGATCCGCGGCAAGAGCGCCCGCGTGGTCGGCAACCTGCAGAGCGTGCTGGTGCTGACCAAGGGCCTGCCACTGGCCTACAACCGCGACCTGCAGGAAGACAAGGAGCGGGTCTTCGACGCCGCCGATACGGTCCGCGGCTGCCTGGAGCTGGCGGCGCCAATCGTTGGGTCGGAGGAGACGACGCTCAATCGCGAAGCAATCAATTCACGCCTGGAAGACGGGTACCTCGACGCCACGACGCTGATGGAGCACCTCATCCATCGTGGCGTGCCGCAGCGGACCGCGCACGGGCTGATTGGCCGGCTGGTGGGCGTGGCGATGAAGCAGGGCGTGCCGCTGGCGAAGCTGCCGCTCGCCGAGTTCCAAGCGGCCCACGCCGAGCTGGATGACTCGGTCTACCAGGTGCTGGGCGTGCAGCGAGCGGTCGAAGCCTTCGCCAGCGTTGGCTCAACCAACCCCGCGATGGTCGATCAACAGGTCACGGCATGGCGGGAGCGGCTCGCATCGATGGAGCAACCGCCCGCGCCCATTTCCAACCAACCAGTCCCCCAGGCGAGCACGCCATGAGCCCTTCCCCCACGCAAAGAGTGCGTTGGGCGATCGCCCTGACCGCTGGGACGATGCTGTGCGGGCCGGCCGCGGCGACCGCGCAGGACGCCGCGAAGGGGACGAACGTCGTTGTTCGCGCCGTGCTCGAGTCGCCCCGCAAGACCCCGGCCGACTCGTTCCGGGCGTTGATGGCGCTAGCTGACTTGGGCGAGCTAGAGCTCGCGGCTCCGGTGCTCAAGCAACTGATAGACGCGAAGCTGAGCGACGAGGCGAAGGCGTCGCTCGTCACCGACTTCGGATCGGCGCGGCTGGTCCGCCTCAGCCGCACCGCGTCGCTTGGCCCCAACGCGACGACCTTCGCCACGGAGTGCCTCGCGGCGGCGAAGGCGGCGGCGGTGGACCCCGCCCGGCTCGCGGCGCTGGTGGAGAAGCTCGGCTCGACGGCCGAGAACGCCCGCGCCGCGGCGCTCGCCGGGCTGGAACGGGCCGGCCCCGACGGCGTGCGGTACTGCCTCGAACAAATCGCCGACGCCGACGCCGCGACGCGGAACCGCCTACGCGAGGCGCTCATCCGCCTCGGCCCGCTCTCCCGGGACGCGCTGATGGCGATGCTCGATTCGCCGGACGAAGGCCTCCGCACCCAGGCGGCATGGGCTCTCGGCAAGCTGGGCGACCGCCCCTCGCTGCCGCTGCTCGCTGCCGCCGCGGCGACGGGCCCGGCCGACAGCGACCCAGCGCGGGCGGCGCAGTGGGCGTTCGTCCAGATCGCCGGCGCCCCGACCGACACGCTCGGCGCCAAGCGGCTGCTCGACGACGCGCTGCAAGACGCCCGCGGTGGCGTCCCGCCATCCCGGCCCGACGGCGAGGGCAACATCGCTGTCTACTGGCGTGACGAATCAACGAAGGTGGCTAGCGAGCCGGTCAGCCTCCCCGCCCCGCAGGCCGGCATCGTGCACGCCGCGCGGCTCGCCCGCGCGAAGGCGTTCATCGATCCGTCCGACATCGCCTCCTTACAAACGGCGGTGGTGCTGGACCTGGAGGCGCGGTCGCTGCTGGAAGAAACCGGCGTCATGCCGCCTCGGTACGAAGCGCTTGCGCGGGAGCCGATGACGAATGAACAACTCGCCGCAGCACTCGAGGAAGCGCTCGAACGCCGATTCGCCGGCGCCGCTACCGCCATTGCCGTGGCGATGGGCGACCGCGGCGACGCCTCGCCGCTGATCACCGGCGGCGGCAAGCCCAGCCCGCTCGCCCAGGCCCTCACGGCGCCCCACCCGGCGGTCCGCTTCGCCGCGCTGCGGGCGGTGATGGGGCTCAAGCCGGCGTCTCCCTTCCCAGGATCGAGCCGCGTGGCGGAGACGCTCATCGCCTTCGCCGGGGGCGGCGCCAAGCGGATGGCGGTGGTCGCCACGCCCGGCATCGAGCGCTCGGCCACGCTGGTGGGCTACCTCGCGGGCCTGGGGGTCGAGGCGGAGCTGGCTGGCACCGGCAACGCGGCGGTGAAGGCAGCCGACTCGGTCGACCTGGAGTTTGTCCTGCTCGATCTGGCGATCCTCGAACCCAACGTCCGCGAACCGCTCTTCCGCCTCCGCCGCCAGGCGGCCAGCGGCTTGGCGCCGATCGCGCTGCTCGCCCCGGCCGGCCGGATCGACGAGGCCCGGGCGATCGCCGACGACCACCAGCGGGTGATCGTCTTCCCCCGCCCCCAAGACGCCGAAGCGGTGGCCGCCATCGCCGACGCGCTGGGCGCCGCCACCCCGCCAGGCTGGCCCACCGCCGCCGAGCGCGGCGAACTGGCCGAGGTCGCCCGCGGCTGGGTTCGCGAGTTGCTCGAGCAATCGCCGGGCGAGGGGCCGAGCTTCTACAACCTCCGCGACCGCACGAAGGCCCTGCAGGCGTCGCTGGTCGCCGGCGGCTACACGCCCGAGGCGGTCGCCGCGCGCGCGCTGCTCGGCACGCCCGAAAGCCAGCGCGAGCTGCTCACCGCCGCCAGCCTGGGCACCGGCTCCATCGAAACCCGCAAGGCCGCCGCCGAGGCGTTCGCGAAATCCATCGACCAGTTCGGCACGCTGCTCACCACGACCGAGATCCAGCGCCAGTACGACCGCTACAACGCCAGCGAAGGCGCCGACGCCGAGACGCAGGGCGTGTTGGGGTCGGTGCTGGATGCGATTGAGGAGAAGTAAGGCTGTTGGCTCTTGGCTGTTGGCCTTTGGCTTGCGTGGGACAGCGTTATGCAAGACTACAAGCGACTGGAGGTTTGGAAGCTCGCTCACGAAGTCACGCTTGATGTCTATCGATTGACGAAGGGCTTTCCTTCGGATGAGCGGTTTGGCGTGACCTCGCAGCTCCGGCGGTCGATGGCTTCGGTTGGGGCAAACCTTGCCGAAGGCTGTGGCCGCGGGAGCGACGCCGACTTCGCGAAGTTCGTTCAGATCGCAATCGGGTCGGCAAGCGAAACGGATTACCACCTGCTGCTAGCCAGAGACCTCGGGTACCTCGAAGCCACGACCCACCAAGAAATCGCTAGTCGCCTCGCCAGCGTCCGCCGCATGCTCAGCGCGTTGCTCAATCGTCTCCGCCAACCGCCAATAGCCAACAGCCAACAGCCCGCGTAGCGCCGCCTTGTCCGCCCTCCCTCAAACCCTGCCGATCGAGCCGCCCCTGCCGGGGATCATTGGCGCCAGCCCCGCCATGTGCGAGGTGTACCGCGTCACGCGGCAGGTGGCTCGGAGCAAGGCGTCGGTGCTGCTCTTGGGCGAGACCGGCACCGGCAAGGAGCTCATCGCCAAGGCGATCCACGAGCACAGCGAGCGTCGCAAGGGGCCCTTTGTCCGCGTCAACTGCGGCGCCCTGAGCGAGAGCCTGCTGGAGAGCGAGCTGTTTGGCCACGTCCGCGGGTCGTTCACCGGCGCCATCGAGAACCGCACCGGGCGGTTCGAGGCGGCCCACTCCGGCACGATCGTCCTCGACGAGATCAACTCCACCTCGCCGACGCTGCAGGTGAAGCTGCTCCGCGTGCTG
>JBCDJN010000152.1:0-8966 GCA_039414355.1 Planctomycetota bacterium | reverse complement strand
GCTTGTGCAAGATGCGGGAACGTTCTGGTGTGTCGATGCCGGCATCGACGTCGGCACCTCGGGCGCAGGCACGCTCGACATCTCCGGCGGCGCCGCCGTGACCGCGAGCTCAGTCCGGCTGGCTTCTTCACGTGACGGTTACGGGCGGGTCCGCGTCTCTGGTAGTGGTTCCGTGCTGGTTGCGACAAACCAGTTTGACGTGAGCAGCGCCGGGAGCGCCGGCAATGGCGAGTTGCAGGTCACTGATGGCGGCCTGGTGAACGCCAGCGATGTGACCACTTCGGTGATCGGAAGCCTAGGCCGCCTGTCGCTCGACGGAGGCGTCTTTCGCGTCAACAGCCTTACCAATCACGGTGTGGTGGCCGGCGGCGGCACGATTGAGGGGCGCGGAGACTTCACCAACGAGCGATTGCTGCTGGTTGGCCCCGGCGAGGAACTCGACCTGGCCATCGACTTTGCCAACGATGATCAATTGCTCGTCGACGGTGGGACCCTATTCAGCGAAGAACCGATCGAGAATCAAGGTTCGGGGCTGATTACGCTCGACGGGGGAATACTGATCGGAGCCACCCCGTCCGCTGCGTCGACCGGGCTGGACAACGACGGCACGCTGGCATCGGTAGGAGCCGAGAGCAGCGTGTTCGGTGAAGTGGCGTCGTCGGGCGTGATCACCGCCGCCGACAACAGCAGCCTTCGCTTTCACGACGACGTGGATTCGACGAGCGGCAGCACGATCGAAGTGTTCGCGGGATCGCGGATTGTTGCCCTCAAGGACCTTACGGTTCGGTCCGGCGCCGAGTTGAGGGCTCAGATCAGCGGCTCGGACGTTGGTAGCGGTCTCGGAGTGCTGGAGGTGGTTGGCGATCTAGCGATCAGTGGTGTCCTCCAGGTGTCCGCGGTCGACCTCTCTTCGCCGGCGGTGGGCGATACCTACAGCATTGCGACGGCCGCGGGGGCAATCGATTCCTCCCTTACGCTTACAAGCTCGCCGGTCTTGCCGACGGGGTTGGAGTGGCGGCTCCGCGAGACCGCGCGGGCGATCGACCTCGTCATCGTCAGCGCCTTGCCAGGTGACTACAACGCGGACGGCGTGGTCGACACCGCGGACTACACAGTTTGGCGGGATGCACTCGACACGCCGGGATTACTCGCGGCCGCGGATGGCGACACTGATGGCGACATCGATGTGGACGATTACGTGATATGGCGCAACAACTTCGGCGCCACGCTGGCCGGCGCCGCAGTCACCCCGGAGCCGGTGTCGCTCTGGCTGGTGGCGATCGGCGTGCCGATGGTGAAGACACGGGCGCGCTGAGTTGCCTAGGGCGAAGCGTGAGCCCGGACCGCGTGAACCGCCTCCCCAACCGCTCGTGCCGCGGCATCGATTTCTGCTTCGGTTGTAAAGCGGCTCAGGCCGAATCGCAGGGCTGTGCTCGCTTGGTCGCCGGTCAACCCGATAGCCCTCAGCACGTGGCTTGGCTCCGGTTCGGTTGACGAGCAAGCGGCGCCGGTGCTGAAGGCCACTTTGGGGCAGGCGAGTTGAACGGCCTCGCCTTGCGCATCGCCCAGGGCGATCATCAGGTTGGCGGGCAGGCGGAGCGGCTTGCTTTGCGTGGTTTCTTCGAGGTTGGGGCCGCAGAGCTCCCACGGCGAAGCCGCATCGCGCAGCCGACTGGCAAGGCGGTTTCGGAGCTTCGCAAGTTGGGCGGGTTCGCCGTCTGCCATGCCGTCTTGGCTCAGCCGCACCGCTTCCGCCAGTCCGACGATGCCGGGCACGTTTAGCGTGCCTCCGCGGAGCCCACGCTCTTGGCCGCCGCCGGTAATCTGCGCGTCGAGCCGGACAACAGGGCTGCGTCGCCGCACGTAGAGCGCGCCTACGCCCATTGGCCCGTGCAGCTTGTGCCCCGTGAAGCTCATCAGGTCGACGCCGAGCGCCTTGACATCAACCGGCAGTTTTCCAACCGCCTGCGTTGCGTCGGTGTGCAGCAACACCCCCCGCTCGCGGCAAACACTTGAGACCTCCGCCAGCGGTTGGATAATGCCGATCTCATTGTTGGCGAGCATTAGGCTCACCAGGCACGTCTCATTGGTAATGGCCTCGGCGACCTGTTGCGGGTCGATCCGCCCCGCGACTGGCGAAGGATGCTGCTCAGGCTGTAGGAAGGTCGCCGTGTAGCCCCGGCGCTGGAGACTACTGATCGGGGCGAGCACCGCATTGTGCTCAGTCGCGGCGGTGACCAGGTGATCGCCCCGCCGCCGCGTCCGCTGGGCGACGCCTCGGATGGCGAGGTTGTTGCTCTCGGTGGCGCCGCTTGTGAAGACAATCTCTTCCGGCTCGGCCCCAATCGCGCCGGCGATCGTCGCGCGGGCCTCGTTCACCGCGGCGCGGGCCTCTTCGCCAAAGGTGTGGCCGACGCTGCCGGCGTTGCCGAACCCATCCCGCATCCACGGCAGCATCGCGTCTAGCACCCGCGGGTCGAGCCGCGTCGTGGCGTGGTTGTCGAGGTAGATCATGTGAACGTGCCGGTCTTGCTTGCCGCGTCCGTGACGCTGTTGCATTCTAGGCGAGGTGTCGCTGAGCGTCTCAACACCGATCTGCCGCCGCCACCTGCTTTTTGATCGTCTGGCTGCGAATGCAATAAAAAACGCCAGCCGGGGGCCGCCCCGGCTGGCGTGTCAGCGCTTCGTAGGTTTGGCCCGAGGGCCGTCTCTCAGCGACGCCGGCGGGTGACGCCGCTGGCTGCCGAGAGGGTCATCAACAGTCCCAGCGTGCCGGGTTCTGGCACGAGCGCCCCCGTGATGGTCACGGCGCCCGACGCCAGTGCAAGCCCACCGCCGTTGAGGAACATCGCGTCGGTGGCGGTAAAGCTCACCAGCACGTTCGATCCCAGTGGCAAAGCGGTCGGCAGGTTCTGGTCGATGACCGTTGCCGTGGTGACGATGTTGAGCGACGCCAAGTTGAAGCTTGGGAAGTTCAACGCGCTGTACGTGATCGGGTCCAGAGCCAGCCGGAGGAACTCTCCGGTGTCGGTGAACCAGCTCAGCACAGCGTCCGGGCCGCCTTGGTTCTCTTCCAGCGAGCCAAACGCCAGAGTCGGACCAAGGTTGGGCACGAATAAGTCGACGAACAGGCTATCCGGCGGGTCCATCAGCAGACCGCCCGGAATCGTTACGCCGTCGACTTCGAACTCCGTAGACGAGACGCTCTGCGCCTCGCCCTCGTCAAACGTCATCGTCATCTCGTCGTAGGCGAGGTCGGGGTCGCCGACCTCGAACAGCTCTTCGGTCCCGCCGACAAACTGGATGTCGACGTTACCGATGATCATGTTGAGTGTGCCAGCCATGGCGGCCCCAGGCAGGCACGCAGCGACGGCCGCTACGAAGCAGAGGGACCGTCGCTTGAGGTTTCTAATCATCGTGCAAATCCTTGGTTGGTAACCACCGACATGGCTTCGGCCGTAGCGGCCTTTGCGGTGTCGGCGGGTAAAGGTCTTGTTAACGCGGTTGCAGGTGACCGCGGTCGGACGAGCAACCGCGTTTGAGTGGCGTCGGGTTCGACATCACCAACTCATCCGCTTGTTGCGGCGTTGGTGCATCCCCGTCGGACCGGCGGGCTTGCGTTTGGCCCGGTTAGACCGGGGCTTGCTAGCCTTTGTCGGTTTGGCCGCGGAACGCGACCGCTGCGGGGACGCCTTGCCGTTTACGCGGCCGAATCCTTCGGCGGCTTCTTCCGGGTCAAAAGAACCCAGTGTTGAAGGCGGCATGCGGAAACCTTTCGCTTATCTCGGAACGTGTAAGTCACAAATCAGCGTTGTCATCCGCCCTGCGCGTACGGCGATCGCCGCCTGCGGTGGGCGTGCCTCTCCGAGTTGTCAGTTACGTTGCACTGGCTCCCCCATCGCCAAGCGAGTTGGCGTTGGCGTTCTTTGCGGCGTCGGCCGACCCGTCGGGTCAGGCGCGGGTCGCCGATGGCGACGCAGGTCCACGGAGTTTCTCAACAACCGAGCGTGCTTCCCGGCAGACGCCGGTCAGATCGCTCGAAGCATTTACGTCGGGCAGGTACAACCACGCCCCGCTTTGTCTCGCCCACCGCTCCCCCGAGCAGCCGTCGTCGGGCCGGCGTTCGCACACCACTTGCACGCTGCCAGTAGATGACTTGAGCATCCGCAGCAGGTCGGCCAAGGCTTCGCGATGGCTCGGGTCGCCCCCGTAGTCCAGCAAGGCTAGCGGGAACTCGTGGAGCACCGCTTCGCGGAGCGATTCTCTTGCTGACGAACAACTGACGACCGACCAGCCGGCCGCCTGCGCAGCCGATCCCGCCCACTGTGCCAGCTCGGCATCGGCGGAAGTGATCAGGCACGGCCAGGAGGCAGCGGTTACGCCAGGGCGATTGGGCGTCGCTTGGCCTCGCGTTGACGGCGAGGCACGAGCGGCTGCCCTGTCCTTCGCGGATAGGGTGGTAGCCATCGGGCTATCCCTCTCGGGTTGCATGCGAGTTCGCTCAGGGCACGACACCGCGGGGCGGGTCGGCTGAGCACGGTTCAATTCGTTGCCCCCGCGTTGCGCAGGCGGGGTGTCATGGGCACAGCTGGCCCACACCCTTGCCCCGTTCCGTTTCAGCAGCGTGTCCAGCGCGGCACCGCCATCACGCGGAAGCGTGAGGTTGCGCCGGCGCGGACGGATGCCCGGAGCTACCAAGCCATCTTGCGACGGCGGCGCCGGTGCATCCCGTTGAACGAAGACGGCACCTTGCCTCGCTTCCGACCTTGGGTCGGCTTCTTCCGCTTCTCGCTATTCGGGCGAGCTCCTTCGCGAAAGGCGCCGTCATCGCCGTAGCTGTAGTCGGTCTCGACGTGGTCGTAGCGTGCTTCGTTGCCCATATTCCTCTCTCCTTTGCACATTGCCCCTAAGAGAAGCGCGGCCGCCACAAGCGGCCGCTAACGACTCAAACCTGAGCGCACCAGCCGCGACGAGCGGTTAGTGGCTGGGTGTGCTAAAGCGAGCGGGGCGCCAATTGCGCTCGGGCCGAAGAGAGGGCGGCGACAAACGCCAGCCAGCAAAAGAGTTACGGCCGAGAGAATTCCTAGACCGATGTCCGCGGCGCCCGAGACGCGATCCCCAGTATTGGTGAGGCACCAGATGACCGAGATGCGCAAGTCTTTGCTGGGGTGAGGCTTGCGCGGCGATTCACACAGTCGGTGATCCCTCCCCAAGGCAGGGAGGCCTCCTCCGAGCTATTCGCGGCGAGCAGCGAGTCAGCCTGCGATACCGAACTCGAGAGACGCTTAAGGCAGCTCGTCCTTCAACTGCTGCAGAAGCCGCGTCATCGTGTTGGGGTGCACCCCAAGCATCTTGGCGGCACGGCCCTTGTGGCCCTCAGTCGCGGAGAGAGCCTGTTTCACCGCAACGGTGCGGAGGCGGTTCAGATTGGTGAAGGGCAGTGACGGCTCGGCGCCCGCCTGTTTGGGCCGGCTGGGCAGCGACGGCTCGCAGTCCAGCACGTAGGCCTGCTCAATCAGGTGGCCCAACTGCCGCACATTGCCCGGCCACGGGAACTCGCAGAACTCCTGGAGCCGCTCGGCGGACGGTTTCCACGGCTCGCGGCCGTACTTTTCGGCGAAACGGTGAGAGAAGAAGTCGACAAAAAGCGGGATGTCCGCCACGCGTTCGCGGAGCGGCGGCACCTCCAGCTCAACCATATTGAGTCGGTAGTAGAGGTCTTCGCGGAATCCTCCTTGGACGACTTCCGCTTCCAGGTTGCGGTTTGTCGCCGCCACGACCTGCACGTTGATCGGCTCGGGCCGCGAGGCACCAACAGGGGTTACCTCCCGTTCCTGGAGAACACGCAGCAGCTTTGGCTGCAATGACAGGGGCATCTCGCCCACCTCGTCCAGGAAAACGACGCCACCTTCGGCAGAGCGAAAAACGCCAAGACTCCGCCCCGAGGCGCCGGTAAACGCGCCCCGTTCGTGACCGAAGAGCTGGCTTTCTGCGAGCGTTTCCGTCAGTGCGGCACAGTTGACCGGGACGAACGGCTTGTCGCGCCGAGGGGAAAGCCGGTGGAGCACATTGGCCCAGACCTCTTTGCCGGTGCCGGTTTCGCCCGTGATGAGCACCGTGCACTCAACTTCCGCGGCCTTTTCCGCGTGTCGAGCAATCTGGACGACCCGAGGATGCTGTCCGAGCACCCAGGCGTTGGCTGCGGCCGGGGAGGCCTTGAGCAGCGAGTCGATAGAAGGGTTAACTTGCGTCGCCATCGCGAAGAGGCGAACGCTAAGCAAACGCGGACGACCGAAGCCGTCGCCGGTCTTGGCGACAGAGTAACGGGGGCAAACGTACCCCCCGTAAGACTCATCTTGAGGCTTTGAGAAGGCTTATTTCGTCAGCGTCACTAGCGTCCCGTCCACAGGTGTCTGAGATTCTTAATCAGCCAATGTCTTGCAGTTAGTCAAGCTGGGAGCCTTCCCACAGCATTTCAGACTAATCCGGAAGCCGGGTTACCACAAGCATTTGCTATTGATCCTATGGGGAAACCGGGGCGACTTTTACGCCGTTTAGGGGCTTTCTGGAACACTTCTGAGGAAGGCGCAGCCTGGGATTGCCCTGGCTGCGGATCGGCGCAATCCGCGGACGCGACGCCGAGCATGCTCGTTGGCTGACGCAAGGCCACTCGGTGCGGCTCACTCGGGCGCCCCGGGGCGTCGCGGGAGCGAGAGATCGAGAATCAGCGGCTTGTGGTCCGAGCCTCGGCCGATGCCCTCGGCCGCCGCCACGCAACGCACCTCGCCCGAGACCAGAGCGTGGTCAATGCGGATTGGCGGCAGCAGCCGATGGCCGTTAGGCCACGTGGTGGCCCGCCCGCGGCCGCACAGGCGATGGCAGTCTCGCAGCCCCCAATTCCCCACGAGCTCGCGGTAGACCAGGGAAAACGGTGTAGCGTTGAAGTCGCCGATGAGCATCAGCGGCGAGCGGTCGGGTCGGGAGTCGTGAGCGTCGAGCAGTTCCCCGACCAGTGACCAGAACCCATCAAAGTTGTGAAGAGGTGAGTCGATTGGCCGTGGGGCGTGGATGGCGAGTACGGCCAGCGGCGCCCCGTCCGCGTCAATCACCGCCTCCACCACCACGCGGCGGTCTTTGTAGAACCGTTGCTCCTCGATGATCGGGTAGCGGGAGAAGACGCCGGTCGCTGACGGGTTGTAGCGTTCGAGATGAATGTGGTGCGGATACTCGACCGCCAGGCCGCCTTCGTTGAAGCCGTTGTGCCAGCCGGCAGACATCTCCGTGAGCACCACGACGTCCGGCGCCGTGGCTCGGATCTCGTCGAAGAGGGCTTCCTTCTCCTCGTTCTTGACGCTCACGTTGGCGTAGAAGACGCGGATCGGTTGACGGCTCGGCGCCTCGGCCGACGGGCCATGCCCGGGCACGGGGAGGGGCAACGCTTCTTGCCCAACGACGGCCACGTGCCAGGCCACGACGCAGGCGGCCGCCACGGCAAGCCAACGCTGGCGGGAGATCACCGCCCAACCCAAGACGAGATACACGGGAACGAAGACGTAGGCCAAGAAGGCGTAGACCCACTTAATCGTCCAGCCGCGATCGAACCCCGAAGTCCAGGCACAGGCCAGACCCGCCAGCGCCAACACACACGCCCATCCTGCCAGGCGTAACGCCAACGACAGCGCGGCACGCCAGAGCGGGGTCTTTGTGCGTGGCGATTCCGCTTCGGGCGAGGCGGGCATAGGCGGGGGAGTCGCGGGGAGGCGTCGGCGGGAGCGACACAACGCTACGCAATCGGCCCAGGGTCGTTAAGGGCCGCCACCCTGGTTGGGCCCGTGGCGGCTACGCCCCGAGATGCCGGGCGACCAGGGAACGGGCCTCCGCCGGGTCGTCCGTGCCGCTAACGATGGCCCGGCCGTCTTGGAACACCGTGAGCGTGTGTTTGCCGATTTTTGCCCGAACCAGAAACGGGTTGCTGGTCACCTCGCCTTCGCTCGCCAGCCGACTCGCAAGCGTGTCCAAGGCGACCTTCTTCGCCACCGCGGGTCGGACTTGCACGGCGTTGCGGCCGCAAAGCACCGCGGTTTCGGACCCGTGCCGCCCTTCGAGCCAGGGGAACTGGCGTGCGTCGCAGGTTGGGCATTCCCCCGGGGCGTGCAATGCCGATAGGTCGAGTTGCCGGACGCGGTTGCTCCAAAGGTCGACGACAAGAAGCCGCCGGCTGATCGTGTCGAGCTGCCCGAGCAGCAGCTTCAGCACCTCGGCCACCTGGACCGACGCCACCAGGTTCACGGCAGGTCCCAGCACGCCCGCGCTATCGCAAGTGGCCGCGCCTCCGGGGGCGGGCGGCTCGGGTACCAAGCAGGTGAGGCATGCCGTCTCGCCGGGCACGACGGTCAACACCTGACCCTCCGCCGCCAGGCATCCGCCGTAGACCCAGGGCCGGCCCTCGCTGACGGAGAAGTCGTTCAGCAGGAGCCGGGTCTCGAAGTTGTCGGTGCCGTCAACGATCACGTCGACGCCGGCGGCCAACTCCGCAAGGTTCTCGTTGGTGACATCGGCGACGACCGGTTCAATCGTCACCTGCGAGTTGATGCGACGGAGCTTGTTGGCGGCCGTCACCGACTTCGGCAGGCCGGCGGCCACGTCGTCTTCGTCGAACAGCACCTGCCGCTGCAGGTTGGAGAGCTCGAGGAAGTCGCGATCGACGATCCGGACCCGGCCAACGCCGGCTCGCACCAACAAGTCGGCTGACACGGACCCCAGCGCGCCGCACCCAACGACCAGCACGGTCGACTCGGCCAACCGCCGCTGGCCGTCGGCGCCGATTGGCGCGAATCGCTCTTGGCGCGAGTAGCGGCTGCTGTGATCGAGCGGGGTACTCATGCCGTCGCCAACCGTCTGCGTCCGTTCGCGGCTCAGCTACCGAGGCCCGCGACACCGGTCACCGCAATCTGGCTCCAAGACTC
>JBCDJN010000151.1:0-9242 GCA_039414355.1 Planctomycetota bacterium | reverse complement strand
CGGCACGGGCGGACCTGGGCCTCGGCGAGTTGAGGTGAAAGGGGGACCGCCAAGAGCGCCAAGTTCGCCAAGGAACCAAGAGAGACCCGTCCGTGGGATCCCACCACAACGATTAGCGGCGATTAGTGTCGATCAGCGTTCTCGCGCGTCTTGGCGCTTTTGGCGTCCTTGGCGTCCTTGGCGGTTCCCCCGTGGCGGAATGGCCAAGCCGCCGTAAACTCTGAGCATGAAAGCCTGCTTCTTTGACATCGATGGCACGCTGGTCCTCACCGGCGGGGCCGGGCAAGTCGCGTTTGCCGAGACCTTCACCGAAGAGTTCGGCGTGCCTGACATCACGTCGGGCGTGTCGTTCGCCGGCCGCAGCGACCGGGCGATCGCCACGGACCTGTTCAACTTCCACGGCATCGAGCCGAGCGCCGAAAATTGGAATCGGTTCCGCACGACCTACGTCCAGCGGCTGGTCGATCAGCTCCCCAAGTGCGTCGGCGAGGTGCTGCCGGGCGTGGAGGCGGTGATCGCTGAGCTGCAGAAGCGGGGCGATGTGCTCATCGGCCTGCTGACAGGCAACGTCCGCACGGCCGCTGAGCACAAGCTGGGCTACTACGGCATCTGGAAGCACTTCGACACGGACGGCAAGGTGATCGGCGGCTTTGGCGACGACCACACCGACCGCAACGATATCGCGGCCACCGCCGTCGGCCTGGCACGCGACCACCACGGGCCGGCAGAGGACGAAACGATTGTCGTGATTGGCGACACGCCCAACGACATCCGCTGCGGCCGCAGCGTCGGCGCCAAGTGCGTGGCGGTGCCAACGGGTCATAACTCAGCCGACGAGCTGCGGCAGCACGAGCCCGACCTGCTGGTCGACACGCTGGAAGAGAGTGAACAGCTGTTGGCGTGGTTTGACTAAGGTGCCGGTGATTGCCCGCGAATGACGCGAATCTACGCGAATGCCAAGCGCGTGCTCAACCGAACCCTTCGCTATTCGCGCCGATTCGCGTCATTCGCGGGCAACTCATCGGATTCGCGAGCAACTCGTAACGGTAGGCCAGTTCGTGCCCAAGCTCTCTCGGATCACGATCTACCCGATCAAGTCGTTCGATGGCCTCGAGGTCGAGACGAGCGAGGTTCCGTCGCACGGGGCGCTCGCCGAAGACCGCCGCTGGGCCTTGGCCGGCGTAGACGGCCGAGTGATCACCAGCGAATCGACGCCTGCAGTCTGCTCGATTGATGCTCGTTGGAGACAAGCGGGTCGCTCTCTTGCGGTCTCGGCGAGCGATGGCGAACAAGCTCGCTTCGATCTGCCCGGTGAGCGTGCCGGCCTTGAGGCGTGGATGGCGGCCGCGTTAGGGCAAGAATGCGAGATCGAAGAGGACGCGGAGGGTGGCTTCCCCTACGACAAGGACGCCTGCGGGCCGACCATCATCTCCACGGCGACGCTCGAAGAGGTGGCGTCGTGGCTGCCGGGCATGACCATCGATTCGATGCGGCGGAGGTTCCGAACGAACCTTGAGATCGACGCCCCCGAGCCGTTCTGGGAAGACCGGCTCGTTGGCAAGACCTTCCAGGTTGGTTCGATTCACTGGGTCGGCACAAACGTCTGCCAGCGTTGTGTTGTCCCCGCACGCAACCCGGACACCGGCGAGCCGCTCTCCGGGTTCCAGAAGACCGTGGCCCAGCGGCGCCGCGAGACGCTGCCCGATTGGTCGCCCGCCGAACAGTTCAACCACTACTACCGCGTCGCCATCAATACCAAGCCGGCCGAAGGCTTCACGCCGGGCGTGGTCACCGTCGGCGACGAGGTTGTGATTCACGAATAGCGCGTCGCGCGGGCGAAAGCCGCAATCCGCAATCCGAACTCCGCAAACGAATGACCAACCGCGAGATCGCCGCCGCCCTTGACCAAGTTGCCGACTTGCTGGAGTTCAAGGCGGTCAACCCGTTCCGCGTGCGGGCCTACCGCAGCGCCGCCCGCAAGGTGCAAGACCATGGGCCGCCGCTCGCCTCGCTGGTTGAAGCCGGCGAGTCGCTCAGCGACCTGCCCGCCATCGGCAAGAGCGTCGCGGAGAAGATCACGTCGCTCGTCGAGACCGGCACGCTGCCGATTCTGGAAGAACTCCGCAGCGAACTGCCGGACTCGGTCTTCGCGCTGCTGCGGGTGCCGGGCCTGGGGCCCAAGAAGGCGAAGGTGCTGTACGACGAGCTTGGTGTCGACTCGCTCGATAAGCTCCGCGAGGAGTGCGAGGCGCACCGCGTGAGCGAGCTGAAGGGCTTCGGCAAGAAGACCGAGGAGACGCTGCTCTCGGGCATCGCGCTCGCCGCGCGGGCGAACGACCGCATCTACTGGCGGGACGCCGACGAGGTGGTGGCCGAGCTGCTCGCGCACATGAGCGGGCTGGACGCGATTCGGCAGATCGAGCCCGCCGGCAGCTACCGCCGCGGGAAGGAGACCGTGGGCGACCTCGATCTGCTGGTCGACTCCGATGACGCGGCGGCGGTGATGGACCGCTTCGCAGAGTTCCCGCAGCTAGACGAGGTGATCGCCCGCGGCGACACGAAGATGTCGATCCGCTTAGCGAGCGACTTGCAGGTGGACCTTCGCGTGGTGCCGAGCGAGTCGTTCGGCGCGGCGCTTCAGTACTTCACCGGGTCGAAGGAGCACAACGTGGTGCTCCGCGGCCGGGCGAAGGACCGCGGCATGCGGCTCAACGAGTGGGGCGTCTTCGAAGAGACCGACGACGCCGAAGACGATTCGCCAACCCGCGGAAAGCAGCTTGCCGGTAAGACGGAAGCGGAGGTCTACGCGGCGCTCGACCTGCCATGGTTCCCGCCGGAGCTGCGTGAGAACCGGCAGGAGTTCAATCAAGCGGCCGCCGATTCGCTGCCGGAGCTGCTCACCGTGGACGACCTCCGCGGCGACCTTCACATGCACACCACGGCGACCGACGGCAAGGCGACGCTGCACGAGATGATCGAGGCGGCCATCGCCCGCGGCTTGGAGTACATCGCCATCACGGACCACTCGCAACGGGTCAGCATGGCGGGCGGACTCGACCCGAAGCGGCTCCGTGAGCAGTGGGCCGCCATCGACGAGCTGCGGGGCGACTACGGCCAGATTGCCGTGCTCAAGGGCATTGAGTGCGACATCCTCGAAGCGGGCGGCATGGACTTGCCGGACGACGTGCTCGCCGAGGCGGACTGGGTGATCGCCAGCCTGCACTACGGGCAGAACCAGGAGCGGCAGCAGATCATGGACCGATTGCTGGGGGCGATCGAGCACCCAAGCGTTTCGATCGTCGCGCACCCGACGGGTCGGCTCATCAACCGCCGGCCGCCGTACGACGCCGACGTCGATCAGCTGATCGCCGCCGCCGCCGAGCACGGCAAGCTGCTCGAACTCAACGCCAACCCCATGCGGCTCGACCTGGACGACGCCCAGTGCGCCGCCGCCAAGCAGGCGGGCGTGCCGATCGTGATCAGCTCCGACGCGCACAGCATCGCCGGCCTTGGGGTGCTCCGCTACGGCGTGCTGCAAGCGCGTCGCGCGGGGCTCACCGCGGCCGACGTGGCCAACACGGAGCCGTGGGCGAAGTTCCGCAAGCGGGTGCGGTACGACTGAACGCCGGTTTGCGGGTGGCGCCGGTCGTGACGTCTTGCGTGGCTTGCGGCGCTATGGGCCGCGTTGCGTGACGAAGTGATGAGCGTGGGAACGCCTGTCGCTATCCGCCGCTTTGCCTGCTGCGTTGCGCTGATGACTGGCGCACTCGCGCCGGGGTCAACGGTCGGCCAGACGCCGGCGGGCTGGGCGGAAGCGACCTACGCCGGGGGCGTCGTCGAACTGGCGTTCCCGCCGGAACTGAATGCCAGCGAGCTGCCGCACCGGCGGCGGGTGCTGCTGGTGCTTTCGGCCGCCGCCGAGCCACCGCAGTCGCCGGCTGAGCTGGCAAGTGGCTACTGGCTGTCGCTCACCACGGCACGTCGATCCCCCCAGCCCGACCCCGCCGCCACGCTTGCGCGGCTTCGGCCCAATGCGAAGCTCGGCGAGCGGTCGCGTGTGAGCGTCGATGGCCAGCCCGCCGCGTGCATCGCGTTCAACGAGGCGGGGGAAGCGAAGCTCTTCGCGGCGCCGGGTGAAGCGTTGCCGTCGTCTGGCGAACGACTCGGTTGGCTCATCGAGACCGACACGCCGTGGGGACGCGTCGAGCTGGGCGTCGTTGGGCGAGCCGGCGATCGAGCCACGCTGTGGGCTGACTTTCAGCGGTTGCTAGCAACCGTGCAATTCGGCGATCCTGAGACGGCGCCTGCCGACCCCCGGCCGGAGACGCTCGCCGCCGAGCCGATCCTCGGCGCGTGGAAGTCGGCCCGCGGGACGATGGAGCTGGCCGCCGACGGCGGCGTTCGGATCCGCTTCGATAGCGACAAGGCGTTTGTGCTCGGCCGTCATGGTTCGGTTGACTACCGCAAGCCGACCCGCGAGCTGGCGGGCGAGTTCGCCGCCGAGGGCGACCTGGTTCGCATCCGCTGGGCAGACGGCAGCTTGCTCAACTTCCGCTGGCGGGTGGCGGGCAGCGAGCTACTCATCACCGATCACCACGGCCGCACCCGCCGGCTGGCGAGGCTCTACCGCTAGCGGCGCCGGCGTCCGCGCTCGCCCCGCCCGCGGAGTTCTCATCGGGCAACGTAGGCCGACTTTGCCGGTTTTGCCGAAGACGCCGGTTGCCGGCCGCCGATCACCCAGGTTGGGGGGCGTGGCACATGGGTCGTCCTGCGCTCGGGCACTTGAGATGCGATGGATTCTTCTACTCGTGGTCCTGCTCGGCTCGGCATCGGGCTGTGTTGTGGGGGTGCCAATGCCCCTGTCCGAAGGGCCCGGCTGCGGCGACGCCTGCGGTTCGTCTGCTGGGTGCATGCTTGGGCCGGCATGTCCGCTGGGCCCGGGGTGCTGGGGCGGATGTGCTCGCGAGGAGCTTCCCCCGCCGCAGCCCGAACCGGGACCGCCGGGGCGGTTCTTCCCGGTGCCGACGCGGCCGGTCTTCTCGCCACAGCATCACGGGCCACAACCAGTGATGGAGCAAGGCGTAACGATGGGCATGCCGGCGGGCTGATGACGGTTGCGCGGGCGATTGCCAGCGTCTGCGAAGCTGGGAGGTTTGTGAGGGGCACGCATTGTGCGGTTTAAGACGGTCTTGCGGAGGGGCCGATTCCAGACGTGCGAGACCCAGACCCCGCCGGCGCCTGCCGCGCGCCCGCTTGACCCCCCTTCTCGGTTAGCCCGCACGATGCCGCAGCCCCGCCCACGCTTGCTGTTCTCCGTCCTGTTGGCCCTGGTGGCGACCTGCCCGGCCGCCAAGGCCGAAGTGGCGGAGATCCGCCTGACGCCCATTGTCCGGGCCGTTCGCGACGCCGCCCCGTCGGTCGTCAACATCCAAGGCCAGAAGACGGTGGCGGACAACAAGCCGGGCGTCGGCGATTCCACTCGCCAAGTGAACGGAATGGGCACCGGCGTGGTGATCGACCCGCGTGGGTACATCCTCACCAACCACCATGTGATCGACGGCGTCCGCCAGATCAACGTCACGCTGAGCGACCGTCGCACCTACACCGCCCACAAGGTGGCCCACGATAAGCGGACCGACCTCGCGGTGATCAAGATCCGCACCGGCCGGCCGCTGGAGTGCATCAACGTCGGCACGTCGTCCGATCTGCTCACGGGCGAAACGGTGGTCGCCGTCGGCAACGCGTTTGGCTACGAGCACACCGTCACGCAGGGCATCATCTCCGCGCTGCACCGCGACGTGCAGGTGAGCGACACGCAGTCTTACGACGACCTGATTCAGACCGACGCCAGCATCAACCCTGGCAACTCCGGTGGGCCGCTGCTCTCGATCGAGGGCCGCATGATTGGCGTCAACGTCGCCGTGCGGGCCGGCGCCCAGGGCATCGGATTCGCCATTCCGGTCGACAAGGCGATGAGGATCGCCGCCGCGATGATGAGCATCGAGCGGCTCGAGAACAAATGGCACGGCCTGCAGACCGTGGGCGACAACGCCGGCGAGCCCCGCCTGGTTGTCAGCCGCGTCACCAAGGGCAGCCCCGCCCAGCAATCTGGCCTTCAGCCGGGCGACGTCATCTCCCGCATCGACGGCCGCCAGGCCACCCGCCCGCTCGACCTGGAGCTGGCCCTGCTCGGCCGCCGCACCGGCGAAGCGATCGACGTGGAAGTGATCCGCAAGGACGAGCCGCTCGACCTAACGCTCGCCGTGGCGCCACGCGGCCGGGTGGTGACGCCGCGGGTAGCGTCGTCGACAGCATCGAAGAAGTCCGCGGTCGCTCCCTCGCCGACCAAGGTAGCCCAGCCCACGAGCCCGCGATCGTGGCAGGTGCTCGGCCTCGCCCTCCAGCCGGAGCCCAAGGCCAAGTTCTCGGACATGAAGTACCGCGGCGGCATGCGGGTCACGAAGGTCCGCGACGGCAGCGTGGCCGACCGCCAGGGCATCCGCCGGGGCGACATCCTGGTGGGCATGCACCGCTGGGAGACGGCTTCGGAGCAGGACATCCGCTACATCGTCAACCTGCCCGACCTGGCGAAGATGGGCCCGCTGAAGTTCTACATCCTCCGCGGCGAAGAAACCCTCTACGGCCACCTGAACGTGGCCAGCACCGCAACCCGGCGGCGTTAACGCGGCGGCCGAGCTTTCGCAACTGCGCGGGCTCAGTCAGCCCGCTTGCCTGAGCGGTGCCCGACGAGCGGCAAGCACGACAAGTGCGGCCGCCCCGATCAGCATTGTGTTCGGTTCGGGAATCGTTGCCTGCAGCACGTACACCAGTGCGCCGTTCGGGTCGCCATCAGCGATGATTGTGAGGGTTGCGGTCTGGAGGACTTGCGGAACACGTGCCAAGTCAAAGCCTTGGGTGTTGAGCCGCAAGTCGACTCCGTTGCCCACGACGGTCGCTTCGAACACTCCGAGCGCGTCTTCGGAGATCTGTGCCGTGATCGCCTGCAGGTCGGCGAACTCGCCATTGGCGTTCGACAAGATGATGTCGATGTCGCTGTAGTCGCCAGCCAAGAATGCATCGGTCAGATCAATCGGCCCTTCGCTGGGTCCAGGGGCGCCGACTAGCACCGGGTCGGCTGCTGCCAACTCGCCGATGGGGAAATCCTCGAACACCTGCATAACGCCGGGGCCATCGATGCGGACGTCGAGCAGCGCCTGGGTGCCTTCCGCTAAGACGACTTGAAGGAAGTCGATGCGTGTGCTCGTCGATGTAAGTGTGATTGCCCCGTTAAGCGGGTCCATCGCCAAGCGGTCGCCGAATCCGGTCTCTTGAACTATACCGGATCCCAAATCAAAGGTTGGTAGGTTGGCAAGCAAGCCAGTCGTAGCGGAGTTGCCAACCATTTCATCGACTGGAGCGTTCGTAAACGCGTACGGCGGAGCCTGTAAAAAATAGGTGTCGTACGCTTCGTTTCCCGAGCCAAAGAGGGAGCCGCTCATGCCGTGCGACCCTGCGACAGGGGTTGGCACGGGGAGCCCAAACATGGTGTAGACCTGGTGCAGAGCACCGGTGAGCTCCAGCCCCGAGAAGGTATTTAGCTCCTCACCTCCGCTTCCCACGGCAGAAACCGTGTACTGAATGAAGCCCGGCTCCAGGACGAACTCGCTCGTCTCAAGGACAATCTCTGCGTGCAGAGAGGCAGAGGCGAGCATCGCACACGCCGTCTGCACGATCGTTGAACGTGCCATAGCCGACTCCGATTAAAGGTTTTCCGCGACTGTCCCAGCAATCTGCTATGCAATCGCTAGTGCCGGACTCTCCCTGTGACTTCTGGCCGTGCTGCAGCGAACACGAGGGCAACTACGCTGAGCAGGGCAGTCGTCGGTTCAGGAATTCTGGCCCGCAGACCGTAGACCAGGGATGTGTTTGGGTCTCCATCGGCGTTGACGGTGAGCCTTGCCGTTCGCCAGCCTGGAGCAAGCGTTGCCAGGTTGATGCCTTGGGTGTTCAGCCGCACATTCACGCGGTTGCCGACGACTGTTGCTTCGAACAAGCCCAGTGCGTCGTTGGCAACCTCCGCAGAAACTGCTTGCAGATTTGCGAAGTCACCACTGGCGTTCGACAAAACGATATCGATGCCGCTGTCGTCGCCCGCCAAGAAGGCGTCGGTCAGATCAATCGGTCCTTCGCGCGGCCCCGGGGCGCCCACAAGCACCGGGTAATCCGGGTCCAATTCGCCGATGGGGAAGTCCTCGAAAACCTGCGTCACGCCGGGGCCGTCGATGCGAACATCGAGCAACGCTTGGGTGTGCTCTCGCAGCACCACCTGGACAAGGTCGATACGCGGGCTCGCTTGAGTGAGAACGATCGTGCCATCGAGTGGGTCCATCGCCAATCGGTGGCTGTATCCGGTAGTTTGAGAAAGCCCAAACCCAAGGTCGAACGTGGGTAGGTTGGTCAGGGTACCTGTGGTGCTCGTATCTCCGCGAGGCTCCACGACCGCAGAACTCTTGAACGCGTAGGGCAGTGGCGGGAGAAAGTGCGTGTCGTAGATCTCGTTCCCGGCACCGAACAGGAAGTAACCCGGGCGGTCGACTGTTGGGGTCTCGTGAGAACCTAATGTCGAGATCGTGTGAACCTGATGCAGAAGCCCTGTGAGTTCTAAACCTGAGATGGCATTAAGCTCTTCACCTCCAGCTTCGACGGCAGAAACCGTGTACTGAATGAAGCCGGGCTCTAGGGCGAGCTCGGTCGTCTCGAGGACGATCTCTGCGTGCAGAGGGGTAGAGGAGAATGCCGCAAACGCCATCAGCACGATCGTTGAACGTGCCATAGCCGACTCCGGTTGAGGGTCTGCTTACAAGGCTGCGTGGACCGTCTCCTACCATACAGCAGCTCGCGAGAAGGGGTCAATCATGCAGGCCAACCGAAACACGGATCATTGTCTTGTTCTCACGGTTGGCCGGCGAGGCCTGCCCTACGTCTCGGGCTGTGCTAACCTCGGCCCATGGAACGCGACTTCGTAGATTGGCTCCGCGGGACGCTGCCGCCGCACCCGCTGCTCAGGCTCGGGGTGGGGGACGACGCGGCGCTGTTGTCGCTGGGCGGAGCGGCCGATGTGGTGGTCACCACCGACCTGCTGGCGGACGGCACGCCGTTCTTGGTCGAGGAAGTCGGGGCGGAGCTCGGCGGCCGCACGTGCTGGGCGGCGCACCTGGGCGGCGGGGCTGCGCGGGCCGCGG
>JBCDJN010000150.1:0-9379 GCA_039414355.1 Planctomycetota bacterium | reverse complement strand
GGAGCGATTCGCTGAGCATCCTCCCAGTCTAGCGGCGCAAAGGCTGCCAGCGAAACGCCGAATGGCTTACTCTGCTAGCTGCCGGAGACGCTGATCATGGATCAAAACCCTTTCGCCTCGCCCGCCGCGGCCACCGCTGACTCGCGTGCGCTTGGCCCACTGGAGCCGCCGCAGACGGTGCGATTCAACCTGGGCGAAGAAGACGTCATTGCGTTCTCTGAACACGCCTACCAGCAAAGCGATTCGGTGCGCAAAGCGCTACGGTCGGGCCGAAACCGGCTGCTGACGATCACCCTGTTCAACTTCTGCATGGCGGCCTTTATCTCTCAGCTGCAGACCGTGACCTTCCTGGTTGTCATGCTGCTGGCCGCCTGCGCCTGTACCGGAACGATGGCGTTGTTGATGCCGCGTATGCAGCGGCGGAACATCCGCAAGTTCAACAAGAAGCTGATTGCCGAGAGCCAGTCGCCCGGTTTCTTTGGCCCTAAGGAGGTGACGATCACGGAAACGGAGATCATCCAATCCGACAAAGCAGGCCAGCAGCTCCGCCGCTGGTGGGCGATCGATCGGGTCTCCGCCACGGGCGAAGCGTGCTACCTGTTCCTGACGCCGATGAGCGGGTTCATCATTCCTGCTCGCGCGTTCGTCGACGAATCGGCTTACGGCGCCTTCGTCGACTTAGTCGAGCGACTTAGCGAGTCATCGCGGGGCGATCCTGAGCGGTAGCTGAACAGGCAGCTAATACCATGAGTGACGACAACCCATTCGCTCCGTCCGAACCCGTCGAGCTGCCAACCGAAGCGTTAGAACTGGCCGCACCGCAGACTGTCAGGATTAAGCTTCGGACAAGAGACCTGGACGCCGCGTTTGACTACCTGCTCGGCTCTGCTCCGGAATGGCGACAGAAACTAGCCGGAAACCGTCGCGAGCTCTGGGCCGCGGCGGTCGCTCTGGCGGTAATCGGTGGGCTGGTTGCGGTTGCGATCCCCGATCTCATCGCGGTCGGCGCCACGATGGCCGGAACCGCGATCTTCGTGATGTTGGGGTCTCTACTTCGAGTCCCCGCCCGGCGGATGTACCTGCGTCAATCGATCGAGGCGGCGTTCTACCAGAGATACGCCGTTGCCGAGCAGGGGGAGTTGATCGTTACGCTCAGTCAGACCTCGGTGCGTGTGAAAGCGAGCAACCGTGGAGTCGAGCACTACTGGCGCGGGGTCCGAAGCGTCGATCAGAACGCTTCTCACCTGTTCCTTGGCACCACCGATGGGCTCACGATTCCCTTGCCGGCCGACGCCTTTAACTCTCCGGCCGAGTTCGATGGATGGGCCGACTTGGCGACGCGTCTTTGGATTGAGCACCACCCGGATCAAGTCGCGTCAACCGGCGGCGCTGCTGAGTGACGACTCCAACTCCTGCTTCGCTTCCGCTGGCTGAAGGAGCTCCAGCAGCCGCGTGGTGGCGGCTTTGCTGGGCATGGGGTGGCCGCGGCTTAGGTCGGGGTCACGGTGCAGGCCGGCGTGGTCGGGCAGGCCGACGCAGCTCGGGCAGCCCTCGTCGCAGGGGCAGTCGCGGACCATCTCCAGACAGATGCCCAGCAGCTGCGTGAGGTGCTGGAACCCCTTCTCCGCGTAGCCAAGCCCGCCGGGGTAGCGGTCGTAGAGGATCATCGTGGCGTGGCCCAGGTTCTTGGCGTCGACCACGCCGCCGATGTCCCGCGCGTCACACATGGCCACCAGCGGCAGCGCAACCACGGCCAGGTTCCGCAGGCCCGCAATGCCCTCGCCGGTCCGCAGCCCCGTCTGCTTCATCGCCGCGCGGACCGAGTCGTCCGGCATGAGCCACACGGCGGTCGTCGCCAGGTTCTGCGCCGGGATGTCGACCGGGCCGAGGCCGATATTCTCTCGCGTCGCGAACTTGATCTTCTTGAAAGCGACCGTCTGCCAACTCACGTCCACTTCGCCGTAGCCCACCACCGCAGGCGGCACGGCGTGGCTCGCGCTCCGCTCCTTGGCGATGAGCACGTTGTGCTCCAGCACCGCCTGCGTGTAGTAGTCCATCTCGCGGCGTTCGACGTACGCCACCTTGCCGTTGAGGTCGAGCTCGCGGACGAAGTAGGTCTCGCCGTTGTGCAGGTAGACCGCCTCGGGGTGGACCAGCTCCGGGGCGCTGATCGAGTCGACGTTAGCGATCACCTCGTGGTCGGTCTCTTGCTGCGGCGGCGCCGGGCCGGTGCTGGTTCGGCTGGTGAACAGGTCGCGGCTCGTGCGGGCCTTCCGCCGCTGCACGATGCTGAACGTGTTGTCGGCGATGTGCCGAAGGCTGACGCCGATTGACGGGTTCTGCCCGCCGGGGCAGAAGAACTCTCCGCCGACCTCTGCCAGTTGCTGCTCGTCGCGGAGCACCTCGGCGATGGGCGACGAGAGCGGGCCGAAGCGGCGGAAGTCTTCGCCCGTGAGCGGCAACTCGAACGCCGCCGACTTGAGGTGCTTGGCCAGCACGTACGGGTTATCGGGGTCGACCACCGCGCTCTCAGGCGTCTGGCCGAAGAAGTACTCCGGGTGCCGCAGCAGGTACTGGTCCACCGGGTCGTTGCCCGCCAGCAGCACGGCCAGGCTCTCCGACTGACGGCGGCCGCTGCGGCCTGCCTGCTGCCAGCAGCTTGCGATCGTGCCGGGGTAGCCGGCCAGGATCGCGGCGTCGAGCGAGCCGACATCGATACCCAGCTCCAGCGCGTTGGTCGCCGCCACGCCGCGCAGGTCTCCGCTGAAGAGGCCGTCTTCCACCTCGCGTCGTTCGTTCGGCAGGTAGCCGCCGCGGTACGCCCGGACCTTGCCGGCCAGCGGCGAGTGGTCTTCCTGCAGTTGCTCCGTGGCGTAGCGGTGCACGAGCTCCGCCGCCTGGCGGGTGCGTGTGAACACCAGCGCCTGCCCGCCGGCGTGGAGCGCTTCGACGAGCCACGTTACCGCGTCGTCGCTGGCACTCTTGCGGGCGAGCGAGTCATTCGCCCCGCGGCTGCTAGTGAGCGGCTGAGGGTTCCACATCACAAAGTGCTTGGCGCCGCGGGGGGCGCCGTCGTTGTCGATGACCCGCACTTCGCGATCAACGAGTCGGCTAACCAACTCACCGGGGTTGGCGATGGTGGCGCTGGCGGAAAGAAAGGTCGGCGTTGAGCCGTAGTGTTCACAGATGCGCATCAGCCGCCGCAGCACCGCGGCGACGTGGGCGCCCAGGATGCCGCGGTAACTGTGCACCTCGTCGATTACCACGTACCGCAAGTCGGCAAAGAGCGTCGCCCACTTCGGGTGGTAGGGCAGGATCGACGCGTGCAGCATGTCCGGGTTCGTGAGGACGAGGTTCGACTCGTTGCGGATCCGGCGCCGCTGAGCGGTTGGCGTGTCGCCGTCGTACACGCCGGGGCGGACCCGCGCCGCGGCGTCCTTGTCGTCGGCCACCAGTTCGAGCAAGCCCTTAAGCTGGTCCTGGGCGAGCGCCTTGGTGGGAAACAAGTAGAGCGCCCGCGCGTCCGCGTCGCTCAGCAACGCCTGGAGCACCGGCAGGTTGTAGCAGAGGGTCTTGCCGCTGGCGGTGCCGGTGACGACCACGAAGTCCCGCCCAGAGTCCGCTGCGTCGAGGGATTCGGCTTGGTGCGTGTAGAGGCGGTCGATCCCGCGGGCGGCCAGCAGCGCCGTCAACTGCGGCCCAACCGGCGACTGGGGCTCCGCGAAGCGTCCCGGCCGGGCGGCCAGGGTCTCGACGTGCTCGAGCTGCCCGCTGTAGTCGGGCCGCCGCTGCATGCGTTCTATAAGTTGGGCGACGTCCATCCGTGCGTTCCTTTCAGCGAGCCGACGGCAACCAAGCCGCCCGCCGCGATTAGCTCACGCTTGTACACCAAACCTCATCGGCAATCAAGCTTGCCGGGGAACAGAATTTTCCGGTTCTGCCGATCGATCCGACCATGCGGCCCGCTTCCCGCGTATCCAGAGGAGAGGGCGGGTTCGGCGTTGGCGCGACTAGCCCCCGAGCCCTTTGTTTGCCGATGATCGTGACAAACCGTACTGTAGTAATAGGCTGAGCCAAACTCGCCCGCGACAAAGTCTTCCACCGGGGACCGAAAAGATGACCGCCCGCCTCTGCCTTGCCGGTGTTACTGCCCTCGCCGCGTCGCTCGTCGCGGACTCCGCCATGGCCCAGGGTGGGGTGGCGCAGCAGCAGATCAACCAGTTCACGGCCCGCAATGACGCGTCTCAGTTCACGAGCAGCCGGTACGTTGCACAGGCTCGCAACCGTGGCGTGGCTGTCAACAACGGGTTCGGCGGTGGCAACATCAATCCCATGGCGTCGAACCGCCCGGCGTCGTCCTTCGGCGGCGGGGGCGGCAGCAGCCTGCCGCGATCAAAGCCTTTCTCAAGCATCCAGCGTCGGCCTTCCGTGAGTCCCTACCTGGGCCTTTTCAACACCAGCTTCGACGATCAGGCAGACGCCTTGGCGTACCAAACGATCGTCCGCCCGCAGCTCCGCCAGCAGCAAGCGAATCGTCAGCAGGCGCAGTTCAACCAGCGGATGCAGCAAGAAGCATTTCGGCTGAACTCCCGGCTTCAGAGCATCCAGGCGGGCGCCGGGTTCAACCCGCAGGGCAACCAAAACCTGATGCCCACCGGCACCGGCGGCGGCGTCTACCGGAACTATCTGCACTACTACCCCCGCGCTCGGTGATCAACCGACGCTCACTCTGCGGGCCAACTCTGGCGGCCCCGTGGTTGCTCTTGCTGCTGATGTCGGGCCTCTGCTAAACGCCCCTCTGGAACCGGTACGGCACTTCGCTGTCCGGCCGACCGGAGAGGCAGACCATGCGGCTCGATGCCCCGCAGCGACCCCGAACCCTTGGCTTGGCAGCTCTGCTCTGCTGGGCGACGCTGGCGGCCGTGGCGTGCGCCGAGGGCGAAGGCCCGCTAGCGGTGCTGGTTCGCAACCCGGAACTGCACTCCGACAACCCGCCCTACGCCCTGGCCGATAACCGCGGCGTTATTCAGCGGTGGGTGGAGCCGACGACCACCATCGACCTTGCGCCGTACGTGGGCAGGATTGTTCGCGTCACGCACGATACGGGCGCCACGCTTCTCGCCACGCAACTTGAGTTGCCTGCCGACCCGGCTTTGCTGCCGGGGCCAATCGACACGGCGGTGGTTCAGGTGGCCGCCGTCTCGCCCAACCCACTCCGCACCGCCCAGAGCGGCGAACGGCTTCCCGAGCCGATTGTCTTGGAAGAAGTCGTCGGCCGGCCGAGCGGGCCTGTCAGTGGCGAACTGCAGTTCCCGGCGGCCATCGGCCCTGGACCGTCGCCCGCGGGCGTCGTCGCCGGGCCGGCGCCAACGAATGCGGCTCCGTGCGTCACCTGCGGCAGCGGGATTCCCGGTGCCTGCCCCAACTGCGCCGTAGTTTGGCGGCCGCAACTCGGTCTCGGCCTGCACAACCTGGACTTCTCCGTCGAAGCGATGCTGCTCCGCGTGCACGACTCGGCGGCGATCAACGGCGGCGACGACCTCGACCTCGGCACCCGCTGGACGCTGGGATACAACGCCGGCTATGGCCGACGGTGGGTGTTCCGCTACTTCGACTACGCGGCGGGGCAGCAGATGGGCAGCCTCGACCTGGAGACGATCGACCTGGAATTCCAACGCCGATTCCACCCCATGCACCGCGTTGAGTGGTACCTGGGTGGCGGCCTGCGGTGGGCGGAGTTCGACGAAACGGCCGGCATCACTTACAGCGACACCATCGGCCCGCTGCTGACCGCGGGCGCCCGGGCGCCCGCCTTTGGCTACTGGGACGGCGTGCTGGGCGTGCGTCAATCGTTCCAGTTCGGCGACGCAACGATCAATGGCGTCGGCGCCGATCGCGGCACGTTCGGCGTGACCGAAGTGCAATTTGGCCTCGAACGCCGGCTGCACCTGCAAGCGGGGCAGGGCTTCTTCCGTGGGTTCTTCGAGACCCAGTACTGGGACGACGTCGCCCGCACCGGCCCCACCAACGGCAGCCGCGGGCTGGTTGGCTTTGGGCTGGCGCTCGGGCTCGCCCGGTAGCCCACGCGGCCTCGGCGCCGAATTCTCTCGCCGCGCGGAATTCTCCCAGCCGGCCCCGGAATCGCAAGCTACCTTTGCTATGAAGGCGTAGTAGGCACGGTTAACAACCGGCTTGCAACGCCGCCCTCCTCAGCTCATCTCCGCGTCGCCAACCGGCAATGCGCTCCGCTACCCCCACCGCCCGTCCCATGCGCCGCCGCCAGCGCAAGACCGACGCACGCCGCGGCACCACGATCGTCGAGTTGGCGTTTGTGCTGCCCGTGTTCTTGCTGTTCTTGATGGCGCTCATCGAGTTTGGCCACGCGCAGATGGTGCTCAACACACTGCGCAGCGCCTGCCGGACCGCGGCGAGGATCGGCTCGACCGAGGGCCAGACCACGGCCGACGTCGAAGCCCACGTGAAGCGAATCCTCGGCGGCGCCATCGACCCGGAGATGGTCACGGTGTTCGTCAAAGACGGCGCCTCGCTCGACGGCGGGTCGGCGCCGGAAGACGCTTCGGACCTTGAGTCCCTGCCCAACATCACGCTCGAAGACGCGGAGCCGCGGGCCCTTTTCGTGGTCCGCGCCCGCGTGAACTACAACGACGTGGCGGTGCTGCCCGTGCCATTCATGGACGGGGCGGTGCTCGCCTCGCAGGCGTTCATGCGGCACGAGTAACGCTCTCCCCACACCCCGGCCCCCCCGAGGCGGCAACCATGCGAAGCTCAGCAACAAAACGTCGGCCGCGCCGCGATGCCCGACAGGGCGCCGTCGCCGTGGAGTTCGCCTTTGTCGCCCCGGTGCTGGTGACGCTCGTGCTGGGCGTGATCGAGGTGAACCGGATGTACGACACGCAGACCCTGCTCGAGACCGCCGCGCGGGAAGGCGCGCGCTTCGCCTCGATGGACCGCGACGGGCTGGTACCCGAGGGCACGACCACCAACGACAAGATGGTCTCCGACATGAAGACCTTCCTCGAAACCAACGGCATGGACAACGGCGATGTCAACATCGAGGTGGTGCACGCCGAAGACCCCAGCACGCCCTTTGATCTCGACAACCCCGAAAACGACCTGAAGCTCTTCGAGGTAAGAGTCTCGGTCGATTACTCCGACGTAAGCCTCACTTCCATCGACGCGGGCAGCGACTTCACGCTGACCGGGAAGGTTACATTCCGCAACGGCGTGGCGACGCTCTCCAACTAAGGAGCGATCCGCCTCGGCTTCATCTCCTTCGCTCTCCCCCTTGTTCGTGATCACACACGCGTGACGGCCGCCGGCCCCACGCGTCCCGCTGGAGACCCGCCATGCTGCGCCATAGAAACCAAGCACGCCAAGAGAAACAAGCACCGAAGAAAACCAACCTAGCCCCCCGGCAACAACGCCCCGGGCCAGACCGCCGCGGCATCATCATGGTGCTCACCGGCTTCCTGCTGACGGTGATGTTCGCCTTCGCCGCGATGTCGGTCGACTCGGGCAGGCTGGTGCTCACCGAAACCGAGATGCAGAACGCGGTTGACGCGGCGGCGCTGGCCGCCTCGCAGGAGATCACGGCCGCCATCCACGAGGCGGGCCAGAACGGCGGCTCGGCCTCGATCGACGCCAACAGCATCGCCATCAGCGCCGCCCGCCAGATGGCGGCCGACGTCGCCGCGCTGAACGGCGTGCACGTCGACCCCGACCTGGACGTCTCCTTCGGTCGCCGGAAGTACGACGCGGCAAGCGACTCCTGGCCCATTGAGTGGGACTCCGCGCCCTACAACGTGGTGCGCGTCGTCGCCCGCCGCAACAACGCGGACGACCTGGAAGCCCCCGATGGCGAGATCCCGCTCGCCTTCGGCTGGGCCGTTGGCCGCGAGAGCGTGCCGATCACCACGTCCGCCACCGCCTTTGTGGAAGCCCGCGACCTGGTGCTGGTGCTCGACTTCTCTGGCTCGATGAGCGACGACACCGAGCTGCGTTCCATCGGCTCGTTCGACCAGGCGACCATCGAAGCGGGGCTCGATCAGTGCTGGGACGAGCTGCGCGCTTCGAAGGTGAAGTGGCCCGGCCTTGAACACGCCAAGAACAAGTTCATGGTCAAGTTCGGCGAGATCGACTCCTACGAGGGCATCGAGATCGACAGCAACGACACGGACGAAATCTTCGAGGAGCTGAGGCTCGACCGGCTCTACCCAGACAACCACGCCAAGTGGCCGGGCGAGATCAAGTGGCCGTACCCGCAGTCGGGCCGCAACTCCGACGGAACGCCCCGCGGTATGCCAACCGCAGCCGAAAGCGAAGACCTCTGGAAGGACTACATCGATTACGTAAAGAACCTCGGCGGCCCGTACAACAAGAAGTACGGCTTCCGCACGCTCGTCAACTACATGCTGCAGAACAACCAGATGAAGTGGAAGGAGTCTGAGGACCTCTGGCGGACGTCGCACTACCCGTTCCACGCGGTGAAGAACGGCGCCTCGCTCTTCCTCGGCTTCCTTGAAGACCTGGACTTCGGCGACGAGGTGGGCATCGTCAGCTACGGCACCTACGCCGTGTGGGAAGACAGCCACTACGACGGCGAAGTGGACATCGACCTGTCAGACGATCCCATCTCCAGCGACTACGCTTCGCTCGATACCATCCAGCGTCGCCACCAGGCGGGCCACTACGATGTCTACACCGGCATTGGTGACGGCGTGCTGAAGGCCCGGGAGATGCTCGTCGGCCCCGACGGCGACACCACCACGGACGGCCACTCCCGCTACGGCGCCCGGCCCACCATCATCCTGATGACCGACGGCCAGGCGAACCGAGCCCCCAGCAACTGGAGCATGCCCGCCGGCTTTAGCTGGGCCGACTACACCGACTACGACGGAAACGGATCCGCCGACTACTCCACCACCAACAGCAACAAGAAGTATGCCTTCAGCGAAGCGGTGCGGTGCATCCAACGCGGCATCACGGTGCACACCATGGCCGTGGGCGCCGGGGCCGACCGCGACCTGATGAAGGCCATCGCCCACGCGGCCGGCGGCGTCTTCATCAGCGTGCCGGGCGGCTCCACCATCGCCGAGATGGAGAGCCAGATGCTGGAGGCCTTTGGCGAGATCGCCGCCAAGGTGCCGCCGGCGCAACTTGTGTACGAGCTCAATGCGACCCAGTGATCGCAGCGAGCCCTTAATCAGCCCCCTTGCTCGCCCGCGCAGCGAGCACCCCCTGCCCGGCCGCCGGCCTGACCCACCGGCGGCCGGGTAGTTTTGTTGAGGCGCGAGTTTTGAGGCGCGAGGCGCGAGTTTCGTGCTGCTAGCATTGAACGGCTGGCAGCGCAGAACTCGCG
>JBCDJN010000149.1:0-9541 GCA_039414355.1 Planctomycetota bacterium | reverse complement strand
GCCGCCATGGACCCCGCCGCCAAAGCGTACTTCAAGTCGATCCTGGAAACGCCCAGCCCCTCCGGCTACGAGCAGCCGGTGCAATCGCTCGTGCGAGAGTACGCCGGCGGCTTCGCCGATGATGTGAAGACCGACCTGCACGGCAACGTGATCGCCTGCGTCAATCCCACCGCGGAGCTGCGGGTGATGCTCGCCGGGCATGCGGACCAGATTGGGCTGATCGTCACGCACATCGACGACTCCGGCTTTCTCTACACCAAGCCGATTGGCGGCTGGGACCCGCAGCAGCTCATTGGCCAGCGGATGACCATCCACACCGCCGACGGCCCGGTGCCGGCGGTCATCGCCCGCAAGGCGATTCACCTGCTCGACCCGGACGAACGCAAACGCGTGGTCAAGGCGAAGGAGCTGTGGCTGGACATCGGCGCCAAGGACCAGGCCGAGGCGGCGGAGCTGGTCCGCGTTGGCGACGCGGTGACGCTTGAGCTGGGCTACCAGGAGATGCGGAACAACCTGGCCAACTCGCCCGGCATGGACGACAAGACCGGCTTGTGGACGTGCTTCGAGGCGGCCCGCCGCGCCGCCGAGCGGGGCGGCTTGAAGGTCGCCGTGTACGCGGTCGCCACGGTGCAGGAAGAGATCGGCCTGCGGGGCGCTACGACCAGCGCCCACGGGGTCGACCCGCACGTGGGCATCGCGGTCGACGTGACGCACGCCACCGACTGCCCCACCGTGGACAAGAACCAGGAGGGCGACATCAAGCTCGGCGGCGGCCCGGTTGTCTACCGCGGGCCGAACATGAACCCGGTGGTGGTCGATCGGCTCCGCGCCGCATCAGAAGCGGCGGACATCCCGGTCCAATGGGCGGCCGACGGCCGCGGCACCGGCACCGACGCCAACGCCATCCAGCTCGCCCGCTCCGGCGTCGCGGCGGGCCTGGTGAGCGTGCCCAACCGCTACATGCACAGCGCGGTGGAGATGATCTCGCTGGAGGACCTCGACCAGGGCGCCGACCTGCTGGCGGAGTTCCTGCTTGGTATTGAGAAGGGGGCGGACTTCACGCCACGGTGATGGCAATGCCAAAGAAGCCGCTAGTGCTGCTTGTCGGCGGACCGAACGGCTCCGGCAAGACGAGCTTCGCAAGACAAGCGCTCACGACCCATGACGCTGAGTACCTGGGCGCCGACGCGATCGCCGCTGAGTTGGCGCCAAAAGAGCCGGAGTCGGCAGCGATTGCCGCCGGCCGTGAGTTCGTCGTCCGGCTGAACGACCGCATCGAGAAGAAGCGAAGCGTCATCGTCGAGTCGACCCTCGCCGGCAAAAGCCTGTTGAGCTACGTGCAACGAGCCACCGGTAGGGGCTACTCCACCGAGTTGAACTTCGTGTGTTTGGTCTCGCCCGACGCTAACGTTGCACGAGTAGCTCATCGCGTCCGTATGGGAGGCCATCACGTACCGGAAGAAGATGTTCGTCGGCGGTACTCCCGAAGCATGACGAACTTCTGGAACGACTACCGGTTCGCAGTGGATTCGTGGATGCTCTACGACAATTCGGGGGGGAACTACGTTGAAGTTGCCTACGGTCAAGCCGATACTTACGTTGCAACCCAACGCAGACTGATGGACCGGTTTCTCGCACAAGTCACGGGGTAAGCGGCGATGATCAAGAAGCCGTCGGGTGTCGACGAGACCACGATGCGTCGGGCCGCCGAGTTCACGCGGATAGGCAACGAGGCCGTTCACCAGGCCCAAGACGATGCCCGCCGCGCCGGTGTGCCGCCGGTTTACTCCATCAACGGTATTTTGCACTGGGAGCTGCCCGACGGGTCGCTCACCACCGAGGACCCGTGGCAGGGCAAGGACACGCCGCCGCAGGCGTGACGCTCGGTCGCTAGCCGCGGCCGAACGAGCCGCATTACTTCGCGGTCTCGCCGGCGCCAGCGTAGCCGGGCCGCATCGCTTCGCCCTCGTGGCCCCAGGGCGGCTCGCCAAGAACCAACAGGGTCTCCTCGTCGTTGGTGGCGCTGACCGCGTGGCCGTCTTCGATCCCCGGGCGGTTCTCCACTAAACGGCTAGCGATCGACATCATGCGGTCGCTCATCTCGCTGGGACCTTCGATGGCGTTCGCAGCGATTCCGCGGCGCCGTGAGTCGGTCATCGACCGCTGAAGATCGTGCGGACACTTCAAGCGGCAGGGCGTCGTTAGCCGCCCGGGTTGAGGCCGATCGTGGCGCTCTGGTCGCTTGGCGGGAGCTGTCGCGTGGTGCTCCCTGGCGAGACCAGCACGCCGCGGTCGAGCTGATTCCACCACAAGTCGGCTCGTTCAACATTCCACCCGTCATCAAGCGGCGTTCGCTGGAGACGCAGCACTAACTCGCGGGCGGTCTGCGGCCGCTTCGCGCGGTTCTTGTCCACGCAGGCCATGATCGCGTCTTCCAGCTCTTCGGGGATCGGCTTGCCGAGCACGCGCGACGGCGGCGACGCTTCTTCGGAGAGGTGCATCCGCATCAACGTGGCGATGCTCGGCGCGTTGAAGATGGGCTGCCCCGTCAGCAGGAAGTAGCCCACGGCGCCAACGCCGTAGAGGTCGCTCCGCGCGTCCACGCTGGCGGGCTGCTGGATCGCTTCGGGCGACATGTAGAGAGGCGTTCCCACCAGCTCGCCCGTTTGCTCTTCGCTGCTCTCTTTGACCAGGCCGAAGTCGAGTACCTTGACCACGTCCGGATCGGCGCCCCGGCGGTTCAGCATGATGTTGGCCGGCTTGATGTCGCGGTGCACCAGACCGTTGGTGTGCGCCTCGTAGAGCGAGCCGCAGATCTGCTGAAGGATGTCGACGACACGCCCCAGCGGCTGCGGCCCGTATCGATCCACTAAGTCTTGGAGGCTGATCCCGTCCAGGAACTCCATTGCGTAGTAGAAGAGGCCTTCGGGCGTGTGGCCGTAGTCGTAGATCGCCACGGTGTTCGGGTGGCACAGTTGGCTGGTGACTTGCACCTCACGCTCGAACGACTCAATCGCGGACTCGTTCACCTTGGCCGGCTCAAGCATCTTCACGGCCGTCGGCCGGCGCAGCATCGCGTGCCTCGCCATGTAGACCACGCCCATGGCGCCCTCGCCTAGCTTCCGCTCGAGCTTGTACTGGCCCAGCTGCTGCGCTTCAACGACCGCCTCTTGCGCCTCACGCCTCAGCCGCGCGACCTGCAGGCTGAAGACGAAAATCGCCCCGGAGCTCAACACGAGCAGCGCGAACAACCCCAAGAACGCCCGGCGGAGGATCGTGAGCGGCAGGTAGGCTTCGGCTGCGTCAAGCTCCGTGGCGACGCCAAAGCCGTAGTCCTCAAGCCAGGTCCAAGCACCAACGACCTTCACGCCGCGGTAGTCGCGGTAGCCCTCCACGTCGCTCGCCGTCTCGCCGGCTGCCGCGCTCAGCGCCATCCGCGTCAGCGGCAGCTCATGCCGGCGACGGTCGGCCCGATAACCCGAGGTCAGGTCGCCGCCGGGGTTGCGCACCAGGACCTTCAGGATGGAGCGTGCGCCCTCTTCGTCGGGCAGCAGGCCGAGCCGGATCAGCTCGTCGTCAAAGCGGCTGCCCGAGAGCATCCGCCCTTCCGAATCAAAGGCGTACGTCTCGCCGGAGTCGCCCATCTGCCCGAGTTGCAGGATACGCGTAAACTCCTTGTCGGGCCGCATCCGCATCGCCAACGCCGCGATCACTTGCAGGTTTTCGTCACGCACCGGGGCGGCGGTGAACATGACCGGCGTGCCAGTCCGCTCGCGGCCCAAGTGGTCCTCAAGCGGCAGGACACTTGGCAGCGGCCGCGACACAACGGCTTCGCCATCCAGCGCCTTCGAGAAGAACTCGCCGAACCCCGGGTGATCGCCGAAGTCGCCGCGGCCGATCGCCTGGCGATCGAATCCCGCGCGGATCACTCGGTCCGGGTCGACAAGAAAGAAACCGTCGTAGCCCTGCGTCTTCATCGATGGCACGAGCAGCTCAACCAGCTTCTCCTGCGCGGCCGCGTCACCTGCTAGCAGTTCGCCCACCGCACGCCGCACCGCCGTTTGGTTGGCGAGCGACGTGGCGTTGCGCTCTTGGCTCTCGAGCCACGTCGCCAGGTTCTCGACCTCAACGTCCCTCAGCGTCTCAAGGCCCGAACGCAGGATCGTTTTCACGGCGCCGTCGATGGCGCCTCGCACCAGCAGGCCGACAACCACAAGCACGGCAACCGCAATCAACGGCCACAGCCAAGCCTCCCGCCGCAGGTACAAACCCGCCGACTTGAGGGTGCGCCCCGCCGACGTGGAGGCCCATGTCATGTTGGCACGAAGCGAACGACTGATTGAAGCAGATGGCATAGGCAGACACGCGGTAGCGAGCGTGGGCGGATCGACTGCAATATAGTTGGAACGACCCGCCGATGATCGGAAACCCCGTCGCCGGGCCCGGGTTGCCAACGGGGCGTCACAACCGGCACAACCCGCCGCGGCCCGCTGCGGCCGCGTCCAATCCTTCAGCCAGCGGTCAGCCGAGGGCGGGGCCCCGCCGATGCTCTTGGGGTAGGCTTGCATTGACGCCCCGAGGCCGCCTCATGCTCACCGTGTCGCCCAACGCCGGGCTCTCGCTCCGGCTCGCCAACAACGGCGCCCGTGCTCAGTCGCGGATCGGCCAGGCGATCGAACGGCTGTCGACCGGCAAGCGGATCAACCGCCCCAGCGACGACCGCGCCGGCTTCGTCGGCGCCGAGCAGCTGCGTGGCGAACTGACCGAAGTGAAGGCCGAGCTGAAGGGCTTCGCTCAGCAAGAGCTCACGCTCAAGGGGCGTGAGTCGCGGCTCGCCACGATCCAGCGCGGGCTCAACAGCCTGCAAGGACGGATCATCGAAGCCTCAAACTCGGTGATCAGCGATTCCGAACGGGACGCGTTGCAGATCGAGGTTGAAGAGACCATCGCCGCGCTCAACCGCGTGGCCGGAGACTTCTCGCTCAACCTCTCGGCCGTGCAATCGGGCGGCCCCGCCAGTCTGGACGGGGGCGACCCGGCTGCCGCCGCGGCGTTGGTCGAGGCTCAATCGAGCGCCACGCTCCACCAGCGAGCGGCGGTCGCCGCCGAGCAGCGGCAGCTCGGCATCTACGAGCGGTTGGCCCAAGACCGCGAAGTGATCCTCACCGAAGCGCTCAGCCAGGCCGAAGACGCCGACTTCGCCGAAGAGGCCTCAAATCTGGCGATCGCCCAAACCCTCAACGCCGCCGCCAACGCCGCGAAGTTCTACAGCCAACAGACGCACAGCGATCTCATTGGCGAACTGCTCGACGAGGTGGACGTCAGCCCGTCGTCACGCGAGTAAGGTCGCAGCCTCGACTCGTGGCAGAGCACGTCGCGACGCGCTCCGGTGGACCGGTGGATTCGGGGTTTCACGTCGGCGGACCCTCTCTCACCGCGAATCCCTCCCTGCAAGCTGCTCCCGATCGATTACACTCAACGCGTCGAGTGCGTTCGCCCATCGGCTTGCTTCGGCTCGTTTGCCTCTTGGTTATCTGGCTCGACTCAAGGGCGAGTTCCATTCGGCATCGCTCGATGTCATGAGGTTGAGGACTCTTCGCAGGGGCGTTGGCAGATCGGAACATCAGTAGTGGCTTGCACCTCTCGCTTCACTTGTAGCCTAGCCTTGGTTGCCCTCGGCTTCGCGGGAGCGAACGCCGCGGAAGGGCGGCCGCCGAACATCGTCCACATCATCGCGGACGACCTTGGTTGGAACGACGTTGGGTTCCACGGCAGCGAGATCGAGACGCCGGCTCTCGACCGCCTTGCGGCCGAGTCGATGGTGCTCAATCGGTTCTATGTGACACCGATTTGCTCGCCGACCCGCGCAGGAGTCTTGGCCGGACGCTACCCGTTTCGCTTCGGTATCTGGGGGGGCGTTGTCTCGCCGCAGAAGAGGCACGGGCTGCCGCCCCGCGAAGTGACGACGCCTGAGTGGCTCGAGCCCGTTGGCTACCGCCACCGCGGGCTCCTCGGCAAGTGGCATCTCGGTCTGTCTTCGACACGATTCCACCCGCTGCGACACGGGTTCACCGAGTTCTACGGCCACTACAATGGCGCGATCGACTACTTCACGCGCGAGAGGCACGGCCAACTCGATTGGCATCGTGGGTACGCGTCGGCATACGAGGAAGGGTACTCCACCGACCTCCTCGGCGAGGAAGCGGTGCGATTCATCGAGCGGAACGGAGCCGACGGGCCCTTCTACCTGTTCGTTGCGTTCAACGCCCCCCACTCGCCGATCCAAGCGACAGGCTCTGACCTTGCCGCGAACGGGTTCGACGCCGACGGTCCACGGGCGGCGAACACGGACGCCGGTGTCGCCAGGCGAGAAGGCGCCCCGGGATACGGTGAACGCGGCAAGGGCAACACCGTTCGGCAAACCTTCGCCGCGATGACCATGGCGATGGATCGCAACGTTGGCAGAATCCTGGACGCGCTAAAGGCGGAGGGGCTGTTCGACGACACGCTGGTTATCTTTCACAGCGACAACGGCGGGACCCCAAAGCACGGTGGAAACAACCGGCCGCTCCGAGGCAACAAGCACACGACATGGGAAGGCGGCGTGCGTGTTGTCGCCCTGCTACGCTACCCCGACCGCCTGCCGGCTGGCGCGTACGACGGGCTGACCTGCTACCTCGACCTGCTGCCAACGTTGAGCGCCGCGGCCGGCGCCCCTGATCCGCAGGGCGTTGACGGGATCAATATGATGCCGTTCCTGGAATCGGCGACACTCCCACCGGATCGGCGGCTGATCCTGGGGCGTGACGCCGTGGTCTCGCAGAGGTGGAAGCTGGTCCGAGGCGAGCTCTTCGACCTCAACAGCGACCCAGGCGAGAAACGGGACTTAGCGAAGCAACACCCGGAGATCGTCGCCCGCCTGCAGGCAGAGCTCGAACGCTTCGACACGCTCGCCGGCGATCCGTCGGAGTCGGCGTTGCCAACGCCAGACGTTTGGCCTCCGGTCGAGTGGCGGCTACCTGAGGAGCCGTGACGCTACGGCAAGCGGCTGAGGGAACCCGTCTGAGAAATCGTCCAAGAATCGGCCGCCATGTCCAAATCGAATTCAAAAAACGACGCGGGCGAAATTGGACACGCGGCACGCTACAACGAGACTCGGGCTTGATCACTCGCCCCGCGACCGCGACCGCCGCGGCGCCGTAAGTCTTTTGTCGAGGCCGCGTCACTCGTCGATCGCGTCCTTCTCGTCCGCGAAAAACTCTGCGACGCCAACTTCGGCATGAGCGGGCGAACTATCTTTTGACACTTTTTCCGCGCCGCCTCACGCCTCGTCGCCGGCGTGGATCTGCAGGTAGCTCTCGTAGCGGCGGGCGTCGATCCAGCCGTCGGCGACCGCGTCTTTCACCGCGCACGGCGATTCGTGCGTGTGCGTGCAGTCCGGGTAGCGGCACTGGCTGACGTAGGGGCGGAACTCGCGGAAGTAGCCCGGCACCTCCTCCGGGACCACGTCCCAGAGGGCGAACTGGCGGATGCCGGGCGTATCGACCACAAACCCGCGGCCGCCTTTGCCACCGAAGTGACCGCTGCCGAACGGGTACAGCTCTGCCGTGGTCGTGGTGTGCCGACCTTTTTGCGAATCGCGGCTCACTGTGTTGACGCGGATGGCCAGCCCCGGGTCGATGGCGTTAAGCAGCGAGCTCTTCCCCACGCCGCTCTGCCCGGTGAGCGCGGTCTCCTTGCCCGCCACCCGCCGGCGGAGCCGATCGATACCGGCGCCGGTCACCGTGGAGAGCAGCAGCACCTCGTACCCAAGCTGGGCGTAGACGCCCACGAGCGGCATCAGGTCCGCCGGGTTGACTAGGTCGACCTTGTTGATGCCAATGATCGGCCGGATGCCGGTCCGCTCGCAGGTGATGAGGTAGCGATCAATGAGGTTGGGCTTGATCCGCGGCTCGGCGGCGCTGGCGACGATGAGCACCTGGTCTACGTTGACGGCGATCAACTGCTGCCGCCCGCGGCTGGTCCGGCTGAGCACGCCGTGGCGGGGCTCGACACGCTCGATGATGGCCTCGATCTCGGGGCCCCGCTGGTCGCCTTCGGGCCGAACCCAAACCCGGTCGCCGGCGGCGACCACGTGCCGCAGGTCCGTGGCGAGCTGTTTGAGCAACTGGCGGGTGGCGCAGCGATAGAGCCGACCGTCGTCGCCCTCGACCCGGCTGACGAGCCCCTGAACGCGGAGCACGGTGCCCTGGACGCAGACTTCGGGATCGACGTCGGGCAGAAGGATCTCGCCCGCCGCGTCTTGGACCACCTCGGCCCCGGCGACGGTCCGCTTGCGGCTGAGCCGGCCTTTGCCGCTGACTCGCTCACCGGCGTGGTCGTCCTCGACGCCCGCCTCGCGATCATCGTCGGGCGTGAAGCGGCGGGTGAGGTCGTTCTTGCGGGTGCGAGACTCGTGCCCCTTGCGGAAGTTGGCCCGGAGCTTCCGCTTCTTCTTCATTGCGAGAGGCAGCTAGCCCGAGCTAGACCGGCTTGCTGGGCAGGTCGATCTGACCCGCTTCGTTGTTCGAGGGGTCGTACCGCTTGCTCTTCGACGAGCGGCGGACCGGCTTCTCCAGCCCGGCGCGGGTCAGCAGCGACTCGCGCATGATCTCTTGCTTCTGATCGTCGTCGGGCGGTGGCCCGACGGCGCCCAGCTCTGCCGGCGAGTACTCCACGCGGTACTTGTGCTTGGCCACGGCGAACGTGTCGCCTGGGTCGAGCCGCTTCTCCTGCACCTTCGACCCGTTGACCTTGATGCCGTTGCGGCTGTTCAGGTCGCGGGCGTAGAGGTAGCCGTCTTCAAAGTACAGCTCGCAGTGGTGGGCCGAGACGTTGGCGAAACGCAGGCAGATGTCGCAGCTCTCACGGCGGCCGATCAGCAGCTTGGTCTTTTGGAGCTCGATGGTGTCTCCGCCACCAAGCGGTACGAGTTCGCCGTACATCGTTTGTGCCTCACGAAGGGGGAAATCCGGACCACGCCCCAAGCCTGCCGTCGTGTCTCTGTGACTCTCTCGATTGGGCTCAGTTAGTCCCTTCTGGCTCGCTTCACCTTAGAAACGCCGTGAACCCGAGTCAACTTGCCGCGGTCTAGGGGCGTGCGGAGCCGAGCGTCAGTTGGCGGCCGCGGCCGCGAGTGGAGCGGCTGCGGGGCTCTTGCCGACGATGCCGGTTGGCGTGGCGGCTTCGCTGGGGATGGAACCCCGTGATAGAGTGAAAGTAGCGAGAGTGGGCCGGGCAACCGCCGGCGGCCGCCCCCCGGGTGGCCGCGGGAGGAAAGTCCGGGCGCCGCAGGGCAGGGTGGTGGGTAACGCCCACCGGCCGCGAGGCCAGGGAAAGTGCCACAGAAAAGAAACCGCCGGAGGGGCTGTTGGCGATTGGCCGTTGGCGACACACGCCCGCGGCCGCCAATCGCCAACAGCCTCTCCGGTAAGGGTGAAAAGGTGCGGTAAGAGCGCACCAGCAGGCGGGGTGACCCGCTTGGCTTGGTAAACCCCACCCG
>JBCDJN010000148.1:0-9642 GCA_039414355.1 Planctomycetota bacterium | reverse complement strand
CCTCCCCCAGCCCCTCCCCCTTCCGGGGAGGGGAGGACGCGAACGCGTTCGGCGAGTTGCCGGAGAATCCCTTCGCGGGCGGCAATGCCGCCATGGGGTCGCCGTTCACCGCGCCTTCGCCGCCGAGCATCTGGCCTTCGATCCACCCGCGGCTGCTCGAGCTGATCCGCGAGCACCGCTCGACGATGATCTTCGTCAACAGCCGGCGGCTCGCCGAGCGATTGGCGACGGCCATCAATGAGCTCGCCGCCGAGCAGGAGGCCGAGGCGCACGCCGAAGCCGACGGGCAGAGCAAGCCGCCGGCGCCGCCGCCGGAGATCGCGATGGCCCACCACGGGTCGATCGCCAAGGACAAGCGGGCGGCGATCGAAGACCGGCTCAAGCGCGGTCAACTGCCGGCCATCGTCGCTACCAGTTCGCTGGAGCTGGGCATCGACATGGGCGCCGTCGACCTGGTCATTCAGATCGAGGCGCCGCCGACCATCGCCTCGGGCCTGCAGCGGATCGGCCGCGCGGGGCACAGCGTGGGAGAGACCTCGCGTGGCGTCATCTTCCCGAAGTACCGCGGCGACCTGCTCGCCTGCTCCGCCGCCACCGGACGGATGCTCAACGGCGAGGTTGAGCAGACGTTCTACCCCCGCAACCCGCTTGACCTGCTCGCCCAGCAGATCGTGGCGATGGCGAGCCGCGAGCCGATTGAAGTCGACGAGCTCTACGCCACCGTCCGGGGCGCCGCGCCGTACGCCGACCTGCCGCGGAGTTCCTTTGAGGGCGTGCTCGATTTGCTTTCCGGGCGGTATCCGTCCGACGAGTTCTCTGAGCTGCGGCCGCGGATCAACTGGGACCGACTCGCAGGAGTCGTCTCGCCCCGCCGCGGCGCCCAGCGGCTGGCGATCCTTAACGGCGGCACGATTCCTGACCGCGGGCTGTACGGCGTCTTCCTCGCCGGCGAGGGCAAAGACGGCGCTGGTGGGTCTCGTGTTGGCGAGCTCGACGAAGAGATGGTCTTCGAGACCCAGCCCGGCGAGATTTTTCTGCTCGGCGCCTCGAGCTGGCGGGTGATGGAGATCACGCGCGACCGCGTGATCGTCGCCCCCGCCCCGGGCGAGCCGGGCAAGATGCCCTTCTGGCGGGGCGACGCGCCGGGCCGGCCTTTGGAGTTCGGCAAGGCGATCGGCCGGCTTTCGCGCGAGCTGCTCGAGGGCGAAGAGGGCACGGTGCTCTCGCGACTGCGGGACAAGCACGCCCTGGACGATCGAGCGGCCGAGAACCTTCTTCGCTACCTCCGCGACCAGGCCGAGGCGACCGGCGAGCTGCCGAGCGATCGGGCGATCGTCGTCGAAACGTTCCTCGACGAGATCGGCGACTGGCGGGTCTGCGTGCTCAGCCCGTTCGGCGCCCGGGTGCACGCGCCGTGGGCGATCGCCGTGGCGGCGAAGCTCCGCGAGGAGGGCGCCGGCGAAGTGGACATGAGCTGGGGCGACGACGGCCTCGTCTTCCGCCTGCTCGAGTCGGACGAGCCGCCCGACGCGGAGCGGTTCATTCCCGCAGCCGACGAGGTGGAGGAACTGGTCACCCGGCAGTTGGGCTCAACGGCGCTCTTCGCGGCGCGGTTCCGCGAGAACGCCGCCCGCGCGCTGCTGTTGCCCAAACGCCGCCCGCAGGGCCGCACGCCGCTCTGGATGCAACGCCGCAAGAGTGCCGACCTGCTGGAAGTGGCGAGCCGCTACTCGCAGTTCCCCATGCTGCTGGAGACGTACCGCGAATGCCTGCGTGACGTCTTCGATCTGCCGGGCTTGGTGACGCTGCTGCGGGACATCGAGCGGCGTAAGGTCCGCATCGCCCGCGCCCAAACGCCCACGCCTTCGCCCTTCGCCGGCTCGCTGCTCTTCAACTACACCGGCAACTTCTTGTACGAAGGCGACGCGCCGCTCGCCGAACGCCGCGCGGCGGTCCTCGCGCTCGACCAGAACCAACTCCGCGAGCTGCTTGGCTCGGCCGACCTGCGTGAGCTGCTCGACGCGGACACCATCGAAGAGGTCGCCCTCGAAGCGGGCCGGCTCAACCGCCCCACCGCCCGCGACGCCGACGAACTGCACGACCTTTTGCTCTCGCTCGGAGACCTGACGCGCGAGGAAACTGCCGCACGAGTCGACACGCAAACCTACGACCAGCACGCAATCGAAAGCTGGATCGACGACCTATTGCGAACGCGACGCGCCATCCAAGTCCGAGTAGCCGGCGAGCTACGCCTCGCCGCCGCCGAAGACGCCGCCCGCCTGCGAGACGCCCTGGGCGTTGCTCCCCCGCCGGGCCTGCCCGACGCCTTCCTCCAACAGGTCGCCGACCCGCTGGCCGACCTCGTTGGTCGCTACGCGCGGACGCACGGCCCCTTCACCGCCGCCGACGCCGCCCGCCGCCTAGGCCTGGGCGAGGCGCCGGTGCTCGCCACGCTCAAGCAGCTCGCCGACGCCGGACGGGTGGTCGAGGGCGAGTTCGTCGCGCACCTCGGCCGCCGGCAGTGGTGCGACGCGGGCGTGCTTCGGCAGATCAAACGCAGGTCGCTCGCCAAGCTCCGCCAGCAAGTGGAAGCGGCGCCGCCCGAGTCGCTCGCTCGGCTGCTGCCCAACTGGCAAGGCGTCGCGTTCCCGGGAGGGGGGCGTCCGCGTCGAGGGCTCGACGGGCTGCTCGACACCATCGAACAACTGCAAGGCGCCCCGCTGCCGGCCAGCGTGCTGGAGACCGAGATCCCGCCGGCCCGCGTGGAGGAGTACACGCCGGCCGATCTGGACGAGCTGTTCCAGGCGGGCGAGATCGTTTGGCGGGGAATCGAGAGCCTTGGCGTGAGCGATGGCCGCATTGCGCTCTACCTAGCCGACCAAGCCCCGCTGCTTGCGGCCGAACCGACGGAACCAGACGAGGCCGACCCCTCCGCCGAGCAGATCCGCACGCTGCTCGCCGAGCGTGGGGCGCTGCGGTTCGACGAGATCGCCGTGGCGACCGGCGCCTTTCCCAACGATCTGCTCGACGCCCTCTGGCGGATGGTCTGGGCGGGCGAGATGACCAACGACACGCTGGCGCCGCTGCGGTCGATCGTGAAACCCTCGGCCGCCGCGCCGCCGCCAGGAAAGAACGGGATGCGGCGGCGACGCCCGAGGAGCGGCGGGCGTTTCCGGTCGCGTCGCCGCGATCGGCTGCCCGGTAGCGAGGGCCGTTGGTCGCTCACACCGCCGCCTTTGGCGACGCCGACCGAGCGGCAAGCCGCGCTCGCCGCGCAACTGCTGGAACGCTACGGCGTGTTCACCCGCAGCCTCGCCACCCGCGAGCAAACGCCGGGAGGGTTCGCCTCGCTCTACCCGGTGCTCAAGGCGATGGAAGAAGCGGGCCGTGCGCGGCGGGGCTACTTCGTCGAGGGCCTCGGCGGCGCGCAGTTCGCCACCGCCGGCGCCGACGACTTGCTGCGGCAGCCGCCGGACGAAGGCAAGCCGCAGGTAGTAGTACTGGCCGCCACCGACCCCGCCAACGCCTACGGCGCCGCCCTGCCCTGGCCCGGCAGCGATGGCAAAGACGACGGCAACGGCGCCAAGCGCGAGGGCCGCCCGCAACGCGCCGCCGGCGCCCTGGTGGTGCTGGCCGACGGCCGGCTGCTGGGCTACCTTGCCAAAGGGGCCAAGAAGCTCACCACGTTCCTCGCCGAAAGCGAGCCCGACCGCGGCAAGCAAGCCAAGCTGCTCGCCGACGCCCTCGTCGATCGCGCAGCGACCCGCCACCCGGTGATGATCGAACGAATCGACGGCCAGCCGCCCGAAGACTCTGTCCTGGCGCCGGCGCTGGCCGAGGCGGGCTTCTTGGCGACGGTCCGCGGGCTTGTGCACCGCGGTTGAAATGTATGAAACCACAGAGGACACCGAGGACGCCTAGAACTCAATCCTCTGTGGTCTCTGTGCCCTCTGTGGTTTATCACATCAGGAAACAGGATGCCTGAAGGCGATACGCTTTATCGAATCGCGAATCAGCTAAGGCCGGTTCTGGCGGGGCAGATTATCACCGCCGCCGAGGCTTGGCGGCCGCGGAGTGGGCCGGCGATCGATGCGCCGTCGCTGGTTGGTCGGCGCGTCGAATCGGTCGAAGCGGTGGGCAAGCACCTGATGATCGCGTTTGACGATCGTCGCGTGCTCCATTCGCACCTCGGCATGACCGGCTCGTGGCACACGTACCTCGTCGGCGAGGACTGGCGGAAGCCGGCTCACCGAGCGGGCATCTGGCTCGCCACGGCCACGCACGTGGTGGTGAACTTCTCGCCCAAGCTGCTCGAGCTCAAGTCCGCCGCGGAGCTGCGCGGCGACCGCTACCTGCGGCGGCTCGGGCCCGACTTGATGCTGCCCACGGTGAACCCCGCCGACGCCCTACCCCGCCTCCGCCGGCACAACGCGGCGCCCATCGGCGAGGCGGTGATGAATCAGACGCTCGTGGCCGGCATCGGCAACGTCTACAAGTCGGAGACGCTGTTCCTCACGAAGCTCGACCCGTGGCGCGCGGTCGCGTCGATCGGCGACGAGGCGCTGCTGGCCTACCTGCAGATGACGCACAAGCTCATGCGTCGCAACCGCGGCAGCGGCTGGCGGACCACCCGCTTCGCCGCCACCGGCCCGCGCCTGTGGGTCTACGGCCGCCGCGGCGACGCGTGCCTGGTGTGCGGCGGCGTGATCCACATGCGACGCCAGGGCGACGCCGCGCGCAGCACCTACTGGTGCCCCGCGTGCCAACCCGCCGCCGGCGAGGGCGAGCGGCGTTTCGAAGGCGACGAGACGGTGCGCCGCCGCGGACCGATCAAGGGCTGCAGCTAAACGCAGGTCATCCGCGGCAAACCTGCCACCACCGATTCAGATGGACGATGCCACCAAGGAAAAGCTACCTACTCACCGGGTGTGTCACCGCGATCGCGATCAGCCTATTGGTTGGACTGACCAGCGCCAAGAAAGACCACTCTCCACACTACGCCATGCTGGCGGCCATCATATTGCCGATGTCTGGCTGCTACGCTGCCGGACTGAAGAGCCGCAAGACTCTGTTTAAGGTCGCGGCGTATTCGGCCCTAGGTTGGTGGCTGACCTGGATGCTACAGCCATCGATAGCCCGCGCAAGCACGTCACCGAGGGCCGTCGTCGAAGACTACTGGGTCGTTGCGTGTGGATGCGTCGCCGGCTTGCTGGCGTTCGTCGCGGCAGCTTTCGCGCCGCTCGACAGTTCGGAAGGGCGTTCGCAGCGGCGTTAGCCGGCGACCGAACGAGCTAAGAAGACGGGCACTCGGCTGCAGCAGGATCGACCGCGAATGACGCGAATAAGCGCGAATCCCCAACGCTGGACGCCAACGCCGGGTCCCGTGCAAGTGCGGGCGTGCCCTCACCTTCGACCCCATTCGCTTCATTCGCGTCATTCGCGGTCAAACACAGCCGCCATCGAGTTAGCTGATGCACCCCGCGTGACGCCGTGCTGTTTCAGAGCCTCGCTTGCTTCAGCCGACGATTCTGGGTGGCCAAATCCGCTGGCGCCGATGGCACAAAACGGCGCGGAAAAGTCCCGGTCGAAATTTGGCCATTCGCCGCGATAGGCTGATGATCGGCCCAATCAAACCGTTGTGGCTTGTGCCGCCGCAAACGGCTCCCAATCGCCAAGTCGCCTCGATTCTTGGTCTGGGAGAGCGCGTAGCGGCGCCGATGACGGCGAAAAAAGTTCTCGGGACGCCCGACGATAGACGGCCGCCAACTTTTCTTGGGCCAACTTTTTTCAATCGGCAGCGAGCACGCGCAGCTCGCGTGGCAGCGGGAACGAGACGTCTTCTTCGCGGATCATCCGCGGCTCGATCTCGGCGCCGAAGTTGGCCTTGAGGTGATCGAGCACTTCTTCGACGACCACTTCCGGGGCGCTGGCGCCGGCGGTGACCAGGACCGACTCGACGCCCTCGAACCACTCCTGCCGGAGGTCGGCGGCGCCGTCGATCAAGTGGGCCGCGGTGCCGCGTTCTTTGGAGAGCTCCGCGAGCCGTTGGCTGTTGCTGCTGTTCTGGCTGCCGAGCACCAGCGTCAGGTCGACGCCGTCGGAGAGCTTGGCGACCGCCTCTTGCCGGTTCTGCGTGGCGTAGCAGATGTCGGCCTTCTTCGGTCCCTCGATCGCTGGGAACCGCTCCTTGAGCCGGGCGATGATCCCGCTGGTCTCATCAACGCTAAGCGTGGTCTGCGTGAGGTACGCCAGGTGACCCGAGTCGGCGACTTCCAGCTTATCGACATCGTCGGTGGACTCGACCAGAACGATCGCCTCAGGCGCCTCGCCCATGGTGCCGATCACCTCGTCGTGCCCCTCGTGCCCAATGAGCACAATCGTCCGCCCCTGCTTGGCGTACTTGACCGCTTCCAGGTGCACCTTGGTCACCAGTGGACAGGTGGCGTCGATGGCGTGCAGGTTCCGCTCCCTGGCCACGCGGCGCACCTCGGGCGAAACGCCGTGCGCGGAGAACAGCAGCGTCGATCCCTCGGGCGCGTCTTGCAGCTCGTCGATGAAGACCACGCCGCGTTTCTCGAAGTCGCTGACCACGTACTTGTTGTGCACGATCTCGTGGTACAGGTAGATCGGGGCGCCGAACTCCTTCAGCGCCAGCTCCAACGACTCGATCGCCATATTGACGCCCGCGCAGAAACCGCGGGGGCTGGCCAGTAACACCTTCATCGCAAGCTCGTAAGTGACTTTGGTTTGGCAGCCGCCGGGAGCCGGCGACTGGTCGTATGGTACGGCGGCGGTGGCGGGACCGGTAGTTCGGCCGCTGATAGCAGGCGGAGGGAAGGGTTCGCGGCCGATTTACGAACCAAAGTAGTGAAAGTCGCGTATTGCGGATTACAATGAATGCATGGCCGATCGGCCAGTCATTCGACACGAAGGGGCGTAACGCAGAGGGGCATCACCAAGGGAGGTGACTCATGCCGGGTACAGTCTACGGGCTTAGCAGCAAGGCGCGGACGCGAACCACCGAGAAAACCGTTGCCGGCGCCTGCCAGGCGATCCGCAACCACTGGAGCCCCGATGAAGCCGGCCGCCGCCGCGTGGCCGCCGAGCAGATGCAGCAACGGCTCATTGAGACGCTGCGGCTGATGCCGGGGGAACAGGCATAGCAGCGGCGGGGAGCTTGGAGCAGGGGGCCGGGAGCTTCTTTGCTCCGGACCGTTCTCGGACCGAGGCGGCTGCAACCGGCCGCTCGTGAGCCGGGTCTAGCCATTGCGTCGCTCCCCCGCTCCTAGCTGCTAGCTCCCAGCTCCAAGCCGGCCGCTTGCCGGACCGGGCGGCTGGCGTAACATCGTGCGGGCCGTTCGCCGGACGGTTCTGACCCAGAAACCGTCCCCCCGCACCCAGCGTGCGAGCGACGGCCCCCGCACGAGCCCCCCTCGCCATGGCCAACCGCAAGACGCTGGGCGGCGTCATTCATTCGTACCAGAAGTACGACCCGGTCCGCTTCCCGAGCCCCACCGAACCGCCGCCGGACATGGTCTCGGCCGCGTTTGAGCACATGCTCATGTTCGGCGAGCGGCGTGAGCTGACCGAAGAAGAGCTGGCCCGCGCCATCAAGCTCGACCCGAGCCAGATCGAAGGCCTCGGCCCTTCCATCGACGCTTTGCGCGCGATGCTCGAGGAGCGGAAGCGGAAGATCCTCGAGAAGTACGAAACCCGCAAGGCACGCAAGCGGGCGAACAAGGCGTACCAGTCCGAGCGGCAGGCGATCGACCCGCCGAAGGAGCACCGCAAGCGGTTCGAGCGGGCGACGGCCGAGGAGCAGATCCGCGACCTCGAACGGCTCTGGTACGCCACCGGCGACGATAACTCGCCCTTCGCCAAAGCGCTGGTGCAGCTCATCGAGCGGCTCGGCGACAAGTACCAGGTGGACGAGCTCGCGGCCAAGTACGCCTTCACCGGCCGCGAGACGATGACCGTGCCGCAGGCGCTGGCCATCAAGGAGGAGCTTGAGAAGATCGACGAGCTTCTCAAGCAGCTCGACGAGGCGGCCGAGACCGCCCAGATTGGCGTGATCGACATGGAGATGCTCCAGGAGTTCGCCGAACCGGGCGACGTGGAGCAGCTCTCCTCGCTGCAGCAGCAGGTGCAGGACTACCTCCGCGAGATGGCCGAGCGGCAGGGCCTGGAGCAGGGCAAGCAGGGCGGCGCCTTCAAGCTCACGCCGCAGGCGTACCGCGTCTTCCAGAGCAAGCTGCTGGAGCGGCTCTTTGCGGACATCGAGGCGAGCCGCACCGGCCGCCACACCGGCGACATCACCGGCGAGGGCGCCGTGGAGATGCAGGCGACCCGCCCCTTCGACTTCGGCGACTCGATCGCCAACATGGACGTGGTGGGGACGTTTACGAACGCGCTGGTGCGCGCAGCGGGCGAACCCGCAGGCGAGCCGGAAGCGTCAGCGCCCGGAGCAGCGGCGCCCAACACTCCGGTCGCTAACGCTCCCGACTCGCCGTCGCTCCGCCTTCGCAGCGACGACATCCTCATCCACAAGACCCGCAACACGCCCAAGGCGGCAACGTCCGTCGTGATGGACATGAGCGGGTCGATGCGCTACGACGGGCAGTACATCAACGTCAAGCGGATGGCGCTCGCCCTGCAGGGGCTGCTTCGGAGCGAGTACCCGGGCGACTTCCTGTCGTTCGTGGAGTGCTACTCGTTCGCCAAGCCGGTGGAGCCCGGCAACGTGGTGAACCTGATGCCCAAGCCGGTGACCATCACCAACCCGGTGGTGCGGCTCAAGGCGGACATGAGCGACGAGAACGTCTCCGAACACCAGGTGCCGCCGCACTTCACCAACCTGCAGCACGGCCTGTCGCTGGCTCGGAAGCAGCTCAGCGTGCAGGACACGCCCAACCGCCAAATCGTGCTGATCACCGACGGCCTGCCGACCGCCCACTTCGAAGGCGAGACGCTCTACCTGCTCTACCCGCCCGACCCGCAGACCGAGTCCGCCACGCTCCGCGAAGGCCTGCTCTGCAAGCGCGAAGGCATCACCATCAACCTGTTCCTGCTGCCGAGCTGGAACCAAACCGAAGAAGACGTCCGCTTCGCCTACCGCCTGGCGGAGTCAACGCAGGGGCGGGTGTTCTTCACCGCCGGGCGGGACTTGGACCGGTACGTGGTGTGGGATTACCTGTCACGCCGGCGGGATATCTTGGGGTGATCCGCTGTTGCGGGGGTGCGTAGAATAATGGGGAGTGTACCGCCCGCCCCCATTGCCCTGTGGAAGTCTCATGGATCGCGAAGAGATGCTGAACTTGCTCAAGTCGCCGCCGGTTCAGATCACAATGAACGATGGCTCCGTGTGGACGATCGATCACTCAGACCACCCAACCTGCAGCGATGTCTCGCTGTTCTTCCTGAAGCTGTACGATGACGGCAAATGGCGACATGTGAACCTGCCGCTGGTCACGATGTCCTCAGTCGTCAGCGTTGCTCCCACGACCTGACTTACGGCCAAGCCTCGCCGACTCGGTGTCGTTGGCTACGCGGAATCGGCTTGTTGCCGGGCGTTCTTCACGGCAAAGCGAGACTTGGACCAATACGTGGTCTGGGATTACCTGTCACGCCGGCGGGACATCTTGG
>JBCDJN010000147.1:0-9653 GCA_039414355.1 Planctomycetota bacterium | reverse complement strand
CGAACGACAGGCGTTCCTTCTCCCCCGTAATCGCCCCGGCGGCGAAGCTGGGCGCCATCATCGACGCCAAGAAGTACTGCCCCAAGAAGAACAGGTTGACCAGCGTCTGGGCTTCCTTCGGCTGAGCCAGATCCAGCACCTGCTCCCGCGGCCAAGCCAGCAACACCACCCCGCCCAGCAGCCCCACGTAAGCCGTGAGCAACAAGAACGACCGCGCCGACCGGAGGTTGGCGAGCAGTTCATGCTGCAAGACGGGGTTGGAGGTTAGGTACATCTAGGCGTTGTCGAATTTGGAAGGGGATGTGGGGATGTTGGGGATTGGGGGGATGGTTGCTAGGCGGGTTAGGCGCCAACTCACCAGCCAGACATCATTCGGGGCCGTTGCAACTCAATGGCTCGCATCGCATTGACCAAGTGATAGCTCCAATGAGTCTCGAAGGAGAACTTCCAGTGCCAGACTGCTTCCGCTTTCCCTAACTCATTCTCGCTTGACCACTGCTCCAAGCCTCCCTTTGTGTCACGCCAGATGTCCGCCAAATCGTCGGCCAAGAACGAAACGTGACCGCTGAGCAAATCCGAAGGATCAAGTAGATGAAGGTCTCGCTGCCCAAGCACCCCTGAGAGCTCATGAACCAAATGCGTCCAGCGATCGTGGGCAATGGCCGGAATTGCTTCCTCGTTATCGAGACTGACGTTGGGTAGTTCCATCGCTCTAGCAAAGAGCATGGGTAGCTGCCTGCGTGTTTGTCTCAAGAAGCCGTCTGCCGATTGGCTGCACGCATCCTCAACCAACCAGCAATAGGCCTCCGCAGTTTCGGCGAACGACTTCCCCAACAAGTACTCATCGCTTGTGAGCATCGGTCGAGCCCCACGAGCAAGCCATCCCCCCAGTCTCCAACATCCCCCCATCCCCTTACCGTCATTCGACTCAATACTCGCGAGGCCGAACGGTCCCCTGCACGCGGCTGGGCAGGCCCATCAGGCGGAGGAAGCCTTCGGCGTCGGTTTGGTCGTAGGTGCCGCCGCCTTCCATGCTGGCGACCTCGGCGTCGTACAGGCTGTGGGGGCTGGTCCGGCTGTGGACCTCGATGTTGCCCTTGTACAGGCCGAGCGTCACTTCGCCGGTGACCGGCTTCTGGGTCTCGCGGTTGAAGGCGAGCAGCGCGTCCATCTTCGGCACGTACCAGAAGCCGTAGTAGACCATCTCCGCCACCACCGGCGAGAGCTGGTCGCGGAGGTGCACCAGGTCGCGGTCCAGCGTTAGCTCCTCGAGCGCGTGATGGGCGGCGTACAGGGCGGTCATGCCGGGCGCTTCGTACACGCCGCGTGATTTCATTCCCACAAAGCGATTTTCGATGATGTCGATCCGCCCCACGCCGTTGCGGCCGGCGATCTGGTTCATCGTCTCCACCATCTCTAGCGGGCTCTTCGCCTCGCCATTGACGGTGACCGGCACGCCGGACTCGAAGCCGATGGTGACCACTTCGGTCTTGTCCGGCGCTGCTTGGGGCGAGACGCCCATGCCGAAGTCGACCACCGCGACGCCGTTCACCTCGGGGTCTTCCAGCTTGCCCGCTTCGTAGCTGATGTGCAGGCAGTTCTCGTCGCTGGAGTACGGCTTCTCAACGGACGCCTTGACCGGGATCTTCTTGATGTCGCAGTAGTCGATCATCTCGGTCCGGCCGGGGAACTTGTCACGGAAGCTCTGCATCCGCCACGGCGCGATCATCTTGACCTTGGGGTCGAGCGCCTCGGCCGCCAGTTGAAACCGTCACTGGTCGTTCCCCTTGCCGGTGGCGCCGTGGGCGAACGCCTCGGCGCCCACCTCGCGGGCGACTTCTAGACAAGCCTTGGAGATCAGCGGCCGGGCGATTGACGTGCCCAGCAGGTAGATCCCCTCGTACTTCGCCTGCCACTGCATGACAGGGAAGGCGAAGTCGCGGCACAGCTCTTCCTGCACGTCCACAATGCGGGCGGACTCGGCGCCGTTGTCGTGGGCCTTCTTGAGGATCGCCTCGCGGTCCTCGCACGGCTGGCCGACGTCCACATACACGCAGTGGCACGCGTAGCCTTCGTCCTGAAGCCAACCGAGAATGACCGACGTATCCAGGCCGCCCGAGTAGGCGAGCACGCAGCTAGGCATGGCGGGAGTCCGAAGGGGGACGCAGCGGGGTGGGAAAGTGAGCCGCCCACATTCTGCGGCGCCCCCCAGCGGGTTGCTAGTGGCTTGGGAAGGCAGAAGTCAGGGAGCAGAACGCAGAAGTGCAGTAGCCGACGACTAACGCGTCGTCGGAGTCAGCTAGTCCATCAGCTTCCGACGACACGTTGGTCGTCGGCTACTTGATCTCCAGCCACACCTCGAGGATCGCCGCGGTCGCGTCCTCTCGGACTAGCGAGACCGAGAACTGGTTCGACGCTTCCAGCATGCAGAGCAGATCGTCGCCGTCGGTCACCTCGGCGCCGTTGACCTGGGCCTGTTCGATCCGCTGGGGCGACTCGAAGCGGAGCACAAACCGCTCGATGTCTGCCGCATCGAGCCGCGGCGGACGCTTGAAGACGCGGGACAGGGTCACCGACTCCGAGTCGCCAATCGCCTCGCCCCAAACCGCCGGCAGCCGGACACGCCGCCCGCCTTCGTCGCTCCAAGGCCCGCGAAGGCGAATAACGTGGCCCTCGCCAACTTGGTCCGAACCCATCGCCGACGATGCCCCCGCAAAACTAGCGCCTAGCGGCTCTCAACTAGCGCCTACCTAGGCACGTAGCCCTGGCGGACCGTCACTTCGCGGATCTGCCGGCTATCGAGCTCGTAGGCTCGCACCTTCACCTGCATCGCCCGCAGGCGGGTGTCGTACGGCGGTGAGGTTTCTTTCTCGCCGGAGTCATCGGGGCCAATCGCGAAAGCCTCGGTCCCCACTCCCGCGTCGTTGGTGTACAGCACCAGATCATCGAGCCCATTGGTTCCTTGATCGACCCCGTACCGTCCGTCCTCGTCGATCCCGTTGTTCTCGTAGTGCGTGCTCCACGTGTCGTAGACACGGTATTGGTCGAAGACTAACGGGTCCGTAAGGTTCGCGCCCATGCGCATGCCAGAGCGTAGTTCGGACCGCAGCGCGTACTCGGAGTCGCCGATCAGACTCAACAGTCGGTCCGAACCCGCGGTGAGCCCCCAGACCGCGACGCCGCCGTTTCGACGCATAAAGCTGTCGTGCAGCGTAGCGTAGCCAAGGTCGACGTAAGCACCGCGAGACGCAACCGTAACCGCTTGCCCCACGGGGCTGCCGTTCTGTCGCCAGCCGCCGGTGCGAACGGCGTCGCCCCAGCCGCGGTCTCCCGGCTCCAAGACAACACCGGGGAAGTCTGCCTGTTGGGGGCCGTCGAGCACGTTGATCGAAGCGACGACCGGGGCCTGCGTGTCGAGTACCTTCAGGTCGAAGGCAAGCACGTCGGTCATCACAACGTCTTCGCCGCGTCGCGCTCCGCCAAGCGGCGCCAGTCCGGTGGTCATGCCGACCACCACGCCACTTCGATTGGTAACCGCTCGCGCGGTCGCGAACTGGGCGTCCGAGGGCCGTACTTCGACAAACGGGCGTACCGGCGTAAGTGTCGGATCAACCGACGCTGGTGCAACCGGGTCGCCAGTCGCGGCGAAGCCGGCGACGTCGCCGCCGGGCGCGATGGCGCTGAACGGCGTGCCGTTGTTGCCGCTCACCAACTCGGCGTCGTAGACGTACCGTGCGCCGGTTGTGCCCGAGTAGCCGGCGCCGCTGGAGACCGCCGCGAACGGGAACCGTTGCGGCAGGGCGGCGCCGACGTAGCCGAAGTGCTCAAAGCGGTTCTCTCGCTTGGTCAAGTCTCGCAGGGAGTTGGCCACAATCGCCCATCGTTCCCACTCCGGTCGCCACTCAAGGTGCACCGATAGATCGTAGAGTTCCTGGAACGCGATCAGCGCAGCCAGCGCCTCGTCGACCTCCGTCACCTCGACGTTGTTCCGCAACACCCGCACAACGCCGGGGCCGCTCGCGTCGGTGCCACCATTGACGTTGGGGATTGCGAAGCTGTAGTCCAGGCTCGGGGCGACCAGCAGCACGCGGCGATGGATGCTCCGCATGCCGGGCTCTCCGAACTCGCCGGTAGCGAACTCGGGTGACTCCACTGGGTTCTCGAATGCAAACCAAGCGATCTCCGCTATCGACGACGAGTACTCAACCGATTCCCATTCGCTAAACGCACGCGGCGGACTTGGAAGGAACGTGGGCGCCTGGGGCGGGTTTTCAACGACGTTCGCCGGTATCCGGCCGCGGTAGGGGCTTTGGTCGTTCCGCACGGTCAGCATGAGCGTGTCGTCCGCATCGCCGAGGGCGCCGCCATCGGTCACGGCGCCCGGTTGCACCGAGTTCGACCCGGGTAACTGAGCAAGGTCGCTGCTCGGCAGAAGAGACGCCGCGAGGTCGATCGTTTCGCCAGCAATGCTGAAATCGGGCAGGCCGTCGTCGTTTTCATCGATCAGCCAGAGGCTGGGGTCGAAGTCGCACCGAGGGCCTTCGATGATCTCGAGGTACCCGTGGCCCCACTCCGGCCGCTGGCTGGGGATCATTGGGCAGGTGGCCGCGGCGAGGTCCGCTTGCAGCAGGTTACGGACATGCCGCAACTGGCTGATCATCTCGATCGACGATCGACGATTGGCCACGCTGCCGGAAACGTTGGCGAAGACGCTTACCACCGCCGCCATGAGCAACAGGGAGATGGCCAGCGCCACGAGCATCTCCACTAGCGTGAAGGCATGCTTGCGTCGCGACTGTGACGGTTGGCGAGAGTTTGCTGGCGGTGTGCCGCCGTGCGTGGAGATAAGCGTCGTCATAGCGACCTAAAAGCCCGGGGAGCGGCCGGCTTCGCCCCTGAACGCCGGACCTTGTTCCGATAACCTCTCTATTGCAGCGTGCGGCTGGGGGGGTGTCAAGGAAACTCTGCCAGCAAGTTTCGGGCCACGGCGCCGGACTCGGCTGGCCAGAAACGCTAGCGCTCGCGATAATCCACGCTTACGCATTTTGCGGGGCGGCTTTCAAACGGTTCGGGTTCGGTTGATGGCGTTGTTAGCCAATTGGTCATCGGCGGCGGCGCGGCATTGGCGCGGCGGGCTTGCGCTGCCAGGCCTGCTGCTCTTGGCGTTGCTGCCGGCAGGCCGACTCGCCGCCCAGGCGCCGGGCCCCGAAGCCGGCAAGCGATCGTCGCCCGCGGCCGTGGCGGCCTACACGAGCGCCGCCGCCCTGCAGGATCGCGGGCTGAGCAGCCTGGCCGAACAGGAGTGGCGGACACTCCTCAAGCAGCACGCCGGCGACCCGCTCGCGACGCGTGCCCGATACAACCTGGGCGTCTGCCTGTTCGGGCAGCAGAAGTACGCCGCCGCCGCGGAGGAGTTCTCGCGCGTCGCCCAAGCGAAGGACGCCGAGCTTGGGCCGCAAGCGCTCGCGAACCTCGGCTTGGCCCGGTTCAACGAAGCCGCGCAGCAGCCCGACGCCCAGGGGCGGCCGAACGCCCAACGACTGCAGCAGGCAACGGCGGCTTTCCAACAGCTCACGACCCAGCACCCTCGCAGCGACCAAGCCGCCACCGGTTGGCTTTACCTGGGCGAAGCACGGGCGCAGCTCGGCGACGCGGGCGCCGCCGCGCGGGCGTTCCGCGAGGGGCTTCGCCAGTTTCCCGGCGGCCCCTTGGCGGAGTCGATGAGCTTGGGGTTGATTTCGTCGCTGCTTGAAAGCGGCGAGGCAAACGAGGCCGCAGCCGCAGCGAATCGGCTTCTCGATCAATCGAAGGACAACGCGATCCGGCTTGAGGCGTATCGTTTGCGCGGCGACTGCCGGCTGGCGACGGGTGGCTTTGAAGCGGCTGCCAAGGACTTCGCCGAGGCGGCCGCCACCGACGATCCCGCCGCGGCGGCCGAAGCCACGAGCCGCCGCGCGTACTGCCTGTTCAAGTTGGGCCGCTACGCCGACGCGGTGAAGGTCTACGACCAGTTGGCCACGCAGTGGCCCGACACGCCGTCGGGCGCCGACGCCCGCCTGGCGGCAGCCAAGTGCTTGATCACGGCCAAGCGGCCCCAAGAGGCGGCCGCGCGGCTGCTGCCGATGTGGCGCCGCGACCCGACCGCCGCCAACGCCCAAGCCGCCCACTGGTACGCCCGGGCGGTGATCGACGCCGGTGGCGACGCGGCCGGCGCCGGCGTGGTGGTGGACGCGGCCTTGTCGACGAGTCCCGACCCAACGTGGGCCGTCGAACTGGCGATGGACGCCGCCGACCTCGCCTACCAGGCGGCCGGTTCGCGCAGCGAGGCCGCCAAGCGCTACCAGCAACTCGCCGAACAGTACCCGGACGAAGAGATTGGCCAGCGGGCCGCGTGCCTGGGCGCCCACACGCTGCTGGAACTCGGCCAGACCGACTCCGCGCTCCGGCTTGCCGAGCAAACGCTCAGCCGCGGCGTCGCCGATTCGCTCCGCCCTGCCCTGCTGCAGGTCGCCGCGGAGGCGTACGACCGAACTGGCCAAGCCGAGCAGTCGATCCGCGGGTACCGCCGGTTGCTCACGCAGTTCGCCGGCGACGAGCGAGCCCCCGAGTGGTCGGTGCGGCTCGCCCGCGGTTTGGCGAAGGCGGAGCAATGGGCCGAGGTGACCCAGACGCTCACGCCGGTGCTGCCGACCTTGTCCGCCAGCCTTCAACCCGAAGCCACCGCGCTGCTGGCGGACGCCGCCGCCGCAACCGGCGGGGCCGACGAGGCGGTGGCGGTTCTCTCGCGGCAGATCGATCGACTGAGCCGCCAGCCCGAAAACGGGGACGCCTTGGTGCAAGCCCTGTACGACCGCGGCAGCCGACTCACCGCTCAGGGTCGCGGCGACGAAGCACGGCGTGACTTCGCCGAGGTGCTTCGCCGGGCGCCCGATCACTCGATGGCGCCGTTCGCCCGGCTTGCGCTCGGCAAGAGCCAGTATGGCGCCGGGCAGCACCAGGAGTGCCTGCAGACGCTCACGCCGCTCACCTCGTCGAACCAACCGTCGCTCGCCGGCCCAGCCCGCTACCTCACCGCCGCCGCGCTTCACGAGACCGACCAGCACGCCGAGGCGCTTGCCATGCTCAACGGCGCCGCGGCGCCCGAGGCGGAGCTTCTGCTGCTGCGTGGGGTTTGCCTGGGGCAACTCGGGCGGGTGCGGCAGGCTCAGGTTGCGTTGGAAGGCGCCCTCGCCGCCGAGGGCAACAGCGCGGTTGCCGACCGAGCGCTGTACGAACTCGCGTGGCTGCAAGACGGCAAAGACCGCCGGGCGAAGGCCGACGCCCTCTTCGATCGCCTAGCGAATGAACACCCGGCCAGCTCGTTTGCCGCCGAGGCGGCGCTGCGGGTCGGCGAGGGCCGCTATCGGGCGAAGCGATTCGGCGAGGCGATCGACCGGCTCGCGAAGGCCGCGGCGTCGCCCACCGCGGACGCTCCTACCCGCGAGCGGGCGCTGCACCTGCTCGGCTGGTCGCACTTCGAGGAGAAGGACTACGACGCGGCCGGCAAGGCGTTTACCGACCAGCTCACCGCCGCCCCCAGCGGCCCCCTCGCCCCCGAGGGACGCCTGATGCGGGCGGAGTGCCTGTTCGCCTCGGGCCGGCTCGAACGGGCCGCCGCCGAGTACCCGCCCGCGCTCGCCGACCCGCAGCTCCGCCGTGAGCTCCGCGCCCTTGGTTCGCTGCACGCCGGCCAGGCGCTGGGGCAGCTTGAGCGATGGTCGGAGTCGTTCACCATTCTCGATGAAGCCGCGCGTGAGCGTTCGGCATACGAGGAATCGATCAATTACGAGCTGGCGTGGGCGATGCAGAAGCTCGGCCGCAAGAACGACGCCGCCACCGCCTTCGCCCGCCTGGCGGATCGGTCGAAGAGCGTCGTTTCCGCGCGGGCGCGGTTCATGCTGGGCGAACTGCAGTTCGCGGCGGGCGAGCATGAGGCCGCGGTGCGGACCTTCTTCAAGGTGGCGTACGGCTACGGAGGCGGCTCGGCGCCCGAGGCGTTTCATGCTTGGCAGTCGCAGTCGCTCTTTGAAGCGGCACGCTGCCTCGAGGTGCTCAACAAGCCCGGCGCCGCCCGGAAACTGTACGCGGAGTTGGTGGAGCGTTTCCCGGAGTCGGAGAAAGCGACCTTCGCCCGCGATCGACTGCAACCCAATCGGAGCCCGTGACGATGGCCCCACCGCCACCACCACAAGCCCGAGGCCGCGGCGTGCCCGACTGGCTTGCCGGGCCGCTGGCCCGCACGCTGGTTGTGATGGCGTGCCTGCTGGTCGCCGCCCCACAAGTCACCGCCCAGCAAGCCCCCGGCCGCCAGCCGGCGGAGCCAACCCCGGAAGAGCGGGCCCAGAGCCTGCTGGCGGAACCCGCCGCCGCGGCCGACGCGGCCGTGCCCAGCTCGCCGCCGCTGCTGGAGCTGTTCTTCAAGGGCGGCTGGCTGATGGCGCCCATTGTGCTCATGTCCGTCTTGGCCGCGGCGGTGACGCTCGAAAGGCTGCTCGGCCTGCGGCGCTCGCGGGTTTCGCCCCGATCGCTCGAACGCGGCCTGCGTCAGCTTGCGGAGGTGGGCGACTTCGAACCCCGCACCGCCTACCGGCTCTGCATGGCTTCGCCGTCGGGGCTTGCTCGGGTGGTGACGGCCATGGTTGGCAAGGCGGGCCGGCCGCTGCCGGAGGTTTCTACCGCTGCGGGCGAGGCCATCCAGCACGAAGCGGACAAGATGTACGCCAACGTGCGGACGCTCAACCTAACGTCGGCCGTCACGCCGCTGATGGGCTTGCTGGGAACGGTCGGCGGCATGATTGTCGCCTTCTTCCAAACCCAGGCCATGCCGCTGGGCAGCAACAAGAGCAACGCCCTGGCCGAGGGCATCTACCTGGCCCTGGTGACCACGTTCGCCGGCTTGGCGGTGGCCATCCCCGCGGCGGTGATGGCCCACTACCTGGAAGGCCGCATCCAACGCATCGCCCGGCGATTCGAGTGGATCATCGGCGACCTGCTGCCGCACCTGGAGCGACTGGAAGGCGGGCCGCGGGTCGACCTGAGCCAAGTCGATCGCGTCGAAGGGCCGCCAATCGCAAACCCTAACGGGCCGGACCGGGCTGATTGGCCGCACCCGGGGCCACCGGCCGCCCACGACGGCCTGGCGGGCGACGCCGCCCGCGACCTTCCTTCGCCGAACTACCCCTCGCGCGGCGCCACGCTCTAACCGCACCACGCCGGCGGTACAGCCCCTACCTGGCGCCAGGAACCAGCCATGCCTGTCCAGTTCAAACGCGGCGACTCGGCGACCGCCCTGCGGATCACACCGCTGATCGACGTGATGTTCATGCTCGTCATCTTCTTCCTGGTCACCGCCCGGTTTGAAGAGGAAGAGCGGGACATGGAGGTCAAGCTCCCCAGCGCCAGCGAGGCGCAGCCCACTATCTTTGAGGGGAGCGAGGTCTTTGTCACCGTCACGCCCGAGGGCGACTACTACCTAGACGGCGAGGCGCTCGACGCGCGGTCTCTGGAGCGGAGGCTCAGCGAGATCAACCTCCGCAACCCCGGCCGGCAGCGGGTGACGATCCGGGCGGACGAGAACAGCCGGACCGGTCGGCTCGTGGCGGTGATGAACGCCT
>JBCDJN010000146.1:0-10162 GCA_039414355.1 Planctomycetota bacterium | reverse complement strand
CCGGTGTCGGGCAGCAGGTCGCCGAAGTGGCTGTCCTCGCTGTTGCCCACCGGCCGGTCGAGGCTGATCGGGTAGCGGCTCATCGCCAGCACGCGGCGGGCTTCGTCGATGGTGCAGTCGGCGGCGCGGGCAGTCTCTTCCAGGGTCGGCTCCCGGCCCAGCTTCTGCAGCAGCATCCGGCTGACGTTCCGCACGCGGCTCATGGTCTCGACCATGTGGACCGGGATGCGGATGGTGCGGCTCTGGTCGGCCACGGCGCGGGTGATGGCCTGGCGGATCCACCACGTGGCATAGGTGCAGAACTTGAAGCCGCGGCGGTACTCGAACTTGTCCACCGCCCGCATCAGGCCGGCGTTGCCCTCCTGGATGAGGTCCAGGAAGGAGAGCCCGCGGTTGCGGTACTTCTTGGCGATGGAGACCACCAGCCGAAGGTTGCCCTCGGAGAGGCCCCGCTTCGCCTTCTGGTACTTGGCGTAAACCTGCTGCAGCATGCGGCAGCGGTTGCGGAGGCTGGTGGGCGTCTCTTGCAGCGCCCTCAGGATGTTGCGGTACTCGATCACCACCGGCTTGCGCTCGGACAGGGGCCGCCGGTCCCGCTTCATCTGATCGAGCTGCTGGCGGAGCTCGGCGATGCGGCGGTTGAACTGGAAGAGCTGATCGATCATCGGCTCGATCCGCGGCGTGCGGAGGCCGAGCTCCTCGACCAGCGTCACCGCCCGACACCGCCGCCGCCCGAGCCGCTTCCAAGCCGCCCGGCGGGCGTTCATCTTGGCGGACTTGCTGGTGGCGATGCGGTAGTCCTCGGCGTTTTGCTCCAGCAGCCGCTCAAGCGTCTTGAGGTTGTGCGGCATCCGGCCCAGGATCTGCTCCTTCTCCAGCCGGTCGGTCACAGAGACCTGCACCGTGCGGTCGAACGGCAGCTCGCCGGTGTGCACCTTGCCGAGCACCTTGACCGCGTTGCGGATCACGTAATCGCACGCCAGCAGCTTGCGGCGGAAGTCAGTGCGGGTGTTCTCGATGCGGCGGGCGAGACAGATTTCTTCCTTCCGCGTCAGCAGAGGGATTTCGCCCATCTGCGTCAGGTACATCCGCACCGGGTCGTCGGACCACGACTCGTTCTCGTCCCCCTCGAGAAGGCTCTCGGCGTCGTTGGTTTCCTCGGCGGCCTCTTCGGCGGGTACCGCGACAGGCTCGGGCGTGTCAGAGTCATCGACGTCCGTCGCCAGAGTGGGCGACAGTGCTTCCACGGTCTCGGTGGCGACAGCGCCGCCTTCGTCGATGTCGTGGTCGAGCAGAGAATCGTACAAAGCTGAGTTCTCCTAAATCGGCTTGAGGCTTCCACTGCCCCGCGGGATGTCCCTAGCAACTGGATGCGGCGGCCTCGCTGCTCGCCGTCGTTTGGTTCAGGTCGTTTGCCCGGTTGCCGCAGGTCACCTGCGGTACGGACTTATCTGGCTACGCCAGCAAAAAGGCGGCACTTCCGCTCGCCGGTCGCCAGGCAATGGCCAAGCGTCGGGCGGTGCAGTGCGTTGACCACAGGCGCCGGCGTGCCCGATTGGGGAGAGGGCCACGCGCGGGGCGTCGGGAGGGTCAACTCGGCGGTTGCTTCGCGGTGGGGGTGCGGCAGGCGCTTGGGACGGGAGCGGGGACAACCGCTGGCCTACGCCCCTGGGCGGGACGCAAAACCGTCAGACCAAGCCCGGCGGCAATCCGCTGAGCAACTCAAACCGGCCTATTGAAAGGTGGATTTAACGCAAAGCGTTACTTACAGGGTCAGCCCAGCTTAGTTGGCGGCACGCGTGTCTTGGACCGTTCCGAGACCGCCTGCCACACCGCTGCGCTGATGGGTCAGCCTAGTTTAACCTCTGGGCAAGTGCCCTTCGCCTGTAACCCTTTATTTGGCAAGCGATTACAGTATGGGAAGGAACTCCACTCCGGCAGACTTCGCGGCGCAAACCAGTGGCGACGGAAGCCAGCTCGAAACACAAAGCCACGCTGGCGCGGAGAGAGGCGGTGCGCAACGGAGAGCGCGACGGTTCGAGGAATTCCGTGGCCTACTTTAGGCCGACCCTCGCCCCCAAGGCTGCTACCCCAGCTGTGCGGTGTGCCCCAGACTCACCTTTAACCGTCGCCAACCGGGGCAACCGTGTCAGGCGAGCCGCGTCGCTAGATGGCCCCGCCGTGGCCCAGACTAACAACGCCCCGCGGTGGCAATTGTATTCCCCCACAACTCCCGGTCCATAGTCAAAGCCGGAAAAACCCTTACGATGTAGGGCTCGGTTTTCCCCGCTGCTGGCGCCGCCACGCCTTCCGAATCGACTCTTGCCCGCCTGCCGGCGACCGCCCAAACCGCTATGCCAAGCTACCTGCTCCCGTGCCAGTGCGGCCAGTCGATCCGCGTTGAACCGCGGCAGGCGGGCGAGAAAGTGACCTGCAGCGGGTGTAGCGACGTGCTCGAAGTGCCGTCGCTCCGCCAGATCCGCGAGCTGCCACCGGCGCCGGATGAATCGGCTCCCCGCCGCTCAAGCTGGAGCGCCCGGCAGGGCGTGCTAACCGCAGGGATGTTGGTGACCGCGGCTCTTATCGGCGTCGGCGCCTACTTCTACTCCGTGATGCCGCTGCCGCCGGAAGAGGTCAACCGCGACCTCCAGATTGCCCAAGGGCTTGAGGTGATCACGCCGCTGGATGGGTTTCAGCTCTGGATGCAGCAGTACCAGCCAATCTTCACCCGCGGCCAGATCGAGCCCTTTGTTGACCGGCGGGGCGCCTACTACGAGCGGGCGCTGCTGATGAACCAGATCTACCGGGCCGCGTCTTTCGGGCTCGCCGCGGTTATTGGCTTGGGCGCGATCGCCATCGCCGCGTCGATCCGCGGTGGCAAGTAGCACCGCTCATGCCCGCCGGGACACGCCGCGTTCAATCGCAACGCGGTACAGGCTGGCGTAACCGGCTGCGACCGACGTCGGATCGAGCCACTGCTCGACGAATCGCCGGCCCTGCTCGCCGCGGCTACGGGCTTCTTCGTCGCTGGTGATAAACGGCTTGAGATGATCCGCAAACGAGCGGGCGGACTGATCGGCAATCGCGGCGCCGCCCTGCTCGATCTCTCGCCAAATATCGACGCCGCGGGTGGTAACCACCGGCGTGCCGGCCGCCATCACCTCGGTGATCGCCAGGCCGAAGTTCTCTTGGTAGGTCGGCAGCGCGAAGGCGTCGGCCAGCTCGATCAGCGATAGCTTCTCCAGCCCCCGAACCATGCCGAGGAAATGCGCCAAATCGGCGATGCCGCGGTCGACCGCCCGCTGCTGCAGCTCCTGCACGTACGCCGATTCGCCCGGCCCGGCGATCAGCAACTGGACCGGCGCCCCCTCGTCTCGAAGCAACGCACAGGCGTCGATCAGGAACTCGACGCCCTTCTTGGGGTGCAACCGGCTGAGGAACAGTACCTTCGGCCGCTCGGGGTCGATCTGCGGGAAAGCCTTGAGGGCCGGACCCGGGCCAGGCGGCGGAACCGATGATTCCGAGTCGAGCGGCAGACACTGAACCACTCCCCGATCCCCCAGCGGCGCCCACCGCGCGGCTTGCTCACGCTCGCCCTCGGCAGTGCAGTGAACCACCGCGGCGTGCCGGAAGAGCCTTCTCCCCGCGGCATGCAGGAAGACGAGCTTCTTCGCGTACCGCTGACGAACCGACCAGTCGTCGAGCATGCCGTGCGGCGAAACCACGTAGGGTTTGCCGGCCCGCCGGAGCCGCGGCGCCACCTGGTAGTTGGCCAGCAGCCACGGCGTGTGCAGGTGGACCACGCTCGCGGCGGCGGCCGCATCTTCGAACGCACGCAGCCCTCGACGCGACAGCACCACCGACCCCAGCCGATTGGACCAGCCGGACTTCTCGATCGTGATCACCTTCGGCGTGCGGTTCCCGCCGGTCTTCCATCCAGCCGGCACGTCGGCCGCGTCGCAGGTGGCGAGCGTCACGTCGTGGCCGTGCTCCGCCAGCAGGCCGCACAAGTCCAGCACCGCTTTGACCACACCGCCCTGCTCGAGCCGCGCTAAGTCGAGAAAGTGCAGGCACGACCAAGAAGACGCCATCGCAAGACCGCCGGTTGGGGGCTCATTCGAGGTGAGAACGCGGGTACCCAAGCCAGTCCATGGTGGGCGTGATCCACCGGCGGAGGAGCTGCAGGTCTTCGGGCGTGGCGGCGGATCGGCGAGCCGTTGAGCGATCGGCAGCGAACGTCTTCTCGAAGTTGGCCATCACTTCGGGCTCGGGCGTTAGCTCGGCGAAGTCGAGCACCTCGCGCAAGCGATCGGCGGTAAGCTCTTCCAGCTTCACCTCGTGGTAGCGATCGGCGGGCAGCTGGGCCCCGTACTGGCGGGCGGATTCGACGCAGGTCCGCCACTGCAGGGCGCACACCTCCAGCAGGTCCAGTTCCGTCAGCATGCCGCGGATGCCCGGGATACGCGGCCCCCAAACGTTCTGCCCCACAACGCCCCGCAGCGGCGCCGGAGCAAAACGCCGGGCCGCCTCAAACGCGTAGTTGGGCAACCGGCTGAGTTGGAGCTCCTTGAGCCGCTCGCGGAACCGACCGGGCGCCACGCCGCTGATGCCGTGGGCGGCCTGATTCCAGTAGCTGCGGATGGAGAGGCTGGCGTCCACGCCGTTCCGCATGATGTGGATGACTTTGCAGCCGGGCAGGACCCGCTCCACAAAGCCGATCCGCAAGGCGTTGCTCGGCATTTTCTCCAGCAGCCGCGAGCGCTGGCCGTCACGCACTTCTTTCGCGAATCGGCCGCGGATGTAGGCGATGACCTCCGGCCGGGCGTCTTCCGGGCGGAGCATGTCGGACTTTTTGTCGTTGCCGTACTGCCACGTGAGCCGCGGCTCCACCACGCCGTGCAGCGACGAATGAACCTGCAGCAACTGACCCAAGACGGTCGTCCCCGAGCGGGGCGAACCGAGGACGATCACCGGCTTTTCAAGGACCGCGTCGTCGGTCATCGGGTCAACCAAGTCGGAGCAGCAAAGAGTCTGGCTGGCGTCGCCAGCGGTGTTTTCGATCAGGCGTCGGCGGCATCTTCAGGCGTAACCAACAGCATGCAGGTTGGCTGCCACGCACCGAAGGGAATGCGACGCTCGGCAGCGTACTCCAAGGTTTCGGAGCGTTTGCTGACGACGACAAGCTCTCGCCGAAGCCAACCGCCGACCTCGGCGATCCAGGCGTTGTGCGTTTCGTTGATCCGCCACCGCCCCAACGTAACGTGCTCGCCCGCCGCGGCCTTCAGCATTGCCACACGCGGGTCAGAGTCGGGCACGCGTTTCAGCCGTCGGCAGCCTCGGCAGCCGTCCCCTTCGAGCACGACGCGACTCACTTCTTGGTTGCACCGTGGGCAGGTCGCCATGCCCTCGCGCAGGGTCGGCTCACCGGTGACCGAGCACGGCACGCAGCGCACCGACGCAACCCGCTTGCCGGTCACGGTGCAAACGGCGGTCTCGTCGGCGAGCAAGCGGTCGCCGGTCGCTTCGCACGTCACGATCTGCTCGGCGGCGGCGATGCGGCCATCGCTGGTCGCGGCCAGGTGAAATGTCTCCTCGCCGGTCTGCGGGCACCGAGCTGCCGGCGCCGCGAGCGTTCGCGCCCAACCGCCGAACGCGACGGCGACCGACTCTTCGCCGATCTCGACCAGCAGTTGCCCACGCGCGTCGTTGACCATGACGAGCGAAGCAACGAGCGCGGCGTGATTCTCAGCCTTCGACGAGCCGACCGCCGCGGCGATCGCCGGCCGCCAAGGCTGACGATCGACGGCGCCGTCGCCATGCGGCCGCGATGCGACGTGTTCAAGGCCCAGCTCACGGACCAACTCAGACGTCAGCTCCTCCCCCGAGGCGTCGAAGTAGCGGTGGCGAACGGCGTCGCCTTCCGTCTTGCCGACACGGCTCAGGCGGATAATGGGCGTCGGCTCCAGGTGGCAGCCGCCCAGGTGGATGGCGCCGCCGTCGATCTGGTACGCCGAGAAGAGCCGCTGCGAAATCTCGTGCACCGCCTGGGGATCGCCAACCGGCGCAAACTCCGGCAGGCGGTTCTCGCGGATCGCCCACTCGCCCAGCCAACCGACGAGCGACTCGGCGGAATCGGCCTCGACCAGCGGCTCGGCAACCGGCGGTGGTTTGGGCGCTTGCCGCTTGCGACCCAAGCGGGGGCCGGGCCAGCGGCGGGCGCTATCGCTGCGACCCGCGGCTTCTGCCGGCTCGGGCCCAAAGACCGCGGCGCCACGGCCGCGTAACTCGCACCGCAACCCGAGCGCCGCGCACAGCGCCTCGGCAAAATCGGCCCACGCCGGCGTGGCGGCCGGTGGATCGAAGGAATCGGCGGTGGGTTGGGCCGTAGCCACGCTCATGTACTTGCCGGCGCAGTGCCAATTCTAGAGACGCATCCCGATGCTGGCGGAACGCGACGCCGCCCGCCGGCCACCAATCGAGCCTAGCAGCGGCGCAACACGTACACCACATCTTCCGTCGACGCGTCAATCTCGACGGGCTGGTTTAACTCATAGGCAAAATCGTAGGTCTGGGCGACCTCAAACGCCCCCGAGCTATCGATCAGATCGGCCATCTGTCGGGCCGTGTACGTCCGGAAATCAGTCTGATCGACAAGCCGGAAGGTCCGCGTCGGCGTGTAGACGTCAAAACTCATACCAACGGTCTCTTTTCGCCGCCGGCGGTCAAGTTGCACGCTCCACATCCGCGAGAGGACACTCAAGTGGCCGCGGCGGGCGGCCCAGCTCTCCTCGTCGGCGGTGGGGGCGCCGTCGGTTGGCGTGAGGTGCAGGCCCAGCACGTACAGGCCGCCCTTCCGAACCGCCGCGGCCACGCACGCCAGGTGAGCCTCGGCCTGAGCGGCGGTCGCCAAGTGGCGGAAGCTGTTGATCGTGTTGAAGGCGGCGTCCACCTTGCGGGGGAGGCGGAAGTCGGCCATGTCGCCCACCACCGCGGTCTCCGGCAGGCCGTGCCGGCGGAGCCGCTGGTTGCAGTAGGCCACGGCCTTGGCGTTGAGGTCGTTGCCGGCCACCTCGTAACCGGCCTTGCCGAGCCGGAACATCAATCGCCCCGTCCCGCAGGCGGGCTCGAACAACCGCTGCACTTTCCCCTTCGCGTGCGTGTCGAAGCACGCCTGCAGAAAGTCGAACTCCGCCTTCCAATCGGAGCCGAAGACCAGATCGTAGTAGCTGGGGTAGTCGTAGAGATGGCCTTCGAGTGTTTCCACGACGCGTCCCCAGGTTCACCGCGGGAAGAGCCTCGACCAACCGCGGTCAACCAAATCGGCGGAGGAGCACAATGAGCACGATGGCGCCAGCCGTCGCGGTGATGATCTCAGCGATGACGCCGTTCTTCGTGAACCCGGCAAGGCGGATCAAGAAGCCGCCAACGAACGAACCAATAACGCCGATAACCATCAGCTTCAGAAAACCGCCTCCGCCGGAGCCAAGCTGACTGGCAAGCCAGCCCGCGGCGAGGCCGATTAGCAAGAAAGAGATGAGGCTGACCATGGCGACCACCGGCAAGTGGAACGAGACAACGCGACCAAGCTACCGCGGCATTATACCAAGCCGCACGCTGCAACTTGTGGGCGAGGCCTCCGGCTGCCAAGACCGTCTCAACGAACCGTGTCGAGCTGGCCGCCCCTGTCGACCGCCTTGCCGGGGACGGCGGCTTCGAGGAGCTGGATCGCCGCGTCGCCCGACGCCCGCTGCGCGTCGAGCGCCTTGCCGGCGACCTTGTACGCCACGCTGGACTGGGTGGCCGATTGCTGAGCGGCGAGCAGATTCTCGATCGCCGCGCCGGTGCTGACTGGGGTGCTCATGCCTGGTTTGATCGGCGACGGCGCCGGTTTCCTGAGGCGGCGTTCCCGGGAAACACCTGGCCCACGCCATCGCCGCCCCGCCAACTCCCGCCGACCGCCACAATCGGCAGGGTCGCAGGCCGCCAGCCCTTTCAATGGCCCATCGCCTCGGTGCGGCTCGCGAAGCACGGCAGCACCTCGTCCAGCCGCGACATGTGCATCGCCTCGTGCGGGTGTGGCTGAAGGGCTGAGAGGTGCAGCACGCCGCCGGCCATTGCCAGCCGCTTGTGCAGGCGGACCAGCTCGCCCATCAATGCCGAGGGGAAGAACGAAACCTCGTCCATCTCCAGCACCACCCGGCGGCCGTGCACGCACTGGATCTCGGCCCACAGCCGCTCGGCCAGCCTCCACTGCCCGGGCCCGCCAGGCGGATGCAGCCGGATGCAAAGCCAGTCGTAGGCTTGCTCAAAGGTCGCACGCCAGCCGTCGGGAAGGTCAACAAGATCAGCCATGGCGGTCTCCAGAAAAGGCCCGCCGAGTGTAGCAGATTGCGAAGCGGCTAGGGCGCCGGCGGCTCAGTTCTCAGGCGTTGCAGACGCCGCAAGCGGTAGAGCAGGCAAACCGCGTACCCCATCACAACGCCCCCAACGGTCGTGCAGCCCAACGACCCAAACCAAGGCACATCGCCTTCGTCGAAAATAGGCGTCAGCCAGCCGATTGCCGTCAGCAAGAGACCGCCGGCGAACGCGGCCGCCGCGTTGGGCCTAGCACGTCCTTCAGAGACTTCCACGCATAGCTGAGCGCAATCGGAGCAGATTGCCGTCAACTCATCGCGCGACGCGATCAGCGGATTGTCTTCGCTGCCCCGATGCCGGCAGAAGGCGCAGACCTGGTGGCCTGAGGTCTCCGGCGATTCGTACGGGTTCGCTCCGTCGATCGGCGGCGGATCAGGGGAAGTCATCGCATCAGCCCGCGCGGCGAAGGTAACCGAGTTGCTGCGTGGTCGTATGACCGGCTTCCAGCGTTCCAAGCGGCGCTCGGCTACGGGCCGCTACGCTCTTCCTCCACGCGGCAAACGCGGAGCCGGTACTCGGCGTACCAACGCTCGCGGCCCAGCCGTTGGACGCCGGCGTGGTCCGCGTGCTTTCCCCACGCGCTGACCGATTCTAGATCCACCCAGTACGACACGGTGATGCCAAACCCAGACGGCTCACGGACCGACTCGAAGCCGAGAAAGCCGGGCTGGCCGCTCGCCAGCTCTTCCATCCACTCTGCCGCGGCGCCGTACTCTTCGCCTTCGATCTCTCGACGGATCGAAGAGAACACGACCGCGTAGTACGGCGGATCGTACGGCCCGGCCAGCACCTTGCTCACGGGGCCAGCAGCAGCCGGCCCGGCGCGGCGAGGAAGCCCTTTACGTCGTTGAGGTAGCGGGCGGCGTCGGCGCCGTCGACCACGCGGTGGTCATACGTCAGCGAGAGCGGCATGATCAGCCGCGGCTCGATGGCGCCATCGACCACCGTCGGCAGCATCCGGCTGCGGCCGATCAGCAGAATCGCCACCTCGGGCGGGTTGATGATGGGCGTGCTGTACGTGCCGCCCACGGCGCCCATATTGCTAATGGTGAACGTGCCGCCACGCATCTCGTCGATGGCGAGCGAGCCCTCGCGGGCCTTGGCGATCAGCCGGTCCATCTCCGTGGCGATCTGCGAGAAGCTCAGCCGGTCGGCGTCGCGGATGACGGGCACGGTGAGGCCCCGCTCCGTGTCCACCGCGATGCCGACGTTCACGTACTCCTTGTACGTAATCGTTCCCTCCTCCATGTCCACCGACGCATTGACGATGGGGTGGAGCTTGAGCGCCGAGGCGACCGCCTTGATCAGGAACGGCATCTGCGAGAGCTTAAGGCCACGCTTGGCGTAGTCTTCCTTGCTCTGCTGCCGCATCTCTTCGAGCTCAGTCACGTCGACGTCGTCGAAGTTGGTGAGCTGCGGGATCGTGGTGTAGCTGGCCACCATGTTCCGGGCGATGGTCGCCCGCATGCGGCTCATCTTCTCAACACGCGTGGCGCCTTGCCCGTCCGAGGCCGGCAGTCCGGGGGCGGTGACCGGCGCCTTGGCGGCCTCGGCGGCCTGCTCCTGCTGGTGGCGGACGAACGCCCGAACGTCGTCCTCGGTGATGCGGCCCGCCGCGCCGCTGGGGCGGACGCGGCGGAGATCAACGCCCAGCTCCCGCGCGAGACGACGGACCGAAGGCCCGGCCGCCGCAGCGGCGTAGCCGTCGCCCGGAACATCGGCGGCTGGCGCCGGGGCTGGGGGCTTG
>JBCDJN010000145.1:0-10172 GCA_039414355.1 Planctomycetota bacterium | reverse complement strand
CCCAGACGCTGGTCAACCTGTTCTTCCTGGGGCAGTACTTCCTGGCGTCGATGATGGCGCCCAGCTTTGCCGCCGGGGCGATCACGGGCGAGAAGGAACGCCTCTCCTTCGAGATGCTCCTCGCCAGCCCGCTGCGGCCCGGCGCCATTGTGCTTGGCAAGCTCCTGGCGGCGCTCTTGCACCTGGCGATCCTGATGCTCTGCTCGTTGCCGATCGTCATGCTCTGCTTGCCGCTGGGGGGCGTCTCGCCGTACGAGGTGTTGGCGGCTTACTTGGCGATGCTCTCGTCGGTGGGCCTGTTCGGCATGATCAGCCTGTGGGCGAGCAGCTACTTCCAGCGCACCAGCGCGTCGCTGGTGGTCTCGTACCTGCTGATCCTGCCGCTGGCGTTGGTGGGCGTGCTCATCTGGAATGCGCTGGCGAACCTCGGCGAAGCGCGGCTGTTTGTGATCACCGTCTTTGTGCCGCTGGCGTGCGTTGGATCGGCGGCGCTGTTGTGGCTCGACACGACGCGGCGGCTCCTCTACCCGGCCGACCTCGGCTCCGGCGGCAAGGAGGCGATTGACCTCGAGAGCGAATCGCGCGAAGCGGTCGGCCTGTATATCAAGCGGGACGAGTTCCCCGACAAGCTGTTCGCCCCGCCCAAGCGGACCGACTTCTTGCCGGACGATTCGAATCCCGTCTACGACAAGGAGATGCGTAGCGAGATCTTCGCCCAGGGCACGCTCATGCTGCGGCTGGTGATCCAGATCAGCATGTTCCTGGCGTTCCCGCTGATGGCGGTCTGCCTGTACCTGCGGCCGGAGTGGGCGGCGTGGTACATCGCGTACGTGCTGCTTTTCAACATGCTGGTGGGCCCCGTCTTTTCCGCCGGCAGCGTTTGTAGCGAGCGAGAACGGCAAACGCTCGACCTGTTGCTCACCACGCTCATCACCTCGTGGCAGATGCTGTGGGGCAAGCTGCTGAGCGGGCTCCGCGTATCGAGTGTTCTCACCAGCTTTCTGCTGTGGCCGGTGCTGCTGGCGTGCCTGATGCCGCTGGACTACTGGAACAACCTGCCGACGATGGCGGGCTACTTCCTCGTCGTCGCCCTGGCGTGTTTGACGACGGCGCTGACGGCGCTGATGTGCTCAACGGTCTTCGCCAAGACGTCGCAGAGCCTCATCGCGTCTTACGTGGTGATCATCGCGCTGTTCGGCGCGCCGCTCGCCGCGAACTTCTTCGCACAGAGCTTCAAGCAGTACCAAGATACCGCCGCCGCGGGAGTCATCGAACTCTGCACGTCGGTCAGCCCCTTCGCCGCGGCGCAGGGCCTGCCGCTGGACATCGATCGTGGCGAGGGCGGCAGCCTCGAGGCCCAGGAACGCCAAGCCAAGGGCCGCCCCATCATCTTCTACGGCTACGTCGCCTGGTCGCTGGTCTACAACGGCGTGCTGCTGCTGGCGATCATCTGGCTCTTCCATAGCCGCTGGCGCGTGGCGGAGTGACGCAGCTAGCGTGGTCGTCGGCGACCGCGATCACTTGCGTGTCAGTAAAATACCTAATGGGTATTTCCGCGGCTGCCCCCGAACGCTATTCTCCGCCGCCCCCAAGACGGCCCCGCCGCCGCTCGGGTGAACGCAGCCGTTGCCCAAGCCCGCCAGCAAACCGGAGAACCCAAGCGATGCGTCGCATTCCTGCTCTGCTGTTAACGCTCACGGCAAGCGTGGCCTTGGTCGCCGAGTTGCCGGCACAATCGCAGCCCTCGTATGGCCCGGGCGACGTGAACCTGGAGCACACCCGCGCCTACGCCTTCATTGGCAAGGGCGGGCTTGTTGGCCACACCCACGCGGTGGCCGGCACGATGAGCCGCGGGCGGCTCGTCCTCGGCGCTCCGCAGAACGCAGGAGAGTTCGTCTTCGACATGACGAGCTTCGAAGCGGACGGCGAAGCGGCTCGCGCCTACGTCGGCCTCAAAGGCGGCACCGCCGACTGGATGCGCAAGCAGGTTAACGAGCACATGCACGGAACCAGCGGGCTCGACACCAAGAAGTTCCCAACGGCGGTCTTCAAGATTGATTCCGCCACACCACTGGCCACCGCGGCCCAGTCCGGCAAGCCTCAGTATGAGCTGCGCGGCGCCTTCACGCTGTTCGGGGCGACGCGGCCGCTTCGCATCGTTGCCGATGCCGAGATGATAAATGGATGGGTGCACGTCACAACGCAGTTCACGATCAAGCACTCGGACTTCGGCCGCAAGCCCTACTCCAAAGCAATGGGCGCCATCGGCATTGCCGACGAGGTGAAGATCTGGGGCGACGCCTGGGTCGCCCCGGCGGCAACGGCGGTCGCCGCGCGGCCGGCGGCGCGCACGCTGCGGTAACTGAAACGTGCCGCGGGGTCGCGTGAAACAAACCGGCGGCATAGCGCCGCGTCCGAGTCTCGCCGCCGGCGCCTGGCCTCGGCGTTTCCTCGGTGGGGAGAGGCGACGCGCCTTCGCTGACAAGACGTCGTCCACCGCGACTTCACGTTCACGCAGAACAATCCACGCAATCCACCGCTTGGTTTACGCCTTATCTGAGGCGAAGGTGCACTATGGCGTCGGTTCTTGGCCGCCAGGGCCGCCCCTCATCCCGGCGTGGAAAGCCGCAGCATGAATGGAGGTGGTTCAGGAAAAAACAAATTAGACAGCAATTGCCTTGACTTTAAGGTTCGGGCGTATCACGCTGCGGCCGTGTGGTATACCACACGTTGAATCGACCCACCGGCTAGCCCCCCTGCCAACCCCAACGCAGAGTCCTCCCCATGCGTTCAACCAAATGGACACGCCCTCGTGGCTTCGGTCTTGGCTTCCTGGTTACCGCACTCTCCCTGTGCGTCGCTTCGGAGTCCTTCGCCGTCTTGGCCTATCGCGAGACCTTCCCGAATCAGTCGGGCGGGGCAACTCAGCCGATCCTTGCCGGCGACCAAGGGTGGTATGGCACCCAGTCGGGCAGTAACGTCGTCGGCCAGGTCGATCGAGGTTCGATTTCAGCGGGCTCCCCCGGATCGGCTGAGCTCCTTCCGATCAACGCGAACCCAGTAGGACCGACCTCACCGAACACCTCGTTTGTATTCTGGTCGCCGGGCAACCGATCGAACGTGTTTCTCTACACGCTTGAGTTCAGCATCCCGTCGACCTCAATCGCCCAAGTGAGCTGGGAATCGCGGAATAACGAAGGGAGCACGACGGGCCTGACCGAGGTCCAAGAAGGCCGGACTGACCAGCACTTGGCCTTCCGCGTCGACGGCGACGTCTATGTTTCGGACCAGGGGTTCCTGCACCAAGGCGACAGCAATGCCTGGAGCCCTAACAGCGTCGATGTGTCGACCCTGACTTTTGGCTTGTTCGACCAGTTTGAAACCGGCGACACCTCGTTCATGCCGCGTCGGACCACCGACGTGAGCCAGCAGAGCGGCCTGTCACTGCCAAGCGGAACAGTCGACTTTTTTGGGCTCTACACGGCTCAAAACCTCGGCACGATCCGCTTCGACAACTTCACGGTTTCTGCCATCCCCGAACCGAGCCTATTTGTGGTGTGGGGCGCCGCCGCCGGCCTCGTTCTGTTGCGGCGAAAGGCTGAACGCAGGCCGTAACTCTCCAAGGCGGCCGTGTCACTCGGTCACTGAGCATCGCCCGGGGCGTGCGTTAACGCGACTCGACCTTCGCCCAGAACGGTCGGAACCGGTCGCCGCGGGTCCGCACGTCTTCCAGTAGCACACTGAGTGACGGCTCGGGGGTTTCGCCGCGGGGGAGCATCGATCGGCCATTCAGCTCGACGGTGATGGGCTGGTTGAAGTCCACCACGTCGGGCGAGAGCCACACCGTGGTCCTTCCTGCCCGGGCGATCACGCCCAGCTTGTTGCCGGGGTACTTCCGCATCTGCAGCCGGCAGGCCCGCACGCCGCGCTTGGGCGGCCACGTGGCGGGCGCCACCATGCACTTCTCCGGCAGCTCGCGGAACTCGGCCCACCAGAAGTAGTTGTCCCACGGCCGCATGGTGTAGACGGTGAACTCCTCGGGCGCCGATCGGCGGCGTTTGCGCTCCATCCAATCGAACAGGCGTTGCACCTCGTCGCTAAACGGGTCGTGCCCGCGGCCCAGGTACTCGGCGAAGGTTGTGTCGTACCGCGCCCGCTTGAGGTAGCGGTCCAACTCGCGGGCGTTGAGCGCGGTCTTGCCGCCGTCCATCTCGCCGCCCACGAAGTACCACGGCACGAACTCCGCGTTCTGCCAGTACCAGCCCACGTACTTGCGGGCGGTGGCCAGCATGGGGATCACGCCAGCCCAGTGGTCGGGGTGGGCGACGGCGACGTCCCACGCCGCGTCGCCGCCGGCGTCGTGGCCGGTGAGGAAGACCTTGTCGGTGTCGATCGCCAGCCGGCGGATCGCGTCGCGTAGGCACGTGAGCACCGCGTGGTGAGCGCGGGCCGCCCCCCCGTAGCGGTACTGACCGGGCGGCAGCCAGTCGACGGCAATCGTCACGTAGCCCCGCCGCATCGCTTGGCCCATGCGGACGGTCGTCTCGCCGTCGCCGCGCGGGACGATGGGGCCGGCCCAGTAGTCGAGCTGCGTCTCCGGCGAGTAGCCGGCGCCGCCGAGCGTGACGATCGCCGGGTAGCTGCGGAGCGGGTCGTACTCGGGCGGCAGTTGCACGAGGTAGCGGACGTCACCCATGTCGGCGCCGAGCGGCTTGGTAAACTCATACAGTCCTGGCCCGCGCTGGGCCTCTTCGGGCAGCGGCAGCGGCGGCTTGATCAGCTTGAGCAGTGCGGCGATGCGCTCGACCGAGGCGCCCTCCATGTCCCGCAGGTCGATGAGCAGTCCGTCGCGCACCTCGCGGGACTCGGACCGCAGGTACGCAAGCACCTTCGCCCGCACGTCGAACAGGGAGAGGGCGACGGGCAGGTTGTCGGTCGCTTCGTTGACACCCAGCAGCCAGCCGCTGATGGCGAGCGCCGCCCGCTGCTCGGGGCTGAGGTCGCCCCCCTCGGCAAGCTGGACGAACGCCGCCAGCCGGCCGATCGAGACGTCGTTGAGCTCCGCCGTAATCTCGTCGCGAACCTCCGCGGCCACCGCCTTCGCCGCAGGCTCGGCAATCGCTTCGACCGCCGCGGTCAGCAGGTTGATCACGCGTGCCTTCTGCTTGTCCACCGTGTCGAGCTCGCCGAGCATCTCGCGGACACGCTCGAGCGTCGCTCCGGCGACCTCTTCCGACGGGAAGTTCTCCAGCAGCGCCCGGACAAGCAGGTGCTGGCCGGCGTCTTTGCGGAGCTCGATCTCATCCAGAATCGCCCGGGCGCCGAGCTGGCGGAGTTGCCGGATGTCATCGTCCAGGTCATCGAGCTGCGGGAAGTCCTTGGCGACCGCCTCGAGCTCCCGCCGCGCGTCGCGGAAGCGTTTCGACTGCAGGTACAGCCGCACCACTTGCAGGCGTGACTGCGGGTCGTTCTGGGGCGTGGTGGCGAGGAGCACCCGGGTTAGGGTTTCTCGCGGGATGCTGCTGGTCGCCAGCCGCATGTCCCAGACGTAGCTGCGGGGATCGCTCACCAGGCCGCGGACGCGGGTGTAGACCGGCGTGATCTCCGTGATGCCCTGGACGATGGCGAGCGTCCCCTCCGGCCCCTGCATGCGGTAGACGCGGCGGCCGTGCTCATCGAAGGGCGTGAGGCCCACCAGCCGACCGGCTCGGCCGATGATGGCGCCGCGGGTGGCGTGGTTTTGCCACAGGCGGATCTTGAGCGGCGACTGGGCGTTGTCGTCCAGGATGTCGCGCACCCGCCGTGTGGAGACAAAGGTGCGACGCAGCCCGTCGTCGATGACCAGGATCGCCTCGACCTTCACCTCACCGGCGCCGGCGATGGGGTTGGTGGGGTCTTCCGCCACGCCGCCCACGCGGACAATCCGCCCGGTGATCGCCCGGCCGTCCACAAGCTGGATCGTCGCCGCGGGGCAGGGCAGGGCAGCCGCGAGCAACAGAAAGGCAAACGCAAGTCGCATCAAACACTCCGCGTAACGTGAGGCCATCTAACAGTGTCGGTCGATGCCAGCTGAGGTCAAATGGACTCGCTCGCCCGTTGGCGGAGTATTCGGAATAATCAGTTTGGTTGATTCACCGCGGAGTTCGCAGAGGGCGCGGAGGTAGCGATGAGCGCGGACAAGAACCCGTTCCGGTCGCCATCGACAGCGGCGACCAACCGCATAGGGCCAGGAAGACCGCATCGCAAAGCGAGCCCGATACCCGGGTGGGTGCTTGCGGCTGGGCTCGTGCTCGTAAGCCTACCTGCTTGGCTAGTACTGGCCTTCTACGGATTTACGTGGCTTGACTGGTACGAGTCTCAGCGCCCGCGACCCGCCAACCAAGTCTACATTGCCGACTTCGCTAGCTTGCGGGACGACCCGTTCCTCGTCGCTCTGGTCGTTCTCTCGGGCATCGTGATCTCGGCCGTCGCTCGGGCGATCTTCGCGCTCTATCGTCGTAGCTGATCATCGTCCGCGCCCCCGGCGAACTCTGCGGTGAATCCTTCCCAGCCGCTAGCCAAAGCGGCACAATGACCGGGTCATGAAGGACTTCCAACGCGAAAGCCTGCTGCACTGCCCGGTGCACGGGTACATCCCGTTCCTGTCGGTCGCCCCGGAAGGCGAGACCAGCGAGCGGGCGATGCTCGACAACCCGTGGCTGCAGCGGCTGCGGCAGATCCACCAGTTGCAGACGGCGTGGTGGGTGTATCCGTCGGCGGAGCATACGCGGTTTCAGCACGTCGTCGGCGCCATGCACATGGCCAGCCGGGCGGTGAACCGGCTGTACGAATCGCTCCACGAAGTGTGCGGCGGCGACCTGCCGAGCCGGCCATATGTGGAATGCCTGGCCCGGATGGCGGCCCTGCTGCACGACGTGGGACACGGCCCGTTCGGCCACTTCTTCGACGCCCACTACCTCAAGCCGCACTACGGGCTGACGCACGAGACCCTCGGCGCGCACATCATTCGTAGCGAGCTAGGCGACCTGCTGCGCGGCGTTCGCGAATGCCCCGCCGGTCGGATGCAGGACAACGAGCAGCTCGACCCCGAGCAGATCGCCACGCTCATCATGCGGCCCAAGCAAGACGACGCGGGCAGTCACCAGCGTTGGCTGGTGCTGATGCGGAGCCTGTTTTGCGGGCTCTACACCGTGGACAACATGGACTTCGTCCTCCGCGACGCCTACATGTCTGGCTACAGCGAGCGGGCCTTCGACCTTGATCGGCTGATGCGGTACAGCTTCTTCCACGAACGCGGTTTGACGATCCACCAGAAGGGCACCGGCGCTCTGCTGAAGTTCATCCAGACCAAGAGCGAGCTGTTCCGCGCCGTCTACTTCCACCGCACCGTGCGGGCGATCGATAAGACGCTCGAAGGGCTCTTCCGCGACAGCCGCGAGCTGCTCTTCCCCGGCAACCCGCTCGACCACCTCGATGCGTACCGCGGCTTCACCGAGTGGAGCCTGCTGATTGACGTCTCGCGGTGGGCGGCTTCGGACGACCAGAAGACACGAGAGCTAGGCGCCCGCTGGGACGCGCTCTTGAGGCGTCAGGTTGATTGGATCGCGGTCGACGAGCGTAACCTGCCGTTCAAGGAAGGCGAGTCTGAGGCGACGAGCATCTTCAACGATCCGGCGATCGTCGAGGCGACGCTCCGCTCCAAGCTGCCGGCTGAGCACCAAGCGGTCGAGCTGCAGATCGATCTGCCGCGGCATATCTACCGACCCGATGCGCTCGCGGCCACCGCGGGGCAGGACTTTCTGTACAACCCGGCGACCGGCAAGGCGTACTCGCTGACCGACGATAAGCTCTTCGCCCTGCTGCCGGTCGCGCACCGCTCGTGCAGGATCTACCTGCGCAAGGACCACTCCGCCGAGCAGAAGGCGGCCGTAGGGGCGGCGCTCGACGGGATTGTTGGCAGCCGGAGCGAGGACGACTTGACAAACATGTGAGGGGATGTGGGGATTGCCCTGCGTGGAATTGAGTTCCGATGTGGGTGCTTGCCTCGGGGCGGGGCGTCGCGGGCTGTTGGAGATAGTGGGGATGGCGGCTCTTAGAGGCGAACGGGCACGGCTGAAAGTGCGGATCACGGAGGCGTACCTCAACGCTCACGACCGTAACGGCCCCCATAGCCGTACCCCGCTCAGCAAAGAGCCGCCATCCCCTCATCTCCCACCGGCCGCTTCGCCAGCCATCGCCGCTTCGAGCCACTAACCAGCCAACCAAGACATGCCGCCATCCCCTTCATCTCCTTACGTCAATCCGCTCATTTCCCGCTACGCGTCGCGTGACATGGCGTCGCTGTGGGGGCCGCAGAAGAAGTTCTCCACCTGGCGGCAACTCTGGGTTTGGCTCGCCGAGGCGGAGCAGGAGCTGGGGCTGCCGATCTCGGACGCGCAGATCGCGGAGCTGCGGTCGAAGATTGACGACGTGAATCTTGACGCTGCCGCCAAGTACGAGCAGGAGCTGCGGCACGACGTCATGGCCCACGTCCACGCCTACGGCGACCAGTGCCCCGGCGCCCGGGCCATCATCCACCTCGGCGCCACCAGCCAGTTCGTCAACTGCAACACAGAGCTGATGCTGCTCCGCGAGTCGCTGCAGATGGTCGCCGGTCGCCTGGCGGCGGTGATCGAAGCGCTCGCCACCTTCGCCGAAGAGCACAAGAGCCTGCCGACGCTCGGCTTCACGCACCTGCAGCCGGCTCAACCAACAACCGTCGGCAAGCGCGCCACGCTGTGGTGCTACGACCTGGTAATGGACCTGGCCGAAGTAGAGCACCGCCTCGCCTCGCTCAAAGCCCGCAGCACCCAGGGCACCACCGGCACGCAGGCAAGCTTCCTTGAACTCTTCGGCGGCGACCACGCGAAGGTCCGCCGGCTCGAGAAGCTCGTCGCCGGGAAGATGGGCTTCGCCGAGACTTACGCCGTCACCGGGCAGACGTACTCGCGGAAGATCGACCAGCAGGTGCTCGACACGCTCTCGGCCATCGCCGCCCGCGCGCACAAGGCGACCAGCGACCTTCGCTTGCTCGGCAGCCGCAAAGAGATCGAAGAGCCGTTCGAGAAGTCGCAGATCGGCAGCTCCGCCATGCCGTACAAGCGGAACCCGATGCGGAGCGAGCGGATTGGCGGGTTGGCCCGGTACGTGATGAGCCTCGCCCCCAACGCCGCCCAGACGCACGCCACGCAGTGGATGGAGAGAACGCTGGACGACTCCGCCAACCGCCGGCTCTCCTTGCCGCAGGCCTTCTTGGGCGTGGACGCGGTGCTGCTCATCTACGCCAACATCGCCCGCGGCATGGTGGTCTACCCGAAGGTGGTCGAGCGGAACCTGGCCGAGGAGCTGCCGTTCATGGTGACCGAGAACATCCTGATGGAGGCCGTCAAAGCGGGCGGCGACCGGCAGGAGCTGCACGAGCGGATCCGCCAGCACTCCGTGGCCGCGGGCGCCGAGATCAAGAACGAGGGCAAGCCGAACGACCTGCTCGACCGCCTGCGGGCCGACGAGGGCTTCGCCGCCGTCGACATCCAGGCCTACGCCGACCCCACCAAACTAACCGGCCGAGCGCCGCAGCAGGTCGAGGAGTTCATTGCCGAAGTCGTGGCGCCGATCCGGGAGCGCTACGCGGGCTCGCTGGGCGAGGGCGAAGAATTGCGAGTGTGACTCTTGGGTCACACTGGAACAGGTCTCACGCAAAGACGCAGAGGCGCGAAGACGCCAAGCGAGTGACCTGAAGTCATTCGACTTAGCGTGCGTATTGCAGGAGCCGATCTCGATTCACGCGTAGTCGCGAGATGGCTGAGAGTGTCGGAGAAGGGTCAGCGAACGTCGTTGTCGCGAACTGGTCTTCGATTCGTTCGGCTAACTCTCCTGATCGGTCGGCGGCGTTAGCGTACGCCTGCCAACGACTAATCAGAAGCGATCTCAGTTCGGTGTCATTGTAGCCTTCCAACGCCGATTCAACGGATTCCAAAGGAACTCGATCGGCTTCCCAGCGGCTCAGCGCGAGTTCGTAGGCCGCCCGGGCTTTCTGCAACTGCCAGAGGTCTGTTACCACAAACAATGCGACGCTGGCTACCGAAAAACCCAAAAGAAGCCCTCGGAGTCCGAATCGGATTCCTCGGCGCTTT
>JBCDJN010000144.1:0-10738 GCA_039414355.1 Planctomycetota bacterium | reverse complement strand
CCGCCGGCGACCTGCGGCCCGGCGACCGCCTCGCCACCGCCGCCGGCGACTGGCTGCCGCTCGACTCGGTCACCCCGGCGGCCAACTGGACCACCGTCTACAACTTCCGCGTCGCCAACTACCACACCTACTTCGTCGCACCCCCCTCGTGCGACGCATGGGTTTGGGTGCACAACGCGTACACGCAACTCAAACAAGAAGGTGCGCAAACGACACTCCAGATCACGAACAAATTCGCTGCTGGATCGTACGAGTCACGCCAGCTGCAAAGGTTCGTAAAGGCATGGAATGAAGAGATTGAAGCAGCTGGGGGGACTCTCGTTCGTCGTACGCTAACCGACGCTGATCACGCCGCTGCTCGGGCTTGGCGCGATCAGATGATTCGACAATATCCATCGCGATTCGCGGGCAAAGTAGTTGGCCATGTTCCCGATGCAGCGGCTGGAGGCCCCGCGGCAGGCGGCCGTGCGATGGCGTTGTCGCAGCCCGTGAACAGCTTCCTCGGCGGGATACTCAGCGGCGTACCAATAGACGCTCAGTACAATGCAGTAAAGCTCGTCCGGCAAAGGAACTGATGCAACGGTCAGATCAACAGTCTGTACGGTCTTTGCTTGAATCGGTTGTCGCAGACTATCCGAGCTACGAGCGCCGTGTTCAGCACGCCGCCGGCCCAATCCCTGCCGTCGAGGAAATGTCGCTCGATGTAGGCGAACCAAGCGACTTGGTACCTATCCCGACGTTTGACTCAGGCACTCGCAAGAATCTGTCACCTATGCTGCGCGATCGCATGGAGTCAGCCGGCGAGATTCGCAGGGGATACGACTTATGGCTGGACGCTGAAGGAATGCAAAGACACATACTTTCCGATTACGTTCAGTCGCTCCACCAGTCACTACGGACCCATTGGGAGCGGTCTGCACCCATGCTCTTCCCCGACGATCACTTGGGACTGTTCGGTGTGTCACCCGGAGATCCGTCGGCACTGACCTACCTCGTGTGGACCAACGACAGACCAAAGAAGCAAGGCCTTGAACCTCAGTTGTGGCTGTATAGCGGAATGAGCGAGGTTAAGTTTGCCGACTTGGCTGAGTTGCTGCGGTGGTGCCTTGCGAAGTGATTCGCGTTCAAATGTCGCAAGCGGGTACCGTAGGTGGTCCTGCCGAACAGGGCATCCACGGGCGTTGTCACGGCAGGTTCACCTACCACCGCGTCGCATGAACGGTAGGTGGACCCGCAGGTGGCTGCCGGGCTTGAGATAGAAAGCCGCTCGCCGGCGGAACTACCTACCCTGCTCAACTGACGCCCGACGGGGCTCGGGCGATTGAGGAGCTCAAGGCGGGCGACCTGGTGCTCTCCCGCGACGAGCACGACGACGGCACGGCCGCCCCCACCCCGTGCCGCGTGGAGGAGGTCTTTGTCCGCGAGGGCCGGCTGATGCACCTGGGCGTGGCGGGCGGGCAGGTCGCCACCACGCCGGAGCACCCGTTCTTTGTGAAGGACGAGGGCTGGGTAGCCGCCGGCGACCTGCAGCCCGGCGACCGCCTCGCCACCGCCGCCGGCGACTGGCTGCCGCTCGACTCGGTCAACCCGGCCGCCAACTGGACCACCGTCTACAACTTCCGCGTCGCCAACTACCACACCTACTTCGTCGCACCCCCCTCGTGCGACGCCTGGGTTTGGGTGCATAACGCGTACCAGGCAGGTCACAATGCAAATGCGATTACTGCTGCCGAGTCTAGCCAAATTCTCGATACGCAACGTAGTTTGGCGAAAGCGGCCAATCGCCAGGCGGATGTCGTGACACGATTCCTGCGATCGAGCGACAGTCGCGTTGCCAAGGCGTACCGGCAGGCTCTGCAAGACAATCCAAACTTTGCAAGTTTGATCGAGGGTAGAGTTCTGGATCGTCGCCTCAATAGCCTCCTGAAGAGGCAGGGACTTGGTACAGGGGTAAGACTTGACCAGACGGTCCCGAACACTGGGAGTAGGTTACGACCTGATGTCTACTTCCCTGCGCTTGGTGGCAGACGGGTTATCTTCGACTTCGGAGGTCCGTCAAAGACCACACAGATCCAGAAGTTCCAAGAGTTCGCAGACGAAATCATCCCCATCGTGCCGGTACAGAGGTTCTAATGAAGAAGTCTGACTTACGAGCACGCTGGTCAAACAATGAGTACCTCGCGGCAGTCCAGCCGACGCTAGTCGCGCTCTTCGACGAGAAGGTGCTGCGGTCGGAGGCAGACCTCAGAGGGATGACTGTAGGGCTCGACGGAGCGATCAAGCCACTCGAGTTTGCGTCATTCGACCAGGCGACGGTCGAGTTCGTCAACCTATCGTTATCGCGTCTGTCGTGCTCGTTCGGAAAGTGCGACTTTCGCCAGGTCGTACTCGACGACAGCGTATTTGACACGTGCAACTTTAGTGGTAGCCGCTTCTCAGACTGCAGCTTTAGATCAACCAGATTGACGGCACCGACCATGGACGATGCCTTGTTCCTCAGCAGTGATTTCTCCGAAGCCAGGTTCATCGGAAGACGCTCGCGCGAGTACGGCGGGCGAAGAACGGTGTTTGATGGATGCAGCTTTCGCGGCACACAACTCAAGGCTCTCGAACTCCGCGCGTGTCGGTTCATCAACTGCCGGTTCGATGGAGCTCTTTTTGAAAGATGCGATCTCCGAGGAGTCAACTTCGAGAACTGCGGGACGCACGAAGACCAGTTTGTCGAATGCAACTTGAGCGGTGCGGCAATCGCGTGATGTGCTGCGATCCATCTTGAAGTCCACGTTGGTTGGCTTTGCCACGTTCACTTTCCTCTTCGTGAACGGCATCACTGCACGTACAGGTAACACTGCGTCGCATCAACGGTAGGTGGCCCGCCGGCCAACCCTCCCTCGGCGCCAACTTTGGCCCGGCGGAATCACCTACGCCGCCTGATTCCGCGGCGTCCAGAATCCACGTCTTCACTGTCCAAAACGGCGCGCTCAACAAGTGTGCTTGGATTTTGCGATTCGCCTGTTACGTTGACAATTGCCGTCCAGCAAACTGCCGCGGGTTCAAGTGGTTGAACGCCATCAATTGGCTTGCGAATGGTTGTTGACGTGGGCTTTCGCGGGCCCGTGGGGCTCGAAAAAACTCTCGGGCCCCCTTCTCGCGGCTTCGGCTCGGCTTTCTTTGGGCCATCTTTTTTTCGCTCGCCGCGGGCTACTTGCGGAGCTCTTTGGGGACGTCGGCGAGGGCATCGTCGCCCAGGACGTAGGCTCGGCTGATTAGCTCCGGGTCGTGATTCACCAGGTCTGGGAACCGCATCGCGGGGAGCACCTCCACGGCGAACACCTCCTGCACGCCCGACTTGAACCGGCAGAAGCCGACGGTCTGGCCGTTGTTGGTGTCGACTACCCAGACGCCGCACACTCGCTCTTCGGCCTCCTTGAGCCGCTCGACCAGAGGGATGCCGCTGAAGACGGCCGACTCTCGCACCTGGCTCAGCCCGACAAACGCCAGCGGCCCGGCAAACGCCAGCCCGCGGGTGAAGCCGGGGAAGTGGGCGACCGGCTCGTAGCGGCCGGTGGCGCGGTCGACCACGCCGAGCGTCCCCTCGCCGCTCTCCAGCAGCCAGAGCCGGCCGTCGTGCCAGCGGGGCGAGTGCGGCATGGAGAGGCCACGCGTGATGATCTCGCCGGTGGGGATGTCGATGACGACGCCGCCGTTGCGTTTGGTCTGCCGCCAGCCCTGCGGCTCGTTCGCCTCGCCCAGGGCGGTGGCGTAGCGGGCCCGCCCGTCGCGGACGGCCAGGCCGTTCAGGTGGCAGTGGTCGCCCGGCGAGAGCTGCCGGATGAAGGGCGGCCGCCAGACGGGCTCGAAGCTGTTTTCGTCGCTCCGCCGGGCGAGGCAGCTGAAGGCGGTGTTGACGAAGACGAGGTCGTCGGCCTGGTCGCCGGACGCTTCGTCCGTCACCCAAGCCATCTCGTGGACCTGGATATCGCCGGTGCAGTGGCTGCGGCGGGGGAGGAAGCAGGCGTCGTGCTGGGCGGTCTGGCTGGGGTAGTCGTCGGACTCGTCTAGCTTGGGGCAGACAGCCGGGACGTTGTGGAACTCCCACAGGTCCAGCCGGCAGCCCACCGCCAGCCGGCCGCCGCGGTGGGCCAGGCCCATGGGCCGGGAGAGGTTGCGGAAGTGGGTGTTGAGCACGCCGCCGTCGTTGCGGAGCAGCACCAGCTTGCCCGCCTGGTAGGTGGTGACGGCGACGGACGCGGCGAGGCGATCGAGGATCTCCGGGAAGCTGGCGGTGTGGACACTGGCCAGCGGCTCGCCGTCAGGCGCCGTCTGTGGGTCCGCGGGCGGGTCGACTTCGGGTTGCCGGGGGTCGTCGGTCATAAATCGGTTCGCGTTGGCCTAGTCATGTCGAAGTCTACGGCAGGGTCGCCCGATTCGGGCCGGCCGGCTACTGTCGCCCGCCAGACTTCGGCGGGTGCAGCCGAGCCGCGTAGAACCGAGCGCGGTTGACGCTGCCGCCGTGCTGTGGGGCGTCGCTGAAGTACTCCGTGTGGTCGCCGACGCCGTCGGTGCGGCCTTGGGAACTGCGGTAGCGAAACCCAACCACGGCGCCGCCTTCCTCGATCAGCTCAAGCAGCACGACGCTGTGGCCCGACTTCTGCCGCCAGAACTGCACGAAGTCTCCCGGTTTGGCCCGGGACAACGGGATGGCTTCCCCGATGCCGAGCATCTGAACGGCGTCGGCGCATTGGCGTTCGGCGTTCTCACGCGTGGCGCCGTACCAGGCTTTTTGGAAGCTTCGGACTTGGCCGACCGTAGCATCCCCGAGCAGGCCGCGGGCCTCGGCGACGCGCATCGCCACGGCGAAGGTGAATCCGCAGCAGTAGGTGCCGTCCCCCTTGCTCAGAATGCGCTGGCCGCGGAAGGCGACCTCCTCGGGGGTGCCGGTGCCGCGCCAAGCCTTGTTGTAGGTCCCGCCATCAGGGAATCCGCGGGCGACAGCGATCACGTCGGTCTCGTTCGCCGCAGCGTGGGCGCCCAGAAGGACGGCCAACGCAACGTAGGCCATTGAAGGGGCGTTCATGATGATTCTCCATCGGTCCGAAGGACGTGCGGTGGCGAGTGGCTCTGGCGTGGTTGGGCGCGATCCGGGCCTTCAGCAGCGGCGCTTTTGCGGTCTGGTTTCGCCGAAAACCCGCGGCACAGCGACAAATCGGCCTTGTTGACAGCCGCATGGGCGGCCGGCATTATGCAATGCCACCGCCTCGCGGCTCGCCGGAACGGCCGCCGAGGCATTCGCCTGTGAAGCTGCGTATCGCCCCAGCCGCCGATCGTGCGGACGCGGCGAGGCTCCACACTTGGTGCGGCCCTCCGAAGGGGATCGAACGTCGTGTCGCCCATTGGCTTAAGCTCTGTACGCCGCGCTACTTGCGTCGCCATCGCCCTGATGATCGCCTCGCCGGCGGACCAGGCGGCGGCTGTCACGCCGCAGAGTCCAGAAGTGCGTGCCCTGGTCAAGCGAGGCCTCGACGCCCTCACGGCGAAGGGCGACGTCCGGCTTGGTGGAAAGTGTGTCGTCGCCCTCGCTTTCCTCAAAGACCTCGAACCACAGCCCAGCCATCCACGGGTGGCCGAGGCGCTTGAGGCGTGCGTGGAGGCGAGCCGATCAAGCAACCCGCTCGGCGCCATCGACATGTACAGCAACGGGCTGGCCATCATCTTCCTCTGCGAGCTCGGCGCAAAGAAGCACCAAACCCTGATCCAGTTCTACCAAAACCTGATGAAGCGCCGGCAGAAGCAGCACGGCGGGTGGGGCTACGAAGGGAAGAAAACGGGCGACACCTCGCAGACCCAGTACGCGGCCTTCAGCCTCTGGGAAGCCCACCAGAATGGGGTCTCCGTTCCCGCGGAGACCGTGGCGGGCATGGCGGACTGGATCGTCCACACCCAGGACCCGAGCGGCGCCTGGGGCTACCAAGGCAAGTTCAGCAAGGAGGAACGAGCCGAGCAGGAAGAGATCACGCAGTCGATGGTTGCGGCCGCCATGGGCAGCGGTCTGATCGCTTTGGACTTGTTCGGGCTGCTCGAGCCGGGCACCGTGAAGACCGACGGTCGCCCACGTTCCAGCGCACTGAAGATCGCCGGTCAACGCGAGCGGAAACGGGCGCCAACGCTCCGTTCCGCCAGCTTTAACTCCACGGAGCTCTTGGCCGCCCTGAAGGACGGAGACACGTGGTTCGACAAGAACTACAAGATCGATATCGGGACCTACACGGCGTACTACCTGTACTCGATGGAGCGTTACAAGAGCTTCCAGGAACGGCTGCGCGGCACCCGCGAGAAAGAGCCTTCGTGGTACGTTGATGGCTACAAGTGGTTCAAGAAGAAGCAACGGGAAGACGGGTCCTGGCAAGCCGGCTGCGGGACGGCGCCCGACACGGCATTCGCCATCTTGTTCCTGGTGCGATCTACCCAGCAGATCCTGAACAAGCCGGTCGGCGACCTGCGGATCGGGCGGCGGGGGTTCCCCAAACCGTCGGTCAACGCGGAGTTCGTCCGCGGTCAGTTTGTCATCAAGCAAACCGAGGCGGCGCTGGGCGATCTGTTGGACAGCCTCGACGGCGATACATCCGCCAAGATCGATGAGATGGTGAACAACCCCAATGCGTTGGTCATCACGGGCGAGGTAGACGAAGCCGCCGCGGCCCGGCTCCAGCAGCTGGTTCGATCGGGCTCACCCGGCGCCAGGCGTTTGGCGGTGCGGACGCTCGGCCGCACAGGAGACCTCGATCACGTCCCAACGCTGATCTTCGCTCTGACCGACCCGGACGAACAAGTCACGCTCGAAGCCCGAGACGCCCTGCGTTTTGTCAGCCGCAGGTTCGAGGGCTTTGGACTAAAGCCCGGCTTTGATCGCGAACAGCGTTACACCGTCATTGAGCGGTGGACCCGCTGGTACCTGTCGATCCGCCCCGACGCGACCGTTTCTATCAAGTAGCCACCCGCCCCCGCGTTCAGAGAGCAACGCATGCCAAGGTCAAAGAGCGACCGCCAGACCAAGGTGAAGGTCACCAAGGTGCACCGGGAGCATTACCGGCTCGGCGTGAACTCGTACGACCGGGCGTCGAGCCTGCTGGTGTCATTGCTGGTGATGGTGGGCGTGGCGGTGCTGGCGCTGTTGATCATCTTCTTCGCGCGGCGGTTCGTCGGCACAACGGTCCCGCCCGTAATCAAACCCCGCGACCCAGCGGAACGCCCCGCGGACGCGGCGATGGGCTTCAAGGAAGACATTGAGCCGCCCGGCTTGGAAGACGCCCCAGAGCTGCTCGAGCCCAAGCTGATGGACACGCTCAACGCGCTCACCAGCAAGCTCTCCTCGAAGGTCGCCATCCTTTCAGACGACAACCTCGACGCCGACAACGCTCCCGGCAAAGGGACCGGCATGGGCGACCGGCGGACTTCGGGCGGGGGCAGCGGGGCGCCCGAGCCGATGCGGATCATCGAGTACGAGTTCGCCGACGAGGCGACCTACGCCCGCTGGTACGACTTCTACAAGATCGAGCTTGCGGTGGCGACCGCCACCTCGCCGACGGTTTGGTACGCCTCGAACCTGAGCGCCGCCAAGCCCACCGTGCGGCAAGGACCGCGGTCGGAGGACCAGCGTTACCTGTTTCCCGCCAACGAGGGCGCGTTGTACTCCTTCGACCTCGGCTTCGCCCGCACTGCTGGAATCGCCGACAAGGGCAACTTCGTCTTCCAGTGTTACCCGGAGGCAGCCGAGAACCTGCTGCTGGGCCGAGAGCAGCAGCAGGCCCGCAGCGCCGGCAAGCCGCTGGACCAGATCCAGCAGACAACGTTCTCCGTGAAGAGCACGCGCTCGGGCTTCGATATCACGGTCAAAGAGCAGCTATACTACTAGTTCCCACCTGCGACTCCCATCGCCGCCACAGCGTCAGCGAGATATGGAAACACTCTTTAACCTTGTCGCCATTGTCGTTTACATCGTCCTTGGCCTGCTGGCCTTGTGGGGCGCGTTCTGCGTGGTGCTGGTTTGGCGCCGAGTGAGTGCGACGCGGTTCTCGGGCGAGATCGAGCAGGACGAGTTCTTCGAAGAGATGGAGATGGAACTCGCCGAGGGCAACTACGCCGCCGCCGCCGAGCTGTGCGAGGACGACCGTCGGGCGATGCCGCAACTGGCGCTCTTCGCCATCGAGAACCGCGAGCTGGGCGTGACCCGCGTCAAACGGCAGCTCGCCGAGCGGTTCCAGACCGATGTGCTCGCCGACATCGAGAACCGGCTTAGCTGGGTCTCCACGGTCAGCAAGAGCGCGCCGATGGTGGGGCTGTTCGGCACGGTGCTTGGCATGATGGGCGCCTTTAACACGCTGGCCACCGCCGACAAGGTGGACCCCACCGCCATGGCCGGCAACATCGGCGTGGCCCTGGTGACCACGGCGTGCGGCCTGGCGATTGCCGTCCCGCTGGTGCTGGCCATGCAGAGCATCAACATCCAGATCCGCAAGATGGAAGACCTGATCGCCCAGGGCCTGAGCCGGTTGATGGACCTGCTGGAAGCGGCGCCAACGGAAGCCGCCCCCCCGGCCCCAACGCCGGCCGCCACCCGTGAGCCTGAAGCGGTGATCCTGGAGGACTGATGGCCGGCCTGCCCAAGCACATCGACGAGATCATCGAAGAGCACGAGGAAGCCGAGTTCACTCGGCGGCCTCGCACGGTGGATGATGAGATGGACATCACGCCGATGATCGACATCACGTTCCTGCTGCTGATCTTCTTCCTGGTCACCTCGACCCCGGACGATTCCACCGCGATCGACTTGCCCGAAGCGCAGCACGGCGCCGCGGTGAGCCAGATCGAGTGCACCATCTTCACCATCGCCGACGGCGGGCTGCAGGACGCCCCGGTTTACGCCGCCGACGGCAAGATCGACGCCGCAAAGCTGAGCGAAGACGCCGACGAGCGGAAGAAGCAGATCAAGACCGCCGTGGAAGAAGGTATGGACAGCACGCCGATCAAGACCAGCGTCCTCATCAAGGCCGACAAGAGCGTCAAGTGCCGCGAGGTGGACAACGTGATCAAGGCCGTCTCAAAGGTCGATGGGGTGAAGCTCCACCTCGCGATTCTGACCGATGGCTGACCGCCTGGTACTCAACTCCGATCGCTTACGCTCTCGGCTCGCCACAATACTCGCCACTCGCCACTAGCCCTCGCCACTACGCACGTTGAGCGAATTCTCCGTCAAGTCGAACCGCGCCGGCTCAGAAGAGGACGAGATGGACATGACGCCCATGGTGGACGTCACGTTCCTGCTGTTGATCTTCTTCATGATCACGGCGGCCTTCGCCCTGCAGAAGGCGATGGAGGTTCCGCCGGTTGACGACGACGAGGCGGCGCCGACGCAGGTGATTGAGGACCCGGAGAAGGACATCGTCACCGTCCGCCTGGACGAGGACAACATTTACTGGATCAGCGCTCCCGTCTTCGGCGCCGAGGAGAAGAAGGCCGTCAGCCGGCAGGACATGCGGGAGCTGGTACGCGAAGCCCGCGAGGGCGGCAGCGGCGGCAAAGGCCCCAGCAAGATCCTGGTCCAAGCCCACGGCGACGCCACGCACGAGTACATGGTGGCCGCGCTCGACGCCGGCGCCGCGGTCAAGATGCAAGAGATCAGCATGATGGTCTACGAAGACGGCGAGCTGTAGTCATCCCGCGTAAGAACGTTCACACACCAACCCGCGACCACAAACGCCAGCTACGAAGTTCATGAGCACCGGGGCGGAACGATTCATCGACGAGTTGGCCAAGAGGGAGATGCTCCCGGAGCCAATCATCAAGCGGCTGTGGGACAAGGTCGCCAACTCGTCGAGCGTGCCCTCGGCGCGGTCGCTCGCCACGTTCCTGGTCGACAAGGGCCACCTTTCGCGCGCAGACGCCGACGAGGCGCTCGAAGCCGCCAAGCCCCAGCGCAAGCCCCGCAAGCCGAAGCCCGAGCCGAAAGAGCCGGAGGTTACCGACGCGTCGCTGGAAGCGGCCGACGAGCAGACCGTGCCCACCGAAGAGGGCGGTGCGGGCAAGAAGGCCGGCAAGCCCGCGCGTCGTTACAAGAAGAAGACCAAGGGCGACAACGAGTTTGATACGCCGCTCATGCTCCTCGGCAGCGGTGGCCTGGTGCTGCTGCTGCTGTGCGGCGGCGGCATCCTCTTCTTGCTGTTCCGCGAGTCGGGCGACGCGCTGCTCAAAGACGCCCGCAAGGCTTTCGAGGCCGCTGCCTACAGGCAGGCGGCCGCGGACTACGGAAAGTTCGTCGAAAAGTTCACCAACCACGAGGGCATCAGCGGCGCCCGTGTCATGCTTGCCCTTGCCCGAATCCGGGAAACGCCCGAGACGAACTTCGAGCAGCGGCTCAAGAAAGCCCAGCAGGAGATCCCGCCGGTCGAGGACGAGGAAGAGTTCCCGACCGCCAACGAGGAGCTGGCGAGCATCCTGCCCGCGATTGCCAAGGGCCTGGCAGACAAAGCGGACGCGGCGACGGAGGTCGAAGAGATCGGCCAGTTCCGCGAACTTGCCCGCGACGCGCTCGTGCTGTGCGCCAATACCAAGTACGTGCCGACGCGCTTGCGGGACAAGCAGGAGTTGAACGAGATCGAGATCGTTCTGCAACGGGTCCAGTTCCGGCAGGAGGCGCTCACGGCGCTCGGCGAATGCCTGGGCGCGATGAGCAAGGCCGTGG
>JBCDJN010000143.1:0-10789 GCA_039414355.1 Planctomycetota bacterium | reverse complement strand
GGGGGCTTTCTCTGTTCTGGCCGCGGCATTCTGGCCACGGGAACTATTCCGCGAATTCTGGCGGAATTTTAGGCTGTTTCTGCCCATATCGCTTCTAGGGCCCCTAGCGCGCCGTCTCGCGCGTTCGAGCGCTATTGACTGGGGAGGCAGCGTCGGTCCATTTGAGGCGCCCACGCGGCGCGCTAGGCGCCTTCTCGGCGATGCTACGCCTCTGCCATGCCAGCACATATCCGGGGCAGCCCATATCGGCCCCAACCTGGACACATGCCGAATTCCCGAAAACCGGGTATCTAGTACGGAGCCACGGATTTTATTTCTCGGCCGATTCTGGCCATAGCACAACGCGTGCCAAGCGGAAAATCGAACACGAAATTGTGGTGTCAATTTGAACACTAAAACTGTACGCGGTTACACTATTCCGGGCCTCGGGGTGCATGTTCTAACTCGCTGTGGGTCCTTCACTTGCGATTTTTCGCGCCCGGCCCCGCCGGAAGAACCCCATAGAGGGCGGCGACTAACCATCGAGAGGGGGTGCTGAGCTCAGCCAGAACCCAAAACGCCGCATAACCCTGTGGAGGCAGGGCTTAGGTCGCCGTGCCGCGAGGTTCTTCGGATTTTCGGCGGAATCATGGCTGCGGCGGCACAATCAGCACAGCTAGACGGGCATCAGACGGCTCACGAGCGTCACAAGGCCCAGATGCGGGCACGCAGTCGTGCCGTCGCTGCCGACGGCAACGAGGTTGCGCCTATTCCCGGCGTCGAGAACGCTGATCGGCGTGAGCGAACACGACTGTCACTCGCGTCGTTCGCGGAGACGTACGTTCACCAGCTCGTCGCCGAGCGTGATCGGTGGGCTCCGTACCACTTTGAGCGTATCGATCGTCTTGAAGCCAGTGCCCTTGGCGATCAGTGGGCCGCTTTTGCCCTTCCTCGCGGCAGCTGGATGAGAACCGACGCAGCAGCATGAAGCCACGATCTTGCGACTCCGGGCGGAATCGACCGCCCAGCAGAAGAATCGACTCGTTGACCGACCGGGAGTGACGCGTGTTCGCCCCGGTGGTCCAAAGGCGGCTGAACAGCAGATCGCCGCCGAGCTCGATCTCTGTCAGCGGACCGTCGGGTGCGCCCGGGCCGCCTTGCGGCAGAAGCTCGGCACCAACAAGCCGATCGCCCTCGCGGTGCTCTGGCTGCACATGACCCAGGAGGACGCCCATGTCGCAGCTTGAACGAGCACGAGACGCCATCATGGGCGCCGACCTGAGTCACCTGAAAGACGCGGTCGAGTGCCTGGAGGAGCTGGAGGTCAACCAGCTTGCGTTGACCGCGACGCTAATCCCGCTGAAGCACGCCGCCCGGCCAGAAGACGTCTACCGCGGCAGCCTGCTGCTGGTGCTCGGCACGCGGTCGGACGGCCCGCAGATCGTATGCGAGGTTATGGGCGTTTGACTTCGGTATCGACCTTACGGAAGCCGGGGATGGCAAGGACGCCGAACATCTCTCTAGCGGTGACGCGGGCGTTCGTGCCCAGCACACCGGCACCGGCGAACGATGCGAGTGCGGACATGCCGAAGTACACGCCGTAACCGTTGTCGTTAAGCAAGGCCTTAATGCAGAAGGCTTGCCAGAACCCGCCGGATAATACCAGGCTGAGGACCACGGTGGCTCGTAACACGGAATTGAGTTTCTTGTCGGTAATGAACTGCGGCATAGGACGCCCTCGGTCTGCGGCTCGGCGTCCGTGCCGTGCTCACGACCCACCCGCGGCGGGCGGGGTCGCAGCTAGTCTGATCCTGACCGTCCGAGAGGCCATCACTCGCCGCTCGTACTGTGGAACGCTGCCTACGTGCAGCGCGTCAGGAGACTAATGCGGCGCTCTAGCGAAGTCAAACCGTTTGCTTGCTTGGGGCACCGACTATCGGCGGCCACACGGTTGGTGGTCGCGACGGCCCCTACATACGCCGTTGTCTTAATCGCCACTACCGCCGCTCGCAGATATTGACGCAATCTTAACAAGCCCTAACGGTTCCCTAACAGATCGGGTCCTGGGCGGACTGATCCAAACTCATCGCACCGCTGGGTTTGAGGCAGTGGCCACGTTTGTCGGCGGGATCGACCACCGTGGCGAGTACGCCGACCTTCGTTGGCGGTAGTGTCGGCAACGCCCGCGAGACGTGCAAAGCCGAAGTCGCCACGCACCAGTTCACCGTGCCCGATCACCCTGGTTCGCCGAACAGCCAGTTGCGAACGTGGTCGGTCACGGCGACCAGCTTCTCGTCGAGAACGCGTTGCCGGTAGCGGCCGGCCATTGAGTTGTCCGTGTGGCCCATAATGACGGACGTTGCGATCGGGTCGTCGGCGTTGTCGGCGATCGTCTGGAACGTGCTGCGGAATGAGCCGAAGGTCACGCCCTCCCGGTAGATGCCCGCCCGCTTGGCGATGCGGGCGTAGCCGCTCGACATGCCGTTGGGCTTCCAGGCGGCCCCTAGACGCGTCCTGAAGGCCAGGGGCCGGTCCTCGGGCGTCTTCGCCGCCTTGGACGCCTGACGGGCCGCCCGGACCGCTTCGATCGTCTCGGGCCACAGCGGGGCTCTGCGGGGCATGCCTGTCTTCCAGCGAGCCTGGGTGTGCCAGCCCTCTCGTTTCAGGTGGTCCCCCCCAGCCGGCTGCAGTCGGTCCAACCGAAAGCACGGTTGATGCCCAGCAGTAGGAACGCCCGGTAGTGCTCGGCCGCCTGTTCTTCCTTCGTCGCTTCGAGGGCCGCCAGAATCTCGTGGGGCTCAAGCAGCCGCTCCGGCCGCTCATTGCGGTGCCGCCGGAACTCGCGTTGGGCCGGCGGGGCGAAGTCCTTCCCGAAGCGAACCTTGCCCTCGATCAGAGCGTCGTGCTCTTCGTCGGCGAACGACAGCATGGTTCTCGTTAGCCGGATCGATTTCCCGAGCTGCTCAACTCCGAGCGTCTTGGCGAACCTGGCTCGGAGCTTCCGGAAGTGCTGCGGCTTGAGCTCCTCGACCGGAATGGTTTTGCCGAAGCAGGCGACCAGCTTTTGGCCGAGCCGCAGGTAGAAGTCGAAGGCGTCTTACGACCGCTCGCCGGCGTTGACCTTCATCTCGAAGTCTTCGAGGAAGAGGTTGATGACCTCACCGAGCGACGAGCCGCCGCCGAGTGGCTCGCCCTCGGTGTCGTGCGGGCCGCGATCGCCGAGCATGATCGAGGGGAGCTCGGCACTGTATTGGCGGAGGGCTCCCTGGGGTCGTCCCACTTCCCGAAGTAGTACATCCGCCCGTCGATCGTCTTGCACCAGCGGTTACCGTCTGCAGGGGTTAGGGGGAACGACTTGCTGGGCTTCTTGGGCTTGGCGGACTCTGAGGACTTGCGGGCGGATTTGGGGCTGGTAGTCTTGGTAGCGATGTTGATCTCCATCGTCTGGAACCGAACAGAACTCGCCGGAAACAGCGGCCGGACAGGGTGTGCCGGTCGCTCCGGTTGTCAAAACGGTTGTCAGTCGGTTTTTGGAGGTCAACGAAAAGCGACGCAAGTTGTTGTCGCTTAACACCTTGGACAGATAGCTCAGTTGGTAGAGCACGGCCCTGAAAAGGCCGGTGTCGGCGGTTCGAGCCCGCCTCTGTCCACCTTACCGTCAGCCGCTTGCGTTGGATCGCCTCGCGGTTGAGGCAAATAAAAAGCCGCCCCAAACGGGGCGGCTTTTTTTGTTGGGCCTGCTAGCGTAGGCCGTTTGGGCGGGCCCGCGTGGATGGGCACCGCCGCTCAGACCATATCCTTGAGCTTCTTCAGCGGGCGGATCTTGACCACGTTCGAGGCGGGCTTCGCCTTGAAGATGGTGGGCTCCTTCGTAAAGGGATTGATGCCTTCCCGCTCGGGAACGGCCGGCTTCTTCTGGACCACGATCTTGCACAGGCCGGGGATCGTGAACGTGCCAGGGCCACGCTTTCCGAGCGACTTCTCAATCTGATCGCTCAGCGCCTCGAGGACCTCGCTGACCTGCTTCTTGGTCAGATCGGTGGCCTCGGCAATGTTGGCGTAGATTTCCGTCTTCGTGAGCGGCTTGGGGGCGGCTTTCGCCATCGGGTTGGATCCTCCACACATGTTCGTCAGTGAGTAGCCGGGGGGGATGAGAGGAGCTCTAGGTCCCTTTCCCGGCCGCGATGGTCGGTGATTAAACGGCGGGCGCCAGCAAATTACAAGCGGGAAAAATCGGGCAGACCCTACAAATACAGGGTCAAACCGATCCGAGCCCGCCTCGGACACGCGGTCGATGTGAAGCCTAGGTCACGGAAACTTCGGGTTCCTCGGGGCCAAGCGAGAAATCCAAGTTCGCCGCCGCGCAACGGCGATTCGTCCACGGCTTTCGGTCGTAAGCTATTGTTTTAAAAAGACTTGTGTTCGCATCCGTGAACTCGCCCGCTCGCCGTCTACCCAGCCCTTATGACTCCTGAAACCCGACGAATTCACGCTCGCGTTGTTCGTTCTTCGGGCTCTCGATATGGTCAAAGATGGGCCGCCTAACCGATCGAGAAGTCGCTCGTTTTGCTTCGAATTGCCGCGAAATCCGTCGCCAAGTGCGGCCTCTTGGGTGAGCCAACTCGGGAAATGCCCAGCAAGATCCCCACGGCGACGCCGCTGCGTTGGGCCCTAACGACCGCGCTTTTGGCCGTCGGGATCGTCGCCAATGGCCAGGACGAGCCGGTCACCGAGGCGCCGCGTGGCGACCTGCACCAGCTCTACTACGGGGCCTACTTGCCGCGGGACCGCACGGCCAGCCGGTCGGTACGCGTCGCTGAGAGTCTGATCTCGCAGGAGCGGTACGGCGAAGCGGCGCCGCTGCTCTTGAGCGTGCTCCGCGGCGAGACCGACGTGGTTGAGGAGTCGGCCGTCGGTCGGGTTGAGAGCCTTCGCCGACGGGCGGCTGAAGTCGTGGCCGGGTTGCCGGCCGCTGGTCGTTGGGCCTATCTGCTGGAGGCGGAAGCCGAGGCCGAGCGCGAACTCGCCGAGCAGCTCGCGGGCGGCGACGCCGAGACGCTGGCGGAGCTCCGCCGCCGCTACCCTGGCACCAACGCGGCCGACACCAGCCTGTGGTTCCAAGCGGTCGCTTGGCTCGATCGCGGGGAAACCGAACTCGCGCTAGCCGCCCTCAAGCGACTCGGTGATTCGCCCAACCGGGACGATTTCGAGCCGCAGCGGAGTCTCATGGCCATCGGCGCCGCCCTGCAGCAAGGCGACTCCAAGCTAGCCAGGGCGCTCGCCGGTTCGCTCAGCCGGTCGACGTGGGCGGGCGAGTCATTGCCCGGCATCGAATCGCTGGCGGACCCCGAAGCGGTGGTCGCCTCGCTCAACGCGGCGTTCGCCACAAACGCTTCATCTTCGGCATACGGCGTGGCGACGGGATTGTCGAACGCCTGGCCACGCGTTGGTGGCAACCGGCGGGGCAACCCGGTTTGCTCGCTTGGCCAGCCCCACATGTGGGCCGAGTGGTCGGCGATGACGGAGATTGATCCGCGGCGGGTCGAGCTGCTGCAGTCGGCTGCCGATCACCTGCGTGGCCAAGGTCGCGTGACGGCGCCGGCGGGTACGCCGGTCGTTGCCGCGGGGCTCGTCTTGTTTCGCACGGGGGAAGGCTTGGTCGCCGTTGATCGAGAGTCGGGCCGGCGCCTCTGGCAAACGCACTACGGCGGCGAGTCTGCACAGACAACGGCGGCGAGCCATGGCGCCGTGGGCCGCCTCGACGCGAACCAGAAGCTCATTCAGGCCAGCGTGATGAGGGCCTTCTTCGATCAGGTGCTTGGGCAGCTCGCCACCGATGGCGTCCGGGCCTACGCCGTCGAAACCACCCGAGCCACAACCGCCACGACCGTTCCACCCTCGCCGTTCGCCCGATTTAGCACGCGTGGCCAGCCAAGCTACCGCATCGGCGGCAACCGGCTCGCGGCGTACGACTTGGCATCCGAGGGCAAGCTCCTTTGGCGGTGCGGGGGCGAAGACCTGGGGGCCGCCCAGCCGGCAACCTTCTTGTCGTCGCCGCTGCCGCTGGGCGGAACGATCGTGGTCGCGGTTGAGCAGCGTCCGACGATCTCGTTGGTTGAGCTCGACGCGGCGACCGGACGAGTCTCGTGGACGCAGCCGCTCGTCAGTGTGGAGCGGGGCGTCGATCAGAGCCTACGCCGCCGGCTGCTGGGGGCATCGCTCGCGTCGAAGGGCGGGTTGGTCGTCTGCTCCACCGGGGCGGGCGTGGTGGTCGCGGTGGACCTGCTCGATCGTTCGCTGGCGTGGCTCGATCGCTTTCCTGTCGACACCCGCCGGCAAACGCCGGCGGCGGCGCCTTGGCGTGGCCGGGCTCGCGAGACCTGGCCCCGCAACTCGGAAGACGGCTGGGGCGAAAACCGCGTCATCATTGGCGAGCGACGCGTGTTTGTCGCCGCCCCGGAGTCGCCGCTTCTGCACTGTCTCGAGTTGGAGACCGGTTTGCCGATCTGGCGAGTCGATCGGGGCGGAGCGGCAAGGCTCGTCGCTTCGGTTGGCGATTGCATCATCGTCGCGGCCGCCGACCAACTACGTTGCCATGATGAAGCGGGCGACGTCGCCTGGACCGCGAAGTGGCCGACGGGCCCGGTCCTCTCCGGTCGCCCCGTCGTGGCGGACGGCGTTCTCACGGCGCCGCTCTCCGATGCGTCGCTGCTGCAGATTGACGCCACAACGGGCGAAGAGATCGGCCGCCGACGCCTGTGGACCGGACCGGCGCTCGGCAACCTCGCCGTCGATGGCGAGTCGGTGTTCTCGCAAACGCCGTTCTCGCTCGAGCGGTACCGGCCGGAGGCGCCACTCTTGGCCGCGGCCGGTGCGGAACTCGAAGCCGACCCTAACAACGCCGTTGCCTTGCGGCTGCGTGGTGAGAAGCAGCTTGTCGAGGGAACCATCGACGCTGCCGTGGATTCGCTGGGCGCCGCGTTGGATGCTGATCCCGGTTCGCTCCTGCTCCGTGCCCGCTTGCGGCAGGCGTTAACGATGCGCGGGCAGCGTGGGCCGGCCCGGGTCGGTGACCTACAACGCTTGGAGCAGTTGGCCCAGACGGGTCCGCAGCGGGCGGCGGCGGCGCTCCGCAGCACCACCCACGCGGCATCCGAGGGGCAGCTCGCCGAGGCGGCCGAGGCGGCCCTGCGGGTCACGCTGGCGGCGCCAACGTCGCCCATTCCAAGCCAACTGGCCCCGGGCCGCTACGCCACACCGGCCGCGCGGGCGGCGGGCGTCCTGGGTCGGGCGTGGCAGGCGGGTGACGCCGCCCAGGCGAAGGCGGCGAAGGGGGCGATCGAAGCCGCCCTGCAAGCCAACCATCAAACCGCCGAACGCCTCGCGCTGGCGCGCCTGGCTTTGGCGTTGCCAAGCGTTGAACCGTTGGACGAGCTACGCGAGCAAGCGGCTAAGTTGCACGACCAGTTGGCGGCAACGCAACCCGATGACGAGGCGGCCGATCAAGTGGCGGGCGAGCGCCTCGCGTCACCGACGGACGCCGATCGAATTTGGGCGACGCGCGGCGTTGCCGTTGAGCGAACGCAGCGCGAGCGGACGGGCAATCAGTCCAGCCGGCAGACGCCGCTCGGCAGGAGAGCAACGACGGTGGTTCACGCCGGCGGCGCGGCGCCGGCCCAGGCGCTCGCCATCGACCTGGACTCCGCCGAGCTGCTGGGCGCCGACGCCGCGGGCGATACGCTGTTCTCGGCGTCGCTGGGAGATAGCGGCCGGGCGTTCTTGGACCAGGCACGAGGCAGCCGGCAGGACGAGATCTGGACCTGGGGCGGCCGCGTCTACCTGCCGGCGGGCGATCACGTGCAGGCGCTTCAGCCGCTCGGCGGGCGGCTTGCGGGCGATCTTCGGCTTTGGTCGTCGCTTGGTTTGGTCGACCGGCTGGCGGCCGCGCACTGGCAAGCCGAACGCACGAGCCTGACTCAGCCGGATTCGAATCCCGGTGTTGTGCCAACGGCGCCCGTGCGTGTGCTGTCGGTCAGCGATCGGGGCGTGCTGGTCCTGAAGCGCGACGCCCTGCTGTGCTTTGATCCGATCGACGGCCACCTGCGTTGGCTGCGGAGCGACAAGCGATTCACTAAGTCGACCGCTGCCGACAGCCGGCACGTTTACTGTGTGACGCAAGACCGCGAGCCGCTCCGGCTTTCGCTCACCGATGGCGAGACCCTGTCCGCGTGGCAGGCGCCTGCCGGCCAGTGGGTTGCTGCGCGGCGCGGTTTGCTGACCACCCACGAGACCGACGCGGGCGCCGTCAATGTCCGCACCACGCGGCTCGCAACTGGCGAAGAGCTGCTCAATCATCCCTCGGCGATCAACGCCCGTGTGGCACGGGTGGAAGACTGGGGGCACGCGTTGCTGGAGCCTGATGGCCGCTTCTGCCTGATCGACCTGTCGACCGGCGAGAAGTTGGTGCAGACGCGGCTGACGCTGCGTGAGCCGCCGCGGCAGCTCATCGTTGAGAGTCGGTCCGCGGGCGTGGTTGTGCTGGTGGGTTACGCGTCGGCTTCGCCGCAAACGCGGGGGCGTTCCAACACCAATGGCCAAAACGCTCTGCTGACGGGCGATGTCTTCTGCCTCGACCCTGAGACCGGCGACCTACGCTGGCTGAGGCCGGCCGCGGTGGCGGGCGTCCAGTGGCTCCAGCGGCAACCCGCGTCATCGTCGCTGTTGGTCTTCGCCCGGCAACGCAAGAAGGCGAGCGGCATGAGCGGCGCCAAGGGGGAGATCGACCTGATGGTGCTCGACGCACTAACCGGCCGCATCGCCGCGGAGGTCGAGAGCCTCCCTGCCACGGCCCTGGCGTCGTACCGGATGCGGTGCCAGAGCCTCCCGGTGCCGCGGCAGACGATCATGCTGGACAAGATCCGCGTCATTCTCACCGCCACCGACCGGCCGGTATCGCCGTCTCCCCCGCCCGCCGCTCCGCCCGCTGAATCGCTTACGGATCCCGGCTCGAACCTCTTCAACCAGATGCGGCAAGGGTTGGAAGGGCTGATCCGGCCCCAGGCGCCGCCGCTGGAGGACGAGGAAGACTAACAGGTCGCACTCGGCCGGTGATTCACTGGCTCTCGGCGGCCCGGCTGGCGTACGATGTCCCGAACCGATGATCGATGCGAAGGAGGGACCCGTGACAGCCGCTCGCTACCGCTATGCCATTCTCGTGGCTCTCTGGTCGATGGTGGGCTGCTTGGCGCCTTCGTCGGCCGACGCCGCCCAGCCCGACTCGCAACGCGTCGTCGACGGCGGCCTCCGCTGGCTGGCGGACCAGCAGACCAGCCTCGGCAGTTGGAGCGCGCAGGGCCGCTACCCGGCGGCCATGACCGCGCTGTCGGGAATCGCCCTGCTGTGCGAAGGCTCAACGCCCACCCAGGGCCGGTACGCCGAGAACCTACGCCTGGCGGTGGACTACCTGCTAAGCCAGAGCCGGCCGAACGGCCTGATCGGCGACCCGTTGCGAGACGATCGCTACACGTACGGCCACGGCTTCTCGATGCTGTTCCTCTCGCAGGTGCTCGGCGAGGAGGAGGACTTCGAACGCCGGCAGGAGATCATCGCCGCGCTTGAGGCGGCGGTGCGATTTACGGGCGAAGCCCAGACCGCGGCGGGCGGCTGGGGGTACATCAGCGCGAAAGACGGAAACGGCTTCGACGAGGGCTCCACCACCGTCACCCAGGTGCAGGGCCTGCGCGGCTGCCGCAACGCGGGCATCGCCGTGCCGAAGGAGATCGTCGATAAGGCGGTGGAGTACATCCGCCGGTGCACGCTCAAAGACGGCGGCGTGCAGTACAGCTCCAAAGGCGGCGGCGGCCGGCCAGCCATTACGGCGGCTTCCATCGCCTGCCTGTTCAGCGCCGGCGAGTACGACGACGACTTTGTGCCGCGGATGCAGGACTACTGCCGCCGCCACCTGGGTGTGCACAACCAGAGCAACTACGGCCACTGGCACTACGCCCACTTCTACTACTCGCAGGTGCAGTACCGCGAGGCTGGCGAGGTGTGGGACGACTACCGCAACGCCACCTTCGCCAAACTGGTCCGCGAGGCGACGCCCGCGCGCGTCGCCGGCGGTCAGGGAGTAAGCTGGAACCAGGGCTACATCGGCAGCGTCTACACCACGTCGCTCAACCTGATCATTCTGCAGCTCGACAACGCCTGTCTGCCGATCTACCAGCGTTAGCGTAGTGGCTTGTGAACGTGTTCAATAGGAAGCCCCGACCTCAGCCCCAGCTCCTCGTTGGCCTATTCGTGTCTATTCGCAGGAGAAACCTCAGCTGGACACCAACAACGGGGGGCCCGCCCCGGCGCCGCCGCCTTCACATCGACCGCAAGGGGAGAATGGCGGCCGATGCGAAGGCGCCGACGACGGGGCTCGCGGGGAGCTGCTGCACAACACGCTTACAACGCTCTCGGCACGCCCCTCCGCCTTCGCCATCGCCTTGGCCCGTCACCACCACGCGTGTCGAGGCGATGGTGGAGGTGGTGGGGCGAACCCCTCTGTCGAGCCGGAGCGAAGGTCTCGTTGCTTCGCGAGTGCCTTCGCTCGGACGTGAGTTCCTGAATCGCAAAACAACGAACAAAGTAACACCCACTCGCCGCGGAGCGTCCAACCTTGAGCGATGAATCCCCACCACCGCCAGCCGACGATCTGGTTGAGCGGATGCAGTCCGCCGGCGCCGCTATCCGCGAGCAGCTCTCCAAGGTGATTGTCGGGCAGCAGGACGTGATCGAGCTGCTCTTGATCACGCTCTTCTGCCGC
>JBCDJN010000142.1:0-10825 GCA_039414355.1 Planctomycetota bacterium | reverse complement strand
GTATCGCTACTGATCGCCTTAAGTTGGGCTGTCTCGGCATTGGCAGAGCACGTCCCGAAAGCCGAACTGCCAGCCGGCTTCGAGCTCGTTTGGAACGACGAGTTCAACGGCGACGCGCTCGACACAACCAAATGGCGGGTGCGGCAGGCGAATCGGCCGCGGGCGCACACCGTCATTGATCCGGGCTGCGTCGGCTTCGATGGCCGCGGCAACCTGGTGCTGACCACGCGTTGGGACCCGGAGTCGGAGACCTACCGGATCGGCCAGATCGGAACGTCGGGCATCTACGAGGCCCGCTACGGCTACTTCGAGAGCCGCATCAAGTTCCAGCAGCACGACGGGCACCACGGCGCCTTCTGGATTCAATCCAACCACCTCACCGATGAGCTCGACAACCACATGGTCTCCGGCACGGAGATCGACATCATCGAGCATTTCGGCCCCCACAAGTCGATGTCGTTCAACCTGCACTGGAACGGCTACGGCGAGCACCACCAGCACCTGGGCGAGCGGGTCCGGTCGCTGGCGGCAGCCGACGCGTCGCAAGACTTCCACGTCTACGGCTGCCTGTGGACGGAAGACGCATACGTCTTCTACGTTGACGGCCGCGAGGCGTGGCGGACCAGCGAGGCGGTCTCCGGCATCCATCAGTACCTGATCCTCAGCCTGCTCAGCAGCGGGTGGGAGAAGGACCGCCTCGACGCCACGCGCGCCGCCGGCGGCCTGCCCGACTCGATGCTGGTTGATTACGTCCGCGTCTACCAACGCGACGACCAAGCAGACTGACACTTTCACGGCCACTATCGTCCAACCGAGTCCTTCCGCAGCTATAAGAACATGATCGAACTTCCGGCCATCCGTTGGGGCGAGCCTTACCAGTCGCTCGAGGTTGACGAGGTGAAGCACTTCTACACCGGCGAGCCGGTGGCGAAGGTGCACACCGTGGGCGCGGGCATCATCCGCCGTGACGCGAAGAAGGCCCGCAACGCCCGCAAAGCGCTGCAGGCGATGTCGCCGGCGGAGTTGATTGAGAAGCTGAAGGCGGCCGGTGAGCTATTCGAGTCCGGTACCGTGACGGTTGGCGACTCGACCCAATCCCCGCAGGACTTCATCCATCAGCAGTCCGCGACCACCGGCATGCCGATCGCCATGTGCGAGGCGAACGTCGTCAAGAACGCCTTCGTGCTGAAGAATATCGACCAGATCCTCGACTGCCTGACGCGCGGGCTCGACCTGAACATCCTCGCCCGCGGCTACGGCGAGGAGGGCAGGGGGGTCACGGTCAGTTACCAGGCCCAGTGCGATGCGCTGGGCGCGGTGCTGCCGAGCAACTCGCCCGGCGTGCACACGCTGTGGCTGCCGGTGATCGCGCTGCAGATGGGGCTGGTGCTCAAGCCCGGCAGCAGCGAGCCGTGGACACCCTACCGGGTGTTTGCCGCCATGACCGAGGCGGGCATCCCCCGCGAGGCGTTTTGCCTGTACCCCGGTGCCGGGGCGGATATCGGCGGGGCGATCCTGGCCGCGTGTCGGCGGAGCATGATCTTCGGCGGCCCCCAAACCGTGGAGCAGTACGCCGGTAACCCCAAGGTGCAGGTCCACGGCCCCGGCTATTCCAAGATCATCCTGGGCGACGACAAGGTCGATCAGTGGGCCGACTACATCGACCTGATGGCCGAGAGCGTCTACAAGAACGGCGGCCGGAGCTGCATCAACTGCACCAGCATCTACGCCAGCCGGCACACGAAGGAGATCGCCGAGGCGCTCGCCGAGAAGCTTGGCCCCATTGAGGTGCTCCCGCCAGACGACCCCAACGCCGGCCTCGCCGCGTTCACCATCGAGGGCGCCGCGAAGGCGATCTACGGGGCCATTGAGCGCGACGTCGATGCGTCGCCCCTGGTGACCAACATGACCGAGAAGCACGGCGACCGCTTGGTTGAGAAGCCGCCGGTCGCCTACCTCCGCCCTGTGGTGCTGCACCACGCGAGCGCGGAGAGCGAGTCGCGGAACAAGGAGTACATGTTCCCCATGGTCAACGTGGTGGAGTGCCCCCAGGCGAAGATGCTCCAGGCGATGGAGTACACGCTCGTCGGCACGGCTATCACGGACGACGACGACTTCCGCTTCGACCTGATCAGCTCCACGGAGATCGACCGCCTGAACCTGGGCCCCATCCCAACGCCGAAGCTCGACTGGCTGCAGCCGCACGAGGGGAACTTGATTGAGTTCCTTTACCAAAACCGTGCGCTGCAACTCGCCTAGAAGTTAGCCGCAGATGCACACGGATAAACGCAGATCGCCGCTGCCTCGTCCGCGTTCATCTGCGTTCATCCGCGGCTAGTTCGCATGTTTCCTTTCGACTTCCACTGCCCGACGCGGATCGTCTTCGGCCCCGGCCGGATCGACGAGCTTGGTGAGCTGACCGCCGGGCTCAGTGTGAAACGGGCGCTCGTCGTCTCAGACCCCGGCATCGAAGAAGTCGGCCATACGCAGCGGGCGATCGATTCGCTGCAGGCGGCGGGTTTGGACACGCTCGTCTTCGACCGCCTGCAAGAAAACCCCACGACCGACAACGTCGACGACGGCCGCGCCGTTGCTGCGGACTATCAGCCGGATGTGATCGTCGCCGTCGGCGGCGGCAGCAGCATGGACTGCGCGAAGGGGATCAATTTCCTGCACTCGTGCGGCGGGCGGATGCACGACTACTGGGGCGTCGGTAAGGCGACCGGGCCGATGCTGCCGATGGTCGCGGTCCCCACCACCGCCGGCACCGGCAGCGAGGCTCAGTCCTTCGCCCTCATCTCCGACGCGGTGACCCACGCCAAGATGGCCTGCGGCGACAAGCGGGCCGCCTTCGGCGTGGCGGTGCTTGACCCCGAGCTCACGCTTACCCAGCCGCCTCGCCTGACTGCGCTGACCGGCATGGACGCCATCAGCCACGCTGTGGAAACTCTGGTCACCAAGAAGCGGAATCAGATCTCGATGGCCTTCAGCCGCGAGGCGTGGCGGCTCTTGACCGGCGGCTTCCGGCGCGTGATCGCCGACCCCGACGACCTGACCGCCCGCGGCTGGATGCAGCAGGGCGCGTGCCTAGCGGGGCTGGCGATCGAGAACAGCATGCTCGGCGGCGCCCACGCGCTGGCCAACCCCGTCACCGCTGCATTCGGCGTCACCCATGGTGAGGCGGTCGGCGTGATGCTGCCCCGTATCGTCCGCCACAACGGCGCCACCGCGGCGGGCGTCTCCATGGCCTACGCCGAGCTGGTGGTGACCATCGCCGACCGCGAGTTCAGTGGCGGCGCCAGTGCAGCGGCGGATGGGGGCGGCGACGAAGACGTGCTGGCGTTGGCCGACTACCTGGGCGGGCTCGCCCGCGACGCGGGCCTAGCGGGTAAACTGTCTGACTGCGGCGTCACGCGCGACCGGCTCCCGGCCCTCGCCGCCGACGCCGCGCGGCAGTGGACCGGCACCTTCAACCCCGTCGAGATGACCGCGGATGACTACCTCAAGTGCTACGAGGCGGCTTTTTGAGGGGATGGGGGCTGGGGGCTCGGGGCTGGGGGTCCTGCCGCTGTGGCCCACGGAGTTGTTGATTGTCGTTGCGGTGGGCTTCGGCTCTTCGGCTTCCGCTGACGAATGGCCGGTTGCCCGCGGCAACGCAGCCGGGACGGCGGTTGCCGCCACGGCGCTGCCCGATGAGCCGGCGGTGCTTTGGAAGTACAAGCTGGAGGACGGTTCGTTCGAAGCCGAGCCGATCGTCGCCGGCGGCGTGGTCTACCTGGGCGACGTCGACGGGACGTTCCATGCGGTGAAGCTTGCAGGCGGCGAGCTTGTTTGGAAGAAGACCTTCGAGGACTCCGGGTTCGCCTCGGCGGCCACCGTCGATGGCGATCGGCTGTACGTCGGCGACATCTTCGGCACGGTGCGTTGCCTCGCCATCAAGGACGGCGAAGAGCTCTGGTCGTTCGACGCCGAGACCGAGGTTTATGGTGGCCCCAAGCTCTTCGAGGGCAAGCTGCTGGTGACCACCGAGGGCGGTGTGCTCTTCGCGCTCGACGCGGCGTCCGGCGAGGAGCAATGGAAGTTCACCATCGACGCCCCGCTGCGGTGCTCGCCGACGATCGTCGATGGTCACACGCTGCTCGCCGGCTGCGATGAGCGGCTGCATGTCGTGAGTCTCGCGACGGGCCAGGAGGTGGGCAGCGTCGAGATCGGCGGCCCCACCGGGAGCAGCGTGGCAGCGGTCGACGGCGCGGCGTACTTCGGCAACGAGGGCGGTGTTTTCTTCGCCGTGGACACGACTAACGCCGCCGAGCCCAACGTCGTTTGGCGGTTCCAAGACCCCCGTCGCGGCCAGGGCATCCGCACCGCGGCGACCGTCGGCAAGGCGGTCGTCGTCTACGGCAGCAACGGCAAGGCGGTCTACGGCGTCAACCGTGAGACCGGCGAGGCCGCCTGGACCAAGCCGACGCGCAGTCGGGTGGAATCGTCGCCGGTGATCGCGGGTGGCGCTGCGGTCGCCGCCACCACCCGCGGCCGGCTGATGCTGCTCGGCCTGGAGGACGGCGAGGTGATCTGGGAGTACGACGCCGGTGGCGGCTTCCCCGCGGCGCCCGCCGTGGTCGCCGGCAAACTGCTCATCGCCAACTCCGACGGCACGCTTTACTGCTTTGGAGGGCCACCCACGCGTTGAAGTGAAGCGAGTAAGAAACGGCTGATCTCGCGTCATCTGTGTTTATCCGTGTCCATCCGTGATTCCATGCCAGACACCAAAACCGACGTCGGTTCCTACTTCATCAGCAACTACCCGCCCTTCTCGCAGTGGTCCAAAGACCGCGTCGGCGAGGCGGAGCGCGCCCTGAGTGAGCCGCCGGCGTCAGCCGACGGAGCGGCGCCCCCGCTCGGCCTCTACTTGCACCTGCCGTTCTGCCGGAAGCGGTGCAAGTTCTGCTACTTCAAGGTGTTCACCGACAAGAACGCCGCGGAGGTAGAACGCTACCTTGCCGCGCTCTCAACGGAGATTGAGCTGATCAGCATGCAGCCGGTGATGGGCGGCCGGCCGTTCCGGTTCGTTTACTTCGGCGGCGGAACGCCGTCGTTCCTGTCGTCGCGGCAACTCAACCGGCTGGTGGAGCGGCTGCGGGCCAGCATCGACTGGTCGCTCGCCGAAGAGGTGACCTTCGAGTGCGAGCCCGGCACCCTCAGCGAGTCGAAAGTCCAGACGCTCAAGGAGATCGGCGTTACGCGGCTGAGCCTGGGCGTCGAGCACTTCGACGATGCGATCCTCTCGGGCAACGGCCGCGCCCACGAGTCGCCCGAGGTCTATCGCGCGTGGCCGTGGATCGAAGCGGCCGGCTTCGACAGCGTGAACATCGACCTGATCAGCGGCATGGTCGGCGAGACCACCGACACCTGGCGGGACACGGTGGCCAAGGCCCTCGACTTCGCTCCCGACAGCGTGACCATCTACCAGATGGAGCTCCCCTTCAACGCCGTCTACTCGCAAGACATCCTCGGCGGCAAGATCGAGACGCCCGTCGCCGACTGGCCGCAGAAGCGCGAGTGGGTGGACTACGCCTTCGACGAGTTCACCGCCCGCGGCTACTCGGTCAGCAGCGCGTACACGCTAGTCAAATCGCCCGACGTGAAGTTCAGCTACCGCGACAACCTGTGGCAGGGCAGCGACCTGCTGGCGACGGGCATCGCCAGCTTCGGGCACGCCTCGGGCGTGCACTACCAAAACCTGCCGGAGTGGGAGCAGTACCTCGGCAGGCTCGAAGCGGGCGAGTTGCCACTCGGCCGGGCGCTGCGGATCACACCGCACCAGGCGCTCGTGCGGGAGATGATCCTGCAGCTCAAGAAGGGCTGGCTCGACCGCGGCTACTTCCGTCGGAAGTTCGGCGTCGACATCGTCGATCACTGGCAGGCGGCGTGGGCCAAGCACGAAGAGGACGGGCTGCTCTCGATCGGCGTCGAGCGGATCGAGCTAACGCGACGCGGCCTGCTGCAGGTCGACGGCCTGCTGCCGGCGTTCTTCGAGGCGGAGCACCAGGGTGTTCGCTACACTTGAGCACACCGGGCAATCCCGAGAGGCAAGCCGCCCTGCACAACGGCGGGCATACTTGGCTAAGGCTCCCGTCGGATGACCGTGTCGTGCATCTCAACCAGTGTTTCCTCGCCGCAGAAGCGCGGGATCGCGTTCGTCAGTTCAATAAACTCTTCCTGGGTCAAGCCATCGATCTCGCCATTGGCCAGCCGCGAGAAGTGCCACGCCTTCACGAGATGATCGAGCAAGTGCGAGAGCGCTACGGGATAGGAGAGATCGCCGTCATCTTCGTACCGCCCTTCTTCAATCTCGGAAATCAGGTCTTTTGCATGTGCGATCAGCTCCCCAAGCTCAAACAACGCTGCAGAACGATTCATGCTGCCAGCCTCAACTTATGTGGCGGTCCGCACGGCGATGTGTAGCGCCGATGGCTCCGCTTCATATGTGCGGCCTATGGCCGCGTCGGGGGCATTTGCAGAGTCCGCCAACGCGATCTGGTAGAGCTGCTGGCCGCTTGGCGTGGGGTAGTTGCCCGTGAGGCAGGCTTGGCATAGGTCTGCCTCGGGGCGGCCGATCGCCTTGGCGATGGACTCCACCGGCAGGTAGCGCAGCGAGTCGGCGTCCAGCTCCTGGGCCATGGCGGCGAAGACCGCGTCGTCGGCTTCGGTCTTGCCGGCTTCGCGTAGGAACTTCGGCGCGAAGAGTTCGTTGACCGTCGACATGTCGATGCCGTAGAAGCACGGCGCCACGATCGGCGGGCACGCCACGCGGACGTGCACCTCGCGGGCTTGGCCCACCGTCTTTATCCGATGGATTAGCGCCCGCATCGTGGTGGAGCGGACAATCGAGTCTTCCACCAGCAGCACACGCTTGCCGCTCAGCACGTCCCGCAACGGCGTGTACTTGCTGGCGACCTTCGCCTGGCGGCCGTCGCCGCCCTCGATGAACGTGCGACCCACGTAGCGGTTGCGGATCAGGCCTTCCACACACGGCACACGCAGCGAGAATGCCATGGCGTCTGCCGCGGCCTTGCTGGTATCGGGCACCGGAACCACCACGGTATCGCCGCCGTCGTCGGCGTTTGCCGGCTCAATGGGCAGCGGCTCCAGCCGGGCCAGCTCTTCGCCGAGCGCCTTGCGGGTGAGGTAGACGCTGCGGTCGTCCATCCGACTGGCGACGTTGGCGAAGTACACCCATTCGAAGAAGCAGTGGGCCCGCCGCGTCGACGGCGCGAACGTCTCCAGCCGCAGTCCGTTGGCGGTGACGGTCAGCGCCTCGCCCGGCTCAAGCGGCTTGATGGTGTCGGGCGCGAAGCCGAGGTTGAGCAAGGCCACGCTCTCGCTCGCCGCGGCAACCAGTGATCCGTCCGTCGCCCAGCACACCGGCTTTACGCCCAACGGGTCGCGGGCAACGAGCAACTCGCCCAACGCGTTCACCAGCGCCACGCTGTACGCCCCATCGAGCCGCTTGGCAACGCTGGCCATCATTTCTACGAGGCTCGGCCGCCGCTCGCCGGACATCTCCCGGCTGAGCTCGTGCATGAGGATTTCGGTGTCCGTGGTCCGGGCAAGGTGGTGCTCATCCTCGCTCTGCAGCTTTTCGCGCAGCTCGCGGTAGTTTGCCAACTGACCGTTGAAAGCGAAGCTGAACCACTTCCGCTTGAGCAGATGGTGCCGCTCAAACGGTTGGGCGTAGCTGCGGTCGTCTTTGCCGCAGGTGGCGTACCGCACGTGGCCAATCGCGGCTGGCCCGGCGTACTCCTCCATCAGGGCTTCGGCCCGCTCGCGGTGGCTCAGGCGGAAGACCTCGTTCACGCTGCCGAGCTGGCGGTAGGTGTCGATCAGCTGGCCGCGTGTGGCGTTGTAACTGGTCATCCCCGCGGACAGCTGGCCGCGGTTCTGGATATCGAGCAGCATCCGCGGCATAAGCCGGGAGACCTCGCCCGGCCCCTGCGGTGGGCAGAGCGGGCTGGGGGCCTCGTCAGGCAGGTGGTAGACGGCGGCGATGCCGCACTCGTGCCGTAGCTCGTCACTCATAGCGTGGCGGGACTGCGAATCTGGTGGGCGGAGGCGGGGGCAGCCGCCAATTCTACCGCGGCCGCCAGCGAGAGTAACCGCCCTTGCGGCCGGAAGCCCACCGAACCGCCACTGCGGCGGCGCCGTCTTGCCGCGCCCAGCGGTAGGCAGTCGAATCGAGCTCTAAATTTCCGGGGAAAACGCCCCGCTCGCGCCTTCCCGATACGAGAGAAACGGCTGTTCCGTAGGTCGCAGGTTCGGATCCTGCCGGGCGTGTCGCGGCAGCGCAGCATCTGACTCTAGCTCGGCGCTGATTTGCTTCACACGACGAACCCCTGTGTCAGCGACGTTCAGTTCCTGCCTTGCGGAGGTGATGACCGCGGATGCGAGTTCTGCCGGGGCGATATCCGTGTCGGCCGCTGCTAGTGCTGACGCGTGGTTGCTAGTGGATAAGTAGTGCGAGATCATTTGAGTTACGCTGCTTGAGTCCTGTGCCGGCGGCTCCAGATAGTTCATGTCGGCTGCGCGGCCCGAACGCTCGTCAGCCATACGCCGTTGAGCAACACCGGGTCGCGGCGGCAGGGTTGACCAATCATAATTCGACAGACTTGTCCGATCCCTATCACCGAGGCGCCACGCCATGGAGTCCTGGGCCAATCGCTGGAAGCCAGCGGCACTCATTCTCGCGATTCTGCTTGCGAATAACTGCGACGCACAACGACAGCTAACGCTCGTCGAGGTCGAGTCATTCGAAGACCTGGGCGGCTGGGTCGTTGACCAGCAGTTTATGGATCTTATGGGTTCGCCCTACGGGCTGGCTCACGGGCTTGGCGTACCAGTCGCGGACTGCGAAACGCCTGTCGAGCTGCCCGCTCCCGGAGCTTACCGCGTCTGGGTCAGAACCCGCGACTGGGTGGCGCCTTGGAAAGCCCCCGGCGCGCCCGGCCGTTTCGAGGTACAGATCGACGGTAAGCCGATCGGCGTCTTTGGAAACAAGAATGCTGAGTGGCACTGGCAAGACGGTGGCGTGCACGACACTCCGGAGCGATTCCGCCTAGCGTTGCACGACCTCACTGGGTTCGAGGGAAGATGCGACGCGGTTCTGTTCAGCAGCGATACGGACTGGACCCCGCCTCAGGCGGGTGAGGAGATCGAGGCGCTCCGCGCTGAGCAACTCGGATGGAACCGCGAACCAACGGATGCCGGCGAGTTTGATCTCGTTGTTGTTGGCGGCGGCGTTGCCGGAACGGCGGCGGCGATCACGGCCGCGCGGCTCGGCTTGTCGGTCGCTCTCATCCAAGACCGCCCCGTGCTTGGCGGCAACGGCAGCAGCGAGGTCCGCGTCTGGTCCGAGGGCGGCACCAACCTGGAGCCTTACCCCCGCGTCGGGGATGTCGTTTCTGAGCTGATCCGCCCCAAGGGACCGGGCGACGGCAACGCCAAGGCGGCCAAGGTCTACGACGACCCGAGGAAGCTGCGTTTGGCGAGAGCCGAGTCGAACCTCACGCTGATGCTCAACCAACGCGTCAACGGGGCGGATGGCGGCACGGGCGGGGTCCGGGCGGTCATCGCCCAACACATCAAGTCTGGCCAACGCACCCGCGTGCGGGGGCGATGGTTCCTCGACTCGACCGGTGACGGCGTGTTGGGGCATCTGGTCGGCGCCGACTACCAGTCTGCTCCAGCAGACAACATGGGGTTCAGCAACCTTTGGAACGTCGACCAGACCAATGAGAACGAGTCGCAGCTCCGTTGCCTGTGCGAAGACCACGACGAACTCGACCTCGCCTTTACCAAGTCGGAAACTCCGCAACCGTTCCCGCGATGCCCCTGGGCGATCGACCTGTCAAAGCGTCGCTTTCCCGGCCGCGAGGTGTATCGAAACACCTGGAAGAACTCCAAGAATGCGCTCAATGATGTTGGCGGCTGGTTCTGGGAGTCGGGCTTCGGCAAGGACCCGATCAATGACGCTGAGTGGATTCGCGACCTCAACTTGCGGGCGATGTACGGGGCATGGGACGCGTTGAAGAACGTTGACAAGGCCCACCCCAACCACCGCCTGAAGTGGGCGGCGTTTGTCGCAGGCAAGCGTGAGTCGCGGCGCCTGATGGGCGATGTCGTGCTCGATCGCGAGGACTTCAAGGAAGGCGTCGACTACCCAGATAAGGCGTTCCCTTGTACGTGGGCGATCGACCTCCACCTGCCCCATAAAGAGTACACGGAGCCCGGAGACGAGAACGCATTCATCTCCTGGGCAACGGTTGATGGCGGCGGCGAAGAGTACCGGTATGCCGGCCCCTACTGGGCGCCGCTGCGCTGCCTCTACAGCCGCAATATCCCCAACTTGTTCATGGCCGGTCGTGACATCAGCGTGACTCACGAAGCGCTTGGTGCGGTGCGAGTAATGCGGACGTGCGGCATGATGGGCGAGGCTGTCGGGATGGCGGCGTCCCTATGCAAGAAACACGACTGCGACCCACGAGCCGTGTACACGGATCACCTCGATGAGTTCCAAGCCTTGCTCAAGGTAGGAGCCGGGATTGATAGTCCCGCGGTGAGGATCGCGAATGCGGGATCGCTCACCAACAATGACTTTGCCTCGCGGTTGGGAGGGGTCGCCCCCGAGTCCCAGTTCTCCGATTCGGACATTACATCTGGGGCGGGAGCATTGACCTCCAGCGGTTCCGATGATCACGTAGCCGGGACTCCAGCGGCTTGGAAGTAGTTGCGGCGCTCGGTTGTTGAGATCCGTTTGAGGGCGGCGCCG
>JBCDJN010000141.1:0-11161 GCA_039414355.1 Planctomycetota bacterium | reverse complement strand
GGGGAACCTGCGGCTGGATCACCTCCTTTCTAAGGATAACTTAGACCTCAGCCACGGTGACGTGATTGAGGAATCATGGGGACAGTCCTTGGACTGGCTTAAGGAAACGCCGGACCCCGTTCCGGCAAACTCACCAAATTGCATCGATAGACCCGGTGTCGGATTCGTCCGACACCGGGTTTTTTCGTGCGCACTTCCACAGAACCGACCGCAGGGATCATCGTGATTGTCATCTCTCGCCAAAGGGATGAGAGTCTGGTCATCAACGACGACATCGTGATCGTCGTCGTCGAAAACCGAGGCGAAAAGTTCCGACTCGGAATTGACGCTCCAAAAGAAGCAGCTATCTATCGCTCCGAAGTCTGGGAGGCCATCAAGCGGAATGAGGCGCTTGCCCAGAAGCCTCCTGAGCCACCGATAGCGGACGAGGTGGCGTCGCCGCCAGAAGGCACGGCGGCAGGGGGCGAAAGGCCCGACACGATCCGCGCTTTGGCGAGTCAGGCGTCGGAGGACTTGCGGCGGCTTCGCGACGAATTGGCGAAGACGATGGAACCGGCAATGAAGCAGATTGAGCTAATCGACCGAGTCCTTGAATCGATGTTAGGCTCGCGTGACTATCGCTCCCGCTTGGGGTGCACCACGTCTTTCGCAAGCCCCACCTTCTCCAGCCCCAGCACCACCCAGTAGACCAGGTCCAGTTCCCACCACTTATGGCCGTGGGCGGCGCAGCGGGGCTTGGCGTGGTGGTTGTTGTGCCAGCCCTCGCCGCTGGTGATGGCGGCGACGAACCAGTTGTTCAGGCTGTGGTCGCGGGTCTCGTAGTTGGCGTAGCCCCAGAGGTGGGAGAGCGAGTTGACGCTCCAAGTCATGTGCCAAACCACCATCGTGCGGACGAAGACGCCCCACACCAGCCAGCTCAGCCCCAACTGTACGCCACCCGCCCACTCGCCCGTGGACGCCCACCCAACCGCCAGGCCGGCGAAGTAGAACGCCGCGGCGTGAGCGAACCAGATGAGGTTCCAGACGACGGTCCGCTCTAGCCGGCGGTAAAACCGGTCGCGGATCAAGTCCTTCGCGTACCGCTCATAGAAATCCATTGTGCCGATGTAGCTGTCTCGGTAGATCAGCCAGCCAACGTGCCCCCACAAGAAATCCACCAGCGGGCTGTGCGGGTCGCGTTGGTGGTCGGAGAACTGGTGGTGCATCCGGTGCACGCCCACCCAGCGAGCGGGGGCGTCCTGCAGGTTGCACAGGCCGACTACCGCCAGCGTCTGCTCCAACCAGCGTGGCACGACCATCCCCCGGTGCGTCAGCAGCCGGTGGTAGCCCAGGTTGATGCCGAAGACGCCGAAGAAGTACAGCCCCGCAAACATGATCCAGAAGCCGCTCCAACTGAACAGCCACGGCACGAAGGCGAGCAGGCTCAGCAGGTGGATCGCGATAAACCCGCCGGCGTAGGTCCAGTAGATCTGCGGCGTGGCGGTCGGCGGCTTTTCCAAACGGCCCGGGCCCGGCGGCTCGTAGTCCGGCTCAAGCTCCATTTCGGGTCCGGCGGCGGGCGGCTGGAGGGCGGTTGCCATGGCAGGCTCGGTCCGAGGGCAGCGGCGTCAGGAGGGCGGGCGATCAGGCCGGTTAGGCAATATAGCCAATGGCCACCCGATTAACCTCCCCATCGGCGCCAACGCCCGGTACGCCCGAGCCAATCCGGCGAAGTGCAAACGGCTCCAAGGTCGGCCAGTGCGTGGCGAAAGCTCGGCGGTCGGCCCCCGTTGCCAGCCTCAGGAGTCGGTAGATCGGGGCGAATCGAGCGATTTCGCTCAGATGATTTTCCTCCCGCTTCTTGCTGTTGTTGGCTACTATGCGGGGATGAACGTACGCCTCTTGATGTTGCTATCTGTTCTTTGCTCGGGAATCGGCGGTGGAGCAGCGGCACAATCGCTGCTGTTGACCGACGCAATGGAGACCGGCGCCGGGTGGGAGTACTCCCACTTCGGCGGAATCGGGCAACCCACGTTCTCCGACACCAGCGCCGCGGCATTTGGATTCAACTATTCGACCCGCGGCATCCCCGAAGCGCCGAACTCCAATCCCGGAGACTCAGCGACGCGGGGCCTCCGGCTGGCGACCAACCTCGACGGGCGCTGGTCGGGCGAGCAGATCGCGGTCATCTACGAAGACCCGACCTTCTCCGGGCAGTACACGCTGCAGGCCGACGTTTGGTTGAACTGGTCGACCGACCTTTCGCAGGTGGGCACCACCGAGCACGCCGGCGTCTTTGCCGGTTCCACTGTGGCCGGTTCGCAGGGCGGTTTTGACCCCGGGATGGACGGCGCCGGCGTCGTGTATTCCAGCGACGGCGACGCCTCTTGCAGCTCAAGCGGCTCCGTGTGCGACATCATTCTGGTGAAGGACGGGGCGGAGCTCGACCGATTCAGCGGGCAGTACTCCGGTGCGGTCCCCGGCACCAACGGCGCCGGCTTCAACAACACCGATCCGACCCTGCAGTCGCTCTTCCCGTCCTTCGATATCTCGACGGCCGTGGGCGGCTCCAACGCGTCCGGGACACAGAGCGCAGGCACGCTCGGTTTCCAGTGGGTGACCGTCACGATTGAGGTGGACGCCAACGCAACCGGCTCGGGGACGAGCCCGGCTACGGGGCTGGCAACCGTTTCGCTTCTGAGCCACCGGTCGGGCAACTCGTTCGACGTGGGCGTGATCGACAACAGCATCATCGACGACCCAACGGGGATCGATACGGAGGAACGCCCCGTCAACCTTGAAGGGGGCATCGGGCTTTCCATCACCGACTACTTCCGCAGCGCCGCCGCTGATCCGGGCCTAGCGTTTGCGCTGTTCGATAACGTCCGCGTTTACGACGGGCTGCTGAGTTCCCAGGCGAAACCGCCCGGCGGCCTCGTCCCCGAGCCGGCGACTTATGGCCTGTTGTTGGCCGCTCTGCTCGTGGGCGTTGGTCTCACGTGCCGGACCAACGCCCGCCGCGCCGTGGTGGCTGGAAGCGTCGCCATGCTCATGCTCGGCGCCACGCACCGTGCGCATGCCGTGCTGAGTCTCACTGGGAATTTCGATCACGGGGCGCTCGAGTCTTGGAGCGGCAACCTTAGCAACATCTCACTGGTCGGTCGCGAAAACCATCCGACCACGTCGGGTTGGCGGTGGTTGTACTTCGAGGCCACGGGGTTGAATGGCGCGCAGCCCACGTTCAACATCAATCAGGGGTTCGCGGGCGGGAACAACGCGTTGACCAACCACGAGATGGTTTACTCGTACGACAATGAGAATTGGGAGTTCTTCGACAACAACACGCGGTTCGGCAACAACTTCGTCTTCTCAAACAGCTCGCCGTTCACCTCGGACACGGTTTGGGTCGCGTACGCACAGCCGTACTCGTACGCGATGTCGGCCCAGCACACCGCCGAGGTGCTGGCCACGCCGTGGGCTGTGCCAACCGCGTCCGGCGACGCCAACGGCGTGATCGGCGAGACACCGATCGCGGTGGACGATCTTGATCGGCTGATCCCCGCCAAAGAGATCTTCGCCTACCGCATCACCAACCCCGCCACCGATTCGGCGTCGCCCAAGCGGAAGATCGTGATCACCACCGGCATGCACTCGGGTGAAGTCCTGGGCACGCACGCGTTTGATGGGATGGTGGATTGGCTCGTCTCCGACGACCCCCGCGCCGCCCGGCTGAGGGACATCGCCGAAGTCTTCGCCTACCCCACCCTGAATGCCGCCGGCCGGTTCGCCGGCACCAGCCGGGCCACGGTGGACAACCCCAACCAGGATCCCAACGGGCTATGGAATCCTGCGCTCTGGGCGCCGCACCAAGACATCCGCGTCAACGGCGAGGCGATGCTGGCCGACACGCAGGCCACGCCCGGCAACGAGGTTGACGCCTTCATCGACTTCCACTCCACCATCCCGAGTTTCGGCGACGACTTCGGCTTCATCGAGATCTCCGAGGGCGACGCCAACGCCGACTGGTGGCAAGAGCTGCGCTCGCTGCAGCCCAACGTCCAGCAGGTGGAGTCGACCAGCACAACCTGGACGTCGGCCAACTTCGCCGACTTCTTTCTCAACGCGGACGTCGACGTGACCTTCGAGACCGAGTTCGGTAACCGCCGCCCGCTTTCCTACTACGACGAGCTGGGCGCGAACTTCGGCGTTGCGTTCTACAACGCGTGGGTGCCGCAGCTCGAAGGCGATTACAACGAGGATGGCGTCGTGAACGCCGCGGACTACACGGTTTGGCGAGACAACCTCGGCGGACCGGTTGGCGTGCTGCCCAACGACACCACTGGGTTGCCCGTTGGGATCGAACAGTACAACGCCTGGTTGGCGAACTTTGGTTCAGCACTGCCCTCAGCCGCCAGCGCGGCTCCGGAACCGGCGTGTGGACTTCTCTGCGTCGTGGCGATGGGGGCCGTGGGCTTGCCGCGACGGCAGGGTGGCCGCAACTAGGTTGTTCGCCTTGCGACTCAACCGCGCCGCCGCAGGCGACGGACTTCGGCACGCAGCCCAGAGAGCTTGGGGATAAGCCTCGCCGAGCGGAGCCATGCCCAAAGCGGCATGCCCGGCGAGCCGTACACGCGCTCGCCGGTGGCGACATTCGCGATGACGGTCGCCTTTGGCCCGATGACCGCGTGGTCGCCCACCTCCACACCCTGGGCGATACCCGCTTGGCCGCCGATGAGAACGTGCTCACCGATGCGGCAGTTTCCCGCGATTCCGGCTTGGGCGACAACGCGTGTGTGCGGTCCGATCGCGGCGTTGTGCCCAATGTGCACTGCGGGCCCCAGAAACGCGCCGTTGGCGATGTGTGTCTCGCCGAGGTTGGCGCGGTCAATCGTGGCGTTGGCGCCAATCCACACGTCGTCTTCGATGCGAACCCGGCCTACGTGGGGGATGGCGCGAAAGCGCTCGCCATCCGCCACTTGGCCGAACCCTTCTCCACCGATCACCGCTCCGCTCTGCACAACGACACGCTCGCCGATGACCGTCGCGTGGTGAACGACAATGCGACAGTGGAGCGTTGTGCCGGCGCCGATCGTCACGTTCTCTCCGATGCAGCATCCATCGCCCACGTTGACGCCCTCCCCAATCACCGCCGACGGGTGAATGCTCGCCGTCGGGCTGATGACCGGATCGGCACGCCGCCGCGGGTGGAACAGCTCGATGGCTTTGGCGAACGCGAGCCGCGGATTGTCAACTCGGATGACGTTACGACGTGAGCCGCGGTAATCGCTCGGCACAATCACGGCGCCGGCATTGATCAGGTTGGGCTCGTCAAGGGCGTCAAGCGTCGGTTGCTTGTCCACGAGCGTGAGATCGCCGGCGGTCGCCTCGTGGGGCAGGGCAACGCCGGTGATTGGGAGCTCCGACGATCCTTCGAGGTCTCCCCGGACTCTTGCGGCCAGCTCGCCCAGGGAGATCGGTCGATCACGAGCGTCGCGGGGGTGAGGCATCAGCGCTGGCGGTGGATAGCGTCTTCGAGCGCCGCTTGGTTGGCTTCGATGCGTTGGGTCAGCGTCTTTTCCAGCACCTCAACGCGCAGCTCCCATTCCTTTTCTTGGATGTTCAGGCTGCGGTAGCCGTCGAGGTAGGTGTCGGCCCTGGCGATGCGGTCCTTCGCCTCGGTGAGCGTCATCTTGACGTTGCTCAGGTTGACCGTGGTCTCCGTGCCCGCCCCCGCGCCGAGACCAACCGTGACGCCGGCTTGGAACTCGAAACTAACCGAGTCCACGCCGGCCTTGAAGCTGGCCTTCAGGTCGGCGCCGATGCCGGCCGAGGCGTTGGCGGTCAGCCCCTGATTGAACAGTTCGCGGCCAAACACACTGGCGGTGAACTTGCCTTTCGCCTCGACCTTGGCGCCGGCGAATGCGGAGAGTTCCAGCAGCGCGCTGATCTCCTGACTGCTCAGCGTCACCGACCCACTGGCGGCGAGCTCAACGCCAACCGTGCATTCGCCGTCGATCCTTGCGACCAGGCGATTGTCTGCGCTCCCGATGACGCCTTCGCCATCGCAGTGAAGACGCAGGCCGGCAAAGAGGTTGGTGTTAGCCTTCACGGCCAGCTGCTGCCAGTCGCGCTCGGCGGACGCCGAGCCATCAGCCTGCACGCCCAAGAACGCCTGCGCCTTGCCCTTGGCGATGAGGAACTCGCTCTGGAAATCGGCCTCTGACTTGATCTCGGCCTGCGTGCCGTAGATCGCCTTGAACGCGGCGGCGAGCTTGTCCTGGTTGCGAGAGACCTCAACGCTGGTCACCCGCTGGTCGGTCCAGTCGTCGATCTTGTACGTGATGGCCGGCTTCGCGGCGTTCAGCGTCTCGCTGACCGCGGTCAGCCCCTGCGGGTTCGGGGCTTCAAACCGGACGCCAACCTGACCGTACAGGCCGCGAAGCACGGATTCGAAGTCGCGGTCGGTCAGGTCCAGTTGCTGAACCGCGTCAAGCAGCTGCTCGTCTTCTTCGATCTGTTCGCGGAGGTTGGCTTCTTTCCCCTGCAACGCGGCGACGTCGTTGGCGACGAGGCCCTCGGCCGCGCGATCGTCTTCCGACGATCGCCGCCGCTTCGACCGCAGTCGACCGATTGCTCTACCGACCTTCTTGGTGTCCCAATCGCCCATGACCGTCCTTTGCAGTGGTGCCAGCGAGTTTAAGCGGGCCGCAGCTCGCCGACGGCGGCGAGGGTTGGTGTGAAGAAGTCTTGATCTTCAAACGCCTCCAGGATCTCGGTGAGCCGAGGGCCGCTGCAGAAGTCGGCCATCTGCTGCTTGGCGGTCTCTAGGCCGGCTGCCGCCGTCTTGCGGGCGGCGGAGTCCGCGGCGGCGTCCACGGATTGAATCGCCGAATCAATGCCGTCGGCGGACTTATCGAACTCCGGCACAAATGCTGAGAGCTCGTCAATCAACTCGCCGACCTCCGCCTCGGGGAGTTCCGCGTCGAGCGCGAGTTTGCCGAGCTGGTTCATTGCCTTGCCGATCACCGAACGCTGGCTCTCGCGGTGCGAAGCCCACGCCTGCTTGGCGGCCTCCCAGCCGGCGTCGCTGGCTTCGCCGCCGCCTCCACTCGGGGCGATCGCTTCCGTCTTTGCTCGCAGCGCCTGCAAGCTCTGCTCGGCTTGTTCAAACTCGGCTTTGCCCAGCGCGGCTTGCACTTTGGCGACCGCGGCGAGGAGTTCTTGCTTGCTCTCGGGCGAGGCCTTGAGAGCGGCGTTGAGCTGGGGCTTAAGGCCTTTGAGCTCGTTCGCGATGGCCGCGTGCCGGGGGTCGACTCCACCCTTGGCGGCGGCGGACGCTTCGGCTTCGGCGGTCAGCTCATCGACGCCCGCCAGTTTCTTCGCGTACAGCCGAACCCCCTCGGCGAAGTCAACCACCTTGGTGATGCCGGGCTTGGCGTAGGTGGCGACCAGCTTCTGGGCTTCTTTCCGCTCGGCCGCCTTGTCGCTCAACGCGAGCGCGAAGAACTGCACCAACGCGTCGACTTCGCTGTTGACCTTCGACCACTCGTGCCGGACGACCCCGGCTTCCTTGAGCCTGATCCATTCGGCCTTGATCGACTTGTTGGTGACGAGCTTCTTGAGCCGCTTCGTGTGCTGGTCGGCGTTGGGCATGGCAGGGCCTGATGGATGAGGACGGCAGGCAGCCGTTCGCGGCTCGGCTTGCGACTCGGACCGGAGTCGGGCGTGCCGTTACCGCGGCGGTGTGAGCGTAACCGCTGCCACGTGCAGAATCCAGTTGAGTCGCGATGCGAATGGCCCGTTACGCCGCCAGAGTGATCATGCGCTTTGCTCCTGGCAGTACGAACGCAGCTCGTCTTTAAAAGCCGCCATCAACCGGCTCTCGAAGCGGTAGGGGTTCCACGCCATGGCGATTGTCCGTTGAGGCTTCGCGCCGTCAAAGCTCCGGTAGACCCGGCCTTCGCACTCGTCGCGCCGTCGCGCCATCTCGGGGATGAGCGAAACGCCGTGCCCCAGCGACACCAACTCCTGCACGGTCGCCAGCTGGCTGGTCCGCTCGACCGCGACCGGCTGAAACGCCTTCTGCCGGCAAAACGTCACGACGCTGCCCGTCAAACAATGCGCTTCGCCAAGCAGGACGAAGGGGTAGGGCTCAACGTCTTCAAGCACAACTCGTTTGCGATGGGCAAGCGGATGGCCCGGCGGGATTGTGAGCAGCAGTTCTTCACGAAAGAGCTCCTCCGTGTCGATGTGTTTGGCGGCGATGGGAAGCGCCAGCACCGCCAGATCGATCTCGCCTTGCCGGCAGCGGGCCAGCAGATTGTCGGTGGTGTCCTCTTGGATCAGCACCTCCGCCGCGTCGTAGTTCTCGTGGAACCGGCGGAGGAAGTCGGGGAGGAAGTACGGCGCCACGGTCGGGATGGCGCCAATCCTCACGCGACCGGTCCGGCCGTCGTCGCTGATCTGGCTCTTAGCGTCGTCCAAGATCCCAAGCACCTGCTCAGCCCGGCTCTGCAGCAGCACGCCGGCGTCGGTGAGCACCATCGACCGCGTGCGTCGCTCGAACAAGGGTTGCCCGAACTCGTCCTCCAGCCGCTGGATCGACCGGCTGAGCGCGGGCTGCGATACCGAGAGCTCCTCTGCGGCGTAGGTGATGCTGCCGCGGCGGGCGACGGTGAGAAACTGCCGGAGCTGCTCGATGTCCACCTGAAATCCTCCGCGTGGCCGATGCTTCTGACGCATGGCCTCTATCTTAGCTATGCATTGGCCAAATTGGAAAAGCGGCCTTAGACTTTGCAAGCAAGGTCGGCATGGGCGCCGCCCGCTCCTCTAGTCTTTCCACCCAAGGTGAGGTTCGCGATGCGTCTCTCTCTCGCGGCGATTGCCGCTTTGCTTCTGATTTGTCCGCCCATCGTCCAAGCGGAACCGGCTTCCAACGACCCGTATGCCACCTCGGCAGAAGCTTCTTCGAAGAGTGACATGTCTCAATGCCCCGTCATGAGCGGCGCCCGCCCAGCGTCCGCCCGGCACACCGCCGCCGGCCACTACAACAACACCGATTGGTGGCCCGAGCAGCTCAACCTGAGCATCCTTCATCAAAACGCGCCGCAGCAGAATCCGTACGGCGCCGACTACGACTACGCCGCCGAGTTCAGCACCATCGACCTGGCGGAGCTGAAGCAGGACATCGAAGAGGTGATGACCACCTCACAGGACTGGTGGCCCGCCGACTACGGGCACTACGGCCCGCTCTTCATCCGCATGGCGTGGCACAGCGCCGGCACGTACCGCGTGGCCGATGGCCGCGGCGGCGCCGGGACCGGCACCCTGCGCTTCGCCCCGCTCGGGAGCTGGCCGGACAACACCAATCTTGACAAGGCACGCCGGCTGCTCTGGCCCGTCAAGCAAAAGTACGGCCGCAAGCTCTCGTGGGCCGACCTGATGGTCTTCACCGGCAACTGTGCGCTGGAGTCGATGGGCTTCAAGACTTTCGGCTTCGCCGGCGGCCGGGTTGATGTTTGGGAGCCGGAGGCGGACGTCTACTGGGGTCCGGAGACCGAGTGGCTTGGCGACAAGCGGTACAAGGGCGACCGTGAGCTGCAGGGCCCGCTCGCCGCGGTGCAGATGGGCCTGATCTACGTCAACCCCGAAGGCCCCAACGGCACGCCCGACCCCATCGCCGCCGCCCGCGACATCCGCGAGACCTTCGCCCGCATGGCGATGGGTGACGAGGAGACGGTGGCCCTGATCGCCGGCGGCCACACGTTCGGTAAAGCCCACGGGGCCGCCAGCGCCGGCGAGTATGTGGGCCCCGAGCCCGAGGCCGCCAGCCTTGAGCAGCAAGGTCTCGGCTGGAAGAACACCTTCGGCAAGGGTAACGCCGAGGACACCATCACGAGCGGACTCGAAGGCGCATGGACGAGCACGCCCGCCGAGTGGTCGACCGGTTACTTCGATAACCTCTTCGACTACGAGTGGGAGCTGACCAAGGGCCCCGGCGGCGCCAACCAGTGGACCCCCACCGACCCCGCCGCCCAAGGCACCGTGCCCGACGCCCACGTTGAGGGCAAGACGCACGCCCCCATGATGTTCACCACGGACATCGCGTTAAAGATCGACCCGGCGTACCTCAAGATCTCCAAGCGGTTCCACGAGAACCCCGAGCAGTTTGAGGAGGCGTTCGCCAAGGCGTGGTACAAGCTCACGCACCGCGACATGGGCCCGGTGTCCCGCTGCCTCGGCCCGTGGGTGCCCGAGGCTCAGATCTGGCAAGACCCGGTGCCGGCGGTCACGCACAAGCTGATCGACGAGGACGACATCGCCGAGCTCAAGGCGAAGCTGCTCGGCAAGGGGCTCAGCGTTTCGGACCTGGTGACCACGGCTTGGGCTTCGGCTTCCACCTTCCGCCAGACCGACATGCGTGGCGGCGCCAACGGCGCCCGGCTGCGGCTCGCCCCGCAGAAGGACTGGGCCGCGAACCAGCCCGAGAAGCTCGCGAAGGTGCTCGCCAAGATCGAAGCGGTGCAAAAGGAGTTCAACGCCTCGGCCGACGACGGCAAGCAGGTCTCGCTGGCCGACTTGATCGTGCTGGGCGGCGCCGCCGCGGTTGAGAAGGCCGCCGCCGCCGCCGGCCACCCGGTGAGCGTCCCCTTCGCCCCCGGCCGGACCGACGCCACCGACGCGATGACCGACGCCGAGTCGTTCGCCGTGCTCGAGCCGCAGGCCGACGGCTTCCGCAACTACGTCTCGCGGAGCGTCGACCGCCGCGCCGAGGAACTGCTCGTGGACAAAGCCCACCTGCTCGGCCTCACCGCCCCGGAGATGACCGCGCTGGTGGGCGGCATGCGGGCCCTGGGCGCCAACGCCGACGACATGGGTCTGGGCGTCTTCACCGACCGGCCCGACACGCTGAGCAACGATTTCTTCGTCAACCTGCTCGACATGAACACCGAGTGGGCGAAGTCGAAGATGTGCGAGCACTTCTACGAGGGTCGCGACCGTGAGACCGGCAAGGTGAAGTGGCGGGCCACGGCGGTCGACCTGGTGCTGGGCGCCAACTCGCAACTGCGGGCCATCGCCGAGGTCTACGCCTGCGAGGACGGCGAGAAGAAGCTGGTCGAAGACTTCGTCGCCGCCTGGCACAAGGTGATGAGCGCCGACCGCTACGACCTCGAGCGAGCCG
>JBCDJN010000140.1:0-11600 GCA_039414355.1 Planctomycetota bacterium | reverse complement strand
GGCGGCCACGCAATCGCCGCCGGGATAATCGCGGAGAGGGTTGGCTGGTCGCCGCTGCCGGCCGACGCGTTCTGGTGGCTGCTGCCCGCTGCGATCGTGATTGGCGGCTTGGCGACGCGGGTGTTCTTCGACTTGAAGGAAAGCCGCCTCACCGCAGCGGCGGCCATACTGAGCGCCGTGTTCTGCGGGATTGCTCTGGCGGGCGGCATTGGCTTCGCCCTGCCGATCGATGTTGCGGAGCCGGTGGTGACAGCCGCCGCCACGCAGTTGGCGATTGGGTTGGCGGCCGTTTCGTTGCTGGCGTACAGCCGGCGGATTGTGCTGGAAGCCACCGGCGTGCTCGCCGCCCCCGCCAAGCGCGAAGCCAAGAGCGAGACGACGGAGCAGGGCGAAGAAGTCGAACTCAAGCCCGCACCGAAGCCAAGCCGCAAGGCGAAGGCCGCGGCGTCGGCGGCGACCCCGGCCAAGCCCACGCTCGCCACGTCGACCGCCTCGACGTCGACCTCCACCAAGGCATCGACCCCGAAGTCAAACGCCCGAGCCACGCAGCCACGCACCGCCGCCAAGAAAGCCGAGCCCGCGCAAGAGACGCAATGGGTCGATGGCTCGCAGGGCGAGATGGACGACTACGGCGATGAGGGCACGCCCCGCAAGCTGAGCAAGGCCGAACGCAAGCGGCTCCGCCGGCAGAAGGCCCGCCAGAACCGGGCGGCGTGACCGCTACCCGGTGAGCCAGTGAGCGAATAGGTTGATGGCCGACTCGGCTTCATCACCTCGCATCCCCGCTCGCTGGCGCCCGGCATGACTGTCCGCACCCGTTTCGCCCCCAGCCCAACCGGCTACCTCCACATCGGCGGCGTCCGCACGGCGCTGTTCAACTGGCTGCTGGCCCGCAAGCACGGCGGACAGTTCGTGCTGCGGATCGACGACACCGACCAGCAACGCAACGTCGAAGCCGCGCTGGCCCCCATCCTGCACGGCTTCCGCTGGCTCGGCCTCGACTGGGACGAGGGGCCCGAGGTCGACGGCCCGCACGGCCCCTACTTCCAGTCGCAGAAGTCAGACCGCTACCAGGCGGCGGTGGACAAGCTGCTGGCCGCGGGGGCCGCGTACCGCGACTTCGCCACGCCCGAGGAACTGCAAGCCGAGCGCGAAGCCGCCCAGGCGGCGGGCGAGGGCTTTACCTATAGCCGGCGGTGGCGGGCCGACGACGACGCGGCCGCCGAGAGTTTCCGCGCCGAGGGCCGTCAAGGCGTCGTTCGCTTGGCGATGCCGCGCGAGGGCGAGCTGGTCCTCAACGATCTGGTCCGCGGCGAGGTCCGCTTCGCTTGGGCAAAAGAGCAGGACCACGTCATCCAACGCGCGGACGGCTCTTGCCTGTACCACCTGGCGACGGTGGTGGACGACCACGACATGCAGATCACGCACGTCGTGCGGGCCGAGGAGCACCTCTCAAACACGCCGCGGCAAGTCTTCATCGCTCAGCAGTTGGGGTTTGAGCCGCCGGAGTTCGCCCACCTGCCGTTCGTCGCGGAGCCGGGCAGCAAGAACAAGCTGAGCAAGCGGAAGCTTGAAAAGTACCTCAAAAACCGCGACTTCGCCGCGCTCAACGACCACGGCCGCCGAATCGCCGAACGGCTGGGCCTGGCAGTGGCGGCCGACACCTTCAACCCGGTGATCGTCGACTTCTACGAGCAGATTGGCTACCTGCCCGATGCGCTTGTGAATTACCTGCTGCTGCTAGGCTGGTCGTTGGACGACGTCACGGAAGAGTTCACCCGCGAGGAGATGATTGAGGCCTTCTCGCTGGAACGCGTCGGCAAGGCGGCCGCCAGTTTCGATCCGGCAAAGCTCGCGGCGTTTCAAGACCGCGCGATGCAGCAGCTGCCCATCAAGCAGCGGGTGGCCCGCTGCGTCGACTTCCTCAAGCGAGCCGGGCTGATCACCGACCCGCCGCCGTGCGAGGCGGGCGAAACCGCCACGGCAATCGTCACTGCGGCCGGCGACCGCATCAAGTGCGCCGGGGACATCCTGGACTACGACGATTTCTTCGTCGCCGACGAAGCTCTTTCGTACGACGAGAAGGCCTTCGAAAAACGCCTCCGCAAGCCGGCCGACGCGGCCGAGCTGCTCACCGCCTTCCGGGCTAAGCTGGCGGGCTGCGAGCCGTTTGACGCCGCCACAACCGAGGCTGCGCTCAAGGCCTTCGTCGAGCAGCGGGGCATCAAGATTGGGCAAATTATCCATGCTCTCCGCGTAGCGGCCACGGGCAAGGCGGTCGGCTTCGGCATTTTCGAGACGCTAGAAATCCTGGGCCGCGACCGGGTTCTCGCCCGGATCGATCGCACGCTCGGACTGTTCGCCGAGCCATCCCCCTAGCGATCTCTGTTTGCGGGGCCCGGCGGGCGGTTGGTATGCTGCTGTGCTGACCTACCTTAGCCCTTGCGAGCCGATGAGCGAGCCCGCCCAACCGCCGATTGACCGCAGCCAGTCGCTGGCCGACACCCGGGCTAGACTGTCGCAGCTCGAAGCCGAAGCACACCGGCTCCGCGCCCAACTATCGCGGCTCGAAGCCGAGGGGAACGACGACGCGGCCGAGCGGATTGAGGCGGAACTGGCGTCGCTCTCCGACGAACGTTCGCAGCTATCGGTCTTGGAGCCGGCGCCAAGCGGCGAGCCGACACCGGCGCCCGATCGCGAGACGCGTGAAACAACCGAGAAGAGCAAACGGGCAAAACGCCCGTCAACTCACAACGGCGCCGTCGCGCCGCCGAGCGAGAAGGCCGCAGCCCCTGAGCCGCGTGAGCAGCCCGCTGGCGTTGTGCCCGACTTCAACGTCGGCGGCGCCAGCGACGAAGAGGAACCCACGCCGCGTCGCCGATCCGCTGGCGAACTGGCCCGGTCGGCGCCGCCCTGGTTGGCCAGCCTGCTGGTGCACGCCGCCCTGCTGATGATGCTGTTCCTGTGGACCTTCACCACGCTAACCGACACGCCCCGCATGCTTCTGGGGTCGGCGCCCGATGGCGAGGACGAGTACTTTGAAGACGTGCCGCAGATCGACTTTTCCGATCTCGACTTCGAAGAGCTCGAGAGCGACGTGGAGCTTGAGTCGCTCGACGTCGAATCGCCGTCGGTCGAACTGATGGAGAACCCGCTCGACGCGGCGGCGGGGATCACCGACTTCAACCCGGGCATGGCGTCGGCGTTGCCGAGCGACATGGCGAGCCTGTTGATGGGCGAGCGCGGCGGCGTTGAAGGCGCCAAGGGCCGCAGCGGCAAAGAACCCGGCGGCGCCAAGGGCGGCACGCAGTTCTTCGGCGCCCGCTCGGCCGGCAACCGCTTCTGCTTTGTCGTGGACAACTCCGCCACGATGAAGGGCGGGCGTATGGAGACGACCCTGATGGAGTTGCAGCGGGCGATCTTCTCGCTCAATCCCGATCAGTCGTTCTACGTGATCTTCTACAGCGACCAGGTCTACCCGCTGTTCTACCCAACGCCCGTCGAAGAGATGCTGCCGGCGACGCCTGAGAACAAGCAGAAGCTTGCCCAGTGGCTCACCACCGTGCAGATGTGCTACGGCGGGCGGGCGGTGACGGCCATGCGAGAGGCCGCCGAGCTTGAGCCAACCGTCGTCTACCTGCTCTCCGACGGCGACTTCGGCGAGACGACCGCCCAGACCTTGTCCAACGACAACGGGTGGGAGTTCATCATTCACACGCTAGGCATGACGGTCCGCGAAGAACGCCACGCGCGTTACCTGTTCCGCATCGCCAGCCGCCACAACGGCACGTTTACCCCGGTGGGCGTGAACCCGGTCGCGGCGCAGATGGCCGAGCAGCGCCCAATCACCGTCCATCGGACGAAGACGCCATCAGGGTGGGGCAGCAAAGTCCGGCGTTAGGCTGCGGCAAGACACTACCGCCGGTCGCGTCGTCGGCCGTCGCCGCGGCGGCGATCGGGCCGGCCTTGTTGCTGTTGCTGCTGGTCTTCCGGCTGCTGCACCTGCGGTGGGATATCCGGCTTGCCGCCGATCCAAGAGGTGCCCAGCGTCTCGTCGAGCGCCCGCTGCAGCGGAGCAGCCGAGACGCCGACGCGCATCACCCGGATAGTGGTGGTGGGCTTGGCCTGCTCGTCGAGCGTTTGGGCCAGCAGGGCGACGCTGTCGTACAACTCTTTCTCGGCGGAGATGACCAGCATGTTGGAGATCTCGTCGACGCCGATCGACAACGCCCCGTCGAAGCCGACGTCAATCGGCTTGGTCTTGCCACCCGCGGCCAGCGTACCAACGCCGCCGTTGGTGAACTCGATCTCGGTCGCCCGGGGCAACGCGAAGCCGCTCCCTTTCTCCTCTTCAGTGTCGAACTCCTTGTCACGCGAGCTGAGCAGGTCGCGGTAAACCTCTTTAAGCGCGGTGGCGATGACCTTCGCCTTCGAGTAGCGGACCTTAATCATGCCGGTCTTGCGGGCGACGATCAGGTCGGTGCGGGGCGGCTTGTCCCAGGTTTCGATCAGCCGCTCGATGGTCTGCAGCTGCTGCGGCGAGGCGTTGGCGGCGACGATGGAGTTGGTCTGCTTGTTGTAGATGAGCCGCAGCTTGCGGCGGCGGGAGAGACGCGCGGCCTTGTCCGCCTGCTCGGTGCGGCGCCAATCGCCCCACCAATCGCGCATCATCGCGCCATCGCCTTGCCCCAATTCTTCCTCGAAGTAGTCTTCCAGCTTCCAGTGGATGTAGTACGCGCTGGCGTGCCGGACCGTGAACTCGCGGAACAGCTGCGGCGGCGGAGCGAGGGAATCGACGAGCCGCTCTAGCCGGGCGACCGCCTCGGCGTTGTTGCCGCCCAGCAGCAGGCGGCCGTCGGGCGTTACGGTGATGGAGACAGCGGGCTTCGCGGCGGAGTCGGTCTTCGTCGCCCCGGCGTCGGCCAGCAGGCGGAAACGTGCGCCGCGAGCCGCCGCACTCTTGGCGGGCGTTTCGGTTGTGCTTGTCGGCTCTGCCGGCGGCGTCTCGGCGGGCGAAGCCGCGGCGCCCTCCTCAATGATCAGCTCCGCTCCGCCTCCGAGGGTGGGCCAAACGCGGCGCAGCTTCTCGAGCAGTTCCTCGGTGGTCCTGGCGTCGATTGGATCGGTGAGCACCATCGGCCGCTCTCCGGCCGACCGGGCGCCGAGGGCGTCCATCTTCTCTAGCAATCGACGGACCTGCTCAATCGTCTCTTGGCTCCCCCGCACCAGCAGCCGGTTGCCCTCCACATCAGCGTCGACCCGCAGTTCAAGCTCTTCCTCTTCCTCGTCCTGCTGGTCGTAGAAGTAGTAGTATCGCCGGTAGTTATTGCTGTCGTCGTCCTTCTCCTCTTCGCCGAGAAGGGCCATGATGCTCCCGGCGACCGCGTCGGCCGGCAGGCCACGCCGCAGGTAGAAGACCTCGAATACCTCGCCCGACCGGTCGAGCTGCGCGATCATCTCCGACACCTTCTTGTGGTCCGCCTCAGTGCCGCGCACAAACAGAAGGTCCGCCTTGCTGTCTCCGCGGATCTCCGTGAGCGGGTCGAGGTCGGCAATTTCTTCGAGCGTGGAGACGAGCGACCGGGGGTCGATCTCTTCGAGCCGATAGGTCTTGGCGAAGCGCGCCTCGTCGGCGGCTTCGGTCGAGGCGTTTGCCGAGCCGCGGGCCGGGATGTCGAGGTACTCCACGGTCCGCTCGATGATCTTCATCTCGCGATCCGGCGCGTTGGCGAGGATGCTGTTCTCGTGCCGATTGAACGCCAAGTAGACCGGCGGACCGTCCTTGTTGAGCAGTTTCGCCACGTCCTTGCCGGCGCCCTGCATCTGCATCAGCAACTGCATCTTCTGCTGCTGGATCTGCAACTCCATCTGCGATGGCCGCGACGCGGGGTCGAGCCCTAGCACAACGTAGAGCGTATTGATGACCTTCTCAGCCCGGGCGTATCGAAGGATGAACCGGCGCGGGATCTCGCGGCCTTCACGCTCGATGCGTTCTTCGCCCAACAGCGCGCTGACCATCCTCAGGTTGGCCACCGTATCGATCAGTAGCAGCCGCCGAGTGGCGCTGAGCGGCAGCGCCTTGGCGTTGGGGCTCAGCGCCTGCTTGACGTCTTCCACCGCCTTCGCGGGTTCGAGTTCCGGCGGCAGCTCAAAGGTGACCTTGACGATGTCGTGCGGCTGGCGATCGTAGAGCTCATCTTCGCTGACCCGGGGGATTTGGCTGGGGTCGAGCTTGTCGATCTTCGCCACGCTGAGCACCTCGCCGCTATCCAGCAGGGCGTAGCCGCGGGCTTGCAGGCGGGCGTTGATCAGGTCGCGCGTCTCGGCGAGCGTGTGCGGCCGCTGCGTGGTGAGGTTGAGGTAACCGCCGGGCAGTTCCTGCCAATCAAGGCTCTTGCCCATGGCGCCGGCGAGCCACTGCATCACGTCGGGCCAAGGCTGGCCGGTAAAGCTGAACTGCACCCGCCCCGCGACCGGCTTCACGTCGAACTCTGCCGGGTCGGGCACGCGTGGCGGCTTGTCGGGCCGTTTGACGGGGCCCGAGGCGGCCTTCTTCTCCTCGTCGCCTTCGTCCTTGTCAGCGTCTTTGTCCTTCGACTCTTCCTTGTCGTCTTCCTTCTTCTCTTTGTCTTTGTTCTCGTTTCCGGATTGCTGGTTCGGCTGCGGTTGGACGGCCCGCATCGAGCCGCGCATGGCCCCACCTTGGACCACCACCGGGCCGTGTGGTGTCATGACGGTGGTTTGTGCGGCCGTCGTGGCGGTTGCGATCAACGCAACGGCGATCGCCAATAGAAGCGAGCGGCAGACGGCGGCCGCCGAAGTGCGAACAAGAGCTTGCATGGAAGCCGCCCAAGACTCGGTGAAAGAATGGGCGCAAAGTGCCTCTTCCGCCCGCGTGGAGTATAGGCGGCCGAGATTGCCCGCTCAAACAAGTGCCGCTGGCCGCCCGCGGGCGTCAGGCGTCTGGGCGGGCGTCCCAGGGGGCGGTCAAAACCGACGCGCCGCCAGCGGTGACACTAATCACCAGCACCCCATCGGCGGGGTGCGCCGACTGAAACGCCTCGCCCAGATACGGAAAGAGCTGCACCGCGGCGTCGCTGGCCAGATCGAAGGGCAGGGCGGCGGCGAAGGCGGTTGTCCGCTCCTCGGCGCCCAGCCCGGCCTCCTCGGCAGCGGTGAGCTCAACGGCAATCGCGTCGTCCACGGTTTCATCGCCCAACCACGCCCGCGCGATCGAGGCGCCGATCTCGTCCTCGCAATCCAGCAAGAACACGACCGGGTGACTTACGCCCTCGCCGCTGGCGTCGTCGTAAGCCCGAAAGACCTCACCCAAGGACTCCTCCACCAACGCCTGCTGAGCCTCAAGCGGATCGTCCATAAAAGCGGTGAGCGACTAGCGGGGGCGGGGAGCAAGGGGCGGGAGTACGCCGAGCCAGCGAGCACGAAAAACGCCACCGGTGAGGTAACCATCCAAAAACTAGCGCCTCGCGCCTAGCGCCGCGCGCCTCAAAAAAGACAGGGCCCGGCGATCCGAAGACTGCCGGGCCCTGATGCGTTTATGCTTAATGAAAGCAGGCTGCTGATTGAGAGGCGTCGCGGGAACCGGGGTTCCCTGGAACGCGTTAGACGCCGCCCATCAAACAGCGGGCCCTCAAGAAGCAGGTGGTGGTCGCCGTAAGCGACCCGCCGGCCGTCGTCAGGTCAGACCACCTCGCTGGCTACGTTGACTACAGTCGTTCAAAGACCACCTCCTTCCCACTAGAAACCTGGCGGGCGGGGGTAATGCCAGAGACACGCCCCGCTGGCCCTCTAGTCCGTCGTGCCGCGTCAGCACGACCTGTTGCCCACATTATACTTCGACGCTAGGCATCCGAGTACGGCATTTTTGTCCGATAAAACAAGGCTCTTCACCCAAGCTTCACGGGAGTTTTCCACCGCCGACGCCGCCCGCAGAGGACACAACGCAACCAACCAGGGTTCGCAAGCCCGCTGAAACTACGCCTACGCACAAAACTGCTCGCGCTACTGCGAACCCACATTGTCGCAGGCCGCTCCAACTATCCATCGTCCTCTGACTTGACCCGTGAAGGATCGCCACCATGAACCGCAAGCAACTGCAAAAGCTCGGCGTGCCGCCGGACAACGTCGCGGCGTGCGTTCGCGCGCTCTCGCGTGCGGCGCAGCAGGGCACCGGGTTTGGAATGAAGGGCAAGCGGGCGAAGGAGCTCGTCGCGCAGGTGCTGGGCGAGCCGAAGGCGTACGTCGAAGACCCGCTGTGGGGCGAGTTCGCAACGGAGCTGCTCGCTGACACTACGCCGGTGAAGCGCGAGCCGATTGCGTACCAGACTTGGGGCGAGAACATCGACCCCGCCGCCCACAGCCAGATGCGGCAGGCGTGCTCCGTGCCCACGGCGATGGGCGCCGCGCTCATGCCCGATGCGCACGTGGGCTACGGCCTGCCCATCGGCGGCGTGCTGGCGTGCGAGAACGCCGTGATCCCGTACGCGGTAGGCGTGGACATTGCGTGCCGCATGAAGCTCTCTGTGCTGGACATGCCGGTCGCTTCGCTCGAGAAGAGCCGCAACCAGTACCGCGAGGCGCTGCTGGGCGGAACGAAGTTCGGCGTCGGCGTTGAGCACAAGCCGAAGCAGGAACACGCCGTGCTGGACCGCGACTGGTCCATCACCCGCATCACGCGGGAGAAGAAGGACACCGCGTGGAAGCAGCTCGGCACGTCGGGCTCGGGGAACCACTTCGTTGAGTTCGGCGTGCTGTCGCTCGCCGACCGCGACGAGCAACTGGGCCTCGACGCCGGGGAGCACGTTGCGTTGCTTTCGCACAGCGGCAGCCGTGGCGCCGGGGCGGCGGTTTGTTCCACCTACTCGGCCATCGCTCAGCGACTGCTGCCCAAGCAGTACCGCGATCTTGGCCGGCTGGCGTGGCTGGACCTGGATAGCGAGCCGGGCCAGGAATATTGGGCGGCGATGAACCTGATGGGCGACTACGCGGCGGCCAACCACGCGGTGATCCACCGCTTGGTGACCAAGCTGCTGGGCGCCCAGATCGTGGCCGGCGTGGAGAACCACCACAACTTCGCGTGGAAGGAACGCCATACGATTCCTGGCCGAGGCGAGCGGGAGGTGGTGGTCCACCGCAAGGGCGCCACGCCCGCCGGCGAGGGCGTGCTGGGCGTCATTCCCGGCTCGATGGCCGACCCCGGCTTTGTGGTCCGCGGCCGCGGCTCGGCGGCGAGCCTGGACTCCGCTTCGCACGGCGCCGGCCGGCAGATGAGCCGCCGGCAGGGGCGGGACACGTTCCGCTTCAATGCCGTCAAGAACGACCTGGCGGCGAAGGGCATCGAGGTGCTCTCGGCCGGCGCGGACGAATCGCCCGGCGTGTATAAAGACATCCGCCGGGTGATGGCGGCCCAGGAAGACCTGGTGGAGGTCGTGGCCCGGTTCGACCCGAAGATCGTCCGCATGTGCGACGACGGGAGCAAAGCCGAGGACTGACCGCCGCGGGGGGCTCACTCGCCCTCACGCGGCGGGCCGGTCCGTTTGCAGGGCCGGCCATGCGGCTGTTGATCGACGGCTACAACCTGCTGCACGCCACGCACGTCTTTGGCGAGGGCGAACTGGCCGGCACGCTGCAGGGCGCCCGCGAGGCGTTGCTCACGGTGCTCGCCGATCACCTTCCGGACGGGCTCCGCCGGGCGACCCTGGTGGTCTTCGACGCCGCCGACGCGCCGCCGGGCGTGCCGGACTCGGCCAACTGGCGCGGCCTCGCCATCCGCTACGCACGCGGCTACGCCGACGCGGATTCGCTGCTGGAAGAAGTGATCGAAGCGTGCCGCGGCCCGCGTCAGCTTCTGGTGGTTTCCAGCGATCACCGCATTCAACGCGCCGCCCGCCGCCGCGGCAGCGCTTGGACCGACAGCGAGCCGTGGTGGCGTGCGCTGCTTGCCCAACCGGCCCAAGCTTCGTGTCGCGGCGGGGTGGCCCCCGACAGCAAGCCGACCCCCAAGGGCGAAGACTCCGGCGCCGACTACTGGATTCAGCAATTCAGCGACCCCGATTTCCTCGGCGAGCTGAGCCGGACCAGCCAGCCGCCGCAGCCGGAATCTTCGATTCGTCCGTCGCAGCCGCGATCCAAGAGTCCGGCGCCCGAAGAGCCGGATCCCACTCTCTTCTTCCCGCCCGGCTACGCCGACGACTTGGCGGCGGAGTACGACCAAGCCGACCGCGAACTCAAGGGGCAAAGCCCCGATGCGGATTGACGAAGCATGGCGTACAAGTTGCGCCGTCTGTAGCGATCGTCCGTGTGCTTCGCAGCCATCGCCCGCCGCGCGGCAACGAGCCGTGATTCCCGCGGACAGTTTCTGCCGGGAGCGCCGCGAGGCGTGACCTATTACTTGCTTGCCCGAGCTGCGCGACGACCGCGCGGGCGGGCTTCCATGGTAGTAGCGTCACGCTCCGGGGAGGTCACGGTGGAAGACCAAGAGTTGCTCGCAGAATTCGTCGTCGAGGCCAAGGAACACTTGGCGGACGTCGAGAACCAGTTTCTCGCCATCGAAGAGGCGGGCGCCGACGTCGACGTTGACCTGGTCAACGAGGTGTTCCGCGCCATCCACTCCATCAAAGGCGCCGCCGGGTTCCTCGGGCTCACCCGGGTCAACGACCTGGCACACAGCCTCGAGAACGTGCTCAACCTGATGCGGAACGGCGAGATGACGCCGACCTCGCCGACGGTCGACACGATGCTCCGCGCCGCGGACACGCTGAGCGGAATGATCGACGACGTCGAGAACTCAGAGTCGGTCGACGTGACCACTCACGTCGACGAACTGGAAGCCATCGCTGCCGGCGACGCGCCGGCCGAGCCGGCGGCAGTGGACGACCCGGCCGAGGCAGCCTCACAACCGGCGGACGAGCCCGCCGTAACCGAAACACCCGCCGTGGCGGAAGAGCCTCCCGCGGACGCGGCCGACGCCGACGCGGACATCGACGCGCAGATCGCCGCCGCCTTCGCCGCGCGAGAGACCAAGCAGCCCGCCAAGCCAAAGAAGAAAAAGGCAACGCCGCAAGAGGCGCAGAACTCCGCCATCGCCGCGGCGGCCAAGAAGCCCACCCCCGCTGACGCCAACATCCGCGTCTCGGTGGGCGTGCTCGATAGCTTGATGAACCTGGCCGGCGAGCTTGTGCTGAGCCGCAATCAACTGCTGCAAGCCGTCTCCACCGAGGAGAAGGCAGGCCTAGACGCCATCTCGGCGCGGCTCGACCAGATTACCAGCGAGCTGCAAGAAGCGATCATGCAGACGCGGATGCAGCAAATCGGCACCGTGTTCGGGCGGTTCCCGCGCGTTGTCCGCGACCTCGGCGCCAAGCTCGGCAAGCAGTGCGACTTGACCATCGAGGGCAAGGAAGTCGAGGTCGACAAGACCATCGTCGAGGCGATCGGCGACCCGCTCACGCACTTGGTTCGCAACTCGGTGGACCACGGCATCGAGTCCCCGGCCGATCGCGTAAAGGCCGGTAAGCCCGCTGCCGGCACGGTGCAGCTCAAGGCGTTCTACCAGGCCGGCAAGGTTCGGATTGAGATCC
>JBCDJN010000139.1:0-11617 GCA_039414355.1 Planctomycetota bacterium | reverse complement strand
GACGTGCAGCAGGCCGTCGATGCCCTCCTCGATCTCGATAAAGGCGCCGTAGTTGGTGAGGTTCCGCACGCGGCCCTTGACCATCTGGCCCGGCGGGTAGGTGTCGGCCACCTTGTCCCACGGGTTCGACTGGGTCTGCTTCATGCCGAGCGAGATCTCTTGCTTGTCCTCGTTGATGCCGAGGACCACCACTTCCACGTCGTCGTCGATCTGCACCAACTCGTTGGGGTGGCTGATCCGCTTGGTCCAGCTCATCTCGCTGATATGCACCAAACCCTCGATGCCGTCTTCCAGCTTCACGAAGGCGCCGTAGGTCATGACGTTGACCACTACGCCCTTCACGCGGCTGCCGACGGGGTACTTGGTCGAGACGTTGTCCCAGGGGCTTGCCGACTTCTGCTTCAGGCCGAGGGCGATCTTCTCCTTGTCGTAGTCGATGTGGAGGACCATCACCTCGATGTTGTCGTTGATCTTGACCATCTCCGACGGGTGGCTGATGCGGCCCCAGCTCATGTCGGTGATGTGCAGCAGGCCGTCGATGCCGCCGAGGTCGACGAAGGCGCCGAAGTCGGCGATGTTCTTGACCTCGCCCGCCCGGATCTGGCCGACCTCGAGCTCCTTGAGCAGCTCCGCCTTCTTCTTGGCCCGCTCCTGCTCGATCAGGCTGCGGCGGCTGACGACGATGTTCCGCCGGGCCTCGTCGATCTTGAGAACCATGCACTGGATCTCTTTCTCGATGTACTCGCCGATGTCGTGCGGCCGGCGGATGTCTACCTGGCTGGCGGGCAGGAAGACGTTGACGCCGATGTCCACCAGCAGTCCGCCCTTGATCTTGCGGGTGACGGTGCCGGTCACCACGTCGCCCTCGGCGACGTTCTCCATGACCGCCATCCACTTCTCGATCTTGGCGGCCTTGCTCTTGCTGAGGACCAGCATGTCGTCATCGGGGCGGCCGATGACCGACTCGGTCTCTTCAACCAGCACGCGGACCGTCTCGCCGATGACCGGTTCGGTGGGCTCTTCGCCCTCGAGCAGCTCCTCCTCGTCGGTCCACTCGGCGCGGGGGACCATGCCCTCGCTCTTGTAGCCGATGTCGACAATGACGTACTCGTTGTCGACGCGAACAATCTTGCCTTCAACAATCTGGTTGACCGAGACGTCTTCCCCGCCGAGCCAATCGAGCTCCTCGGGGACCATCTCAAAGTCGTTGATGTCCTCAACGCCTACGGCGGCGGACCAGTCTTCTTCGCTGACGTCGAATTCGCGGATTAGGTTGCGGTTGACCATGAAGGGATTGCTCGGGGGGCGTGTCTCGCCGTGGGGCGGAAGGGCCGCCAGAAGCTCGTCGGCGCCAAAATCAGCGGCGCCGGGGCAGGGGGGCGAGAGCACGTTGACGGGGGGACGGGCCCAGCGGCGGCCCCAGAACACCTGGAGCGGTTATCGCACGTAAGGCAAGTCCGCAAGCCTAGCAAACCCCAGGGAACCGCACAACTCGGGCCGGGGGATTCGTAGGGCAGGCCTCGCCTGCCGAGGGAGCTCGACTTGGATTCCGGCGCGGTGAGGTCCGTGGCAGGCGGGGCCTGCCCTACGCCGATCAGGTCCGCGGGGCGTCCTCGGGTAGCGACCCCGTGTCGCCGTCGGCGAGGTCACCGGCTGGCTCTTCGTCAGTCGACTCCCCGCTGCTGGCGCCCGGCGCCGGCGAGGCCGGGCTTGGCAGGACGATCACGCCGGCAGGCTGCTCCCCGTCGGCCAGCTCCGCGGTCTGCTCCACATACCGAACCACTTGGCGGGGCACCATCCGCATCCGGGTTTCTTCGACGTACCGCTTCTTCTCAACCGGCACACGGCGGGTTTTGGTCTCCTCGACGTACTTCGTCTTCTCGACCGGCACCTTGCGGTACTTGGTCTCTTCGACAAAGGTCGTCCGCTCCACCGGCCGCTTCTCCACGCGGCTCTCCTCGACGTAGCGGATCGAATCGACCGGCACCTTGCGAACCTCCTGGCTGTCGACCATGCACGCCCGCTGGACCGCGGTGAGGCGGTTCTCCACGGTGCTCACGTACTGGTAAACCGAGTACGGGATGCCCCCGTAGTAGACCGTGGTGAGCACCGGCCGCTGGACGACGTACGGCTGATTGACCATCACCGTCTCGGTCGACGGCCGCTGCACGGTGACCATCTGGTCGCGGTAGGTCGTCTCACGCACCGGCTTCCAGACGCGGTACGTGCGGTCTTCCATCACCACGTCGGTCACCGGGCGGCGGGTCTTGTAGGGCTCGTCCTCGTAGACGATCTCCGTGACCGGCTTGCGGAACGTGTAGTCCTCGTCCTCGTACTCCACCTCGGTCACCGGCTTGCGGACGGTGTACTCTTGCCGCTCCATCACCGTTTCCAACACCGGCTTGAGCACACGGACCGGCTGCTTGAAGGTGGGTGCCGGCGCCGGCTCGTCGGCGGGGCTCTCTTCGGTATCGATCGGCGCGCCGCCATCGCTGCCACCGTCGTCGGCCGGGTCGGCGCTCACCATGAGGTCGGCGGTCGCCGCGGGGCCGTAGTTCTCAATCACCCAGCCGGCGCCCAGCACCAAACCCAGTACCGCCAGCGCGCCAACCAGACCACGCAGCAGCGGGTGGTTCAGCCTCGAACCGGCGCCGCGATCGGCCGCCAACGCCGCCTGATTCCGCCGGCGGGCCATGGCGGTGCGGAGGTCCTGCAGGTCTTCGTCGCGTGACTGCCGAGCCATCTGGCGGAGCTCGCCGCGGAGCGATTGGATCTCGTCGTGCAGGCTGTCGGTGTACGACGGGGAGTTGGTGTCCATGGCAGCTCGCCGCGGGTGGGTTTGCGAAGGATCGGCCCTCTTGGCCGATTATCCTACTCGCAACGACCCCGTCGGGTCATCTACCTGAGCGGTTTGGGGAAGGGAAATCCCGCTGCGAAGGGCTCATGCATGCCCGTCACGCTGACGCGAAAGCACCCCCGCAGCGGATTCCCAGGTTCCGAATGCAGGTCTGACTCGGATTGGGGGATTCTCCTCGTTTGAGCCGACTGGGGCGGGTCTGGCCGAATCTTCGGGCTCGTTCTCCCGTCTGTGGTCGCGGCAGGGCTCGCCGCAGCCGCAAGGGCGAGGCATCTTTGCCCTGGGGGGACACCGCGCCGCGATGATCGCGGGCCGCGGCGTGCCCGCTCGCTTGTCCACGGTTGTCTGCGCAAGAGATGAGGCAGCACACTGCGATGACAGAGCCATCCACCCTGCTGGCGTCGCTCGGCGCTGTTGAGGCCGACCCCGCCGCCACGGTGGCGTTCACGTCGACGTCGGACACAACGCCGCTCAACCTGCCGCCCCCGCCGCCCGAGCCGGTGTCGATCGCCGCCGCTGGTCTCACCGACGGCGACGTCGAGGCGCTGGTGCTCAAGAGCTTGCTGCACGATGGAGCGAAGACCGGCAGCGAGATCGCCGCGCACGTCTGCCTGCCGCGTCGGTCGCTGACCGAGATGCTCGATCGACTGCGTGACGAACTGCTGATCGCCATCAGAGGCTCGTCCGGCCTGCACGACTTCTGCTACCAACTCACCGAGGCGGGATTCGCCCGCGCCCGCCGCCACGCCGAGCAGTGCAACTACTCCGGCGCCGCGCCGGTGCCGCTGGCGGCGTACGAGACCGCCATCCGCCGGCAGTCGATCCAGCACGCCAAGCTCAAGCTCAAGCAGCTCCACAAGGCGCTCGGCGACATGTGCCTGACGCCGAGCTTTGTTAGCCAAGTCGCTCAGGCCGTGAACGACGGCAGCGGGATGTTCCTGTACGGCTCGCCCGGCAACGGCAAGACGACGCTCGCCGAGCGAGTCTGCGACGCCTACGGCCAGCACATCTGGGTGCCGCGGATGATCGCCATCGGCGGCGACCTGCTACGGCTGTTCGACCCAAGTTGCCACACGCCGGCCACGCCCGCAGTGCCTGAAGGCGTGGCGTACGACCGGCGGTGGGTGCTCATCCGTCGGCCCACGGTCGTGGTTGGCGGCGAGTTGACGCTCGCCCATCTCGACGCCAACTACAACCCTGCTTCCGGCGTGAGTGAGGCGCCGGTCCAGCTCAAGGCGAACGGCGGGGCGCTGCTCATTGACGACTTTGGCCGGCAGCAATGCAGCAGCACCGAGATCCTCAACCGGCTGATCGTGCCGCTTGAGAAACAGATCGACTACTTGCACCTAGCCAGCGGCCGGCAGATTGAGACGCCGTTCGATCTGCTGTTCATCCTCTCAACCAACCTCGAGCCGCGCGAGCTCGTCGACGAGGCGTTCCTCAGGCGGATCGCCTACAAGATTGAAGTCGACGATCCGAACGAAGAGCAGTTCCGGCAGTTGTTCCGGGCGCTCGCTGCGCGGATGAGCTACTCGATCGAGGGCGAGGTGCTGGACCACCTGCTCGACGAGCACTACCGAGCCCACGGCCGCCCGCTGCGGTTCTGCCACCCGCGGGACTTGCTCCGCCAGGTCCGCAATTACTGCGAGGTGCACGAGCTGCCAAAGGCTGTCACCCGCGAGGCGATCGACATCGCGGTGGCCAACTACTTCGCGGGGCTCTAAGCCTCTCGCGACATCGCTTGGCGTACGGCTTGCTCGGCGATGTCGAGGCCGACGTGGTCGTTCCACGCCGCGAGCACCTTGCGGTAGAGGGGGCCCACCGTGCCGTCGCCGATCGGCCGGCCATCGAGCCGCGTTGCCGGCAGCAGGCAGATGGAAGTGCTGCTGAGCCACACTTCGCTCGCCATCCGCAGCTCGTCCAGCGTCAGGTCCCGCTCAACGAACGGAACGCCAAGCGTCTCGCACAGACTCTTGGTCACCGCCACGCTGACGCCCGGCAGCACCTTCTCCATGCGTGGCGAAACGACGCCCTCGCCGTGGCGGTAGGCGACGATGTTGGCGGTGGACGCCTCGCCGACGAAGCCGTCTTGGTCTATCAGCACCGCGCGGGCGCCCGGCTCGCGGCGGGCGGCTTGCTGGTCGGCCAGGTAGTAGTGCATCCGGCTGCGGCACTTCAGCTCCGGCGGCCAGCAGTTGGCGGGCGTCTGGCGGTGGTCGCTCACGTACAGCGGAACGCCCTGTGCGAACTGGTGGGCCCACCCGCCAAACGTCAGGGGGAACCCATGCACGCACCGCGTCGGCACGCCGCCCACGCCGGGCGTGGCGAAGGCGACCACCGCCCAGTCGTCGCCCGGCTCAAAGAGCGACGCGTTCTTCTCGAGGAACATGGCGATGCCCGCGTCGAGCTCGCCGGCGATCTCGTCGGCCTGCATGCCAACAATCTCAAGCGACCGCCGCATGCGGGCGATGTGCTCGGCCTGGCGGAAGGGCTTGCCGTCGAACGTCCGCAGCCGCTCGGTCACCGTGACGCCGAGCGCGAAGCCGGTGTCGCCGACGGGAATCGCCAGCTCCCGGTCGTCAATCCACTCGCCGTTGAAGTACGCCCAGCGTGTCATCTCGATCCGCCTCGCCGATTGGGGTCACCTATCGACCCTTGCGCTGCCTATGCACCCAGGCCGACCAACGGGAGGCCGGCCTTCGGCGGGCAAAACGCGGTTGCAAGGGTCCACTTACTGCGCAGTCACCAATAGCAAGCCGCCGGCAGATTCAAGGCGACCAGGTCTCGACGGCAAGCTTCGCCTTGGTTCGCCAATCCGCCTAGCGGATCGCAGACGGCGCCGCGCTTGCCATCGGTGGCATAGGCGTGACCACGTGCGGCGGCGAATCGGCGAAAGTCAGCCGGCGCCACGCGTTGCTCATCAAGCCGTTGATCGCCATGTACTTGCACATGTCGTGGCTGCGGCCCACTTGGCTGGTGGCGTTGAAGAGCTTGACGCGGCGGGCGGTCTCGCGGGCTAGGTAGGTGGGGCCCGCCAGGCCCATCGCTTGCGGGTGCTGCTTGCGATCGACCCACGCGAAGTAGCGCATCGCCGGGTCACGGCGGTTGATGCCCACCAGCAGCGTCTCCACGGGGTTCATCGCCAGGCCGTGGTAGCGGCCGGGGCCGAGCCAATCGGCCGCGAAGGCCGGAGCGATCCACACCGCCCGCATCGGCGGCGCCGGGCCGGTGGCGTTTAGTCGCAGCCCGCTCAGCGAACCGCCAGCCAGCAGGTGGGCCGCGCCGCTCTGGACGCGTGTGCCGAAGCTGTAGCCGATCAGTCCCAGCGGCACATCGGGCCTGTGGATCTGATCGACAATCCAAGCCAGCTGCAGACCGGCCGGGCGCGTACGGGCGGCCTTGACGCGGACATCACGGAGCACGCCATCGATCTCATCCGATGGCCAAGAGAAGATCACGTACCGCAGCGGCCGGTCGTCGCCTCGGCACGCGACCAATCGGCTGTAGACGTACAGGCTGCGCGAGCGGACCTCGTTCTCTTCGATCCGGTTGCCGTGGGCGAAGACGATGGTCGAGCGGTCCGGCGTGAACGACGCCAGGAACTCGTCGAGCGAGATGCCGTGCCAACGCTGGCCGCGCGGCATCGCTTGCACGTGGCGTTCGCACCGCAAGCCGGCGGCGAACGCCTCAGTATCGGTCGAACAGCCAAGGCCGCGGACGCTGACCAGCAGCACCTCGTCCTGGGGTCGGACGTCGATGCAGTGCTCGCCCGGGCACGGGCTGGCCACCAGTGGCGCCGCTGCCAAGGCAACGCACACGGCGAGCGCAGCCACGGCCGCTCGCCGGCATAATCGTCCTCTTTGGTGTCCGTGCACTCGCAGCATAGCGGTCGGGCGATAGGCGTTGGGCGAGTGGTTCTAGTGAGCCGAAAGGGCGAACCGCGATCACGAGCGACGCGGCCTGCGGCAGGAAAACGTAGCACGCGATCAACCTCCGCGCCGGCCGGTGTTGAAAAAAATCCGCGTTGCGTTTGCACGACGCGAAACGCGATGTAGAGTTGTTCGGCCCCAACGGCCAACCCCGCCTCGCCGCTACAGGCCACACACCCGCAGCGGCGAACCCTCCCCGCCAAGTTCCCCACCGTTTCCCAGTGTCGGCGCCCGCCGGGTGTCGCTTCCCTTACCGCGCTTCAGGCCGCAGCGGCCGACGGCGACGGGCGGAGGCTCCTGCCATGAAGAAGATCGCTCTGCTGCTGGCCGTTACCCTGTTTGTGGGCAGCACTACCGGTTGTGGGCTGTTCCGCCGCGTGCGGGACGTGTTCAACCGCGGCGCCTACTGCGGCCCGGCCGTGTCGGCGTCGCCCGGATTTGTCGCCCCGCCGGCCCAGGTGGTGGTTCCCGCGCCGGCCCCGGTTGCTGTCGGCTGCGACCCCTGCTGCGACCCCTGCCCGCAGCCGTGCTGTGATCCCTGCTGCGACCCGTGCTGCGGCCCAACGCCCACCTCTTACCCGGTGGCCGACCCTTACTACGGCGGCGCGGTGATGAGCGGCAGCATCGGCTCGGCGCCAACCGGCGGGTTCGTCGATCCCGGCCCCGTGCCGCCTGGCCCGTGAGTCGGTGATTCGCGTCTCGAAAGCGGCTTGATAATCCAGTCCGGGCCTTTCTCGCTGCGGCGCCCTCCCCTCCCCCTCCTGCCGCACAAGAAGAGCCCGCGTGGCGCCGCGAGGAACGTGGCGGCCACGCACGCGGTAGCAACCCCGTTCGGCTTGTCCTCCTGAAGCAAGCCGGACGGGGTTGTTTTTGATTGCGGAATGCGGATTTCGGATTGCGGATTGACGCGCAAGCGGGGCCGTCGAGCCACCTCGCAAGACAGCAGCGAGCCCTGGGCGTTAGCCCGGGGAGTGCGCCACCAGCAACTCAACCAGCGCCGCAGCCACCGCCGCGAAGTAACATGGAGTAGCCAGCCCTTGGGGGGAGGCTCCCATCATCGAAGGCCACTCCATGCGCGCTACGCTCCTCTTCGCCGGCACAATCCTCGCCATCGCGCCCGCCGCACGCGGGCAGCTCCTCGACGCAACGCCCGCCGAGTCCGTGGACCGGTACGGCGAGGTGGTCTCCGGCCGCTTTCAAGTGGGCGCGGAGGTCAGCGCGAGGAAGGGTCCGGTTCGCGACATCCTGGCCATGGTCGCGGTGCCGCTGGCGTGCGACGAGCAGCAGGTGCAGATCGTGGCGGAGGACTTCTCCGGCTCGGTGTCCGAAGTCGCCTACCGAGACCTGCAGGGCGGCGCGCGGCAGATGCTGATCCGCATCCCCTACCTGGCACACGGGCAGAAGGCGCGGGCGGTGGTCACCTTTGAGGTGGCGACCAAAGTGATCCTGCCGCCCGGCGACGACGAGACGGCCGAGTACAAGATCCCGCGCCGGCCGCCGCGTTCGCTCCGCAAGTTTGTGGGCGTGAGTCCGTACATCGAGTCGCGCGACCGTCGGGTGAAGGCGATGGCACGCGACGTTCTTGCCGAGGCGCCCGAGGACGCGACCGACTGGCAGAAGATTGAAATGCTGTACGACCACGTGCTGGAGACCATCGCCTACGTCGAGGGCCCGGATACCAGTGCGGTCACCACGCTCAAAGAAGGCTCCGCCGACTGCCACGGCCGCAGCGCCCTGTTCGCCGCCCTCTGCCGGGCGTCGGGCGTGCCGGCGCGGATTGTTTGGGTCGATAAGCACTGCTTCGCCGAGTTCTACCTCGAAACCGAGGAGGGCGAGGGCCGCTGGTTCCCAATCGAGAGCGCCGGCTCCCGGGCGTTCGGCGAGATGCCGCTCGGCCGGGTGATCTTGCAGAAGGGGGACAACTTCCGCATCCCCGAACGCCCGCGGGACCGCCTCCGATACGCCACCGACTGGCTCTACGTGCCCCCCGGCCGCGGGCAGCCGAGCGTGAAGTTCATCCGCGAGGCGTTGTGAGTCGGGGCGAGTGCTCGTGGCGAGCGTCCGATGGCGCCGAGCCGAGATTGACGCGGTTTTCGGGCGATGCGATGGTGTCCGCGCCAGGATGGACCCGTCCGGCCGTGCCACCGCCTTCGTGCCGCTTCAACGATGCCCCGCCCCAGTCGCGCCGCCGCTATCGTCGCTCGTTTGAGACGGGCCGTGGCGATTGCGTCGTTGGGCGCCTTCGCTGCCGGCTGCGGGCAGACGGTCGAGTACCTCGCCGAGATTGAGACCGAGCCGCCGACGCCAGCAGCCGCCGCCGACGGCGAGGCGCCACCCAGCGATTCGACCTTCGACGAAGAGCCGTTGCCGGCGCCGCGGGAGGAGTCCTTCGAGCCAATCGCGGAGCCGATTCCCGAGCCGATTGCCGCGGGCCCGATGGCAGACGAACCACCGGCCCCAAGCGATCTCGGCCCGGCGGCGCCTCCGCTGCCGTCGTTTGAGTCGACACCCGCGCCGGAGCCCGAGCCCGCCGAAGAGCCCGCGAGCGCGCCGACCGAACCGGCTCAGTCCGCGGAGATGTCGCTCTTCGACGAAGAACTGCCGCCCGTCGACGAGGGGGGGGAAGGCGACCCCGAGGGCCCGGCCATGGCCGCCGAACCTTCGGCGCCGCCGATGCCCGTCGAGGAATCGATGCCCGCCGAGGAACCGATGCCCGTGCAGCCGGTGCCGTTCCCCGATTCAGTGCCCGGTGGAACCCAAGTGGTGGAGTCGCCGGGGCCGTCGTCGCCTCCGTTTGATGAACTGCTTGACCCTGACGCGGCGGCGACGCCCGAAGGGTTGCCGGAGGTCGACATGGCCGCCGACACGCCGCCCGCGCCGCCACTCGATGACTCTCTCGCTCCGACGCCATCAGTCGACACTCCGCCGGCGGTCGCCATCACCAACACCCGTCGGCTGGCTTGGCTGTTGGGGTCGAAGGTGAGTTGGTCGGCCCTTTCGCACCTCATTGCCCCGCAGCCCGCGGCGGCCGAGGAGTGGGAGATGCAGGCGCTCGCGGAGCTGCTTGGCGTTGAGAGTCCGCCTGAGTCGCAACTGGCGTCGGAGGGCGCCACGCCGGCTCGTGCCATCGGCCAGATCCTGACGGACAGCCGCCGGCTCGCCGCGCAGCTCAGCGGTCGCCACGGGGACGACCACGCCGCGCTGGTGGAGGTGGCCGTCAAGACAAATGTGCTGCTGGTCGTCTACGAGCAGAACCCCGCCCTCGCCGGGCCGATTTCCGACGCCGTCACCAAAGCGGCCGACCGCGCGGGCCTGCCCAGTTCGCTGTGGCAGCCGCTGGTGCGGTTGCTCTCCGACGAGCCTTCCTCTCAGTTGCTTCGCGAAGAGGTCTTCCGCCTGCACGGCGAGATCGACCGCACGCTCGCCGGGTCGGCGACGTGATCGCTCTGGCTGCGCCGCGGCGGCGTGGCGTATGGTGACGAGATGTCCAGCGAAGCGGCGACCCACCCGCAACCATCGCCGCCCAGCCGGATCGCCGGGCTCGTGGCGTGGCCCCGCCGACTGCCCGGCACACTGGCTCTTGGGCTGATCGGCTCTGCCCTGCTCTGGCTCGCCCAACCGCCGGCGTGCCTCTCGCTGCTGGCGTGGCTGGCGCCGATGCCGTGGCTGTTGGTGGCGCTCGGTGAAGATCCGCTCGGCCGCCGCGGCTGGCTCAAGCTCTGGGCGGCGGGCGCCGCGTATTGGGCGGCCGCGGTTTGGTGGGTGGTGCTGCCGCACCCGCTCACGCCGCTCGGTCTGCCCTTCCTGGCGGGCTACTTGGGCATGTACCTGCCGACTTTCGTGTGGCTGGTGCGGGCCGCCCTTCGCCACACTCCCCTGCCCCTCTGGGTCGCGGCGCCCGCGGCGTGGGTTGGACTAGAGTGGCTGCAGTCCCACCTGTTCACCGGCTTCGCGATTGCCGGCCTGGCACACACGCAGGCGTGGTGGCCGAGCGTGATCCAGATCGCGTCGTTCGGCGGCGCGTACGCGGTGTCGTTTGTGATGCTGATGTTTGCAGCCGGGGTGGTCGATGGAGCACGTGCCGTGCAGCGATCGCGCGATCGCAGCTTGATCCAGTTCGACCCACGGCCGCCGGTCGCTTTCTTCGCCGCGACGGTTCCCGTGGCGGTGACGCTGTTCACCGGCCATTTCCGCGCCACATCTGGCGGAATAGAGATCGCGCCGTCCGTGGGAACCGCTACCGTTGCCCTTCTCCAGAGCGACATCCGCGCAACCTGGGACCCCGACCCCAAGCGGAGCGAGCGGATCATGCAGCGGATGCTCGACCTCTCGAAGCAAGCTGCGCGTCAGGCGGAGGCGGCGGGCAAGACGCTCGACCTGATCGTGTGGCCCGAGTCGATGTTCCGCACGCCGGTCTGGACCTTCGCCGATCAGTTCACCCCGCCGCCCGAGCTGAACCCCGCCTACGCCGAGCGGGCCGGCTACGCCCAACGCAACGCCCAAGCCTTCGCCATCTGGACCGGCACGCCCACGCTGTTCGGCATCGACCGCTACAACTACCCGGGACCGTTCATCGGCGACGTGATGGAGTGGGAGATGACCTTCCACAACAGCGCCGCGCTCGCCGACGCGCAGGGCAACTTCGTTGCCGTGTACGACAAGATGCACCGCGTCCCCTTCGGCGAGTACATCCCGCTCTTCGAAAACCTGCCAGCGCTGTACTACCTGACGCCGCTCTCGGGCGGGATCACGCCGGGCGAGCGGCCGGTGGCGATGGAGGCGCGAGGCGCGAGGCGCGAGGCGCGAACCCCAGAGGAAGGCTTAGCGAGCG
>JBCDJN010000138.1:0-11690 GCA_039414355.1 Planctomycetota bacterium | reverse complement strand
CAACCCGCGGGGGGGCGCGCAACGCGCGCTGTCGCGCGGCGGGGTGCATGCGAGACCTCGTTTTAAAGAGTTGTTTTGGATTACTGTTTGCGGCGCGCCGGGGGCGTCCGCCGCCGGAGCCCCATGATAACCTCCGGCGGCTTGCGCCGCCGGCTCGCCAGACGCATTCCGGGCTACCAGCGCTCTTGACCGGTGATCGCCAGCACGGCGCCCCACAGGTCGCTCGCCGGGTCCATCCGCTTGGCTTGGCCGGTGGTCAGCTCCAGCGGCACGTGCACGCTGCGGTTGTTCCACAGGCTGACGATCAAGTCGGTCTTGCCTGCCATGGCGGCGTGGGCGGCTTGGCGGGCGAGCTGCTCGGTCAGCAGGCTGTCCGCGGCGCCGGCTGCGGCGCTGCGGATGTAGTAGCTGGGGTCGAAGTACTTGACGTTCGCCGGCCGCATGCCGGGCTGCTTGAAGTGCTCCGTGATACGCTCCTTGAGCAGCGGGCCGATGTCACCCAGCTTGCGATTGCCGGACTTGTCGATGCCAGGCCGCCCCTCTTGAGAAGCGGCGAACAGCTCCTGCCCGGCGCCCTCAGCCACCACCACCACGGCGTGGTCGCGGGCATCGAGCCGGCGGCCGAGCTTGGCGAGGAAGCCGTCGTCGCCCTCCATCACCAGCGGCGTCTCGGGCACCAGCGTGAAGTTCACCTCGCCGCTGGCGATGGTCGCCGCCGCTGCGATGAACCCCGCGTGCCGGCCCATCAGCTTCACCAGGCCGACGCCCCGCTGGACGCTCTTCGCCTCAACGTGAGCGCGGTCGATCACGCGCTCCGCCTCGGCCACGGCGGTCAGAAAGCCGAAGCTCCGGTAGCAGTACTTGATGTCGTTGTCGATGGTCTTGGGGATGCCGACCACGGCGATCTTCGCCCCGCGTCGCTCGACCTCGTGGGCGATGGCGCGGGCGCCGCGCTGGGTACCGTCGCCGCCGATCGTGAAGAGCATGTCCACGCCGAGCGACTCGAGGAAATCCACCGTCACCCGCGGTTCCTGCGGCCCACGGCTGCTGCCCAGGATGGTGCCGCCGGCGTGGTGGACCCGCTCCACGTGCTTGCCGGTGAGCGGGATGGGCGGGCGGCCCTCGTCGGGGTTCAGCCCTTGGTAGCCGTTGCGGATGCCCAGCACGCGCGGCACGCCGTAGTTGTCGTGCAGCGTGTAGTAGAGGTTGCGGATGACGTTGTTCAGCCCGGGCGAGAGCCCGCCGCAGGTGACGATGGCGGCGGTGGATTGGGCGGCGTCAAAGAAGACCCGCTCCCGCGGCCCGGCCTTCTCGAAGCCGAGCGGCGTGGGCGGCTCGTCGCCGGAGAACTCAACGTCCAGCAGCACTCGCCGCAGATCGTCGACGAACTCCCGCGGCCCCTCCATGACGGACTTGAGCGGCGAATTGAACGTTGGCTCGCCGAGCGTCGTTATTCGGAGCTGGTCTTCTGTTAGCATCGCGGCGGCTCGAAACGAGAGCGGGCTGAACGGGCCGCCATCTTACCCGCCCCACACCGCCTTGCCAGCGAGGAGCCCCGCCGTGCGATTCTCGATGCGTGAGCTGTTTATCGTCATGACAGTCGCGTGCTTGGGCATCGGCTCGCTGTGGGCCGCCAACGATCTCTTGGCCTGGGCGTGGTTGGCGTTATTGACCTTGGCAACGCTGTTCGCCCTTGACCGCGCGGTGGTCTCAGCGGGCCGCGTCCGCTTCGCCTGTATCGGGTTCTTGGCGCCGGTGGTTTGTTATGGCGCCGTGATCTCGATCGCTGAAAAGTCAAGGAGGTCGCTTGAACAGGGAGACTTCGTCACGAGCAAAGCCCTAGCCCTGTTCTACAGGCCCATCAGGGGTCGGGCTTTCCAGAATGCACAAACGGGCGATTGGTTAGATGAGCTTCCGGAAGGAGCGAAGGTTCTTCGGGCGGGTGCTGAGGAATGGGACCTTTGGGGAAGGGCTTTCGTTGCTGGCCCGCCGCAAACCAAGATCGTCATTCACCACTCGCCCAAGCCGTCGGCATTCATGACGGTAGGGCACTGCCTCTGGGCCCTGCTCTTCGGCTATGCCGGCATGAAGTGGTCGGCGTCGATCTACCGCCGGCGGCAGCGGCGTATCGAATCCGAGCGAACCGAACCCGCGCCATCGCCGTAGGGTCTTGCGGGGATGGATCGCGGCGACACTCAACGGAGGGGTCATGCGTTGTCACTGGCTGGTTGCGCTGGCGGCGGGAGCACTGCTGGCGCCGGCGGCGGCGGGCGGCGAGCTGGCGCCGTTTGCCAGCGACGCCCCGCGGGTCCGCTTCGACGTGCCACGGCACGTCAGCGCCGTGCTCGTTGAGGGGCCCGAGGACGCAGCGCTGCGGCCCGGCGAGCGGCTCTTCCGCGTCGAGCTGCCGGTCTCGGTCGTCGTCCAACGCGGCGACGCTGACCGGGTGGAGCAGGTCTCGATCGAAGTCAACGGCGCCGCCGCGGGGCTGACGGTCTTCGACTACGCGCCCCGCACCACGCTGCAGAGCGAGTACGCCGGGACGATCGAGGTAGAGTCTACCGGCGAGAAGGGCCGGCATCTGGACGCGTCGCTCGGCGGCGTGCTGCCGAACCCGTCCGGTGGCGTCGCACAACTGGCGCCCTCCATCTCGGGCGGCAAGACCGAGCACGACTCGCGCCGCGAGAAGGCGACCAAGCTGGCGCCGCTCGAGCCGGTGGTGGTGGCGGGCGCCGTCCAGCGGCGCCGCGGCGTGCTGTTCCAGTTCCGGCCGTCGTCGCAAACCACGCTTGAGGGCGAACGGCTGCTGGAGATCACCTTCGTTGCGCCTGCCGATGGCTCGCCAGCGTCCGCGCCGAGGCTGAACGTTGCCTGCGCCGCAGTGGGCGAAGGGCGCGTGCTGCTCGTCAAGCAGCGGCGTACGTGGGGGGCGCAATCGGCGAGCGTCGCGTTGCGGTTGCCGCGGCCGCACGTCACCGCCAAACCAATCGTGCGGGGACCAATCGCCGTGAAGACCGCGGGCCAACCCGCGACGCTCTGGAAAGCTCGATCGATGGTCGGGAGTTTGGACCGCGAATGAAGCGAATCGAGCGAATGGCTACTGCCTGACTCTCCATTCGCTTCATTCGCTCTATTCGCGGTCAGATCATTTTCCGACGCCACTGGCGTTGCCGTCGGGCGAGCGTTGCGATCCCTAGCAGGAGCAACGCGGTTGGCTCTGGGACACGTGCGAATGGCCCTGCCGTGGGGGGAGTGAAGTTGGATCGCCAGATCTCGAATTGGGCCGGTCCTGCCGGGCCGCCCTCGGGGTCATTGTCCAGCGTGCCGGACGGGGCGCCGAGGTTGTCTCGCCAAACGGTGTAATCGGCGGCGTTCACAACGCCGTCGCCATTGTAGTCGCCCGGCGTGATGCCGGCGGTGCTGACCAGACGCCGCACGATGCCGTCCCGCTTGTTGAGCACGTACACTTCGCCATCGGGGCCTACCTCCAAACGCATGTCGGTCCGGCTGCTGGCATTGCCGATGATCTGGCTGAGTGGCCGCTCCACGCCGTTTTCCGTGAAGCGGATCTCCTCGTACGGGGCGAGCAGTCCGTCTTCCAGCGAACTTAGATCGGTGAAGTTCTCTTCTTGCACCAAGTCACCCACGCCAACAGCGTAGATCGCTAGGCCCGAGGCGAAGTCGCCGAACAGGTACTTGCCCTGCAGCCCCGGGATGGCGTCGCCGCGGTAGACCGGGCCGCCGACCACCGCGAAGCCGCCGGGGGCGTTGTTGTCGTTGTCCGGGTCGTGGTCGTACTGGGCGACGGGGTAGGTGAAGTCGTCCGTTGGGTGGCTGGCGGGCAGCTCACGCACGGTGCTGTTGTTGACGAACTCGAACGTCCCCTCGCGGAGTGGCCAGCCATAGTTGGCGCCCGCCTGCCCGAGGTTGATCTCCTCGATGTTGTTCTGGCCGATGTCGCTGATCAGCAACTTGCCGGTGACCGTGTCCCACGCAAACTTGTGAGGGTTCCGCAGCCCGTACGCCCAAACCTCCTCAATCGCGTTGGCCTCGCCCACGAACGGGTTGTCTGCCGGGATCTGATAAGGGTCGCTCGCCGTGGCGATCGGGTTGATCCGCAGCATCGATCCGTGGGGGAAGCCGAGCCCGCCGCTGTTGACGTTGGTGATCGTGGTGCGGTTCTGGGCGAGGTCGTTCGGGTCACCGGGGCCGCCGCCGTCGCCAAGGGCGATATACAGGTTGCCGTAGTCGGCGTCGCCGGGCTTGGCGGTGGGGTTGAAACCGATCTGCCCGATGTTGTGATCGAACTCCGGTTGCCCAACCCGCATCAGTTCGCGGTAGCTGCCCGTATCAACGTTCCCCTGAGCGTCGACCATCCACTCGCCAACGACCGAATCGTGGTCGATGTCCGGCGGTGACCAAAACACAGTCTGTGCCGGCGAGCCAACGGGCGACGAGAATGGTTGGCGGCTGTGCGAGGTGTAAAACTTGCGGTAGCCGTCCGTGCCGGGGGTGTTGAAGTTTGGATGAAATGCCATGCCACGCAGGCCTGTCTGATTCCCGGGTCGTTCGTCGGCGACGGTGTCGTAGAGGTCGAAGAACAGTTGCGGCGAAGGGTTGGCGTCGGTCGGGTCGAAGGCCCAGACCGGGCCGCGCTGGTCGATCACGTACGCCGTGCTGGGGTCGCCGCCGAAGACCAGGTCTTCCATCCGCGGCTGCTGGTTGTTGCCGCTGCGCGGGATGGTGACGACGTCTTCGATCTCGACCGTGAAGTCCGAAAGCGGGATCACCGCGTTGATGGGGTTGCCCGACGGGAAGTTGGCCAGCGCCGCCGGGCAGGAGAGGGCAAAGCCGGCGAGGAGCATACGGAATCGCATAGTGAAGCCTGGTGCGGAGAGGAGCGTCTGGCGGCAGCCATGGGCGCGGCCGCCAACCTTTGAGCATAGCTCGAACGACCACAAGCGACGAGTTTCCGGCGGCGGCGGCGGTCCGTTCAATCCGCGGCCGCGCGACTGGAGCGGCTTCCCATCGGTCGCCCGCGGTGAGAGACTCTCGGCCATGGGTCTGCAAGCCCCCAGCATCGCCGCCATCGCCCTCCTGCTGCTGTTAGGCTGCTCACCTTCCGCTCGGGTTGACGATCCGCCGCGGGAGGAAGTGGTCTTCTGGCACTTCTGGGGCGGCGAGGACCGGCCCGTGGTTGACGGCATCGTGCTGCGGTTCAATGAGTCGCAAGACCGCTACCGCGTCCGCGCGATCGCCATGCCGGGCAACAACCTCGACCTGAAGTTCTTTCTGGGCGTGGCCGGCGGTGATCCTCCCGACTTGGTGAATCAGGACGACCCGATCCTCGCCGACTGGGCGTCGCGCGGCGCGCTCACGCCGCTCGACGAGTTGGTCGATGCCGACGAGCTTGCGGCGTTGTCCCAGTGGCTCTTCCCCGTTGCCCGCCAGCTCTCGTCGTACGACGACCGGCTGTACGCGTTGCCCAACGGGCTCGACATCCGCGCGCTGTACTACAACGCCACGTGGCTGGAAGAACTGGGGATCGATCCGCCGGCGACGATTGATGAGCTGGATCGCTTGGCGGAAGCGGTGGCGCCTCGCGGCGGCGGGGCGCTCAAGCAAGTGGGCTACCTGCCCGACCCTCGGCGACTGTGGGCTTGGGGCGTGGTCTTCGGCGGCGGTTTCTGGAACCCCGAGGCCGCCACGCCCGACGAGGCGATCACCCTCGACTGCGCTGAGAACCTCGCCGCCCTCAAGTGGATGGCGGCCTACCGAGACCGCTACGGCGCCGACCGCATGGCCAGCTTCCGCACGGGCGATCAGGCGCTGACCGGCAGCTCGTTCCCGCTGCTCGCGGGCCGCCGGTACGCGGCGATCATGGACGGGCAGTGGCGGGTGCGCGACCTGGCCAAAGCCGCGGCCGAGACGCCGAGTCAGGGCGAGCGCCAGGACCGCTACAGCGTGGCGCCGCTCCCCACTCCGCCCGGCGGCCGAAGCGACGCCGGTTGGGTGAACGGCAACTTCTTCCTCGTCCCACGCGGCGCCCGCCAGGCCGACGGGGCGTGGGAGTTCATGAAGTTCTGGTCCGGCTTCAACGGCAACGAGACCGGCGCCGCCGAGGCTTGCGTCGCCGGCGGCTGGATGCCGGTAAGCCAACGCGTGGTCGACGAGCCGGTCTTTCAAGCCATGCTCACGCGGCGGCCTCTGTTCGGCGAGTTCGTCCGCCTGGCCGCCAGCCCCAACCAGCAGCCAACGCCGCCGCTGCCGGTCGCGTCGTTCTACTACCGCGAAGTGAACGCCGCCGTGCAGGACGTTCTCTACCGCGGCGCCGACGCGGAGCAGCGGTTGCGAGAAGCGGCCGAACGCGTCCGCGACCAGTTGCGCCCGGTGTGGGAGAGAGAGCGGGAGGCGGCGCGATGAACCCCACGCCACTCGCCCGCCATGTGCCGATGCTGCTGGTCACGGCCGTGTTGCTCACGCCGGCTGTCTGGATGGTGGGGGCTTCGCTCAAGAGCCAGGCGGAGTTCGACCGTTCGCCCCACACGCTGTTGCCCGAGTCGCCCCGCTGGCAGAACTACGCCGACGCCGTGGACGGCATGCCGTTCTGGCGTTACCTGGGGAACACGCTGGTGCTCTGCGTTGGCTCGGTGGCGGGCACGCTCTTTTCTTGCTCGCTGGCGGCGTACGCGTTCGCCTGCCTGAAGTGGCCCGGCCGAGAGTTGGCGTTCGGGGTGGTGATCGCCACGCTGTTGCTGCCTTGGCAGGCGACGATGATCCCGCGGTTTCTGCTGCTGCGCGAGTTGGGTTTGTACAACTCGCTCGGCGCGCTGATTGTGCCGACGTTATGCGGCGACGCCTTTTCCATCTTCCTGCTGCGGCAGTTCTTCCGCTCAATCCCGCAAGAGCTGATGGACGCCGCGAGGATCGATGGCTGCGGCGACTGGGGCGTCTACTGGCGAGTGGTCTTGCCGCTGAGCCGGCCCGCGCTCGTGACGGTGGGCCTGCTGCAGTTCATCGCCGCTTGGAACGACTACGGCGGCCCCCTGCTCTACCTCAGCGACCCGGCGAAATTCCCGCTGGCGTACGGCCTGGAGCGGTTCGTGAGCTCTTACTCAAGCCAGACGCCGCTGCTGTTGGCGGCGGCGGTGATCTTCTCGCTGCCGCTGCTGCTGCTCTTCCTGATTGCGCAGCGAAGCTTCCTGCGGGGCGTGGCCACCACCGGTCTGAAGGGGTAAGAGAATCACCGGCGCGGCCCGCGGGCGCCCGGCTACTTCTTGCGGTGCCGGATCTTGGCGCGCATGCGTCGCTTCTTCCGCCCTAGTTTCCTACGCCCCTTGCCTGATTTCTTCGTTCCCAACGCCGCTCACTCCGTGGGTTCCGCCACGCCCGTGTGGCAAGCCTGCCGAGAGGGGCCGCCCGCGGCGAACCTCGCTCCCGAACCTGTAGCCCCGAAGTATAAGTGTCGCGGCCGGAATTCCGCAAGCGGCGGTCAACGCAAACGCGACATCCGCTGCAGGAAATCCGCCTGCAGCTCGGCCGGGTCGCCGAAGTGACGCGCGAATTCCTCCATGCGGTGGCCGGGCGAGCCCTGCTGGTACGGGGCCTTCTCGGCCTGCATCTTGACGTAGGCCGTGTATTCGTCGCCGCGGTAGCGGATGAGGTAATACGTCAGCGCCCAGGCGTCGGCGTAGCCGTCCACAGCGGTCCGCGGGTCCCGCAGGCGGGTGTCGCTGCTGGTCAGCGACGCCAAGCCGCCGGAACCCCAGCGGGGCAGATTCGTTCGGAACTTCTTCAGTCGCGAGTAGTTCACCTTGCCGATGCCCCGCCAGCCCCGCGACGAGGTGAGGTCCGGCGCCTCGAAGTACGTCGCCATTCCTTCGACCAGCCACAGCGGCAGGTCGGAGTGACGAACGTGCACGCCGACGTTGAACGCCACCTGGTGCGTCGCTTCGTGCACAACCGTGGAGACCAACGGCCGGGACGCCGGCGACGCCAGCATCTGGTTGATCTCGCGGAGCGAAGACCGCCGCCGGACGCCGCGGTTCGCCTCGTGGCCGGAGAGGTCGAACGTCCGCACGCGGTTGGTCGCCAAGCTGTAGTAGCCAACCGCGTTGCCGAGCGGCGTGCCCAGCTCCGCCTGGGTGGCCGCCTGAAACTCTTGCTGCGTGGCGTGGATGATCACGCCCAGCGGGAACTCCGGCGGGTGGAGGTCCATGCCGCGCTTCTTCCAGCAGGCGACGAACGCCCGGTGCAGCCGCTCCAGCGTCGAGGCCGTCCACTTCGCGAAGTCCCGTGACGTGCGGTACGCGACCACGTAACGCGGCGTCTTGTAAACGGCGAACGAAGCGGGCAGCCCCTCCAGCAGCCGCTCGCCAAAGGCGTCGGCGGTGAGGGGCTCAAAGGGCCGCTCGTCAGACCGCCGGTCGGCGATCTCGTCTGCCTGGAGCAGGTGCAGGGCGCCGTCGGCCTCTTGCAGGGCGAGGGTGCCGATCGAGTCTTCCGCGACAATGCGTCCCTCCAGCACCATCACGCCCGAGCCTTCGGCGGGCGACGCGAGCCGAACCGTCTCAAGCCCGAGGCACGGCGAGGTGACCAACAGCACGCCCAGCGCGGCAACCAACGGCAGGTCGATCCGATCGAGTAGCAACGTCACAGCTCCGGGGCTTCGGCGTCCACCCCTATTGTAGCGACCGCTAGATACACGCGTGGCAGTCGGCCGTTACAGCCGTTGCAATCGATTCGTGCGTTCTGACCTGAGCCTCTGCTGGCCTGTTGCGGCGGGGCGCCGGCGCCGATTGGCAGCTACGTTTTAGTAGGACCGACCGGATCAAGCGGCGGCGTGGCGGACATCTCGCGCTTGGGTCGAGCGGAGAAGCAAGGGGCAAACTCAATGGGTACCAATCAATCGATGCGGCTGGCTCGACGCCCGGCGGGATTCTCGCTGATGGAGCTGCTGCTGGTGATCCTGATCCTGGGGATCATCGCGGCGATCATCGTGCCGCGGGTTTCGGTCTCAACCGAAGCGGCGAGGACGAAGGTGCGCGAGAGCCAGATCACGCAGATGAACTCGATGATCGAGCAGTACCAGATTGAGAACGACGCCGCGCCGACCGACCTGACCGACCTGGTCCCGAACTACCTGCCGGACGGCTTACCGACCGACCCGTCGGGCGGGACGTACTCGCTGAATTCCACCACCGACCGCGTTGAGTACACGCCGTAGCTCGGACGGCTACTGCGGAGCGGTCGCCGCGGGCCGGACGCCGCTGCCCTTCCGCTTGGTGAGCTTGTCCCCCAGGTCGGCCCGGGCGGCTTCGGCGTGGGCGAGCAGACGCTCGACGACCTCCGGGTGCGAGTCGGCCACGTTGGTGGTTTCCTCGCGGTCGTTCTTTAGGTCGAAGAGCTCCTGCCCGATCTTCGCCTTGCGGTAGCCGTTGGACTTGCCGCCCGTCCCACCCGGCCGGCCCGCCATGGTTCGGTACTCGTGCGGCAGGTGCAGCTTGAACTGCCGGTCGCGGACCGCACGCAGCTCTCGCCCGTAGTAGCAATAGAACACCTCGTGCGGGCTCTCGGCGTCCGCCGGCGAGGTTAGGAGTGCCGAGATATCGCGGCCGTCGATCTTCCGATCCGTCGGCACGTCGGCGCCGATCAAGCCGGCGACGGTTGGCAGTAGGTCCATGGTGGTCGCCAACTCGTCGCACTCACTGCCGGCGGGGATTCTCGCCGGCCAGCGGGCGACGGTGGGCACGCGGTAGCCGCCCTCGAACATCGTCCCCTTCCCCTCCCGCAGAGGGGCGGCCGAGCCGCCGTGGTCGCCGTAGGCGAGCCACGGGCCGTTGTCGGAGGTGAACAGCACCAGCGTGTTGTCCCCGACGCCGTTCTTCTCAAGGGCATCAAGGATCTGCCCAACCGACCAATCGACCTCCATCACCACGTCCCCGTAGAGCCCGGCGCCGCTCTTGTCGAGGAACTTCTCCGACACAAAGATCGGCACGTGCACCATGGTGTGCGGCACGTACAGGAAGAACGGCTCGCCCGCTTTGCGGTTGATGAAGTCGACGGCGCGTTCGGTGTACTGCGTTGTGAGCTCCGCCTGGTCTTCCGGCGAGACGTCCGCGTCGAAGATAGACTCATTCTCGTACAGCGGCAGCGGCGGGAACTTCTTTGCCCGCTTTTTCGCCGCGGCGCTCTCGAGCGTGGTCTCGCCGGGCGGGTACGGCCACATGTCGTTGGAGTAGGGCAGGCCGAAGTACTCATCGAACCCGTGACGCGTGGGCAGGTGCGGCGGCAGGTGCCCAAGGTGCCATTTGCCGAAGCAGGCGGTGGCGTAGCCCCGGCTCTTGCAGAGCTCAGCGAGCGTCAACTCGTCCGGGTTGAGGCCGATGCGTGACCCCGGGAACAAGGCGCCCTGAATGCTCACCCGCTCCGGGTAGCATCCGGTCAGCAACGCGGCACGCGAGGCGCTGCAGACCGCCGTTGCCGAGTGGAAGTCGGTAAGCGTCAGCCCTTCGGCCGCCATCCGGTCGAGGTGCGGGGTGGGGTAGGCGTCGCAGCCGAAGGGGCCGATGTCGGCGTAGCCGAGGTCGTCGATGAAGATGACAACGATGTTCGGCGGCACAGCGACAGCAGGGGCGCTGAGCAGCAACGCGATCAGAAGCCGCCAAGGAGCCAACTCGCCAAGGAGACTCAAGGAGCGACTTCTTGGCGTTGTGGCGTCTTGGCGGTTCATCATGTGAGTTACTCGCTCGCTGGGGTGTCCGTCTCGTCGTTCTCCTCCGGCGGCACGCGGACGATGGCGGACAGCGTGTCGCCTTCGTCAACCGACATGATCCGCACGCCCTGCGTGTTGCGTCCGATCACGCTCACGTCTGCCGCACGGATGCGTTGCAGCTTGCCACGAGCGGTCATCATTATCAGCTCGTCAGAGTCCGACACGCTGGCGATGCCGACAACGCGGCCGTTGCGCTCGGTCGTCTTGATGTCGCGGAGTCCCTTGCCGCCGCGGTTTTGCGTGCGGTAGCGAGCGGAGCCGTTCTCGTCTTCGCCGCCTTCGTCCGTTGAGTCTTCAGCCGCGGCGGCGTTGGCGCCAAACGGCGTTCGCTTGCCGTAGCCCTGCTCGGTGGCGGTGAGCAGCGTGGCGTCGGGCGTGGCGGTGACCATGCCCACCAGCTCGTCGCCTTCGAGCAGGTTGATGCCCTTCACGCCGCTGGCGTTGCGGCCCATTGGGCGGGCGTCCGACTCGGAGAAGCGGATCGCCATGCCGCCGGCCGTGGCGAGCAGCACCTCGTCGCCCTTGGCCACCTGCGAGACGCTAACCAACTCGTCCCCCTCGCGGAGCTTGATGGCGATGATGCCGGTCTTCATCGGTCGGCTGTAGGCGGAGAGCTCCGTCTTCTTCACCAGCCCGCGGCGGGTCGCCATCATCAGGTACTGGTCGGCCTCTTTCAGGTCTCGCACCGCCCGGCAGTCGGCGATGGTCTCGCCCTCGGCGAAGTTCAGCAGGTTGACCACCGCCCTGCCCTTCGAGTCGCGGGCCAGCTCGGGCAGGTTGTAGACCTTAAGCCAGTAGACCTTGCCTAAGTTGGTGAAGAACAGCAGGTAGTCGTGCGTGCTGGTGACGAAGAGGTGCTCGATGGGGTCATCGTCGGCGACCTTGGCGCCCTTGATCCCCTTGCCGCCGCGACGCT
>JBCDJN010000137.1:0-11723 GCA_039414355.1 Planctomycetota bacterium | reverse complement strand
TCGACGAGGCGGCCGACGAGGTCGCCGGCATGCCGGGCGACGCGGCGCCCGCCGTCGGCCTGTCACAGGAAGACGATGCGTACGTGATCTACACTTCGGGGTCGACCGGCCGACCGAAGGGCGTGGTCGTCTCGCACGCGGCGCTCGCGACCCACATCGCGGCTGCGGCTTCGGCTTTCCAAGTGACAGGCCGCGACCGCGTGCTGCAGTTTAGCGCGATGACCTTTGACCCGTCGCTTGAGCAGGCGTGGTGCGCCTGGCTGTCGGGGGCCACGCTGGTGGTGCGAGGGCAAACGCTGTGGTCGCCGGGCGAGTTCTGGTCGCGGGTCAAGGCGGATGGCATCACCGTCGCCAACCTCCCGCCGGCGTACTTCCGCGAATGCACGGCTGCCATGGACGCCGAAGCCGCCGCCGGCTTGCGGCTGATGATCGTCGGCGGCGAGGCGTTCCCCGCGGACTGCCTGCCCGCCTGGAGGCAAACGCCGACAACCCTGCTGAACGCCTACGGCCCGACGGAAACCGTGGTCACCGCCACGGTCGCCGATCTCACGGGCTACGACCCGGCCGCCGGCCCAACGCCCATCGGGGCGCCGCTGCCGGGTGTGGAGGCGTGGGTGGTTAACGATTGTGGCCGCGCCCAACCGGCCGGCGCCGTCGGGCAGCTTGTGATCAACGGTCCTGCTTTGGCTTCGCGTTACCTTGGTGACGAAGCGCTCACCGCCGAGCGGTTCGCGCCGATGCCAAGCTTGACCGGCGATACCCGTGCCGTGTACCGAACCGGCGACCGGGCCCGCTGGAACCATCGCGGTCAGCTTGAGTTCCTCGGCCGGGTCGACCGGCAGGTAAAGGTGAACGGCCACCGGATTGAACTGGGCGAAGTCGAGCGGGCGCTCGAGGGCATCCTGGGCGTTGAGCGGGTGGTTGCTCAGGCGGTCGATTCGCCGACGGGCGGCAAGACGCTCGTCGCGCACTACTCGACCGAGTCCGACCGACCCATGCCGGCCAGCGAACTCCTGGCTGCCGCGCGGAGCCGGCTGCCGCTGCCGATGGCGCCCACGGCGGCGATGCGGGTCGAGCGGTTCCCGCTGAACCCCTCGGGCAAGGTCGACGCCCCGCGGCTGCCGGCAATCGACCTCTCCGCCGCGCGAACGCGGCGGACGTACACGCCGCCGGCCAACGACGCCCAGCAACTGCTTGCCGAGGTCTGGGCCGAGGTGCTCGGCGTAGATCGCGTTGGCATCCACGACGACTTCTTCGACCTGGGTGGGGCCTCGCTCAAGAGCCTTCAGATCGTCGCGGCGGCCGAGGCCCGCGGCGTGCGTCTGGCGGAGGGGTCGCTCTCTCCGGCGTTGTTGTTCGAGCACCCCACCGTGGCGGAGCTCGCCGAGTGCCTGGCGCCGAGCGGGGTGTTCGAGGGCGCCGACGCGCGGCCTCAGCCCGCCACCGCCGAGTAGACCGACGCCGACGCCCATGCTCCGACTCACCAAGAGCTATTTCGACAGTCTGGGCGTCATGCTGCCGGACCGGCGCGTGACGACGGCGGAGATCCTCGAAGGGTGCCGCAACCAGGTCCGCCTGCCGCTGGAGCGGCTGACCGGCATCCACGCGCGGCGGCTGGCGGGGGACGGGCTCTATTCGATCGACCTGGCCGAGGGCGCCCTCCGCCGCTGCCTCGACCAATCGCCGGCGGCTGCCGAGGACTACGGGCTGCTGATCTGCACCAACATTTCGCGGCGTGACGGCCCGAATACCTTCTCATACGAGCCCGCCGCGGCGGTCACGCTCAAGCGGGAGCTCGGGCTGACGGGCGCGCTCGCGCTCGACCTCACCAACGCCTGCGCCGGCATGTGGACCGGCGTCTACCTGGCGGACGCCTTGATCCGCACCGGCGAGGTGCGGCACGCGCTGGTGGTCTCGGGCGAGTACATCAGCTACCTGATTGAGACCGCCCAGCGCGAGATCACCGGTTTCATGGACCCGCAGATCGCGTCGCTCACGCTGGGCGACGCGGGCGTGGCGGTGTCGCTGGGCGTTTCGCCGTCGCCGGAAGTCGGGCTGCACGACCTCGATCTGTACACCCTCAGCAAGTACAGCCCGTACTGCATCGCGAAGCCCACCGATCAGGAACACGGCGGCGCCGTGATGTACACGGACGCCATCAAGGTGACCGAGGCGGTCGTCCCCCACGCCGCCCGGCACGCCAAGCTGATTGTCGACCGCAACGGCTGGCCGCTGGAGCGGATCGACCACATCGTGCCGCACCAGACGTCGCAGCTCACCATGCAAGAGGCGAAGAAGGAGATCCAGCGGCTCTATCAGTACGACTTCGGCGATTGCTTCCTGAACAACCTCGCCGAGCGCGGCAACACGTCGAGCAACAGCCACTTCCTCGCGCTCTTCGACGCGATCCAAGCCGGCCGCATCGCCGAGGGGCAGAACCTGGCGTTCTGCATCTCCGGCTCGGGGCAGACCACCGGCACGGCGCTCTACACGATGGACAGTCTGCCGTCGCGGTTGACGCAGGAAGCCGGCGCCGATGCCACCGCCGCGGGGCCCGTCGCCGCGACGCTGCCGGTGCAGCTTGAGATCGAATCGATCGCCTTCGTCGACGCCAACCCAGATGAACCGGTCGACACAATCGAGATGCTCGGCACCGCCGCCGAGCGAAGCCTGGTGGCTTCACGGTTCGGGTGCGACGAGGTCGACCTGCTCGTCTCGGTCGGCACCTACCGCACCGAGTTCGTCATGGAGCCGGCCATCGCCGCGCTCGTCGGAGGCCGGCTGGAGATGAACCACGATCGCCCCGCCGACGCCGAGGACAAGACGCTGGCGTTCGACGTGCTGAGCGGGCCCGTTGGCACGCTCAAGGCGATCTACTTGGCGAGCGAACTCGCCCGGGCGGGGCAGATTGAGCAGGCGATGATCCTCGCCTCGGAGGTTGAGAACAACCGCCAAGTGCCGGGTGAGCCGCTGCTGGGTGTGCACGAGGGCGCGTCGGCCATGCTGCTCAGCGAGTCGGCGGACGGTGAGTCGGGCTTCCTCGGCTTCGGCTTCTACGACTTCTCGGAACACCACGCCGATCAGTCGATCGCCGGCGGCTGGAACGACGCTGGCAAGGCTTACCTGCACTTCCACCAGGCCGCCGACTTCAAGCAGCACTACCTGGCGTGTGTGAAGCAGGCCGCCGAGCGGTTTCTCGAAGAGCAGGGCCTATCGCGCGACGAACTGGCCGTTCTGCTCCCGCCGCAGGTCTGCCAGCCGTTCGTCAACGCGACGGCCGACGCGTTGGGCTTCTCCGATGAACGCACGGTGTGCGTTGCAAAGGGGGAGGACTTCGCCACGTCGTCGCTGCCAGCCGCCTACCACGCGGCTCGCAAGACGGGCGCTGCGCAGTCGGGCGACTTGGGACTGGTGCTCACGGTCGGCGCCGGCGTGCAGGTGGGCTGTGCCCTGTATCGCTTCTAGCACGCCGCGTCCGACGCGCGGCGAGCCGCCGGTCACACCTCTTGCACGATGACCGAGTGCCAGCCAGCGCTATAAGTCTCGAAGCCCGGGGCCCGGGCGTGCGCCACGCACGACCGCTTGCTGTCTAACTCCAGGAACTCGTGGCCCTGCTTCGCGTCGAACAGCCGCGTGACCAGTTGCGCCTCGAGCCGACCCTTGAGCTGCTGCCCCGCGGAGTCCGCCAGGATGGCGCCGCTGTCGTCGCAGATGCAGCACCGCGTGGCGGCTTTCTCGGCGTCGGTGAGCGGGGTTTGCGACATGATCGTCTGCGCGAACTCCTCCCAGTTGGACAGGATTCCCAGCACACGTTGGCCATTGCCCCCGCGGCTGCGCATACTCTTCTGCGTCAAGTTCGCCGCCGTCAGCAACGTCGCACGTGGCGGCGGGCTGTGATCCTGCCGAGGGGAGGTTCCGTTTGCGATTCGTGCCGTTTGCTGCGTGCGTCGCCGCCTTGCTGGCGACGCCGTCAACCGCCAAAGAACCGACCGTGCCGGTTTTCAAAGACGGCGAGGCTCAGGTCGTTGAGGGCTTCAAGGACCGCGACTACTGGGTCCGCCACGATCTGTGGGTCGAAACCGAATTCGACTCCGACAACGACGGCAAGCCCGACCGTATGCACGTGAGCGTGACCCGCCCTCGGCAGACTGAGACGGAAGGCCTGAAGCTGCCGGTGGTGTACATCTCCAGCCCCTACTTCGCTGGGACGGCCGAGGGGGGCAAGAAGTTCTTCTGGGACCCGCACCAAGAGCTGGGCGAGCAACCTAAGAAGCGAACGAGCCCGCCGGCGATTGAGCGCAAGGGCATGCGGCCCATCATCTCCAAGCGGCACGCCGACACGTGGGTGCCGCGCGGCTACGCGGTGGTGCATTCGTCGTCGCCCGGCACCGGCTTGTCCCAGGGCTGCCCGACGCAAGGTGGAGACAACGAGTCGCTCGCCCCCAAGGCGGTCATCGACTGGCTTTGCGGCCGCGCGGACGGCTACACCACGCCCGACGGTTTTGAGCGCGTGTCGGCCGGCTGGTCGAGCGGCCGCGTTGGCATGACCGGCACGTCCTACAACGGCACCATTCCCTTGGCCGCCGCTACCACGGGTGTCGAAGGCCTGGAGGCGATCATCCCCGTTGCCCCCAACACCTCGTACTACCACTACTACCGGTCGAACGGCCTGGTGCGGCACCCCTTCGGCTACATGGGCGAGGACATCGATTGCCTGTTCGACATCGTTCACTCCGGCCCCGAAGCGATGCGCGACGAGTGCAACTGCACCGTGCGGGACACGCTGATGCTGGATAACCTGGACCGTGTCACCGGCGACTACAGCGCGTTTTGGGCGAGCCGCGACTACCAGAACGACCTCGGCCCGATGAAGTGCCCGATGCTCATGGCCCACGCCTTCAACGACTGGAACGTGGTGCCGGAGCACAGCCTGCGGATCGTGGAAGCGGTCCGCAAGAAAGGCCTGCCATGCCAGGTCTACTACCACCAAGGCGGCCACGGCGGCCCGCCCCCGATGAAGATGATGAACCGCTGGTTCACCCGCTATCTGCACGGCGTCGAGAACGGCGTGGAAGACGACGCCCACGCGTGGATTGTCCGCGAGGGCGACCCTCGCGACAAACCAACCGAGTACGAGAGCTACCCGCACCCCAAGGCCAAGCCGGTCACGCTGCACCCGGCGCCGGGCGCTCCCGAGCGGGGCCAGCTCCGTCTCAAGGCGGGCAAGGAGCGGGGCATTGAGAAGCTGGTCGATAACTATTCGTTCAACGGCGAAGCGCTTGCGCGCGCCGAGTGGACCGAGCACCGGTTGATCTACACCTCGAAAGAACTCAAGCAGCCGCTGCACATTTCCGGAACGCCGCGTGTGACGGTCCGCCTCGCTTCGAGCAAGCCGGCGGCGAACCTCTCGGTTTGGCTCGTTTCGCTCCCGTGGAACACCAAGCGGGACGCCACGATCACTGATAACATCATCACCCGCGGCTGGGCCGATCCGCAAAACAGCGAGTCGATCAGCGAGAGCGAGCCGCTCGTGCCGGGCGAGTTCTACGATGTGGCGTTCGACCTGCAGCCGGACGACCAGATCATCCAGGCGGGTCAGCAGGTGGCGCTGATGATCTTCTCGAGCGACCAAGACTTCACGCTGTGGCCCACGCCCGGCACGGAGCTGACGGTGGACCTGGAGGGCACTTCGCTGTCGCTGCCGGTCGTCGGCGGCAAGAAAGCGTGGCGCGGTGCGATGAAGCCGCCAAAGGCGAAGCCGCCAAAGGCGAAGGAGCCGAAGCCCGCGGACGCGGAGAGTGCGGAAAACGACGAGGCCGACCTGCCTTAGCCGCTACGAGGCCGCTTCGCCTGCAGGCATCTCTTGCTCGTCGGCCGGCGCGTCGTCGGCGATAATCTTGGCGTCTCGGTACGTGAGCCGCCGCTGCGCCCGCTCGGCTACCTCGCTGCCGTGCGTGATGACCACGATTGTCACGCCTTGCTCCTGGTGCACCCGGTCGAACAGGTCGAGCACCTCGGCGCCGTTCTTGGAGTCGAGGTTGCCGGTCGGCTCGTCGGCCAGCAGCACGTCGGGCTCGTTCGCCAGACTTCGTGCGATGGCCACCCGCTGCCGCTCGCCCACGCTCAGCCGGTGCGGCAGCTGGTTCGCCCGGTGCGTCATGTTCACCAGCGCCAGCAGTTCTTCGGCCCGCTTGCGGCGCTGCGAAGCCGACCGGCCCGACTCGAACATGGGCACCTGCACGTTCTCCAGCGCCCCCAGCGTGGGCAGCAGATGGAACGACTGGAAGACGAACCCAAGGTGCCGGGAACGCACCGCGTCGAGCGACGGGAAGTCCGCGTATGAGCGGCCGCGGAACAGCACCTCGCCGCTGGTCGGCTTGTCGAGCCCGCCGAGCAGGTTGAGCAGCGTGCTCTTGCCGCTCCCGCTGCGGCCCATAATGGAGACGTACGAGCCCTCGGCGATGTCGATCGTCACCCCATTGACGGCGGTAACGTCGCCATCGGGGTAACGCTTCACGAGGTCACGGGTAGCGAGCACCGGCGGGCGAGGAAGATTCGGCACGGCAAACAAGTCAGAAATAAGGAAGGGGAAGCCAGAAGTGAAACACCGTCGCGTCTTCTCTGCAACCGCCAGGGAGTATCTTCTTAGTTCTTCGTCCTTCCTGCTGACTTCTTAGAGTCCGCCGGTTCGCTCGAGCAGCGGCTCGGGTTGCCAGAGGTAGAGGAAGATTGGCAGTTGGCTGCGGTCGAAGCCCGGGATGCTCAGCGGCAGGCTCACCGCCGAGGCGGGCAGGTTGGGCGTGATGTCGTAGGCCGTCAGCGCCCGGTCGTTGCTGCGGCGATAGACGATGGTCCGCGTCACCGACTGCCCCGCCAGCCCTCGGGCGGTGGCGAGGGCGTCGTCCAGGTAGCCGAGCTGGTCGATCATGCCGAGCCCGACGGCCTCGCTAGCAGTGAGCACCCGCCCGTCGAAGATCGTGCCGCCGAAGGGGTCTTCCTCGGGGGCGTCTTCGTCATAGACGTCGTCTTCATCGTCGCCGGCCTCGGCTTCCTCGGGCGGCGCCAGCGTTTCGACCACCTGGGACTTCAACACCTGTCGCGCGGCAACCACCGCCTCCTGCAGCCGGCGGTGGTACTCGCCTGCGACGCGGTTGAGGATGTCGTCTTCGTCGGGCGTGATGTTGCGGATTGGGCTCCCCATGTCGACCTTCTTGCCGGAGCGGATTGGCTTGGCGAAGACGTTCTGCTGCTTGAGCGCCTCCACCAGGTCGTAGCGATTAAGGACGACTCCCAAGCCGCCGGTGAGCGTGGTGGGGTGGGCGACGATCATGTCGCTTTGCGTCGCCAGGTAGTACGCGCCGCCGCAGCCAAGGTCCATCATGCAGACCACCACCGGCTTGCCCGTGTGCAGGCGGAACCGCTCCAGGTCTTGCCGCATGATGTCGCAGGCGGTGACGCCGCCGCCCGGGCTGTTGATCCGCAGCAGCACAGCGCAAACGCCGGGGTCGCCCGCCGCGGCTTCGAGCTTTTCGCGGAAGAGGGCGACGGGGTTCTCGCCCAGCGACCCGCTGCCGGTGAGGTTGCGGTTGAGCAGCACGCCATCCACATCGATCAGGGCGATCTTCGGCGCACAGCCCGGCTCCCGCGGCAGCGTCCGCGCCCGCAGCGGGCGGGCGCTGTTGTCGGTGGCGATCACCGTCTTGATGGTGCCGGCGGCGCAGATGTCGCCCTTCATGTCCACGTGAACCGGCTTGGTCGATGAGCATCCGGCCAGGGCGACGAAGGCCATCGCAGAAAGGACTCGGCCGGTGTGGGAGATCGTCTTGGCTGGCATAACGGTTGGCCGTGGCGGTTTGGGTACAATCCGGGCAATAGTCGGCATCGGCGCACGCCGCACGGCCGCTGCAACCCGGGCCGCGCCAGCCCCATAACCCGACCAACCGCTACGCCACGCAACGCCGGCAATGCCCGAACTGCCCGACATCCTCGCGTACCAGGCGGCGCTGGAGGACCAGTTCGTCGGCCGAACGCTCAAGCGGATCGACCTGAAGAGCCCGTTCCTGGTCCGCACGTTTGAGCCCGACCTCTACGACTGCCAGGGCAAGCCGCTCGCGTCGATCGATCGGCTGGGCAAGCGCTTCGTCTGGCGGTTCGACGGCGGGCCGGTGGTGGTGATTCACCTGATGATCGCCGGCCGCTTCCACGTGCGGAAACCGGGCGCCCGGCCTAAGAGCAAGGCGGACCTCGCCGCGTGGCACTTTGGCCCCAAGGCGATCGAAGGCGGGGAGATCGACGACGGCGAGATCGAATCGACGCTCATGCTCACCGAGGCGAGCCCCAAGCACCGGGCGTCGATCCACGTTATGCAGGCCGGCGCCGACCTCGCGGAGTTCGACCGCGGCGGGCTTGACGTGCTCGCCGCGTCGCTCGAAGCCTTTGCCGATCGGCTCACCGCCGAGAACCACACGCTCAAACGCGCCCTGACCGACCCCCGCGCCTTCGATGGGATCGGCAACGCCTACAGCGACGAGGTCCTGCACGCGGCGGGGCTCTCGCCCATCAAGTGGACCAGCCGGCTCAGCGATGAAGAGATCGAGCGGCTCTACACCGCTTGCCGGCAGACGCTCGCCGAGTGGACCGAACGGCTTGTCGGCGAGGCACGCGAGCGGTTCCCGGAGAAGGTGACCGCCTTCCGGCCCGAAATGGCCGTGCACGGCAAGCACGGCAAGCCCTGCCCCGTGTGCGATACGGCCGTGCAGCGGATCCGCTACGCCGACAACGAGACCAACTACTGCCCCCGCTGCCAAACCGAGGGCAAGCTGCTGGCGGACCGCTCGCTCTCTCGCCTGCTCAAGGGCGATTGGCCGAAGACGATCGAAGAACTCGAAGAACGCTAGCGGAAGAACATCCGCACCACGTCGTTGAACGTGACGAACAGCATCAGCGACAGCAGCAGCGCCATGCCGACCAGTTGCAGGGCGATCATCACCCGCTCGTTGGGCGGCCGGCCGGTGATGCCCTCCCACGCCAGGAAGACCATGTGCCCGCCGTCGAGCACCGGGATCGGCAGGAAGTTCAGCACCGCAAGGTTCGCGCTGATGAGCGTCAGGAACAGCAGGAACTGAGACGTGCTGGTGCTCGCGGCCGATACCGACATCTCAAGGATGCCGAACGGGCCGCTGAGGTTCTTGACCGGCACGTCTCGCGACACAAGCTTCTGGAGCACGCGGACCACGTGCGTGAGCGAGAACCACGTCTTATCGAGGGCCAAGGACGCTTGCTCGCCAATCGTGCTGGCGTCGCGGTCTTCGAGTCGCAGGTCGAGCACGTTCACCAGTTGGCGATCGGCGATATACGCCGTCTCGGAGGGCTCGGGCGACAGCTCGAACGTCTTTTGCTCGTCCCCCCGAGACACGGTCAGCGTCACCTTAGAGCCGGGCGTGAGTTGCTCGATGAGCGTGAGCACCGGGGGCCAGCCCCAGCCTTTCTCGCCGAGTTCACGCGTGCCTTCCGCCTTGAGTTCGCCCTTGCCGTCGGCGATGGCGGGGGTGACTTTTGTGACGCTGTCTCCAACCTTCAGGCCGGCCGCTTCGGCGGGGCTGCCCGGGGTGACCGCGGAGACCTCGGGGACGATCTTGTACGCGATGCCGAGTGCTTCCAGCGGCATGGGCGACCCCTTGGCGCCGGGCATCGAACTGCCGGTCGCCGGTCGCGGCGTTACGGACGCGGTTTGGTCGCTCTCGCCGCCGGCGGGGCGGTAGGTGAGGTCAACGGCGCCGGTCTTGCCCTGCAGCACCGCGTCGAGGTCGGCCGGGTTGAGGCCGTCGCCGCCGATGGTCTCGCCATCGATCGCAACCAGCGTATCGCCCGCCTTGAGACCCGCCTCGGCCGCGGGAGAGCCCGCTTGGATTGCGGCGATCGGCCCCATCGTCATCACCAGGCCGAGCCGCATCGCGGGCATCGGCGCGAGCGTGAGCTCCCGCGTCGCGGCTTCGCCTTCGCTGTTTGGCTTGGCGGCGCCTTGGACGGTCAGGACGATCGCCTCGTCCGGCTTGGCCGCGAGCGCCAGTGACAGGTCGCGGTACGTCTCAATCGGCTCGCCATCGGCGGCGATGATCTTGTCCTTGGGCGCGAAGTCCGGCAGTCCGACCAGTTTGACTGCCTCGGCGAGCGCCTCCTCCTTGAGCGGCTTGATGCTCGCGGCGCGGGGGTAGCCCACGCCGATCTTAGGCGAGCCGTCCATCTTCACGGGGATGAGCGTGAGCTCCTCCACTTCGCCGGTGGCGGCCCGCTTGATGCGGAAGTCAACGCCTTCGCCCGAGTTGCCCAGCGTGACGCCGGCGGTCAGGTGGTCGAAGTCGGGGTTGGTGCGGTCGCCGATCTGAACGATCTCGTCGCCAACTTCCAGCCCCGCCTGCCAAGCCGGGCCGCCCGGCGAGACGCCCGAGATCACGCACGGCAGGTACTGCACGCCCAGGCCGTACGCGAAGAACGCGAAGACCCACGCAAAGATGACGTTCATGATGACGCCGGCCGAGATGATCGCCATCCGCTGCGGCACGCTCTTGGCCTGGTAGCTGCGGCGGTCGAGGTACTTCTTGGTGCCGTCCGGCGCCGTGACCTCCTTGGCGAACTCTGAGCCCTCTTCAACGGTGGCCTCTTCAAACTGCTCCGCGGCGCGGTTGGGGTCGTCGTCCTGGCCCATCATCTTGACGTAGCCGCCCAGCGGGAACACGCCGATGCCGTACTCGGTCTCGCCCCACTTGCGGCTGAGTTTGAGGCCCCAGAAGTCGAAGCCGACCATGAACTTGTCGCACTTCACGCCGCACGCCCGGGCCACGGCGAAGTGGCCCAGTTCGTGGACGAAGATGACGAAGCCCAGCCCCGCCGCGGCCATCAGGATGCCAATGATCGGCGTTGCGAACTCCGGCAGCGAAGCCGCCATCAAGCACAAACCCACGTCCCTATCTCCTTGCGGGCCCAGCGGTCGAGACGGATGAGGTCGTCGAGCGTCGGTTGGGCCTCGAATTGATGCGAGTTGAGCACGCTCCGGCAGGCCGGCACGATCTCGGTGAAGTGAAGGTCGCCGTCCAGGAAGGCGGCGACGGCGGCCTCGTTGGCCGCGTTGAGCACGGCGCCGCTCGACCCGCCGGCCCGGGCGCACTGAAAGCCTAGCTCGATCGCCGGGAACCGCTTGGTGTCCGGCGGCTCAAAGTCCAGCCGCAGCCGCGACTGCCAATCGAGCTTCGCGGCCGGCCCGGGGTGGCGATCGGGGTACTCCAGCGCGTATTGGATCGGCAACCGCATGTCGGGCGGGCTGAGTTGCGAGACGACCGAGCCGTCGATGAACTCCACGAACGAATGCACCACCGACTGCGGGTGGATCACCACGCCGATCCGCTCCGCGGGGACGTTGAAGAGCCAGCGGGCCTCGATGACCTCGAGCGCCTTGTTCATCATCGTGGCCGAGTCGACCGTGATCTTCGGCCCCATCTCCCACGTGGGGTGCGACAAAGCGTCTTCTACGGTGACCTGCACGAGTTGTTCGATGGGCCAGTTCAGGAACGGCCCGCCGCTGGCGGTGAGGACGATGCGCTCAACCTCGCGCGCCTTCCCCGCTTGCAGGGCTTGGAACACGGCGCTGTGCTCGCTATCGACCGGCAGCAGCCGGCCGCCAGTCGTCTCCATCAGGGGGCCGACCAGAGGGCCCGCGGCGACCAGCG